>NZ_JANZYP010000032.1 GCF_025506355.1 Sphaerisporangium corydalis
GCCACGTCAACCGCGTCAAGATGCTCAAACGACAGATGTACGGCCGCGCCAACCCCGACCTCCTGCGCAAACGCGTCCTCCTCGCCGACTGACGAGGGTCAACCTCACGAAATTAGTGCCAGAGCCAGTTTTCACGCGTCGTCGACACCAGGGGCCGCCGGCTGGTGATTTGGTCGAGTTGGTCACTGAGTCGCCGGCCCAGTGAGGTTCGAGCCGGCATCGAGCACGTGTCGGTATTCAGGAGACGGCTGTCCTGCCCGCCTGGCTGATCGGTGGTCGTCGTGCGTTGCGAAGGATTGCCAGGTTGTTCGGGTGCGGGTGCGAGCCGGTCGCTTGGGCGGGTGCGGACTGGTTGCTCGGGGCACGTGCGAGGTTGTCGCTTGGGCTGGTTCGAGCTGGTCGCTTGGGCTGGTTCGAGCTGGTCGCTCGGGTAGGGGGGAGTTGGTCGCTCGGGGCGGGTGCACCTCGGTGTTTGGGTAGGGCGAGGTGGGCGTCAAGGTAGGTGCCCAGAGGGTCGATTGGGATCGATGAGGTTCGCGGGGTCTGGTCGGCCGTGGTGGTCCAGGTCTCAGGGGGCGGGGAGGCGTTCGGCCAGGTCGTGGGGTGGATCGGGGGCTTCGGGGGGTGGGCTGGAGAGGGTGGGTCCTCGGTTAAAACCGGGTGACATTTCGGAGTACTTGCCGGAATGCTGGGGGCGGGCGATGAGTTTTGTCGGTGGTGCCGGTCAGTCTTTGCATGACCACAACTTCTTGTGAGACCCAGGGCTGGGACACCAGCCATGACCACGTGATGACCGACAACCCCAATTGAGGTGCCGTGACCAGCCCACTGCTCGACTCACCCGCCAAGCCCGCGACCGTCGTATCGGGTCGCACCCCGGCCGTGGTCCGGCTGCTGGTGCTCGCCACGTTCGTGGTCATCCTCAACGAGACGATCATGATCAACGCGATCCCGCAGATCATGGCCGCGCTGCACATCAACGAGCAGAGCGCGCAATGGCTCTCGACCGCCTTCATGCTGACCATGGCCGCCGTCATCCCGGTCACCGGATGGTTCCTGCATCGCGTGTCCACCCGCGGCGCGTACACCACCGCGATGGGCTTGTTCCTGCTCGGCACGGCGCTGGCCGCCGTCGCGCCGTCGTTCGAGGTGCTGCTGGGCGCCCGCATCATCCAGGCGTCCGGTACGGCCGTGATGATGCCGCTGCTGATGACCACGCTCATGCAGGTGGTGCCTGAGGAGGACCGGGGCCGGGTGATGGGCAACGTCTCCCTGGCCATCTCGGTCGCGCCCGCCATGGGGCCGACGGTCTCGGGGGTCATCCTCAACTTCGGGTCCTGGCGGCTGCTGTTCGCCGTGGTGCTCCCCATCGCCGGGGTGATCACATGGCGCGGACTGAAGCAGCTCAAGAACGTCGGAGAGCCCGAGTTCAGCACCATCGACTGGTTGAGCGTCGTGACCGCGGCTTTCGGCTTCGGCGGGCTGGTCTACGGGCTCAGCCGGTTCGAGGGCGGCGATGTCAGCGTCGCCGGCGCGATCGTGGCCGCCGGTCTGGCCGCCATCGTCGTCTTCGTCGTCCGCCAGCTGTCGCTGCAGAAGCGCGACATTCCGCTGCTGGACCTGCGCACCCTGCGCTACCGCACCTACACGGTCGCGCTGATCCTGATGTCGGTGTCCTTCATGGCGATGCTCGGCTCGATGATCTTGCTGCCGCTGTATCTGCAGAACATCCGCGGGCTCAGTGCCCTGCAGACCGGGCTCCTCGTGATGCCGGGCGGTCTCGCGATGGGGCTGCTCGGTCCGACCGTAGGCCGCATGTTCGACCGGTTCGGCGGCAGGATCCTGGTCATCCCCGGGGCGATCGGGATCACGCTGGCGCTCACCGGCTTCACCCAGGTCTCGATGACCATGCCGTTCTGGCAGCTCCTCGGTCTGCACGCGCTGCTGATGGTGAGCCTGGCCGCGACCTTCACCCCGGTGTTCACCCTCGGGCTCGGAGCGGTTCCGCCGAGGCTCTACTCCCACGCCAGCTCGATCCTGAGCACGCTGCAACAGGTCTCCGCGGCCATCGGCACCGCGCTCGTGATCACCGTCATGGGCGCGCGCGCCGCCGCCCTGAGGGCCGAGGGGGCCACCGAGGCCCTCGCCAACCTCGGCGGCATGCGCCTGGCCTTCATCATCGGCGCCGTGCTGTCCGTGGCCGTGGTCATCACCGCACTGCTGCTTCCCGCCCGGGCGGACAACACCAGCGAGTTCGGGGAGACCCGGCCGATGGAATCGGTGTGACGGCGACGGTGAATCTCTCCACGCTCACCCGGCGCCGGTTGGTGAGCGTCACCGTCGCCCAGTACATCTATCGGGACGACGCGCCTGAAGTCACCGATGTGTGGCTCCATCTGGAGCATTTGACCATCGGTGTCGACGTGGGCGCTGACTGGTCGTTTCGGATCACCCCGGCGGAGCCGGGGCAGGGGTACACGATGGACGATCTCGGAGCCCGTGTCGAGATCGTCCCCGCTCCTGGCACGGTGCCCTTCGCCCGGTATGTGGGCGAGCTGCTCGTAGGTGTCGAGGCATGGTTCGACCCCGACGATCCTTCCGATGGTGTCGGAGCGGAGTTCGCGTTCGAGTCGGGATCAGTGCTCGCGAAGAGTTTCGGCGGTGAGTTGCACCTGGACCTCGGTTGACGTGTCCCAGAGACGCGCGCCCCGGGGTGGGGCGCGCGCTGGTGAGGGGTCAGGAGATGGTGAGGGTGCCGTTTGGGTTGCGGGCGCAGGTGATGATCGTGCGGGGGGTGGCGGTGAGGGCGCCGGAGAGGCATTGGCCGAGGACGGCGTGGCCCGCGGCGTTGGGGTGCCAGGCTTCCTGGCAGGTCTGGAAATAGGTGACGCAGGTGTTCGCCGCGCGCTGGATGCCGATCTTGTCCCAGCCGGACAGGCTGGTGATGGGCGTGCCGCTCGGCCCGTCCTGCACTCGGACCGGTGTGGCGAGCGCGCCCGCCGGGCTGCCGGGGTTCTCGCAGAGCCGGGCACCGTCGAAGGCCTTCTGGACGTCCAGCACGCGCAGGTCGGCTGTCGGGCGCTCGGCCGCCAGGGTGGTGTAGGCGTTCTTGACCAGGGTGCCGAGGTTCTGGGAGAACACGTGCCCGGGGGCGAGGCTCGCGCGGTGGATCGGGCAGCCGGCGGCGTACCGCTCGGCGCCGAGGGCGCGGAACTTGTCGCGGGTGTCGGTGCGGTCGTCCTCGTCCCGGTACTGCGGGGCGACGTCGAGCGGCAGCGGGTTGGTGTAGGTCTGCAGGACCACGCGGTGGACGCCGTCGGCGTCCACCTGGGCGAGGGTGTCGAGGACCTGGCGCAGCGCGGCGGTGGTCTCGGTGGTGGCGGCGGCGACCTCGGCGTCGGAGGCCAGGTCGGAGACGGTGCAGGGCTCCTGCGGCACGTCGCCGCCCAGGTAGGCCCAGAACTCCCACCAGCCCGTCCAGGCGTCGGCGATGAAGCGGTTGGCGCACACCGTGGCCACGTCGCCGAAGGTGAACTGGGAGTTGTTGGAGCCGAGGCCGATGAGGACGACGTCGATGTCGTGGGTCTGGGCGACGGCACGCAACTGGTCGAGCTGCGAGGCGACGGAGCGGCCGTGGGCGCGGGCGCTTGAGGGGTTGGCGATGTCGGCGGGCTGACCGCCGGAGCACGCGAGGTTGTAGCGGTCCTGGATGCCGGGGAGTGTCGCCTTGAACAAGGAGGCGTTCGCCGAGCGGTGGCAGAAGTAGGCGTTGCTGTTGTCCGCCGACCAGCCGGGGAAGGACTGCGCGGTCCCTGAGGCGTCGACGACGGGCTGGTAGTCCCCCACGCCCTCCCCGCTGACGAAGCTGTCGCCTAACGCGACGGCGGCGGTGGGCAGGGCCGCCTGCGCCGTTCCGCCCTGGACGACCTGGATGCCGACCGCGCTGACCAGGAGCGCGGCCATCGCGGCCACCCGCCGGAGAACCCTCACAACCGCCCCATTTCCTACTAAACAAGCATGAAATAACGGATATTGAGATCTCAGCATGCCGCGCGGATGGCGTCAAGATCTCCATGGGGCCCGGCCGCTTCACCTAAGAGATCGCGGATTCCGCTGATCGTCAAGCATGCGTTTGCTTGCTCGGGGTGAGGGTTCGACGGGCAGGTGGCCAGACCAGGCCGGGGGACTACTACGTTCACGATTCGATGTGCGAGGGCCCGGAGGTCCTTGTTCACTAAGTGATCGGCCGGGTGCCTGACCTCTGTGGGCGGGACATCTGGCGGACGGCGGCGGTACGCCTAGCGGACGACGTTGGGGGGTCCGTCGCCGGCGGGCCGGTGGGAGAAGCGGTCGAGCAGCAGCGTCAGGCGTCCTTCGCGGCCCTCGGGTCGCAGCCTGCCGCTGCGCATCAGCGTGACGAGTCCGTGCAGGCCGCCCCAGAATGTCTCGGTGAGCGCCTCCAGGTCGTCGTCTCCCGCCAGCGGCCGCATGGCCTCGCGGAGCTGGCCGAAGGCTTCCTGGAGTGCGAGCGGCGCCTCGGTGGTGGCGAACGGCAGGTCGACGGCGTGGGTGAACATCGCGTCGTACAGCGCGGGCCGCCGGGTGGCGAAGTCGGCGTAGGCCGCGCCGACGTCGGCCAGGGCCTGGTGCGGGCCGGTCGCCGACGTGCGTGCCGCGCGCATGCTCGCGGCGATGTCGGCGAAGCCGTCCACCGCCACCGCCGCCATGATGGCGTCCTTGCCCTTGAAGTGGCTGTAGAGGACCGGCTGGCTGTACTCGATCTCCTCGGCCAGCCGGCGCGTGGTCACCGCGTCCCAGCCCTCTGTTTCGGCCAGTTCGCGCGCGGCCGTGACGATCAGCCGTTCCCGCTCTGCTCGCTCGCGCTCCCGGCGCGTCTGGACGGACATGACCTTCATTCTAGCGCCGCTAGTGTTGTCGTCTACGGTATTCTAGTTTCGCTCTCGTATCTAGCACTGCTAGCGCAATTCCGTACAGAGGTGCCGCCGGAGAGCCTGCTGACGTGCAGGAGCTCTACGACACCTACTTCCTCAGCAGCGCGACGTGGGACGACGCCAGGTCCTGAACCCTCACAGCGGCCGGTTGCCGCGATCGTGGCGGCCGGTCACCCGAAACAGGCCAAGGACCTCGGACGGCGGGTGGCGGGCTTCGAGGAGGAGGCGTGGGCGGCGGCCCGCTTCGACCTGGTGGTCCGGGGCAACCTCGCCAAGTTCGGCGAGCATGCCGATCTGCGGGGGTTCCTGCTCGGTACCGGTGAGCGGGTGCTGGTGGAGGCGAGCCCGATGGACCGCGTCTGGGGCATCGGGATGGCGGCCGACGACGAGCGGGCCGGGCGGCCGGAGATGTGGCAGGGGCTCAACCTTCTCGGGTTCGCCCTGATGGAGGTGCGCCACGCCCTCCGGCTGAGGTGACGGCGAGCCTTACCCTGACGGGGTGAGGCGCGGTTCGGTGGTGGCGCGCATACTCGGATCCATGAGCAAGCACGGGCATCTCGCCGACTTCCTCCAGGCGCGCCGGGGTCTCCTGCGGCCCGAGGAGGTCGGGCTCCGGACGTACGGCGAGCGGCGCCGGGTGCCGGGGCTGCGGCGGGAGGAGCTCGCGATGCTCGCGGGCATCAGCGCGCCGTACTACGCCCGCCTGGAGCAGGGTCAGTCGCACAACGCCTCGCCCGAGGTGCTCGACGCCATAGCGGGTGCCCTGCGGCTGGACGAGTCAGAGCGTGCCCATCTGCACGCCCTGGCCCGTGCGCCGAGACGGGACGGAGCCGCGGGCCGGCCGCGTGCCGAACGCGTCACCCCGGCGACCACCGCCCTGCTGGCGGCCTTCGAGACCACACCCGCCATCGTGGTCGGCCGCCGCACTGACGTCCTGGCCTGGAACCGTCAAGGTCACGGGCTGTTCGCCGGCCATCTCGATCCGGATGGTCCCGGCGACCCGGCACGGCGGCCGAACATGGCCAGGCTGGTGTTCCTCGACGCGCACACCCGTGACCTGTACGCCGACTGGCCCGCCAAGGCCAGGGCCGTGGTGGGCAACCTGCGCCTGACGGCCGGGCGGTACCCGGGCGATCCGCTGCTGGCCGGGCTGATCGGCGAGCTGACCATGCGCAGCACGGAGTTCGCCGCGATGTGGGCCGATCACCGGGTCCTGGCCTGCGACGTCGCCGACTACGAGATGCGCCACCCCATGGTCGGGACGCTGACGGTCACCCAGCAGACGCTGCGGAGCCCGCAGGGAGACGGTCCGGTCCTGGTGGTGGCCACGGCCGACCCCGGTTCCCCCTCCGCGACGGCCCTGACCTTGCTCGCCCATGTGACCGCGTCGCGGGAGGCGGCCCGGCCGCGCCCCGGCGCCGAAGTCCGCCCCGCCTGATCTGAGCCCCTTCATCGGCTGACGGCGCCGGGCGCGCCGAGGCTGCCGTATGCCCAAAACCCCTATGCCCGAAAACCCGTATGCCCAAGAACCCGTATGCCCGAGAACAGTGAGGAACCATGTCCAAGCGAAGCGTAAATATCACCATGTCGGCGGTTCTGGCCGCCGCCGCCCTGGCAGTTGCCGTGCCGGCCGGCGCGGCGACCACCCGGGGGCCGCTGAAGGATGTGCGGATCGCCGCCCATTTCGACCTGGCCGCGGGCCAGCTGCCGGAGAACATCACCGTGCTGCCCGAAGGTACCGCGCAGGTCACCTTCGCCGCCGGCCGCCAGGTGGCCCAGGTCGGCCCCCGGGGCACGACGCGCGTCCTGGCGACGCTGCCCGCGCCCGCCGGCGGCGGAACCGGCACGCCGGCCCTCGGCTTCCCCTTGACCACCGGCATCGTCCGTACCTCGGACGGCACCGTTTACGTGCTGTACGCCACCGGCACGGCCGATCTGACGGGGTTGTGGCGGCTGCGCCCAGGGCGGGCCCCCCAGCGCATCGCCGCGCTGCCCGCGAACGGCCTGCCCAACGGCCTGGCGCTGGACGAGCACGGCGATCGGCTCTACATCACCGACTCGGTGCTCGGCACCGTGTGGACCGTCCCCGTTGCCGGCGGCACACCCACCGCGTGGTCCACCGCTCCCGAACTCGCCTCGACCGGCTTCCTCGGAGCCAACGGCGCGAAAGTCCACCGTGGCGCGCTGTGGGTGACCAACCTCGACCGGGGCACCCTCCTGCGCATCCCGATCGGCCCCGGAAACCGTGCAGGAACGCCGCAGGTCAAGGCGTCAGGCATGGTCGGCATCGACGATTTCGCGTTCACCGGCCGTGGCGACGAGATCCTCGCCGCCCTCGACGCCCCCAACACGGTCGTGCGCATCCGGCCGGACGGCACCGTCGCCACCGTCCTGGACGCCGCCGACGGGCTTCAGAACCCCACCTCGATCGCGCTGCTCGGCGACGAGGTGTACGTGCTCAGCGCCGCCTACACCACGGGCACCGACCCCAACCTGCTGCGCGCGCGCCTGTAGGCCCCGGCCGCGTCACAGTCGCAGTTCGGGTGGGAAGCCCGTCCACCTCAGCTCGGCGGGCAGGTGCCCCATGTCGTTGTAGAACAGGACGGACGACGGCCGACCGGGGGAGTATCGGATGACGGTCAGGGCCGCGTTGCAGTGGTTGAGGCCGAACCAGCGCCATTCTGGGGCGTCCTGCGCGGCCCGGACGAGCCACCCGATCAGGAAGTTGTGGGTGACGACCAGCTCGTGGCGCGGCTCGGCGCCGTCCACCGGGCCGGTGAACCGTTCCAGGGCCTCACGGGCGAGCAGCGGGCCCTGTTCGCGTTCTTCCGGCGTGAACGGGTCGAGGTAGCCGAGCACCCGATCGGCGAACTCCGGCGACAGCTCCTCCCTTTTCGGAAAGTAGGGGACGTAGTCTCCGGCGGCGTCCGAGACGTACGCGGGGACCCCGTCCAGCTGCTCGCCGGCCAGCCGCGCGGTGAGCGTCGCCCGGGCGGCGGGGCCGTGGTGGACGGCCGCGAACGGTATGCCCTGGAGTCTCTTCCCGAGCAGCACGGCCTGACGGCGGCCGTTCTCCGTCAGGGTGCTCTCGTCCGGCGACGCCTCGCCGTGGCGCGCCAGGTAGAGGTAACGGTCGGCCCTGTCAGTCACGCGGGAACCCTTCGCCGGCGTTCACGATCTTGGTCACCTTACCCCCGAGGGTGCCGCGCCTTAGTCGAGCCAGATCACGATACCGGTGAGGCCGTTGAGCACGGCCGCGACCCCGGCCCGGACGGCGCGGCCGGCGCGCTCGGGGGTGAAGGTGGCGGGATCGTACCCCGAGGACATGCCGAGGCCCTCGCCGCGGAACGACGCACCGGTCCAGTCGGCGGCGGTGACGTTCGCCGTGGGCTCGCCGAGCTCGGCGCCGACCACGAGGAACTTCTGGCCGAGGTGGCTGGGGGTGACCAGGGCCAGGGGGTCGACGAGGTCGTTGCCCGCGCTGATGATGAGGTCGGGCGCCAGGGCGATCGCCTGGCTGATGCCCGGGACGAACTGGTCCGGCGCCGTGGCCGTGACCGTCTTGAGGCTGGCGTGCGTCTCCTTCGCCCAATCTGTCACGGCGTTCACCAGCGTCCGGGTCTGCGGGTCCTTCCCGGCGGTGAGCAGCACCACGCGGTAGCCCTCCGAGGGACGGACCCCGTCCCACGAGCCGGGGCGCGGGGTGATCGTCGCCTCCGGGGCGGGTGATCCGGCGGGGTCGGAGAACCCCGGGCCGAGGGTGCCGACGGCGGTGGGCTTCGCGTGCGCCCCGGACCAGTCGTCGCCGGAGCCGCATCCGCTGACCAGTACGGCGGCCGCGACCGCCGCGGCCAGCGCGCCGGCCGGCAGGAGTCGACAGCGCATGGAGATCGTCCTTCGGAGTGGCGGGAAACCGTGCGCCTACTTCCTACCGCATCGTTCGCGCAGTTCACGGCAGGAGTGACGTCCGCCGGACGTGGTTCGCCGCCGGTTCGCGCGCGGGCCGCCGTTCGTTCACCTGGGCCCAGCAGATTAGGACATCAACCCCAAGGAGTCACATGTCCCACGTCGCCCGACGTCGTGCCGGTGCCCTGGCCGCCGTCGTGGCCGTGGTCGTGGCCGTCCTGCTCGGCACCGCGCCCGCCCTCGCCCACGGGTTCACCTCGACCGTGTACGTCGGCCTCACCTCGCCAGGGGCCGGGCACGTCCGGTCCGAGCTGGGCCTGGAGTACGACCTGCTCGTCGTCTCCGCCGCCGACTTCGAGAAGGACGATCCGCTCTTCCGGGAGGGCACCGCCGCGTTCGAGGCCGGTGACGCGACCAGGCAGGCCGCCGCCCTCGACGCCCATGCCGCCTCGGTGCTCGCGTACGTGACCAGGCGTTTCGCCGTGACGGCCGAGGGCCGGACGTGCGTCCCCGTCCAGGACGGCCACTTCACGATCGAGGAACGCGAGGACGTCCCGTACGCGCGGCTGGCCCTCGACTACCGGTGCCCGGCGTCCGCCGAGGAGCACGAGGTGCGCAGCGGGCTGTTCCCCGACTCCGAGAAGTACGTGCGCGACAGCAAGACGGTGGTCACCTACGACCTCGACCTGACGGCCGGGAGCGCCGCCCTCGACGCCGGGCACCGGTCGTTCTCCACGCGGCAGACCTGGGCGCAGCGGTTCTGGCAGTTCTTCCGCCTCGGGGCCGAGCACCTGCTCACCGGGCTGGACCACATCCTGTTCCTGCTGGCGCTCATCGCGGGGTCCCGCCGCCTGCGCGAGATCGTGCTGGCGGCGACGACCTTCACGCTGGCCCATTCGGTGACCTTCATCCTCGCCGCCCTCGGTCTGGTGCGGGTGCCCGCGCCGGTCGTCGAACCGGTCATCGCCCTCTCGATCGCGGTCGTCGCGGGCTGGCACCTGTGGCGGATCTGGCGGCGCCGATCGCACGCCACGGATCTCGACACGGCCGGCGGCGGTCGTCTCGGCCTGGACGCGGCGGGCTGGGCGCGGCTCGCGGTGGTCTTCTGCTTCGGCCTGGTGCACGGACTCGGCTTCGCCGCGGCGCTGGGCATCGACCAGGCGTTCTCGTGGACGCTGCTGTGGTCGCTGCTCGTCTTCAACGTGGGCATCGAGGCCGTCCAACTGACGATCATCATCGTGGTCTTCCCGCTGCTCGCGCTGCTGCGCCGCCGCAGGCCGGCCGGGCTGTGGTCGACCGGGGTGATCGCGGCGGGGGTGGCGGTGATGGGCCTGGTGTGGTTCGCGCAGCGGGTGCTCGGGACCTGAGCTCACATCACCTCTTCCGGCAAGCGCAACGACGTGCCTGTCTCACGTTCACCTTGCCGCCACCGGCCTCCGAAACCGTGACAAATGTTCTTTTTACTCATCAAATGGACGGAAATCCGATGAAGTTCGACAATCGGCGCCTCGGGCCGGTCCGACGCCGGGTGGCCGTGGGCGCCACCGCGGCCGTCATGGGCCTCACCGCGGTGTTCGCCGGCGGCCTTGCGACGGCGGCTCACGCCACCGCGGGCACGCCGCCGACCGCCATCATCCTCGGCGTGGGCGCGACCGAGTCGCAGCGCGTCGTGTCCTGGTACTCCGCGGCCGGCACCGCGCAGGTGGTCCAGGTCGTGCCGACCTCCAAGCTCGAGCACGGCAGGTTCCCCCGGCACACGGCCACCTACTCGGCCACCGTCGCCGCGAACACGGTCAACGGCGGCTTCAACGGCCACGCCACGATCGACGGCCTGAAGAAGAACACCGCGTACTCCTACCGCGTCGGCGCCGAGGGCGGCTGGTCCTCGACCTACTCCTTCAGGACCCGGGACTTCAAGGGCGACTTCGACTTCCTGTTCTTCGGCGACCCGCAGATCGGCTCGTCCGGCGACGTGGCCAAGGACGGCGCCGGCTGGGCGGACACCGTGAACGTCGCCCTCACCGCCAACCCGAAGGCCGAACTGCTGGTCTCGGGCGGCGACCAGGTCGAGGCCGCCAACACCGAGACGCAGTGGGACGCGTTCCTCGCGCCCGACAAGCTGCGCCAGTACCCGTGGGCCGCCACGATCGGCAACCACGACGTCGGCGGCAAGGCGTACGAGCAGCACTTCTGGACGCCGAACACCGACCGTTCCGCGCCGTACTACAACGGCGACGCGGCCACCCGGTCGGGCGGTGACTACTGGTACCTCTACAAGGACACGCTGTTCATCGACATCAACAGTAACGCCTACGCCACCGGCGCCGACGCCGCGCACATCGGCTTCATCACCGATGTCGTCAAGAGGCACGGCGGCCACGCCAAGTACACCGTGCTCGTGTACCACCACTCGATCTACTCGCCGGCCGATCACGCGAACGACGCCGACAACCAGCAGCGCCGCCAGGACTTCCCGACCGCCTTCTCCAAGCTCGGCGTCGACCTGGTCCTGCAGGGTCACGACCACAGCTACTCCCGCAGCTACGTGATCAAGAACGGCAAGAAGGCGAACAAGAACGAGCGGCCCGGTGCCGCGCAGGTGGAGCAGGGTCCCGGCGGCGTCATCTACGTGACGGCGAACTCCGCGTCGGGCTCGAAGTACTACGACCTCACCGCTCCTGACACCACCCAGGACCCGAACTACGGTCCCGACCCGCTGAACCCCAAGAGCCACTGGGCCAACTCGGTCGAGAGCCAGGAGCACGTCAGGACCTACGTCAGGGTCCAGGTGCGTGACGACAAGCTCATCGTCGAGGACCTGCGCAGCGGCACCTGCGCCGCGCCCAACGCCGCGGTGGAGCTGGGCAAGGTGTCGTGGTGCGGCCCGGACAGCGGCGCCAGCGCCGCCCGGCCCGTTGGTTCCGCCGTCGACAAGGTGGTGATCCGCCCGTCGGACGACGGTCACGGCCACGACGGTCATGACGGCCATGACGACGACGGCCACGGCGGCTGGGGTCACGACGGCAAGGGCGACGACCACAAGCCGGCCGCGGCCGAGGCCGCCTGGCTGCAGTAGCCGGCCGAGGGCGGCGCCGGAGAGGCCCGGCCTCATCACGCCGAGCCGATCCGGCCCGCCACCTGGTGGGGTGGGCACCGCCGGGTGGCCCCCCCCCCCCCCAAACCCCCCCCCCCCCCCACCCCCCCCCCCGCCCCCCCCCCCCCCCGTGCCGGCCCGCCACGGGGTGGGGTGGGCCCCGCGGGGGGCCCCCCCCACCGCACATCCCGCCCCACCCACGACCGCCCCACCGGACATCCCACGCCACCGCACATCCCGCCCCACCCACGACCGCCCCACCGGACATCCCACGCCACCGCACATCCCGTCCCACCCGCGACCGCCCGAGGAACACCAGATGCGCCCGCCCAGACCGTTCACGACCACAGCAGCCGGAGCCCTCGCCACCGTGGTGGTGCTGTTCGGCCTCCTCGGAATGGGGGCCGGGCCCGCCGCGGCGGACGGCGACGCCTCCTGGGCGATCTCGACGGCCGCCAACGACTTCGGGTCCGACCGGCAGAACTACAGCTACACCCTCGACCCGGGCGGGCGGATCGAGGACGGTCTCGTGGTCGTCAACCACGGCACCACGCCGCTGCGCCTCGCCGTGTACGCCGCCGACGGGTTCACCGACGAGGGAGGCGGGCTCGACCTGGTCACCAAGGACGTGACGTCGAAGCGGGTGGGCGCCTGGGTCCGCGCGGACCGGCCCGACGTGACGGTCCGGCCCGGCGGGTCGGCCGAGGTGCCGTTCATGGTCACCCTCCCGGCCGACGCCGCGCCCGGCGAGTACATGGGCGGCATCGTCACCTCGACCAGCGCGGCGGACGGCACCGGCGCGGGCCGGCGCCTCGGCATCCGGATCCGCCTGCGCGTCGGTGGCGAACTCAGGCCGGACCTGTCGGTGGAGGACCTGCGCGTGCGCTACTCGGGCACGGCCAACCCCTTCGGGAAGGGCGACGCCACCGTCACGTACACGATCCGCAACACGGGCAACGCGATCCTCGCCGCCCGGCAGTCGGTGTCGGTCTCCAGCCTCTTCGGGAGTGCCAGTGGCGGCGCGGGCCGGATCGGCGACTCGCCCCAGCTCCTCCCCGGCGACACCTGGAAGGTCTCCGTGCCGGTACACGGGGTGGTGCCCGCGCTGAGGGCGACGGGGACGGTCACCCTGGTCCCGCTGGTCACCGACGCGGCGAACTCGGTCGCCCTGCTCGCCGGGGTCGAGACGACGGCGCACGCCTGGACCGTCCCCTGGACGCTGCTGCTCCTGCTCGTCGTCCTCTGCGCCCTCGCCGCCGGGGTCGTGGCCGCTAAGCGGCGACGATCATCTGACCGATAAGCGGGTTTGAGCCTGCCTGAAAGCTGTACTCGGCGGACGGCCGATGGAAGACTTGCGGGCGTTTCGAAGTCGGCTCCAACCCCCCGGAGGAATCGTGCGCAGAGCCGCCAAGGCTTTCCTGACGCTGGCCGTCGCGCTGGCCGCTGTGACCGCGACGACCCAGCCCGCAAACGCCGTCACGAACACCTGCCGCCCTGACCTGTTCTCGGGTAAGTGCGCCAGTGGTTACACGCCCGCCAACCACACGCTCAACCGCGTGTGGATCGGCATCGACACCGGCAGTTCCATCGCCAACTGGGAGGTGTGGGACCGCGACACCGGCGTCCGTGTCGGATCGGGCAAGGTGTCGCCGAACACCAACTTCCGGGACGGGGTTTACGGACTGTACGGGAACAAGTACCAGCTCATCATCAAGGGAGCCTGGGGGATCTACGGCTTCATCTGCGACTGCTGACGCGCTGAGCGACCAGGGCCTCCGCGCGACGCGGGCCGCGAGAACGCGGGACGCGGGATGCGAGGCGTGACGCGTGGGCGTCGCGCGGAGGCCGCGGGTCAGGACGGGGTGCGGGTCAGGACGGGGCGCAGGTCAGGGCCGAGGCGGTGCCCGCTCCCGTGCCGGTGAAGCCGAAGGTGGTCGCCGCCCCGGACGCCAGGGCGCCGTTCCAGTTCAGGTTCGTGACGGTGATATTGCTCCCGCTGGTGGTGAGGGCGCCGTTCCACAACTGGGAGATCTGGCCGCTGAGCGTCCACTGGACCCGCCAGCCCTTGGTGGGGACCGAGCCGGTGTTCTTCACCGAGACCTCGCCCTGGAAGCCGCCCTGCCACTGGTTGGTGATCTTGTAGGTCGCCGTGCACGCGAGACCGGCCGTGGGGGTCGGCGTGGGCGTGACCGTCGGGGTCGGGGTGACCGTGGGGGTCGGGGTGACGGTGGGCGTCGGGGTGACGGTGGGCTGCGGCGCGGCGATGGCCAGGTCGTAGGCCCGCTGCGGCACGAACTGGCCGGCCGGGCCGATGCAGCCGTCCGATTCGCCGGGCGGCTTCACCCAGAGGAACGCGTCGATCGCGGCGTCACCGGTGGCGGTCGTGCTCCAGATGCCCGTGGCCCGTCCCCCGGGGTCGCACCACTCGCTTCCGGCGGGGCCGTTGCCGTTGCGGCTGGTGTCGATGACGGCGTGCAGCCGGGAGACGCCGGTCGCGGAGATGATGCTCTTGGCGTACGACACCAGGCCAGGGGTGGCCCGGTAGTTCGAGGTGTTGACGGCGATGCCGTCCGCGCTGTTGGCGACGTCCGCGCCGTTCAGCCGGGAGGCGGCCTCCGAGGCGGACAGCCAGGCGTCGTGGCCGATGTCGAAGTAGACCTTGACCTGCGAGGAGGTGCCCCGGAACTTCTTGCCCGCGTAGGCCATGGAGGCCTTCACCTCGGCCTGCTCGCTGGAGTTCATGCAATTCGTCATGATCGCGAGCGCGTCCGGTTCGAGGACGATGGTGGCCGGGCGGCCTCCCAGGCCGGCCGCGATCTCGTCGATCCACGCGCGGTACGACGAGTGGTTCGGGGCGCCGCCCGCGCTGGCGCCGCCGCAGTCGCGGTTCGGCATCTCGTACACCACCATGATCGGGATCTTGCCCGCCGACGCGGCCGCGCCGACGTAGGCGTCGACCTGGGAGCGCACGGTGGTGGGGTTGTAACTGGCGAACCACCGGCCCTGGGGGACGGCCGCGATCCGGTCCCTGATCACGGCGGTCCGGCTGTCGCCGGGGTTGGCGGCCACCCATTTGGCCGCGTTGGTCTGAGGATCGACGTAGAAGGCGGAGTCGGCGGCCTGGGCGGTCGGTGACATGAAGATGGCCGCCCCTGTTGCCACTACGGCGGCCGTCGCGGCGATCGCCGCGATCAAGGGCCTAGTGCGAGCCATGAGGTACTCCCGTTCCGGTTAGGTGGGAGCGCTCCCACCGCTTCTCCGGATGGTAGGGAGCCGCCGCCGGTCCCAGAAGGGCCAGGACCGGCGAGGACGGCCCCACGGGCAATAGCCGCAGGCGGGGCCGCCTGGCGTGCCTTGCCGTCAGGTGAAAGTTTCAGGTCGGAACGGGATCCCTCGCCGGACAAGGCGAAAGGCCCTCCGAACCGATTCGGAGAGCCCTTCCCATGTGACGGAAAGCGCGTCCACGTCACGGAAAACATGCGGGCGTCACGACGCCGGTGGCGCCGGGCCGGGAGGGGTCAGCGGGCCGTCATCGCGTCCAGGGTCTGGGTCATGTGCTTGCGCAGTTCGCCGAGCCGGACGTCGAGGATGATCGAGGCGATCTCGGGGTTGCCCGCGATCATCTCGCGCAGCCCGCTCATGCCGGGGCCGTGGACGAAGCTGTGCCGGACCCGGGTCTGGCCCGGGGCGTCTCCGGGCTCCAGGTCGTACCGCCAGCGGGAGGACGGGCGGTCGAGGTTCTCGTCGCGGTCGAGCACCGACCACGCGAACGCGCGCGGGGAGTCCACCTCGGTGACCACGCAGGTCACCGTCCAGACCCGTCCCTCGCGGCGGTTGGTCCCCTTGAAGCGAACGCCTTCCTCCAGCGCGTCGTCGGGGCCGAGCCAGGCCGCGTGCTCGCACTCCGGGCTCCACTCGCTGATCCGGGGTACGGCCGTGATGAGGTCCCACAGCCGCTCGGGCGGCAGGTCGACCGTGGTGTCCAGGTCGACCCGCGCTCCCGTGATGCCGAAGTCCTCCATGTCGCCCTCCACGCGTTCGCGGCACCCGAACCGATGCCTGCTCTCATTGTCGCCCGGCACCGGCGCCCGGGTGGACACTTACCGGTACACGGTTTCGAATATCGCGCCGGGGGCCGAATCGCCGGACACCGGCGCCCGTGCCGATAACTAATTGAATCCCGTAGGATCGGCGGGCGCGGGTGACGCCATTGGCCGCTCCGCCGGGCGTTCAAAGCATTTGTTCTGGGGGTTCCCGCACACGTTAATCGGCCCGGTCATCCGCCTGCAACCCCTAACGGCGCGACGCCGCCGCAGGCGCGTGGAGCCGCCGGTGAACGCGCTGGACAGGGCACTGATCGGCGGCCGGCAGGGCCGATGGCGCACGTCCTGCGCCTCCACCGTCCAAATGGACATCACGGTTATCAGCCCGGTTGGTCTGTGTCAATGACATGGCGGCGAAAGGGCCGGGGAAACGCCACGATAGGGGTCGGCGGTGCCGCCCGTGTCAGGGGTTGACCCGCACCGGCACCCAAAGGGGAAAATCCATTGAACGGCGCGCGAAATTCCGGTCACGTGACGACGGTGCCGATGTGAATGAGCAATCGAGCGGATGACACGCGCGCCGGGCGAGTGCGACGTTTTTGGTCGGCGAATAGGCGAATACCTGGCCGGGGGTGTGGGGGCATGACCCCGGCCCCGCGTTGATTGGGGAACCGATGCTGAACCGACGACGATTACTGGCGCTCGGCGCGACCGCGGGCGGGGCGATGCTGCTGCCGTTCACGAAGCTGACCCCGGTCGGCGCGAACGACGGCGAGCTTCCGCACAAGGGCTACCACCTGGGCGCGCGGACGGCGGGCACCGGCGTACGGCCGGCCCTGGCCCCGTTCTCCACGCAGATGCCGATCCTCCCGACCCTCCAGCCGGTGCAGTCGGGCCTGGACGTCGACATCTACAAGATCCCGATCAAGGCCGGGACGGCCGAGATCCTGCCCGGCGTCCAGACGCCGGTGCTCACGTACGGCGGCCGGTTCCTCGGGCCCACCATCCGGGCCAAGACGAACCGCCGCGTGAAGATCATGTACCAGAACCAGCTCGACATGCCGGCGAACGTCCACCTGCACGGCGGCCACGTGCCGTCGGTCAGCGACGGCCACCCCATGGACGTGATCCAGCCCGGCCAGGCGCGGGTGTACGACTACCCGAACACCCAGCAGGGCGCGACGCTGTGGTACCACGACCACAGCCACCACATGGAGGCCGAGCACGTCTACCGCGGCTTGCAGGGCTTCTACCTGATCGAGGACGACAGCGAGCGGCGGCTCAACCTGCCCTCCGGCGCCTACGACGTGCCGATCCTGCTCAGGGACGTGGAGTTCGACGCCAACGGCGAGCTGATCTTCTTCGACGACCCGGCGAACCGCACGACGATCCTGGCCAACGGCAAGGCGCAGCCCTACTTCCCCGTCGCCGCGCGCAAGTACCGGTTCCGGCTGCTCAACGGGTCCAACGAGCACGTCTTCCAGCTCAACCTCGGCGGCGAGACGATGACGAAGATCGCCTCGGACGGCGGCCTGCTGCCGGCTCCGGTGCCGGTCACCGAGATGCAGCTCGCCTCAGCCGAGCGGGCCGAGATCGTCGTGGACTTCGCCCGCTACCCGATCGGCACGCAGCTCGTGCTGTCCAACGGCAGCGACCCGATCCTCCGCTTCGACGTCGTGCGGCGCGCCGTCGACACCAGCCGGGTGCCCGACCAGCTGCGCCCGCTCCCCGCGCTCCCGACCCCGACGGTCACCCGCGACGTGGCGCTGAGCTTCGACCTGACCGCCGACCCCATCGGCCTGGTCAACGGCAGGCCGTTCGACCCCGCCCGGGTCGACTTCCAGATCAAGCGGGGCAGCACGGAGATCTGGAACGTCGTCAACGCCGACACCTTCGCCATCGACCACACGTTCCACATGCACCTCGTCCAGTTCAGGGTGCTGGAGCGGAACGGCGCGGCGCCCCCGCAGCATGACGCGGGGCTCAAGGACACGGTCAGGCTGCCGCCGGGCGGGTCGCTGAAGCTCCAGGCCACCTTCCGCGACTACCTGGGCAAGTACGTGTACCACTGCCACTATCTGGAGCACTCGTCCATCGGGATGATGGCCCAGATGGAGATCATCCCCTAGGGGTGACGCGCTCTCGCGGGGGTGCGTGACTACCGTTGCGGGAACCGGCACCCCCGGGAATACCGTCTGCGACATCGGCCGGGCGACGACGTCCCGGCCATGTCGGACGGAGCATCCATGATCAAGATCGTTGTGTTCGGCGCGGGCGGCAGGGCGGGCCGCCGCGCGGTCGCCGAGGCGGTCGCGCGGGGGCACCAGGTGAGCGCGGTCGTCCGCGACCCTGCGCGGCACCAGGACCTGGCCGGCGACGGCGTCACGGTGGTGACCGGCGACGTCACGCGGGCCGGCAGCGTGGCCGAGGTCGCGCGGGGCCACGACGTGGCGATCAACGCCGCCTACCAGAGCGACATGTCCTCCGAGGAGTTCTTCGTGGGCGCGGCCCGCGCCCTGCTGGACGGCCTGGCGCGGGCGGAGGTCGGCCGGCTGCTGGCGGTGGGCATCGGCACGACGCTGGAGACCGCACCGGGGGTGCGGGTCATGGACGCGCCCGGCTTCCCCGAGGACGCCCGGGTGTTCTCCCTCGGGCACGTGTCCGAGCTGGAGACCTTCCGCGCGGCGGAGACCGGGCTGGACTGGGTGGTGGTCGCCCCGCCGCCGGTCGTCCTGACCGACGACGTGCCTCCTACGGGGAGATACCGGACCGCCGTCGGCGAGCTGCCGCCCGGCGGCGGCGCGGGGCCGTTCTCCTACGCGGACCTGGCCGTCGCCCTGCTCGACGAGATCGAGACCCCGAAGCACCATCGCGTGCTGCTCGGCGTGGCCCCCTGACCCGCCGGCGTCCCCCGGCCGGGGCCGGGCGTCACTCCTCGTCCTCGCCGGTGTAGGCCTCGTACAACTCGCGGCGCAGCAGGTCGGTGCGCACCATCAGGGCGCCGAGCAGCTCCTCGTCGTTCAGGCCGTCGGTGCGCCGGAACGCCCACGACGAACGGCCCTCGTCGTCGAAGCACTTGACCAGGATGATCGCGCCCAGGGCGGTCCAGCCCTCCGGCAGCGCCGGTACGGCGAGCCCGGCCAGGGCGTCGCCCACCGGGATGTGATCGTCGTCTTCCACCGTGACTCTCCCAAGGTGTCCGAACTCCGTCGGACAAGGGTGTCCGAACTCCGTCGGAGATCGTCCCATCACCACCTTACGGTCACCTCGGTGGCCGGGTCACACCCGCTCCAGGCCAGGGCCGTGCCGTCATCGTCCCTGGTCACCGCCTCGCCGTCCGGAAAGCCACAGTGCCAGGGCGATGCCGAGGTAGGGAACGGCGGCCAGCCCGAACAGCGGCCCCGGCCCGGCCCGCTCGGACGCCAGGCCGTACGCCGCGTAGATGAGCACCGCCGCCACGTCGGTGCCGAAGCCGGCCATGGACGTCACCGTGGCCCGGGCCGCGTCGGTGATCCGTTCCTGCAGCCGGGTCTCGGCGGCGGTCATCGCCCACTGGAAGGCGCCGTAGGCGGCGGCGACCAGCGTCATCCCCCACGGGCTGCCGCCCACCGCGCCCACGGCCAGCAGGACGGCGGCGGCGGCCAGCACCGGCGCGGCCCAGCGGGTGCCGCGCCCGGCGAGCCATCCGCCGATGGCGGACCCGATGGTGACCAGGAGGACGAGCAGCGGGACCGTGGACGCGTCGACGCCGGTCGCCTCGGCGAGCAGGGGGATGTACTCGTCCAGGGCGCCGGTGCTGGAGATCGCCGTGACGAGCACGAGCGCGCTACGGACCCGGGGCGAACGCCGCACCTCCGCGATGCCCTCCCGGAGCACCTTCACGAAGCCGTCCTCGTGCTCCTGGGGGGCACGGGACTCGGGGAACGTCCATCCGGCGAGCGACCCGAGCAGGGGCACGGCGACGCTGGCGACGCCGAGCGCCAGGTAGCCGCCGGCCGCGAGGACCGGGGCGGCCACCGCGGACGCCACCATCACGGCCGTCATGCCGACCGCCTCGGACCTGCCCATGAGCCGCGCGTACGACTCCGCGGCGCCCACCCGGTCCAGTTCCTCGTACACGAGCGCCTGAAGGGTGCCCGAGCGCAGCGCGCCGCCCGCGCCCCACAGCATGAAGCCGATCGCGAAGGCGAGGTAGGACGGGAAGAACGTCCAGGTGGCGAAGCCCGCCGAGCACAGGACAGGGGCGACCACCAGCAGACGCCTGCGGGAGAAGACGTCGGCCCACAGGCCCGAGGGCACCTCCAGCGCGATGGCCGTGACCGACCAGATCACGAACAGCGAGGAGATCTCGGCGGTGGACAGCCCCGTGTCGGCGAACAGCACCGCGTAGACGGGGTACAGCAGGACGAAGTCCTGCGAGAACGCGTAGGCATAGAGCCTGCGCGCCAATCTCGACTCAGGTGAAGATCATTGTCGCCAGGTCATGGCAGCACCTTAGCCGTCACCGCGCGGTGACGAAAGCGAATTATGATCGGCCGCATGATGCCGGAGCCCGAGGCGGGTAAGCCGTTGCGGGCCGACGCCAGGCGCAACCGGGCGCGGGTGCTGGAGGCGGCAGGCGCCGTCTTCGCGGCCAGGGGCGTCGCGGCGTCCACCGAAGAGGTCGCCCGCGAGGCCGGGGTCGGCATCGGCACGGTCTTCCGGCACTTCCCGACCAAGGAGGCGCTGCTCGCGGCCGTCCTGGTCGACGTCCTGCGCGCGCTGGCCGACCAGGCGGAGGCGCTGGCCACCGCCCCCGACGCGGGCGGCGCGTTCTTCGGGTTCTTCACCCGCGTGGTGGAGCGGTCGAACACCAAGAACCTGTACGCCGACGTGCTGGCCGAGGCCGGTGTCGACGTGACGGCGGCGACGGCCGTCATCGCGCGGCGCCTGCGCGCCGCGCTGGCCGTCCTGCTGGACCGCGCCCAGCGGGCGGGGGAGGTGCGCGGCGACGTCCGCGTGCCCGAACTGCTGGCGCTGATGGTCGGCGCCTCGCGCACGGCGGGGTACGCCGCGAACGACCCTGACGTGCGCGTCCGTGCCCTGGCGATCCTCTTCGACGGCCTGCGGGCGCCCGGATATCCAGGTGCGGAAGGGCGCTCGCAGTAGGTAACCTCCGCGAGAAGGTTGGGAGAGGATCGTCGTGTCGCATGTCGAGGTCGGCCGTCTGACGTATGTACTGCCGGATGGCCGCCCGTTGCTGAACGAGGTCTCCTTCCGCGTCGGGGAGGGCGTCAAGGCGGCCCTGGTCGGGCCGAACGGCGCGGGCAAGACCACGCTCATGCGCCTGATCGCGGGCGACGTGCGGCCGGTCGAGGGCAGCGTCGCCAGCTCCGGCGGGCTCGGCATCATGCGCCAGTTCATCGGCAGCATCCGCGACGACCGCACCGTCCACGACCTGTTGCTGTCGGTCGCGCCCCAGCGGGTGCGCGAGTCGGCGCGGCGGCTGGAGGAGTCCGAGCTCGCCATGATGGAGCGCGACGACGAGAAGACCCAGATGCGCTACGCCCAGGCGATCACGGACTACACCGACGCCGGCGGCTACGACATCGAGGTGCTCTGGGACACCTGCACGATCGCCGCGCTCGGCGCGCCGTACGACAACGTGAAGTACCGCGAGGTCAACACCCTGTCGGGCGGCGAGCAGAAGCGGCTGGTGCTGGAGGCGCTGCTGCGCGGGCCCGACCAGACCCTCCTGCTGGACGAGCCCGACAACTACCTGGACGTACCGGGCAAGCTCTGGCTCGAACAGGCGCTCAGGGAGACCTCGAAGACGGTCCTGCTCGTCTCCCACGACCGGCAGCTCCTGGCCAACGCCGCCGACCGCATCGTCACCGTCGAGTCCGGCAACGTGTGGATCCACGGCGGCGGTTTCACCACCTACGCGGTGGCCCGCAGAGAGCGCAACGAGCGCCTGGACGAGCTGCGCCGCCGCTGGGACGAGGAGCACGACAAGATCAAGCGCCTGGTCGTCATGCTCAAGCAGAAGGCCATGTACAACGACGGCATGGCACCGGCCTACCACGCCGCCCAGACCCGCCTGCGGCGGTTCGAGGAGGCCGGGCCGCCCGAGGTGGCGCCGAAGGACCAGATGATCACCATGCGGCTGCGCGGCGGCCGCACGGGCAAGCGGGCGGTGATCTGCGAGGGCCTGGAGCTCACCGGCCTGATGCGGCCGTTCGACCTGGAGATCTGGTACGGGGAGCGGGTCGCCGTGCTCGGGTCCAACGGGTCGGGCAAGTCCCACTTCCTGCGGCTCGTCGCGGGTGAGGAGGTCCGGCACACCGGTGTCGCGCGGCTCGGGGCTCGGGTCGTCCCCGGGCACTTCGCCCAGACGCACGCGCGGCCGGAGCTCCAGGGGCGCACGCCCTGCGAGATCGTCATGACCGAGCACGCCCGGCTGAAGAACGAGGCGATGAAGGCGCTGGCGCGGTACGAGCTCGCGGGAAGCATCGCCGAGCAGCGCTTCGAGACGCTGTCCGGCGGCCAGCAGGCCCGGCTGCAGATCCTGCTGCTGGAGCTGTCCGGCGCGACGCTGCTGCTGCTCGACGAGCCGACCGACAACCTCGACCTCGCCAGCGCGGAGGCGCTGCAGGAGGGCTTGGACCAGTTCGCGGGCACGGTGCTGGCGGTCACCCACGACCGCTGGTTCGCGGCCGACTTCGACCGCTACCTCGTCTTCGGCGCCGACGGCCGGGTGTACGAGGCGCCGCAGCCGGTGTGGGACGAGGCGCGGGTGGTCCGCGAACGCTGAGCGCGGGCCGCGCCCGTGTCCGCGGCCGGCGCGCGGACACACCGGGCGCAGGCATATGGCCGTTAAAGGTTCCGTACGCCGCGCGCGTGTCGGAGGAATCGCCGCCGACTAACCGGGTTATGACGGCTTTGTGACCCAGCGTAGTCGAAACACGACAGCACTCGCACTCGGGCTCGGAGTGGCCGCGGCGGCGTCGCTCCTGACCGGGTGCGGCGGCGAGCAGCAGCCGAAGCAGGCGCTCAAACCGCTCGTGATCAAGGAGCAGACGTCGACGGTCACCCAGGGGACCGGCGGTTTCGTGGTGACCTGGGCCGGTGTGATCAGCAACCCGAACCGGTGGTACTTCGGCGAGAACATCGCCGCGACCATCGTCGGGCGCGACGCGGCCGGCAAGGAGGTCGTCCGCATGGAGCAGCCTCTGGACGCCGTGCCCCCGGCCGGTTCGCTCAAGTTCACCGGCCAGGCCATGGCCTCGTCCAAGCCGGTCGACGTGAAGGTGGCCTACAAGCCGGCCCAGTGGCGGCGGGCGGGGCGGATCCCGTCGGCGTTCGTGCCCTTCCCGATCTCGGCGTCCAACACCGAGAAGCTGGGCAACGGGTCCTACCTGGTGACCGGCGCGGTCGGGAACCCGTACCAGAAGGCGGCGACCAGCCTGGTGGTGACGGCGCTGCTGCGCGACAGGGCCGGGCGGCTCGTCGGCGGGGCCAGCACCTACGTGGACGACGTGCGGGCGGGCTCGCCACGCAGGTTCGTCCTCACCGTGGACAGCCTGAACGGCACGGGGCCGGTGGCGCACGCGGACATCACCGCGCGGACCTGGGGTTCCAGCGGCCGGCCGTACGAGGAGCTCGCGATGAGCGGGGCGCTGCCGCCCAGCACCGACAGACCGAAGACGCCGCCGTTCGCCAGGGACCGCGGGTACCAGGCGATGCCGGTCGACCGCCGTCCGTGAGCGCCGGGCTGACGATTCCCACTACCGGTGGCGACCGGCCCGCCCCTCTATGGATCTTGAAATCACCGGCGGGTTACGGTACGTACATGACATCCCCCCGGATTGTTCTCTTCGGCGCCACCGGGTTCACCGGCCGGCTCACCGTCGAGGCGCTTCTGGCCCGCGGCGCCCACCCTCTGCTGGCCGGGCGTGATCCGGCGCGGCTGGAGGCGCTGGCGTCGTCGCTGCCGGTCGAGCTGCGGACCGCGGTCGCCGACGTCAACCGTCCCGCGACGCTCAGGCGGCTGATCGAGCCGGGCAACGTGCTGATCTCCACCGTGGGGCCGTTCGCCCGGTGGGGGGAGCCCGCCGTGGAGGCGGCGATCGAGGCGGGCGGGGTCTATCTCGACTCCACGGGCGAGCAGACGTTCATCCGGCGGATCTTCCAGCGGTACGGGCCGGCCGCCGCGGCGTCGGGCACGACGCTGCTCACCGCTTTCGGATACGACTACGTGCCGGGGAACGTCGCGGCCTCGCTCGCGCTGGAGAAGGCGGGCCCCGAGGCGGTCCGAGTGGATATTGGATATTTTGTACAAGGTAATGCCGCTCGCCGGGCCAGTGCGGGAACCCGGGCCTCGGCGCTCGGAATGGTCCTGGAACCGATGTACGGATTCAGGGACGGCCGCATTCTCCGCGACCACGGGCGCACCAGGGTCTTCACCGTGGACGGCGACCGCAGGCATGGGCTGTCGGTGGGGGCGTCCGAGCATTTCGCCCTGCCGCGCACGCATTCGGGGCTCAGCGAGGTCAACGTGTACCTGGGCTGGCTCGGCGCGCTGACCCGGGCCGCGGGGGTGCTGTCCCGGGCCACGCCCTACATCGCGGCGGTGCCCGGCGCCAAGCGGGTCACGCACGCGCTCGCCGACCGGGTGATCCGGTCGGCGGTCCGTGAGGACCCCACGGCGGCCCGGGACGAGCCCGCCGCGTCCCGGGGTGAGGGGGTCTCGATGCAGATCGTGGCCGAGGCCTATGACCGGGGCGGCAGGAGGCTCGCCTCGGTGGAGATGCACGGCGGCGACCCGTACGACTTCACCGCGCGTGCGCTGGCGTGGGCCGCCATCACCGCCGCGACGGACGGAGTCGGGGCCACCGGAGCGGTGGGACCCGTGGAGGCCTTCGGCCTCGCGCCCCTGGTGCGCGGTTGCGCGGAGGCGGGGCTGCACGCCGTGGCGTGACCGTTCGCCCCGCCCACCGCCCGCTCGGTCGCCCACCGACCACCGGTCACCCACCGCCCGTCGCTCACCGCCCGTCGCTCACCGCCCGTCGCTCACCGCCCAGCCGCCGTGCAGCGCTCATCGCCCGGCGGTGAGCGGGCGGGTCATGCGAAATGCGGGATTTTGTGAAACGGTGGCCCCGCGATTATCGGCCGCGCAAGCGCGTCGGAAAAAGGGGGAGTCCGCCACCTCTGTCACCTGTGCTTCCCCTGCCGCGCCCATCAATGGTGATATGTCGAATTAGATGAGCATATGGTCGGCGGCGCTGGTAAACAATCTTGCTGGCTTTCATTACGGTATTAATACAACGCCGGTCATTGTCCGGGAAACGGTGGAGCGAGCAGTTACCGAGCCTTTACTGTCGGTTACATGAATGACAGCGTCCTGGTCGAGGCACTCCGGGCCCGCGATCCTGGTGCCCTCGCTGCCCTCTACGACTCCTACGCCGAGAGCATCTACAGATACGCCTGGGCCCTGCTCGAAAGCTCCGACAGCGCGCAGGTCGCGCTGCGTGACACCTTGATCGCCGCGGAGGCGCACGTCCACGCCCTCGCCGACCCCGAGCGGCTGCGCGTCTGGCTCTACGCGCTGGCGCGGGGCGAGAGCCTGCGCAGGCGGCCGGCCCCGCCGCCCGACGTCGACGCGACGAGGCCGACCACCCCGGTGCCGGAGACGGGCGACGGCGACCTGCGGGTGGTCGCCGTGAACGCTGTCGGCGCCCTGCCGGACGACGAGCGGGAGATCCTCGACCTGCTCACCCGGCACGCCATCCCCGAGGACGAGCTGGCCGCCGTGCTCGGGACCACCGGCGAGGAGGCGGACCGGCTGCGCGCCGCGTCCGCCGCCCACCTCCAGGACCTGGTCACCGCCGAGATCCTCGCGCGCGACTCCCCCCGCGACTGCGAGGAACGGGCGGAGATCCTCGCGGGGCTCCCCGGCGGGCTCGACGGTGAGACGCGGGAGGCGCTGCTCACGCACGCCGCCGGCTGCGACACCTGCGCGCCCCACCTGGAGCGGCAGGTCTCCCCGGCCAAGGTCTTCGGCCTGCTGCCCTGGCCCGTGCTGCCCGAGACCCTGCGCGTGCGGGTGATGAGCTGCTTCATCGACCCCGAGCTGGTCCCCTACCGGCGGTTCGTCGCGCGTCGGACGGGGTTGCTCGACGGCGCCGGGTTTCCCGCTCGGCCGGCCAAAGGGCATCGGCGATGGCCTCAGGCTCTTGCGGGCGCTGTGGCGGCGGTCGCGATCGTCACCGCCGCCATAATCCTGGCCGCCTCGCTGCGCGAGGTGGACGACCCGCTCTCGCAGAGCGCGTTCGGCGCCGCCTTCCCGCC
The DNA here is from genome assembly GCF_025506355.1 of Sphaerisporangium corydalis. Lineage (GTDB taxonomy): Bacteria > Actinomycetota > Actinomycetes > Streptosporangiales > Streptosporangiaceae > Sphaerisporangium > Sphaerisporangium corydalis. The sequence continues at coordinate 26,325 of NZ_JANZYP010000032.1, forward strand.
GGCCCCGGCCTCCGGCGCCGGCGGCACCCCGGCGCCGCCCGAACCCACCGGGCGCCGCCTGGCCGAGCACGAGAAGGTGCCCGAGCCTCGCGGCACCGCCCTGACGGCCCCCGCGGCGGCTCCCGGGTCCGCCGTCCCGGTGCCGGTCGCCGTCGCGCGGCCCGGCCGGAACGCGTCCGCCGCGCCCGCGCGCCTGCCGGCGCCGTCGCCCGCCGCGTCCGTGCCGGTCCCGAGCAGGGTCGCCTCGCCGCCGGCCTCCCCGACGGCGACGCCCGCGCCCAGCGGGGTCGCCCCGCCCACGGCGCCCGCCCCGCCGTCCCCGGCGCCGAGCGGGCGGCCGTCCGCCGTGCCGAGCCCGACGGTGAGCCACCAGCACGGCCCCGTGCCCCCCCCCCGCCCCCCCCGCCCCCCCCCCCCGCCCCCCCCCCCCCCCCCCCCGGACCCCCCCGACCCCTCTCCTCCCGGCACGCCCGCCCCTTCGGCGTCCGCGCCCTCCGAGGGCCCGCCCTCGGCGCCGCCCCCGGCCCGGCACCACGCCCGCCGTGCGTCCGGCCACGGGCCGTCCGGGAACGGGAAGGGGAACGGGGGCACAGCGGCGCCCACCGCCACGGGAGACCCGGCGGCTCCTGACACGGGAAACCCGGGGTCCACCGATACGGGAAGCCCGGGGGCTACCGGCACGGGAAGCTCCAGGTCCGGTGGCACGGGAAGTCCGGCGTCCGGTGGCTCGGGAGGCCCGACGGCCGGTCAGGGTCCCGAGGCGGCGCCGGAGACGCCGGCGGCCACGGGGGCTCGTGTTCACCGTCCGTGACGATCCCCACCTCGGGCGCAGGGTGTTCCCCGGCCCGGTGGCGCCCGAGGTGACCGGCCTGGTGCCCCGCGTCCACCACGCGGACTGGCCGGTGTGGCTCGACCCCGGGCCGCGCATGCTGCGGGACGTGCTCGACCTGTGCCGCCTGCAGACCGCCAGGAGCCTGGCCGTGCTGTCGTGGCTGGCACACGGCCGGGTCCCCGGCGACCACGCCTGGCTCTGGCCGGGACGCCGTCTCACCGGCCCCCGGCAGCACCTCATGTACGCAGAGGCCGCCGGGGTGCCCGACGCCGCGCTCGGCCTGGTGGTCGCGAACTGGACCTGGGTGCTCGGCACCCGCTTCGCCGGCCAGGTCACCGCGCCCTACCTGGCCGGCACCGCCTACCCCGACGACGGGTTCACCGCCGCCCAGGCGACCGTGACGCTCACCCGCATCTGGGAGCGGCACGCCGAGGCGCGCCCGGCGCTCGGCGTCGCCTGGGCGGCCAGCCGCACGATCACCGACTGGTGCAAGGCGGCCGAGCTGGGCGCCGCGTACGGCCGCGAGGCCCCCGTGTTCACCTACCCCCGGGGCCCGCTCCCGCCGCCGGCCGGCGTCCGCCCGTGGATGGTCCGCCTGCTCCGCCTCTGATCACACAAAGCGACGACGGGCGTGTGCGCGATGTGACCACGGGGAAGCCTGTGGATTGGACGGTGCGAGACCACCCGGACCCTGCCCGAGGGCGGTGTTCCCCTCCTCGGGCCGGTGAGCGGAGGGGGTGCGCATGCCGCAGGAGGCGCGTCGTCGTACGGCCGTCGTGATGATCGTCCTCGCTTGCGCGCTGACGGGCGCCCCGGCGGTGTGGGCGCAGACCGGCCCCCGGCCCTTCGGGGGGAACCACTGGACGCCCGCCCCGCCGGCCGGGCAGCGGCCGGCCGGGACCGCGGGGACCGGCACGCGGCTCGGCGACCTCGCGGCCGACTGGGCGCTGACCCAGCTCGGGAAGCCGTACACCTGGGCCGCCGCGGGGCCGCGCGCCTACGACTGCTCGGGCCTGACCATGCGGGCGTGGCAGCGGGCCGGGGTCGGCCTGTCCCACTGGACCGGCACGCAGTGGACCTCGGGCCCGAAGATCTCCCTGGACGCGGTGCGCCGCGGCGACCTGCTGTTCTTCGGCCACCGCGGCCGCGACCCCGCCGCCATCCGCCACGTCGGCATCTACATCGGCGGCGGGCTGATGGTCCACGCCCCCCGGACCGGGGACGTGGTCCGCGTCGCCTCGATCTGGCGTCCGCACCTGGTGGGGGTGGTCCGCCCCCGCGACCGGGCGGCGGTGTGACGTTCGCCGCCGCCCATGGTGCCGCCGGGGGTCAGCGGTGGTGGCCCGTGGCCGGTCCCTCGCCCTCGTCGGTCTCGATGTGGTCGAGATGGCGTTTGATCGAGCGGTGGATCTCGATCTCGGCCTCCACCCGGCCGACCCAGTTGGCGCCCTCGACGGACTTTCCGGGCTCCAGGTCCTTGTAGACCTCGAAGAAGTGCTGGATCTCCAGACGGTCGAACTCGGGGACGTGGTGGATGTCGCGGATATGCTCCATGCGGGGGTCGGTGGCGGGGACGCAGAGGACCTTGTCGTCGCCGCCCTTCTCGTCGGTCATCCTGAACATCCCGACGGCCCGGCAGCTGATCAGGCAGCCGGGGAAGGTCGGTTCCTGGAGAAGGACGAGCGCGTCGAGCGGGTCGCCGTCCTCTCCCAGGGTGTCCTCGATGAAACCGTAGTCCGCGGGGTACTGCGTGGAGGTGAAAAGCAGGCGGTCCAGCCGGATCCGGCCCGTCTTGTGATCAACCTCGTACTTGTTGCGTTGTCCCTTAGGGATCTCAACGACAACGTCGAACTCCACTGCGGTTCCTCCGCTCAAGCCCCCCCGGCACTCCGGGGCGGGCGTTAATGTCTCGTAGGCGTATATCCAGGATGACGCATGTTGGAAAGAGGTCGGTGAGGTGGTGCGGCGCGAGCGGGCGGTCGCGGTGGCGACCCTCGCCCTGCTTCAGGCGTTCGTCTGCTCCGTGGGCGCGTACACCCTCGCGGGGGGCGGAGGGCTGGGCGGTGTCGCCGCGACGCCGTCCGCCGGGACCGCCACGCCCACCCGGTCTCCCGTCGCCGTAGTGACCTCGGGACCGGTCCTCGGGCCGGCCCCGGACGGATCGCCCCCGGGAAGGGGTACTTTAGCGGCCAAGCTGGCCCGCGCGCTGGGCGACTCCTCACTGGGTGACAGCGTCGGCGCGGTGGTGGTCGACATCTCCGGAGGGGCGACCCTGTTCGGCAGCAAGGCCGACGTCGGCATCACGCCCGCCTCCACCACCAAGGTCGCGACGGCCGTCGCCGCGCTGACCGCGCTCGGGCCCGACGCCAAGCTCGCGACGCGCGTCGTGCGGTCCAAGGCCGGCACGCTCACCCTGGTCGGCGGCGGCGACCCGACGCTCGCCGGGCCCAGGGCCAAGGTGTCCGGCGACTACCCGAGGTTCGCCTCGCTCGCGACGCTCGCCGCCCGCACCGCCAAGGCGCTCAAGGCCGAGGGCGTCACCTCCGTCGCCGTCGGCTACGACGACTCGCTGTTCACCGGCGCGCGCACCGCGCCCGGCTGGAAGCCGGGGTACGTGCCGGAGGGCAGCGTGGCCCCGGTGACGGCCCTGACGATCGACGAGGGCCGCCAGAACCCGTCCGCCTCGGCCCGGTACGCCGACCCGCCCCGGTCGACGGCCGAGGCCTTCGCGTCGCTGCTCGGCAAGTACGGCGTCAGGACCGGCAAGTCGGTCAGGCGGGCCCGCGCGGCCGGGGGCGCCACGGAGATCGCCAGGGTGGAGTCGCCGCCGGTGTACGAGCTGGTCGAGCACATGCTGACGGAGAGCGACAACGACGTCGCCGAGGCGCTCGCCCACCTCGTCGCGGTCAAGGAGGGCAGGCCCGGCACCTTCGCCGGCGTCTCGCAGGCGGTCCAGGGGACGCTCAAGAAGCTCGGGGTCGGCGACGGGGTCGTCGTCTACGACGGCAGCGGGCTGTCCACCCGCAACCGGATCACCCCCACCGCGCTCGCCCGCCTGATCGCCTACTCCGCCTCGCCCGCCGGCCCCAATCTGCGTTCCGTGATCAGTGGGCTGCCCATCGCCGGGTTCTCCGGCACGCTCGGCCACCGGTACGCCAAGCAGGACACAAAGGTCGCAGCGGGAGTGGTACGGGCCAAAACGGGCACGCTCAACGGGGTGAACACCCTGACGGGTCTCGCCAGGACGGCCAACGGCCGGTTGGTGGCCTTCGCGTTCATGGCCGACAACGTGCCTGATCCGCAGGGGGCCGTGGCGGCGCTCGACCGGCTGGCCGCGCTGGTCTCCAGGTGCGGTTGCTCATAACCGGACCGCACGACGTACGGTGGTGAACATGCAGGTGATCGACTGGGATCTGGCCGTTACTACCGGTATCCGCCTTGTCCGACCAGGGCCTCAGGTGAGCCGTGAGGAGGCCAGGCATGCCGTCACCGAGCTCAGGCGGCTCTCGCGCGAAGCCGAGGGGCACGTGCAGGAGTTCGCCCGCATCGACGGGGCGGCCGAGCCCGAGGAGGCCACCGTCGTGGACCGCCCGGGGTGGATCCGCGCCAACGTCGAGGGCTTCCGCGTCGTCCTTGAACCTCTGACCGACCGCATGGACTCGCGGCGCGCGCAGATCCCCGCGATCGTGGGGGCCGTCGGCTCCCGCGTGACCGGTGTCGAGGTCGGCGCCGTGCTGGCCTTCCTCGCGACGCGCGTGCTCGGGCAGTACGAACTGTTCCTGCCGCCGGACCCGAGCGGGCGCGCGGCCACGGGACGGCTCACCCTCGTCGCGCCCAACATCGTGCACACCGAGCGCGAGCTCGGCGTGAACCCCCGCGACTTCCGGCTGTGGGTGTGCCTGCACGAGGAGACCCACCGGGTGCAGTTCACCGGCGTGCCGTGGCTGCGGGAGTACGTCCGGGCGCAGATGACCGAGTTCCTGCTGGCCTCCGACCTGGACCTCGGCACCATGCTCGACCGCATGCGCGCCGCCTCCGACGCCGTCGCCGACGCGATCAAGGGCGGCGAGGGCAACCTCATCGACGCGATCCAGACGCCGGAGCAGCGGGCGATCCTCGAACGGCTGACCGCCGTGATGACGCTGGTCGAGGGGCACGGCGACTACGTCATGGACGCCGTCGGGCCCGCGGTCGTGCCGTCGGTGGCCGACATCCGCTCGAAGTTCCAGCACCGCAGGGAGGGCGGCTCCCGGTTCGACCGGACGATCAGGCGCCTGCTGGGCGTCGAGCTGAAGCTGAAGCAGTACGCCGAGGGCTCCGCGTTCGTCCGCAAGGTCGTCGACGAGGTGGGCATCGACGGGTTCAACCGGGTGTGGGGCTCGCCGACGACGCTGCCGGACCACGGCGAGATCCAGAACCCCGAGCGGTGGATCGCCCGGGTGGTCCACGCCCCGGAGCTCCCGTCGGCCAACGGGCAGGTCTAGCGGCCTCCTACGGGCAGGTGGGGCCGGTGGGCGCCCGCCTGCCCGCATAAGGGTCTTCCCCGCCTGCCCGCCTAGGGTCTTCCGGCCTGCTCGCTGGGGTCTTCCCGCCTGACTGCCCGTATGGGGCTTTCTGTAGTGGTCTGACCCTTCTTGGCCGCCCGCTCCGTGAGCCGGGCGGCCCTCGGATGCGCGCCGCGCCGGGGAGCCCGCTGGGCGCGTCCGCCCCGGTCCCACCAGACTGGGGGCATGGGACCGCATCCCGCCGTCGCGGAGATCCGCCGCGCCGTGCGACGCTCGCTCGCCGATGTGCCGAACGGCGCCCTCGTCCTCGTCGCCTGCAGCGGCGGGACCGACTCGCTGGCGCTGGCCGCCTGCCTCGGCTTCGCCGCGCCCCGCATGGGGCGCCGCGCCGGGCTCCTGAGCGTCGACCACGGCCTCCAGGAGGGCTCGGCCGAGCGGGCGCGCGGGGTGGTGGCGCTGGCCGCCGAGCTCGGTCTTGAGCCCGCCGAGGCGCATACCGTGAGCGTGGGCAGGTCCGGCGGTCCCGAGGCCGCCGCCCGGGACGCCAGGTACGAGGCGCTCTCGCTGGCCGCGGGCCGGCTGGGCGCGGCGGCGGTGTTCCTCGGGCACACTCTCGACGACCAGGCCGAGACGGTGCTGATGCGGCTGTCACGCGGCAGCGGCACCCGGTCGCTCGCCGGGATGCCGGGCACCTCGGGGATCTACCGGCGTCCCCTGCTGGGCGTGGCCCGCGCGACGACCAGGGTCGCGTGCGAGGCGCTCGGGCTCACGCCGTGGGACGACCCGCACAACGTCGACCCCGCCTACACCCGGGTGCGCGTCAGGCACGACGTGCTGCCCGTACTCGAACGGGCGCTCGGGCCGGGCGTGAAGGAGGCGCTCGCGCGGACGGCTGGCCTGTGCAGAGACGACGCCGACGCGCTCGACGCCTGGGCCGACGAGGCGTACGCGCAGGTCAGAGGCCTCGGATCGGAGCTGACCGTCGCGGGGTTGAAGGTCCTGCCCGGCGCGGTGCGGCGCCGGGTGATCCAGCGGGCCGCGCTGGCGGCGGGCGCGAACGCCTCGGCGCTGGCGGCCGTCCACATCGAACACGTCGAGCACCTGGTCACCGAATGGAGGGGACAGCGGGTGGTGGAGTTACCCGGGGGGATCGGAGTGGTCCGCCGGTATGGCACCCTGATATTCGCCAGCACCCTCTCATGAAGGAAATCCCAGGTGGACGCAGCCGACATGGGGACGGACCTGGAAAAGGTCCTCATCCCCGAGGAAGAACTTCAGGCGAAGATCAAGGAGCTCGCCGGGCAGATCGACGCGGACTACGCGGGCAGGAACCTGTTGATCGTCGGGGTGCTCAAGGGTGCGGTCATGATCATGGCTGATCTCGCGCGCGCGCTCCATATCGAGGTCCAGATGGACTGGATGGCCGTCTCGTCGTACGGGGCCGGCACCAAGTCCTCGGGCGTCGTGCGGACGCTCAAGGACCTGGACACCGACATCGCCGGACGGGACGTCCTCGTTGTCGAGGACATCATCGACTCGGGGCTGACGCTGTCGTGGCTGATCCACAACCTGCGGTCGCGCGACCCCGCCTCAGTGGAGATCTGCACGCTGCTTCGCAAGCCGGAGGCGGTGAAGGTGCCGATCGACGTGAAATACGTGGGGTTCGACATCCCTAACGAATTCGTGATCGGATACGGCCTCGACTATGCCGAGCGCTACCGGAATCTCCCCTTCATCGGCACGCTGGCGCGCCATGTTTACGGTGCGGAGTAAGCCCTGAGCGAAGTTCCAGGGCGTCAACTGGTGCGATACGCCGTTATTCGGTCTCGTCGTGGGGAACACCAGGCCGCCTGACGTACGTTGGTAGGACAAAGCCGGTGTCGCCGGGGCGGTGACCCCGTGCGGCGGCCGGTGTACCTTCGGATGTCTCGGAGGTGCGACTGCCTCCGGGTAGTCAGTAGGAGCGGTTTGGGATGCCGCTAACCCCGGGCTCGCCCGGGGCGTCAGGCCGTGTTCAGGAAGGGACGGGCCCGCAGGGGTTCCGCATCGGATGGATCTCAAGCGATTTACACGTGGGCCACTGCTGTGGATCCTGGGCATCGTCGTGCTGCTCCTCCTCGCCTCCACATTCTGGAGCGGCAACAGCAACTATGCCCAGAAGGACACTTCGTTCGTCATCAGCCAGATTCAGAACGGCGCTGTCGACAACGCGGTGATCGTTGACAAGGACCAGCGCATAGAGATCAAGACCACCCAGAAGATCGGTGGTGAGGATCGGTTCTACGCGTACTGGGTCCAGGGGCAGGGTGTGGAGCTCCAGAAGCAGCTCCAGGCCCAGGTGAACGCCAAGAAGCTGCCCGGCGGATACAAGGTCACCGTGCCGACGGAGAACTTCCTCGTCGGCCTGCTGGTGAGCTTCCTCCCGATCGTCATCATCGTCCTCATCTTCCTGTTCATCATGAACCAGATGCAGGGCGGCGGTTCCCGGGTCATGAACTTCGGGAAGTCCCGGGCCAAGCTCATCACCAAGGACACCCCCAAGACCACCTTCGCCGACGTCGCGGGCGCTGACGAGGCCATCGAGGAGCTCCAGGAGATCAAGGACTTCCTCCAGGCCCCGGCCAAGTTCCAGGCGATCGGGGCGAAGATCCCCAAGGGCGTGCTGCTGTACGGCCCGCCCGGCACCGGCAAGACCCTGCTGGCCCGCGCGGTCGCGGGCGAGGCGGGCGTGCCGTTCTACTCGATCTCCGGTTCCGACTTCGTCGAGATGTTCGTCGGCGTCGGCGCCTCCCGGGTGCGCGACCTGTTCGAGCAGGCCAAGGCGAACGCCCCGGCGATCATCTTCATCGACGAGATCGACGCCGTCGGCCGGCACCGTGGCGCGGGCCTCGGCGGCGGGCACGACGAGCGTGAGCAGACGCTGAACCAGCTTCTGGTCGAGATGGACGGCTTCGACGTCAAGGGCGGCGTGATCCTCATCGCGGCGACCAACCGGCCCGACATCCTCGACCCCGCGCTGCTGCGTCCGGGCCGGTTCGACCGCCAGGTCGTGATCGACCGTCCCGACCTGGAGGGCCGCAAGGGCATCCTTCGCGTCCACGGGCGGGGCAAGCCGTTCGCGCAGGACGTCGACCTCGACGTCATCGCCCGGCGGACCCCCGGGTTCACCGGCGCCGACCTCGCCAACGTGATCAACGAGGCCGCGCTGCTGACCGCCCGCCAGGACGAGAAGCTCATCACGATGAGCACCCTCGAGGAGTCCATCGACCGCGTGATGGCGGGCCCGGAGCGCAAGAGCCGGGTCATGTCCGACCAGGAAAAGAAGATCATCGCCTACCACGAGGGCGGGCACGCGCTGGTCGCCCACGCGCTGCCCAACTCCGACCCGGTGCACAAGATCACTATCTTGTCCCGCGGCCGGGCCCTGGGGTACACGATGACCCTTCCCATGGAGGACAAGTTCCTCGCCACCCGGTCGGAGATGCTCGACCAGCTCGCCATGCTGCTCGGCGGGCGCACGGCCGAGGAACTGGTGTTCCACGAGCCGACGACGGGCGCGGCCAACGACATCGAGAAGGCCACGACCATCGCTCGACGCATGGTCACCGAATACGGCATGAGCGAGCACCTCGGCGCCCGCAAGTTCGGCAGCGGCAACAGCGAGGTCTTCCTCGGCCGTGACATGGGCCACGAGCGCGACTACTCCGAGAAGATCGCCTCCACGATCGACGAGGAGGTCCGGCGCCTGATCGAGGCCGGGCACGACCAGGCCTGGGAGATCCTCGTCCAGTACCGCGACGTGCTCGACAACCTCGTGCTGGAGCTCATGGAGAAGGAGACGCTGTCCCGTCAGCAGGTGGTGGAGATCTTCGCGCCGATCGTGGTGCGGGAGAAGCGCCCGTCCTACTCCGGGTACGGCAAGCGGCTCCCCTCCGACCGGCCGCCGATCCTCACCCCGAAGGAGGTCGCGGGCAACGGCAACGGCGCCGCGCTTCCGGCGGGCAACCCGGCGATTCCCGGAGCCGTGCTCAACGACCACCACCCGGCCCCCCAGGACGAGGCCTGACAGGTGAGCGTGAAACTGCTCAAGGTCGACTCGTCCCGGATCGAGAAGGCCGTTCGCGAGATCCTTCTCGCGATCGGTGAGGATCCGGACCGGGACGGCCTGGTCGACACCCCGGCGCGGGTGGCCCGTGCCTACGCGGAGCAGTTCGCGGGGCTCGGGCAGACGCCGGAGGACGTCCTGACGACGATCTTCGACGCCGACCACGACGAGATGGTGCTCGTCAAGGACATCGAGGTGTTCTCCACCTGCGAGCACCACCTGGTCCCCTTCCACGGCGTCGCCCACGTCGGGTACGTGCCGAACGAGAAGGGGCAGATCACCGGCCTGTCCAAGCTGGCCAGGCTGGTGGACGTCTTCGCCAGGCGCCCGCAGGTCCAGGAGCGCATGACCTCGCAGATCGCCGACGCCCTGATGGGCGTCCTTGCGCCGCGCGGGGTCATCGTGGTGATCGAGGCCGAGCACCTCTGCATGACCATGCGAGGGGTGCGCAAGCCCGGCGCCAAGACGATCACCTCGGCGGTCCGGGGTGACTTCCGCGACAGCGACCGGACCCGCGCCGAGGCCATGGCGCTGATCCTCGGCCGCCGCTGACCCCCCGCCGAGCCGGGCTCTCCGCGCGCCGGACGTCACCGGCGCGCCGAGCCGATTCGTTATCCACAAAGCCGGACCCATGGCACAGATCGTCATCGGGGAGCACCTAGGCTTGACGCCATGACCACATGGACGGTGCCGGGCCTGCCGGCTGAGGGCCGCTGCCTGGTCATGGGCGTGGTCAACGTCACCCCCGACTCCTTCTCCGACGGCGGCGAGTGGTTCGACCCCGACGCCGCGGTGCGCCACGGCCTCGAACTGGTCGAACAGGGCGCCGACATCGTCGACGTGGGCGGCGAGTCCACCCGCCCGGGCGCGGCCAGGGTCTCCCTGACCGAGGAGTTGCGCCGGGTCGAGCCCGTCATCCGCGTCCTGTCCCAGGAGGGTGTGACGGTCAGCGTCGACACCATGCGGGCCGAGGTGGCCGACGCGGCCGTGGACGCCGGGGCGAGCATGGTCAACGACGTCAGCGGCGGCCTGGCCGATCCGGCGATGCCCCGCGTGGTCGCGGCCTCCGGCGTGCCCTACGTCGTGATGCACTGGCGCGGCCACAGCCACCTCATGGAGGACCGCGCGGTCTACTCCGACGTGGTGACCGAGGTCGCCGAGGAGCTGCGCAAGCGGGTCGACACCGTGCTCGCCGAGGGCGTGGCCGAGCACCAGATCGTCCTGGACCCCGGTCTCGGCTTCGCCAAGCGCGCCGAGCACAACTGGCCGCTGCTGGCCGGCATCGGCAGGCTCGGCGAGCTGGGCTACCCGATCATCATCGGGGCGTCGCGCAAGCGCTTCCTCGGCCGCCTGCTCGCCGATCCCGGCGGCGCGCCGAGGCCGTTCAGCGGATCCGACGACGCCACGCTCGCGGTCACCGCCCTGGCCGCCCACGCGGGCGCCTGGTGCGTGCGGGTGCATCACGTGCGCCCCAACGCCGACGCCGTCCGGGTCGCGGCGGCCTGGCAGGGGGGTGAGGAGGTTCGATGAGCACCACGGCAGCGGAGATAGAGAAGCTCAACGAGGCTTTCTACACCGCGATCGAGGGCGGCGACCTCGACCGCATGACCGAGATCTGGGCCGAGGACGCCATGGACCGGGTGGCGATGTGCGTCCACCCGGGCTGGCCGATGCTGAGCGGGCGCTCCGAGGTGCTCAGGTCCTGGGCGCTGATCATGGCCAACACGCCGTACATCCAGTTCGTGCTGACCGACGTCCGCACCACGGTGATCGGCGACGTCGCGGTCCTGACCTGCGCGGAGAACATCCTCACGGCCGCCGACACCGAGGACGCCACCTTCGCCGCCGGCCGGGTGGTCGCGACCAACACCTTCGTCAGGACGCCGGCGGGCTGGCGGCTGTGGTTCCACCACGGCTCCCCGGTCCTGCAGGGCGAGGACGACGAGGAGTCCGAGGAATGACCCTTCCCCGTGAGCGTGTGGCGCGCGACAGCGTGCGGCTGGTCGGGCTGCGGGCGCGAGGGCGCCACGGGTGCCTGCCCGCCGAGCGCGAGCTGGGCCAGGAGTTCGTGGTCGACGCCGCGCTCTTCTTCGACACGGCGCCCGCGGCGGCCGGCGACGACCTGGCCAAGACCGTCGACTACGGTGAGCTGGCCGTCAGGCTGGCCGCCATCGTCGAGGGCGAGCCGGTCGACCTGATCGAGACCCTGGCCCACCGCCTGGCGGACGCGTGCCTGGTGAACGAGCTGGTCGAGGAGGTCGAGGTCAAGGTGCACAAGCCCGCCGCGCCGATCCCGCTCCCCTTCGACGACGTGGTCGTGACTGTGACGAGGAGGCGGGAATGAAGGTCGTCCTGGCGCTCGGCAGCAACGTCGGCCGTCGCTTCGACACGCTCCAGGGCGCCGTCGACGCGCTGTTCGACGCCCCCGGGCTCGATTTCACCGCGGTGTCGCCGGTGTACGAGACCGATCCGGTCGGCGGCCCGCCTGACCAGCGTCCGTATCTGAACGCGGTGGTGGTCGGCAGCACCATGACCCTCGGCCCTAGGGCGATCCTGGAGCGCGCCCTGAGCGTGGAGACCGCCTTCGGGCGGGTCCGCCTCGAACCGTGGGGTCCCCGCACGCTCGACGTCGACCTGATCATGGTCGGTGACCTGCTGTCCGGTGAGGCCGAGCTCACGCTCCCGCATCCTCTCGCGCACGAGCGGGCGTTCGTGCTGGTGCCCTGGTCCCAGGCCGATCCGGGCGCGGTGCTCCCAGGCCGGGGGTCGGTCGCCGGGCTGCTCGCCGACCTCGACCAGCGGGGCGTGCGGCTGCGGCCCGACCTCGCCCTGCAACCGCCGGACTGACCTGGTGCCGGGGTGCCCGTGGGAACGAGGAGGATGATCGTGTGAAGCCGAGCCGTCCCGGCGTGCTCGTCGTACTGCTGGTCGCGTTCGCGGTCATGACCTGGGCCCTGTTGCAGAAGATCTATTCCGATCTGCCCACCGTGCCGTGGACGGCCATCCCGACCGTGCTCCTGCTGGCGGTCGGCGAGGGGTACAGCGGGTGGATGACCAAGGCCAGGATCGAGCGCAGGCCCGACACCGAGCCGGTGGAGCCGCTGGCGGTGGCCCGGCTGGCCGCCCTCGCCAAGGCGTCGGCGTACGTGGGGGCGGCCTTCGCGGGGGTTTTCGCCGGTTTCGTGTTCCACGTCATCCCGATGCTCGACCAGGAGACCCCGCTGCGGGACTTCTTCCTGGCCGGCGGGTCGCTGGTCGCGTGCGTGGTGCTGGTCTGCGCCGCCCTGTACCTGGAGCACTGCTGCCGGGTCCCGAAGGGGCCTGACGACGAACCCCCGGCCTGACGGGAAAACCAGCGGGGCCCCGCCGGCGGCCGGGCCCCGCGCTGCAAGGAGCCACCCATGTCCCAGAATCCCAAACCCGTTACGCAAGGGGTGTTCTTTACGGGAATCAGGTGATTAAACACAACTAGTGGGATTCATTCTGACAAGGCCAAAACGTTACTTGTCGATGTCCCCGACGACGAAGAACATCGAGCCGAGGATGGCCACCATGTCGGAGATCAGGTGGCCCGGCAGCATCTCCCTGAGCACCTGCACGTTGTTGTACGACGCGCTGCGCAGCTTGAGCCGCCACGGCGTCTTCTCGCCCCGCGACACCAGGTAGTACCCGTTGAGCCCGAGCGGGCTCTCCGTCCAGGCGTAGGTGTGGCCCTCGGGCACCTTGAGCACCTTCGGCAGCCGCTGGTTGATCGGGCCCCGCGGCAGCGACCGCAGCCGGTCCACGCAGGCGTCCGCGAGGTCGAGCGAGACCTTGACCTGGTCGAGCAGCACCTCGAAGCGGGCGTGGCAGTCGCCGGCCGAACGCGTGACCACCTTGACGGGCAGCTCACCGTAGGCGAGGTACGGCTCGTCGCGGCGCAGGTCGAGGTCGACCCCCGACGCGCGCGCTATCGGCCCGCTGACCCCGTACTGCAGGATCGTCTCGCGGTCGAGCACCCCGACCCCGCGCGTGCGGGCGACGAAGATCTCGTTGCCGGCGATCAGGTTCTCGATGTCGGGCAGCCTGCGGCGCACGTCGGCGACGGCCCGCGCGACCCGGTCGAGCCACCCGGCCGGCAGGTCCTCCTTCAGGCCGCCGACCCGGTTGAACATGTAGTGCATCCGCCCGCCGGAGATCTCCTCCATGACGGCCTGGATGGTCTCCCGCTCGCGGAAGGCGTAGAAGAGCGGCGTGATCGCGCCGAGCTCCAGGGGATAGGACCCGAGGAACATCAGGTGGTTGAGCACGCGGTTCAGCTCGGCGAGCAGGGTGCGCGCCCACACCGCGCGGACCGGGACCTCCATGCCGAGCATGCGCTCCACCGCGATGACGACGCCCAGCTCGTTGGCGAACGCCGACAGCCAGTCGTGCCGGTTGGCCAGCACGATGATCTGCCGGTAGTCCCGGACCTCGAACAGCTTCTCGGCGCCGCGGTGCATGTAGCCGATGATCGGCTCCGCCGTCGCGATGCGCTCGCCGTCCACGGTCAGCCGGAGGCGCAGCACACCGTGGGTCGAGGGGTGCTGGGGGCCGATGTTGAGGATCATGTCCTCGGTGGCCAGTTCCTTGGCCCCGGCCCCGATCCCCACGATGCGCTCGACGGGCGCCGCCCCGCTGCGAGGTTCGGTCATACCGCCCATGCTGTCACGTCAGCGCCGGGAGACAAGATCCGGCGCTGGGACGTCAGTGGCGGGAGGCGGTTTCCCTGGCCGCCGGGGCGGGATCAGGCGCGGGGACGTCAGTGGCGGATGGCGAGATCCGCGAGGGCGGAGACGAGGCGGCGGACGTGCTCCTCGGTCGTACCGATGCCGATGGACGCACGGACGGCGCCCGCGGTGCCGTCCGCGCAGTTGCCGTCGGCGGCCTGCCCGACCCCCTCCAGCAGGTGCTTGACGAAGGGGTGGGCGCAGAACCTGCCGTCGCGCACCCCGATGCCGTAGTCGGCCGAGAGCGTCTCGGCCACCTCACGCGCCGTCCAGCCCTCGACGACGAACGAGACGATGCCGACGCGCGGGTGCCCCGGCCCCCACAGGGACAGCTCGTGCACGCCCTCGATCGCGTCCAGGCCCTCGCGCAGGAGCTGGAGAAGGCGCTCCTCCTCCTTGACCAGCACCGTCCAGCCGGTGGCCGACAGGGCGTCGCAGGCGGCGGCCAGGGCGATGGCGCCGATCACGTTCGGGGTGCCGGCCTCGTGCCGCTGCTCGGGGTCCTCGCTCCACTCCGCGTCCAGCGGCAGGCCCTGCCCCGCGCCGCCGGTGACGGCCTTCGACGCGCCGCCGCCCCGCAGGTACGGCTCGGCCCGCGCCAGCCAGTCGGCCCGGCCGATCAGGGCGCCCGCACCGAACGGCGCGTACAGCTTGTGCCCGGAGAAGGCCACGTAGTCGAGGTCGAGCGCGGTCAGGTTGAGGCGGCGGTGCGGGACGAGCTGCGCGGCGTCGACCAGGATCCGCGCGCCGTGCCGGTGGGCGATGTGGGCGAGCGCGGCGATGGGCCACAGCTCGCCGGTGACGTTGGAGGCGGCGGTGACGACCAGGAGCTTGGGGCCGTCGATGGCCGCCAGGGCCTCGTCCGCCGCCCGGACCGCCTCGCCGGGGAACGCGGGCGGCGCCAGCCGTACCGCGCCGGACCAGGGCAGCAGGGAGGCGTGGTGCTCGGTCTCGAAGACGACGACGGTGGTGCCGTCGGGCAGGCAGCGGGCCAGCAGGTTCGACGCGTCGGTGGTGTTGCGGGTGAAGACGACGGCGTCACCGGGCCGGGCGCCGACGAACGCCCGCACGGTGTGCCGGGCCTGCTCGTAGCGCGAGGTGGTGAGCTGCGAGGCGTACCCGGCGCCGCGGTGCACGCTGGAGTAGGCCGGGAGCGCGGCGGTGACGGCGGCGCTCACCGGCTCCAGACAGGGCGCGCTCGCCGCGTAGTCCAGGTTGGCGTACGCCACCAGCCTGCCGCCCCTGACCGGGACCTCGAGGTCGGCGCCGAGGACGGCGGGGACGCGCGGGACCGCGCGACCCGTGAGCCCGGAAACCCGGCCGGAACCGGACAGGCCACTGCCGGACGGGCCCGTGCCGGACGAGCCGAGGGCGGAGAGGCCGGAGCCGGGGGTGCCGAGGCCGAGCGGGGATCCGGGGTCGCGCGGGGTGCCGGGGTCGCGCGGGGCAGGGGTCTCCAGAGCGGTGAGAGCAGACAACGCCGTCCTCCTAGGGTCATGGGACCCCGGCCATGGCGTTGGTGTGACGGAGCCCGCGCTTGCCCGGCGCCCATCGCGCCGGACCTGGTCCTCACCCGGGGCACCCCGCCGCGAGCGCGAGGGTTGCCGGCCAGCGAGCCGGGGCTTGGCGCTGGCACTCATGACCTATTGGGACTATAACCCAGTCCTCCGGCATTTCCGCAACCTCGGGTGGGGTGCGCCAGGGGTTCGCCCCGCTCGCGAACTTTGCCGGGCCGTCGTGCGTTGGACCAGGACCGGCCGCTACGCGATGGGCCGTGACCTGGACGTACGGCGGAGTTGAGGAGTCATTATGGACTGGGTGACCAACCCGGAGATCTGGATCGGGTTCTTCACCCTGGTCGCCCTGGAGATCGTGCTGGGCATCGACAACATCATCTTCATCTCGATCCTGGCGGGCAAGCTGCCTCCGGAGCAGCGGGACCGGGCGCGCAAGGCCGGCCTCGGGCTGGCGCTGCTGAGCCGCCTCGCCCTGCTGCTGGCGCTGTCGTGGGTGGTGCGCCTGACGGAGCCGCTGTTCGACCTGTTCGGCCACGGGATATCGGGGCGCGACCTGATCCTGATCCTGGGCGGGCTGTTCCTGCTGGGCAAGAGCGCCTTCGAGATCGGGGACAGCCTGGAGGGCTCGTCCGGGCACTCCAGCGGGAAGGTCGGCGCCTCCTTCGCCGCCGTGCTCGTGCAGATCATGCTGCTCGACGTCGTGTTCTCCCTGGACTCGGTGATCACGGCCGTCGGGATGGTGGACGAGCTGGGCGTGATGATCGCCGCGGTGATCGTCGCGGTGGTGGTCATGCTCTTCGCGGCCGGGCCGATCAGCGAGTTCGTCGAGCGGTACCCGAGCATCAAGATGCTGGCCCTGGCCTTCCTGGTGCTGATCGGCGTCGTGCTGATCGCCGAGGGGTTCGAGCAGCACATCTCCAAGGGGTACATCTACTTCGCCATGGCGTTCTCGCTGGGCGTCGAGCTGCTCAACATCCGGGCCCGCAGGAAGGCGGGCCGCCAGCGGCCCGTGGAGCTGCGGGAGCGGTACGAGGAGTCCCCCGAGCCCGGCGGCACCCCCCAGCCCTGATCCCCCAGGTGGGCGGCGTCGCGGATCGGGGAGGGCGGTGAGCCGGGGTGAAGGACCCCACCTACGATGAGTCCGTGCGATTCGACCCGTGGAATCCGGACTTCGTGGCCCACCCGTACGACGTCTACCGGGAGCTACGCGACACCGAACCGGTCAGCTACTTCGAGCCGACCGGCCAGTGGCTGGTGGCCAGGCACCGGGACGTCAACGCGGCGCTGCGCGACCGCCGCCTCGGCCGCTCCTACCTGCACCTCGCCTCGCACGAGGAGTTCGGCAGGGAGCCGGAGCCGGACTTCCAGGAGCCGTTCTGGCGGGTGATCCGCGCCGGGATGCTGGACGTGGAGCCGCCCGTCCACACCCGGCTGCGCCGGCTGGTCTCCAAGGCCTTCACCCCCCGCATGGTCGAGGAGCTCCGCCCCCGCGTGCGGCGCATCGCCGGTGAGCTGGTCGGCGGCTTCGTCGAGCGCGGCGGCGGGGACCTGCTCGCCGAGGTGGCCGAGCCGCTGCCGGTGACGGTGATCGCCGAGATGCTCGGGGTGCCCGAGGAGGACCGGCACCTGCTCCGCCCGTGGTCGGGCGACATCTGCGGAATGTACGAGCTCAGCCCCTCCGTGGAGGCCCAGCACACGGCCGTGCGCGCGGCCTCGGAGTTCGCGGAGTACCTGCGCGCGCTGGCGGCCCGGCGTCGCCGGGATCCCGGGGACGACCTGATCAGCGCGCTGGCCCAGGTGGCCGACGAGGGCGACCGGCTCACCGAGGACGAGCTGATCGGCACGTGCGTGCTGCTGCTCAACGCCGGTCACGAGGCCACCGTCAACGTCACGGGCAACGGCTGGTGGTCGCTGTTCCGCGAGCCTGGCGAGCTGGAACGGCTGCGCGGCGACCTGTCGCTGCTGCCGTCCGCCGTCGAGGAGCTGATGCGCTGGGACACCCCGCTGCAGATGTTCGAGCGGTGGGTCCTTGAGGACACCACCATCGGCGGGGTCGACATCCCGAAGGGCGTGGAGGTGGCGCTGCTGTTCGGCTCGGCCAACCGCGACCCCGAGGTCTT
The DNA here is from genome assembly GCF_025506355.1 of Sphaerisporangium corydalis. GTDB lineage: Bacteria > Actinomycetota > Actinomycetes > Streptosporangiales > Streptosporangiaceae > Sphaerisporangium > Sphaerisporangium corydalis. The sequence goes on from NZ_JANZYP010000032.1 coordinate 44,152, forward strand.
CGACGACCCCGACCGGCTGGACGTCGGCCGGCGCGACAACCCGCACATCTCGTTCGGGGCGGGCATCCACTTCTGCCTGGGCGCCCCGCTGGCCAGAGTGGAGCTCATCGAGTCGTTCGGCGCGCTGCTGCGGGCGGCCCCCAAGCTGGAGCTCACCGAGGACCCCGTGTGGAAGCCGAACTACGTCATCCGGGGGCTGGAGTCGCTCAAGGTGTCCACGGGCTGACCGCGCTTCCACTGGCTGAGCCAGCCGAAGCCGCCGAGCCCCGCCGGGTCGATCAGCTCGGCCTCCTGCGAGGCCTGGGCGAGCGCGCGGAGGTAGCCGCCGGGGTCGGTGCCGGCCAGGCTCAGCGGCGGCCGGGTCCCGCTGACGCCCAGGCCCCGTAAGGCGTCTCGCTGTGTGGACAACGTTGTGGATATCGCTCCGGCCCGTTCGCCGGCCGCCGCACAGGCGTCGAGCGCCACATGTGCGGTGATATCGCATGACCTGTCGGGTACGGCGGGGACGCAGGCGCCATCACGGTATCCGGTCAGGGTCCCGAAGGGCGGCCGGTTATCCACAGGGTGTGCATAATCCACCGCCACCGCGAGGCCGCGCGAAAGCCGTGAGACCACCGACGCCCAGGCCTCGTCGCGCGGCAGGCCGATCTCCGCGCGCAGCCCCGTGGAGCCGAGCGGCCACCATCGCTCCAGCCACTCCATGTCGCGGGCGCCGGGCGGGCCGCCCAGGCGCTCCCTGCCGGTCTCGGGCTCGACGAGCACCAGCCGGGGGCCGTCCGGCGTCTGCTCGGCCACGTCGAGGGGCACGTTGTCCAGCCACTCGTTGGCGATCACGAGCCCGGCGATCGTCTCGGGGAGCGTGCCGGTCCAGGTGACCTCCTTGTCGAGGTCGGCCGGGGGCGGGGAGAGGTCGACGGCGGTGACGCGCAGCCGCTCGGCCAGCTCGGGGCCCGCCGTGCGCAGCACCTGGGTCACCAGCAGCCCGTCGCCCGAGCCGACGTCCACGAGGTCGATCTCCGGGGGGTGACCGAGGGCCGCGTCGACCGTGCCCAGCAGGCGCAGCACCGCGTCGGCGAACGCGGGCGAGGCCGCGACCGAGGTCCGGAAATGACCTGAGGGGCGTTCTCGGATATAGAACCCGTTTTCACCATAAAGCGCCCGCTGCATGGCCTCCCGCCACGTGACCCACACGGGAGTGGACGTTACCAAGGATGCCCCGAGCCCATGACCGGCATGCTGACAGCCTCTTGTCAAGGCACCGGCCCGCGATAAGTTGGCAACCCAATTTCAGCGTACATAGCCGTACATATGGGATTTGATTCTTCCGGGCGGTGCGAGAAGGCCCGCCCGGCAGCCGGACGGCGGCCGGTCACCACACGACCGTTACGCTGGCAAGCTGGGCCTGGTTCGTCGAGCGTGAACAGGAACGTTATGGAGACAAGCGACCGCCCGGGACGCCTCGCGGTCGGGGTGCTCGGGGCCGGACGAGTCGGTTCCGTCCTCGGCGCGGCACTCGCGCAGGCGGGCCACCGCGTCGTCGCGGCGGCCGGGGTCTCCGACGCCTCACGCCGCCGGGCCCGCGAGCGGCTCGGCGTGGACATCTCCCAGCCCGACGACGTCATCCGCAGGGCCGACCTCGTCCTGCTCACCGTCCCCGACGACGTGCTGCCCGGCCTGGTCTCCGGGCTCGCCGCGGCCGGGGTGGACCTGCGGGGCAAGATGCTCGCGCACACCAGCGGCGCGTACGGCCTGGGCGTGCTGGACCCGGCCTCGGCCGCGGGCGCGCTGCCCTTCGCGCTCCACCCGGTGATGACCTTCACCGGCCGCGACGACGACCTGCGCCGCGTCGCGGGCTGCTCGTTCGGCGTCACCGCGCCCGAGGCGCTGCGGCCGGTGGCCGAGGCCCTGGTCATCGAGATGGGCGGCGAGCCGGTCTGGATCGCCGACGAGGGCCGCGCGCTCTACCACGCCGCACTCGCCGGGGCCGCCAACCACATGGTCACCCTGATCGCGGAGTCGCAGGAGCTGCTCAAGAAGATCGGGGTCGAGGACCCGGGACGCATGCTCGGGCCCCTGCTCGGCGCCGCGCTGGACAACGTCCTGCGGCTCGGCCTCGCCGGACTGACCGGCCCGGTCGTGCGCGGCGACGCCGGCACCGTGCGCAAGCACGTGGACGCGCTCATCCTCGCCGCGCCCGAGGCCGCGGACGCCTACGTCGCCCTGGCCCGCCTCACCGCCGACCGCGCCCTGGCCGCCGGGCTGCTCAAGCCGGAGGCCGCCGAACGCCTGCTCGACGCCCTGGGAGGCAATTCGTGGACGTGATCGTCGCCGGGGACCGGCCGGAGCTGCTGGCGGCGCGCGCCACCCTCGGCATCGGTGCGGCGTACGGCGGGCCCGATGCCGGCGGGACGCTGGCCCTGGTCCCGACCATGGGGGCCCTGCACGAGGGGCACCGGTCGCTGATCCGTCTCGCCCGCGAGCACGCCGGCCACGTCGCGGTGAGCATCTTCGTCAACCCGCTGCAGTTCGGCCCCGGCGAGGACTTCTCCCGGTACCCCCGCACGTTCGAGGCCGACCTGGAGGTGTGCGCGTCCGAGGGGGTGGGCCTGGTCTTCGCGCCGGCGGCCGACGAGATGTACCGTCCCGGCCGCCAGGTGGGCCTCTCCTCGGGGCACATGGGCACGGTCGTCGAGGGCGCGTTCCGGCCAGGGCACTTCGACGGCGTGCTGACCGTCGTGATGAAGCTGTTCAACCTCGTCCAGCCGGACACCGCCGTCTTCGGCCAGAAGGACGCCCAGCAGCTCGCCCTGATCCGCCGCATGGTCGCCGACCTCGACCTGCCGATCGCGATCGTCGGGGCGCCCACGCTCCGCGAGCCGGACGGGCTGGCCCTGTCCAGCCGCAACCGCTACCTGTCGGCTGACGACCGGGCCACCGCACTCGCGCTGTCGTCGGCTCTGCGCGAGGGCGCCCGCGAGGCCGTGCCCGGCGAGATCCTGCGCGCCGCGCGTGCCGTGCTCGACGAGGCGGCCCGGGCGACCCCGCCGCTGCTGCTCGACTACCTGGCCCTGGTGGACCCCGCGACGTTCGCCGCCGTTCCCGAGGACCACCGCGGCGAGGCCGTCCTGGTGGTCGCCGCCAAGGTCGGCACCACCCGCCTCATCGACAACACCCCCCTCACCCTGACCACCTGATCCACCCCACTGGCGCCCTCGGCAGCACCCCGCTTCGGTGACCGGAATCCCCTGCGGGCACAGGGTGATTTATGACCATTTACCTGCCATAAGTGCTCTTGTCATACCCCTCCGGGCACAGTCCGTGGGCCATCCGTTATCGTCATATTGACGAAATGAGGGGAGCCACCCATGACCCACCCGCCCATTCCCCGGCGGCTGACCGCACCCGACCCCGGCTGGACCGTACGCGCCGACGTCGTCGTAGTGGGCTCCGGCATCGCCGGGCTCACCGTCGCACTCCGCTACGCCGAACTCGCCCCCGGCGCCAGGGTGCTGGTCGTCACCAAGGACGTGCTGTCGGCCGGATCCACCCAGTGGGCCCAGGGAGGCATCGCCGCCGTCCTCGACCCCGCCGACTCCCCGGCCGACCACCTCGGCGACACCCTGGTCGCCGGCGTCGGACTATGCGACGAGGCGGCCGTACAGGCCCTGGTCACCGAGGGGCCGGGCGCGCTGGGACGGCTCATCGAGCACGGCGCGCGCTTCGACCGCGACCCGGCCGGCGGGCTGCAGCTCGGCAGGGAGGGCGGCCACCGCCGCGACCGCATCGTGCACGCCGGAGGCGACGCGACCGGCGCCGAGGTCCAGCGGGCCCTGGTGGAGGCCGTACGCGCGAACGGCGGGATCGAGGTCATCGAGCACGCGCTGGTGCTCGACCTGCTGACGGACGCCTCAGGGGCGGCGTGCGGGATCACCCTGCACGTGATGGGCGAGGGCGCCAGGGACGGCGTCGGCGCCGTACGGGCGGGCGCCGTCGTGCTCGCCACCGGCGGCATGGGACAGGTCTACGCGGCCACGACCAACCCCGTGGTCTCCACCGGCGACGGCGTGGCCCTCGCGCTGCGCGCGGGCGCCGTCGTGCGGGACCTGGAGTTCGTCCAGTTCCACCCGACCGTCCTGTGGCTCGGCGAGGACTCGACCGGCCAGCAGCCGCTCATCTCCGAGGCGGTGCGCGGCGAGGGCGCCCTGCTGCTGGACGACACCGGTGAACGGTTCATGACCGGCGTGCACGAACTCGCCGAGCTGGCCCCCCGCGACGTGGTCGCCAAGGCGATCATGCGCCGCATGCTGGAGACCGGCGCCCGGCACGTCCACCTCGACGCCCGGCACTTCGGCGAGGAGAAGTGGCGCACCCGCTTCCCGACGATCTACGCGATCTGCCTGGAGCACGGCATCGACCCGGTGCGCGACCCGATCCCGGTCGCCCCCGCCGCGCACTACGCCAGCGGCGGCGTCCGCACCGACCTGAGCGGCCGTACGAGCGTCCCTGGCCTGTACGCCTGCGGCGAGGTGGCGTGCACGGGCGTGCACGGGGCCAACCGGCTCGCCTCCAACTCCCTGCTCGAAGGCCTCGTCTTCGCCGAGCGCATCGCCGCCGACCTGGCCACGACGCCGCCCACGCCGGGCGAGCCGGCCGATGACGGCCGCACGGCGGGCCTGGCCGACCCCAGGGTGCGCCCGAGGATCCAGGGACGGATGAGCGCCGGCGCGGGCGTGCTGCGGAGCGGGCGGAGCCTGGCCGAGGTCGCCCAGGGTCTGCTCGAAGCCCGCTGGACCCCGGTCGCGGTCGAGCCGTGCACGGAGTCGTGGGAGGCCACGAACCTGCTCACCGTCGCCACGGCGCTGGCCTCGGCGGCCGGGGCGCGGGAGGAGACCCGTGGATCGCACTGGCGCGAGGACTTTCCCGACAGAAACGACGCCTGGTGGCTGGGGCACCTCGATGTGACCCTGGCGGAGGAGGGACTTTCCATGACCTACCGGCAGCACGACGAGGACCGGACGACCATGCTCCCGCACCAGGTCGAGGCCGACCTGGTGGGCGCGGGACTCGACCCCGCAGCGGTCACCGCCCTGGCCGGCACCGCGCTCGCCGAGGACCTCACCGAGCGGGGTGACGTGACGACGACCGCCACCGTTCCGGCCGGCCGGCGGGCCACCGGCGACATCGTGGCGCGCGCCGACGGCGTGGTCGCGGGGCTCGCGGTCGCCGAGGCGGTGTTCTCCCTGTCCTCACGAGGGGGCCTGGCCGTCGAGCGCCGCGTGAAGGACGGCGAGCGGGTCGCGCGCGGCGACGTGCTGATGACGGTCACCGGCCCGGCCCGTGACCTGCTCACCGCCGAGCGCACCGCGCTCAACCTGCTCACCCACCTGTCCGGGATCGCCACCCTGACCCACCGCTGGGTCCAGGCGGTGGCCGGGACGCGGGCACGCGTCCGCGACAGCCGCAAGACCCTGCCCGGGCTCCGCGCGCTGGAGAAGTACGCCGTGCGATGCGGAGGCGGTGCCAACCACCGGATGTCGCTTTCCGACGCCGCCTTGATCAAGGACAATCACGTGGTGGCGGCCGGAGGGGTCGCCGAGGCGTTCCGCGCGGTGCGACAGGCGTACCCCGGGCTGCCGATCGAGGTGGAGGTCGACCGCCTCGACCAGCTCGAAGCGGTGCTCGCGGAGGGGGCGGAGGAGATCCTGCTGGACAACTTCACCGTGCCCGAGCTGGTGCGCGCCGTGGCCCTGGTGGACGGCCGGGCCCGCCTGGAGTCCAGCGGAGGACTCACGTTGGAATCGGCGCGTGAAGTAGCCGAAACCGGTGTTGACTACCTTGCTGTGGGGGCGCTGACCCACTCCGCGCCCGCACTCGACATCGCTCTGGACCTTCGGGGGGCTTGATGCTGCTAACGATCGACGTCGGCAACACCCACACCGTGCTCGGCCTGTTCGAGGGCGAGGAGGTCATCGAGCACTGGCGCCTCGCCACCGACGCGCGGCGCACGGCCGACGAGATCGCGGTCGTCCTCCAGGGGCTGCTCGGCCAGAGCCCGCTCCTGAAGGGCGCCGACGTCAGCGGCATCGCCATCTGCTCGACGGTCCCCTCGGTGCTGAACGAGATGCGGGAGATGTGCCGGCGGTACTACGGGGACGTCACCGCCGTGATCGTCGAGCCCGGCGTGCGCACGGGCGTTCCGGTGCGCATGGACAACCCCAAGGAGGTCGGCAGCGACCGCATCGTCAACGCGCTCGCCGCCATCACCCTGTACGGCGGCCCGTGCGTGATCGTCGACTTCGGCACCGCCACCTCCTTCGACGCGGTCTCCGCCAAGGGGGAGTATGTCGGCGCGGTGACCGCCCCCGGCATCGAGATCTCGGTGGACGCCCTGGCGGCGGCGGGCGCCCAGCTCCACAAGGTGGAGCTGGTACGGCCGCGTTCGGTGATCGCCAAGAACACCGTAGAGGCGCTCCAGGCCGGGATCATCTACGGCTTCGCCGGGCAGGTGGACGGCATCGTGGAGCGGATGGCGCCCGAGCTGGCCACCGACCCCGACGACGTGACCGTCGTGGCGACCGGCTCCCTGGCGGCGCTGGTGGTGGACGAGGCCCGCTCCATCGACGTGCACGAGCCGTGGCTCACGCTCATCGGCCTGCGCCTCATCTACAACCGCAACACCACCTGAGACGGCTTCACAACTTCAGGGCCTGGATCACCTGAGGCGGCTTCAGGACTTCAGGACCCGTCCCGTGACCCCGTGATCGGTGTCGCGGCGGACCCGCCGTCGCGCGCCGCCCCCAGAGCCGCGCTCCGGACCCATGGGACGTCGAGGCCCCTCCGTCGCCGCCCGCCCTGCCGTCAGGCCCCGCAGAGGCGGTGTGGCGGCCCGCGTGAGGGGTGCCCGGCGCGGCACGGGGGCGGCCGGCCGGGGATTGAGCGGAGATCCAAATCGAGGGCGCGGCGGTCGCGCGCGCCGATTACGACGCGGCCGCATGATCCGTAATGGCGAATCCGGCCATCGGCCGCGTGTTACGCGCGAGGCCGCGTCCGGCGAATAAGGGTGAGAAAGAGCCCGTCATTTCGCCGGGTGGAATTAGGCGTATTGGTGACCGATCGTATATCCGCTCGGGGCGCCGGCCCACGGACCGCAGGCGGGGAATCGTCCGATCCACCAGGCCCTCGGGGCGCGTCGCCGGGACGGCGGCCCTCGGCCTCCCTGGTCCAGGACCGCGCGGGGCGACCCTAAGGGTTCGCGGACATGTCATGAGTAGGTCACATATGGACAGGTATGTCAATCGCGATCGGAACGCGTATCGAGGCCGGTGCTTGACGACCTTTCAACGTGGCGTTTACCGTTCCTGACGGGCGGGCTGAAGCATTCAGTATGTTGCCGAGTTCGTCGTGGGGGAGGACACCCGATGGCGTATCCGGATCTGGTTTCCCGAGGGAATGACATTCCACCGGGATCAGACGGCGTGGGATTGAGCGATGATGATCTTCTTTTGCTCGCCGAGTTGGCCAAGGGCGTCACCGTCGACAGGGTGGGCCGGCGGCTGGACGTGAGCGGGCGCACGGTACGGCGCCGCCTTCGATGCATCTGCGACCGCATCGGCGTGGCCACCGCCATCGAGGCGGTGGCGTGGGCCGCGCGGCGCAGGCTCATCTGACGCGGCGGCTCATCTGACGCGGCTGTGAGGGCCGTTCCAGGCGGTCGCAGGGGTCGCTCCGACGCGGTCGTGCGGGCCGCCCTGGGTGGCGGCGTGAGCCGTTCCCCGGGGCGATCCTCGGCCGCGGGCCCGACCGCCCCGGTCGCCTCAGCGGGCGCGGTCAGCGGTCGGCCCGGTCGTTCCGCGTCCCTCGATTCGGTCGGCGAGGGACCGGGTCGGTGGACAGACGGTTCGGTCGGTGGACGGCCGGTTCAGTCGGCGATGCGCACGCCGCCGGCGAACGGGCGGTTGCCGAGCGGGGCGACCCGTACGACGTCCCCGGTGTGCGGCGCGTGCACCATCATGCCGCCGCCGATGTAGATGCCCACGTGATGCAGGTCGGAGTAGAAGAAGACCAGGTCGCCCGGACGCAGGTCCTCGCGGCTCACGTGGGTGCCGGCGGTCCACTGGTCGCCGGTGTAGTGCGGGAGGCTGATGCCGACCTTCTGGTAGGCCCACAGGACCAGGCCGGAGCAGTCGAAGGTGGTCGGGCCAGCGGCGCCCCAGACGTAGGGCCTGAGCTGCTGGGTGAGCGCCCACTTGGCGGCCTCGGCGGCCTTGCCCTCGCCCGGGATCGGAATGTCGATCTTCGTCGCCCGGCCGAACGACTGGCCGGCCTGCGACAGGGCGCGCTTGAACAGGCTGCTCTCGGTCTTGGCGACCAGGTCGCGGATCTTGTCGCGCTGTGAGGAAAGGTTGGAGACCAGCTTCTTGACCTCGACCTCGCGGGCCTTGGCACCGGCCTTCGCGCGCTCGGCCGAGTCCATCGCCTTGGCGATCTGCGAGACCTCCTCGCCCTGCTCCATCTCCATGGCGTAGGTCGTGGCGGCGCGGTCGAGATAGCCCTCGGGGTCGCCGGACATGGCCAGCGCGAGCGAGGAGCCCATGCCGCCGGTCATGTAGGCGTCCTGGGCGTACAGCCCGGCCTTGCGGCGCTTCTCCTCAAGATCGGTCTGGCTCTTGGCGAGCGTCTTCTTGGCCAGGTCGGCCGAGCGCTGCGCCTGCTTGAGCTGCTCTCTCTGGCTGTTGTACTGCTCGGTGAGCGACTCGATCTGGTTGTAGAGGTGCTCGACCTGGTTCTTGAGCTGGTTGAGGGTCGGTTTGGGCTCCGCGGTCGCGGTCATGAGGGGCGACCCGAACGTCATGGCCGAAAGGGCGACGGTGACGAGGGCGATCCGGCGCGGCAGGCGTCGGCGGGCTCCCATGAACGTTCCGAGCCGGGAACGGAAGTCGCGTTCCCGGGCCCGGGCATGTCTGCCCGCGCTCTCTCCAGGCGTGCGCCTAGGCTGCACCAACAAGCTCCTCTCCTCGGCCGCCTACCGGGTTAGCTGACGGGTTCGGGCCGGAGTAGCCCTACCGAGCACATGACGATGGAGGATCGCGATGCCTCCCTCTCGGATTCACCCCAGGGGTGGTGGGTGCGCTGGGGGGTTTCCCCGTCGCGTCCACCGTTGGGTCCCCGGTTCCTGGTCACTTCGGGACGTGACCTCGGACTAGGCGGTTCGGCCACCGCCGTGCGATGACCGACATTGACGCTGGACACTAGTGCAGGCAAGGTTCCTGCTCAACCAGAACTGCGGATTCTGTAGAGGTTTCACAACCGACGCGTCACGGGAAGATCACGTCTCGATGTGGCAACGGAGCCACATTACCCTGCGTTGACGTCGATGTGGGGGAGTCTTGCCACAGGTAGGCCCAGGTCTGTGCCATGACGGTCTAGGAAATGTCGCCAAAAGCAGCGGATTTCTACCCAGCGCGCTCGCCCGACCACCAAGGGTGACGCCGGGGCTGTCCGGAAGGGGTTTGGGTCCGTCCGTTACTCCCCTGCGGCACTCCCCGTCGCGAGTAGAGGCCGGTGGCGGCCGGATACGCTGGCCGGTCATGGATCAGGTCGTGGAGCCCGTACCCGCCGGCGGCACTCTCGTCGTCAGGCGAGCCCGCATCACCGACGTGCGGATCATCAGGCGTCTGGTCGACAGTTACTCGGGCGACGGGCCGCGCCTGCTGCGCAAGTCGACCGTCACCCTCTACGAGGACGTCCAGGAGTTCTGGGTCGCCGAGGTCGGCGGCGAGGTCGTGGGCTGCGGGGCGCTCCACGTGCTGTGGGAGGACCTGGCCGAGATCCGCACGGTCGCCGTCGACGCGAGCCGGCGCGGGCACGGCGTCGGCCACCGCATCGTCGCGGCCCTGATCGACACGGCGCGGGAGCTCGGGGCGCGGCGGGTCTTCTGCCTGACCTTCGAAGTCGCCTTCTTCGCCAAGCATGGTTTCGCCACCATCCAGGGCACTCCGGTCTCACCGGAGGTATACGCCGAGTTGCTCGACTCCTACGATGAGGGCGTGGCGGAGTTCCTCGATCTGGAGCACGTCAAGCCGAACACTCTCGGTAACGAGCGCATGCTTCTGCATTTGCTCCCGCGATCCTGACTGCCAGGATGACGCGATGGAAAGGTGACTGTTGATGTCACTGTCGCTACGTTGGGCAACACCACAGCATGTGTGTCTGACATATGCCACATGCGAACCCGAAGTGAGGTGACACGGTGAGCACCGGACAGCCGCCGTACCCACGGGACGAACCGGACGACCAGTCGTCCGGATCTCCGCAATATGGGCAGCACAGCGCCGATCGGCCCGGCCAGGGCATCGATCCGGAGGTGACGGTCGTTCACCGACCGCAGCCGACATCAGAGAACAGCTACCCCCAGCAGTCCTACGGGCAGCAGCAGCCGTACGGCCAGCAAGGCGCGTACGGGCAGCAGAGCGGGTACGGGCAGCAGAGCGGCACGGGAGCGTACGGGCAGGGTTACCCCCAGCAGCCCGCCGCCTCGGGCCAGCAGTCCTACGGCCAGCAGGACCCGCAGGCCGGCTCCGGCCAGTCCTACGGCCAGCAGGGCTACGGCCAGCAGCAGTCCTACGGGCAGCAGGGCTACGGCCAGCAGGACTCCTACGGCCAGCAGGCCCAGCAGGGCCAGCAGGGTTACGGCCAGCAGCCCGGCTACGAGCAGCAGGGGCAGTACGGGCAGCAGCAGGGCTACGGCCAGCAGCCGCAGTACGGCCAGCAGGGCTACGGTCAGCAGCCCGCGCAGCAGCAGGGCTACGGCCAGCAGCCGCAGTACGGGCAGCAGGCCCAGCAGAGCCAGGGCTACGGCCAGCAGCCCGGCTATGACCAGCAGCAGGGATACGGTGACCAGGCCTACGGCCAGCAGCAGCAGTACGGCCAGCCCGCCCAGGACGCCTACGCCCAGCAGCAGTACGGGCAGCAGGGGTACGCCCCCGCGCCCGGCTACGGCCAGCAGGGCTACCCCCAGCCCGGCTACCAGCAGCCGTACGGCGCCACCGGGGCGCAGCCCCCGGGCGCGCCCGCTCCGCTGGCGGAGTGGTGGCAGCGCCTGGTCGCCCGGCTCATCGACGGCGTGATCCTCGCAATCCCGACGTTCATCATCACGATCGTCCTGACCGCCGTCCTCGTGACCCAGGTGAGCTTCGACCCGAACACGGGCACGATCACCGAGCCGGGCGGGATCTTCCTCTCCGGGCTGATCACGGCGCTGCTCGTCGGCCTGATCTACGTCGTCTACGAGTTCCTGATGCTCAAGCAGCGTGGCCAGACGGTGGGCAAGATCGCCATGGGCATCAAGGTGGTCACGGTCGGCGGCGTGCTCGACGCCGGCGGCCTCGCCACCGACGTGGCCGGCAAGCGCGCGGGAGTGATCTTCGGACCGCAGCTCCTGCGGTGGATCCCGATCGTCGGCTGGATCACGAGCATCTTCTCGCTCGTGAACGTCCTGTGGCTGCTGTGGGACAAGCCCCTCCAGCAGTGCCTTCACGACAAGGTCGCCGGCACGATCGTCGTCAAGACCAGATAAACACCGCACCACGGGCCGGGGGACGCCATCCCCCGGCCCTTTTCTGCCTTCTGGCGCACTGTACGGTCCGGTCGGCGCATCCCGTGTACGACCGGTGAGACGCTCCCGCCGATCCGTGAGCACTCAGGCGAAAATCCGTGAGACCCTCAGGCGAACCGTCCGTAGGACTTCGGGCGAATCGTGCGTGATCCACCGTGGGCGCCCCTTGGTGAAGATCGCCGGGCCGCCTTCCGGAACCCTCCGCGGCGAGGTCGGTGACCCGGTAACGGACAAACCCGTATATGCGATAGGACCTTGCACATTCCGCAGCTTCCTTCGCTTGTCGCGAAAGGTGATCAAATGACGGCAGAACCACCCCCCGGTAGTAACCCCTACGAGCCGCCGCCGCCCCACGGCCAGCAGTACGGCCAGCCCCAGCCCGGCTACGGTCAGCCCCAGCCCGGCTATGGCCAGCCGCAGCCCGGCTACGGAGATCCTCAGGCCGGCTACGGCGGTCCGTACGGCGCCGGTCCCGCCCCGTACGGCGGCCCGCAGGGCGCGCCGCTGCCTCCCGGGGCCCCGGCCCCGCTCGCCGAGTGGTGGGAGCGCCTCGTCGCGCGGATCATCGACGGCATCCTGTTCTCGATCGTCTACGGGATCCTGGCCTCGATCCTCACGTCGATGTTCGCCCCGTCGCTGGCGGACATCCTGGCGAACCCGAGCCTGTCGACGGGAACCCTCGTCCTGCCGGGCCTGCTGGCGGCGATCATCGCCTACGGCGCGTACGCCGCGTACGACTATGTGCTGCATTCCAAGGACGGGCAGACCCTCGGCAAGAAGGTCATGAAGATCCGCCTCGCCGGCGTCGGCGGCGGCGTCCCCGATTCCGCCGCCGTGATGAAGCGTTCGGCTATCTTCCCGGGCGTGTTGGTTCTCTACGGCATTCCCCTCCTGGGATGGCTCGCCGCCATCTTCGTCCTCGTGCTGGGCGTGCTAATCCTCACGGACAAGCCGCTGCAGCAGGGGTTGCACGACAAGGTCGCGGGGACCGTTGTGGTCAAGGCACCGCGCTGAGATCGGCTTTATGGGCGGGGCGGTCGCACGGCGGCCGCCCCGCCCGCGTTTTCCGGCGGATCGCCTTTCCGTGGCCATCCGGTAAGCCCGCTGGAGAGACGGAGAATGCTCTGGAACGGTCCTTCGCGAGGTTTGACCCTCGCCCCCGCAACGCGGGCTGACCTCGCGTGAGGATAGAGTCGGATCCTGACTCCCCGATCAGGCAACCATGGCACAGCCGCAGGGTGTCTCGTGTGACAATTAACGTGGGCGGCCCGTGAATGCCACCCCCCGCGTGGAGCGAGGATCAATGAACGATGTATTGTCCGCCTTGATACCACCCGCGGTGGTCGCCGCGGTGGTCATCGTCGGTGTCGTGAAGCTGATGCGTTCCGAAGCCGCGGGGCGGCGCCAGGAGGCCGAGGCCTCGGAGAAGTCATCTGAGGCTTCTTCCGACTGACCGGCAGGTCCGGCGGCACGTTCCCCGGAAATCCACAGGTTCGCTGAATTGTCAGCCGGGGTTACCGGGTATATGTTTGGCTGGCGAATCGAACAATGCTCTGCGAAAGGATTGCCAGATGGCCACGCAGATCCAGAAGATACTCATCGACGACCTCGATGGTGGCGAGGCCAATGAGACAGTCACCTTCGCGATTGATGGCACCGCATACGAGATTGATCTGAGCGGAGACAACGCCAAGAAGCTGCGCGAGGCGCTGTCGTCTTTCGTGTCCAGTGCGCGCAGGGCCGAGGGTGCCTCCGCCCGCGGCCGTAAGCGTGGTGGCGGCCAGCGCCCGTCGCGTGAAAAGAGCTCGGAGATCCGCGCGTGGGCGAAGGCTCACGGCATCTCGGTGAGCGAGCGCGGCCGTATTGCCTCCTCCGTGGTCGAGCAGTACGAAGCGGCACACTGACGCGCTGTTTGTGATCACTCGGCTATGGCGGCGGAGGGCCATCAATCGCCGTCATAGCCGCATGATCGTGTTATCCGAGCGTGATCGTCCGGGGCGCGGCCGAGGGGTTCACGTAAATCGGTGAAGTTAAACGTCGTTCGCTTGCGGCGTAGCGGGAACATGTGACCCCCCAACAGTAGTTGGATGGAGCGTGAACGCCCTGCTCTCGGGGAACGTCTCCTGTCTAGAGCGGTCACCGGTCGGGGCTAGCATGCGGAAGCGGCGGGCCCGGATATCCCGAGCTGCCTGACCGCTCTGTGAGGGAGCGACGAGATGTTCGAAAGGTTCACTGACCGCGCACGGCGGGTTGTCGTCCTGGCCCAAGAAGAGGCCCGGATGCTCAACCACAACTACATCGGCACTGAGCACATTCTCCTTGGCTTGATCCATGAGGGTGAAGGCGTTGCCGCCAAGGCGCTTGAGAGCCTCGGCATCAGTCTTGAGGGTGTGCGCCAGCAGGTCGAGGAGATCATCGGCCAGGGGCAGTCGGCGCCGTCGGGGCACATTCCTTTCACCCCACGCGCCAAGAAGGTCCTTGAGCTGTCGCTCCGCGAGGCCTTGCAACTGGGCCACAACTACATCGGCACCGAGCACATCCTCCTCGGTCTCATCCGCGAGGGTGAGGGCGTGGCCGCCCAGGTGCTGGTGAAGCTTGGCGCGGACCTCAACCGGGTCCGTCAGCAGGTCATCCAGTTGCTCCATGGCTACCAGGGCAAGGAGCCCGCGGCGGCGGGAGGCCCGCAGGAGTCGGCCCCGTCGACCTCGCTTGTGCTCGACCAGTTTGGCCGCAACCTGACCCAGGCCGCCCGCGAGGGCAAGCTCGACCCGGTGATCGGTCGCGACAAGGAGATCGAGCGGGTCATGCAGGTCCTGTCCCGCAGGACCAAGAACAACCCCGTCCTGGTCGGCGAGCCCGGCGTCGGCAAGACCGCCGTCGTGGAAGGGCTGTCCCAGAAGATCGTCAAGGGCGAGGTGCCCGAGACGCTCAAGGACAAGCAGCTCTACACCCTCGACCTGGGCGCGCTGGTCGCCGGCTCCCGCTACCGCGGTGACTTCGAGGAGCGCCTGAAGAAGGTGCTCAAGGAGATCCGCACGCGCGGCGACATCATCCTGTTCATCGACGAGCTGCACACCCTGGTGGGCGCGGGCGCCGCCGAGGGCGCCATCGACGCCGCGAGCATCCTGAAGCCGATGCTGGCCAGGGGCGAGCTGCAGACCATCGGCGCGACCACCCTCGACGAATACCGCAAGCACCTGGAGAAGGACGCCGCGCTCGAGCGCCGGTTCCAGCCGATCCAGGTGGCCGAGCCCTCGCTCAGCCACACGATCGAGATCCTCAAGGGCCTGCGCGACCGATACGAGGCGCACCACCGCGTGACGATCACCGACGCGGCGCTGGTGGCCGCGGCGCAGCTCGCCGACCGCTACATCAGCGACCGGTTCCTGCCGGACAAGGCGATCGACCTCATCGACGAGGCCGGCTCGCGCATGCGCATCCGCCGCATGACCGCGCCGCCGGACCTCCGCGAGTTCGACGAGAAGATCGCCCAGGTGCGCCGCGACAAGGAGTCCGCGATCGACGCGCAGGACTTCGAGAAGGCGGCGGCCCTCCGTGACCAGGAGAAGCAGCTCCAGCTCAAGCGCGACCGCCGCGAGAAGGAGTGGAAGGCCGGCGACATGGACGTCGTCGCCGAGGTCACCGAGGAGCTCATCGCCGAGGTCCTGGCGACGGCCACCGGCATCCCGGTCTTCAAGCTGACCGAGGAGGAGTCGCAGCGGCTGCTCCGCATGGAGGACGAGCTGCACAAGCGGATCATCGGCCAGGACGACGCCATCAAGGGTCTGTCCCGGGCGATCCGCCGCACGCGCGCGGGTCTGAAGGACCCGAGGCGCCCCGGTGGCTCGTTCATCTTCGCCGGCCCCTCGGGCGTCGGTAAGACCGAGCTGTCCAAGGCGCTGGCCGAGTTCCTGTTCGGGGACGAGGACGCGCTGATCATGCTGGACATGTCCGAGTTCATGGAGAAGCACACCGTCTCCCGGCTGTTCGGCTCCCCTCCCGGCTACGTCGGGTACGAAGAGGGCGGCCAGCTCACCGAGAAGGTGCGGCGCAAGCCGTTCTCCGTGGTCCTGTTCGACGAGATCGAGAAGGCCCACCCGGACATCTTCAACTCGCTCCTGCAGATCCTGGAGGACGGTCGCCTGACCGACGCCCAGGGCAGGGTCGTGGACTTCAAGAACACCGTCATCATCATGACGACCAACCTCGGCACCCGGGACATCTCCAAGGGCATCGGGGTCGGGTTCGCCAAGTCCAACGACGTCGAGGGCAACTACGACCGGATGAAGTCCAAGGTCCAGGAGGAGCTCAAGCAGCACTTCCGGCCCGAGTTCCTCAACCGCGTCGATGACACCGTGGTCTTCCACCAGCTCACCCCGGCCGAGATCATCAAGATCGTCGACCTGATGCTGGCCCAGGTGGACCTGCGGCTGAAGGACCGCGACATGGGGATGGAGCTCACGCAGGAGGCCAAGCAGCTGCTGGCCGACCGTGGCTACGACCCGGTGCTCGGCGCCCGTCCGCTCCGCCGTACGATCCAGCGCGAGCTGGAGGACTCTCTGTCGGAGAAGATCCTGTACGGCGACCTGCGCCCGGGTCAGGTCGTGAAGATCGCGATCGAGGGTGAGGGCGACGAGGCCACGTTCACCTTCGTCGGTGAGCAGCGGGCCCAGCCGGAGATCCCGGACTCGGCGGCGGCGATCGTCGAGGACGCGCCCGGCTCCAGGGCCGTCGCGGCCGCCCCGGCGGACCGCACGCGACCGTAGCTGGATCGGTTCGAGAGGACCCCCCGTGAGGATCACCTCACGGGGGGTCTTTCGTATTTCGTGAGATCACTTTGGCGCGATTCGCTATGACACCACCGAATGTAGTACTACACTCCGTAGAGCGGATCGGGCGGGCCCCGGATCGGCGGATCACAAGATCCGCGGAGTACGGCGGCCATCGCCCGGGTCCCCCCGTCGGTGTAGCGGGGGATCCGCTGCCGGGAGGACGCGGCGATCGGCTCCGCCGGGCAGACTCGGGCGGGCCAGGCCGGATCCCCGGCAGGGAGAGCACCTCCGCCGCACGCGGCCGCGTCCGGCCGCCTGAAGCCGTGGGACCGAAGCGTAGTACGCCTGGGGAGGCACCGAATGCGCCTGCGTCATGAGGACGGCACGCTGGTTCACCTGTCCTACAACGCGGGCGTGCACCCCGCGGAGGACCTGGAGAACCTGATCGCCCATCTGACCCGCTACGCCGTCCCTGTGCGGAAGCGGCTGGGCGTCGACCGGCTCGGGATCGGCCTCTGGCTGGCCCCCGGCGTCGCCGACCACCTCATCGCCGACCGCATCGAGCTCGTCCGCCTCGGCCGGTCCCTTGAGGAGCGCGGCCTGGAGGTCGTCAGCCTGAACGGCGCGGGCGGGCGCGGCATGGGGCAGGACAGCCCCGGCCCCGACTGGGCCAAGCCCGAGCGCTACCGCTACACGATGGCCCTGGCGAAGATCCTCGCCTTCCTGCTCCCCGAGGACGTCCGCTTCGGCAGCATCACCACGATCCCCATCGGCTGGCGGCGTGACTGGCCGGCCGACCTGCACGCGATCGCCTCGCGCCGGCTCGACCGGCTCTCCCGCGAGCTGCGCGGCCTGCACAGCGTGACCGGCAAGACCATCCGGGTGGGGTTCCAGCCGTGGCCGGGCTGCGTGCTGGAGACGACCGAGCAGGCCGTGAAGCGGGTGTGCGGCATCGACTCCGAGTACCTCGGGGTCTGCCTGGACGCCTGCCACCTCACCTGCGGGGTCGAGGAGCCCGGCGCCGCCCTGCGCGGGGTGGCCGCCGCCGGGGCCTCGGTGGTGAAGCTGGGCCACGTGCACAACCACACCGGGGAGATCCCGGGCACCGAGTCCATCCTGGAGAACACCCTGGCCGCGATCCTGGCCGGGCCGGGGACGGGCGGCGCGCACATCGAGGTGGAGGCGCACGGCCTGGCCTCACCGGCCAAGGGCAAGGGCCCCGCCGCCCTGGTGGCCACGCTCGCCGACGAACTCGACTGGACCCGCCGCAACCTCACCGCCCTTGGCCTCAAGCTCGCCGCCTGACCCGGCCGGCCCCGGCCTCACCGCCCCCGGCCAAGCTCGCCGCCTGACCCGCCCGGCCTCAAGCTCACCGGCCTCGAACTCGCCGCCTGACCCGGCCGGCCCGCCGGGGTCGGGGGACGTCCTACGCCTCACCGCCGGGGGCCCGGGCCGCCGGTGGTGAGGCCGGGTAATAGATCAAGCAGGGAGGCGGTAGGTGCCCTCGTCCGGCACCTCGGCCAGACCGTCGGCGACAAGGCTGTCGAGCGCCCGTTCGCGCTGGACCTCGTCGGCCCAGACCGCGTCGAGCGCGGCCTTGGGCACGGCGCCGTGGGCGTCCCTGAGGACCGCCAGGAGCCGTCCCCTGCACTGCCGGTCGGTGCCCGCGTAGGTCTGCCCGCGTCGCTCAGGACCATCGTGGGCCGGGCGTCCCGCCAGGCGCCAGGCGCAGAGGCCGGCCACGGGGCAGTCGGCGCACCGGGGCGCGCGGGCCGTGCAGACCAGGGCGCCGAGCTCCATGACCGCGACCGCCCACGTCGGCGCGTCCAGGGCGGGGAGCAGCGACTCGGCCAGCCGGCGCTCCACGGTCGTGGTGGCCTTCGGCGGGTACTCCTCCCCCCGTACGGCGCGGGCCAGCACCCGGCGCACGTTGGTGTCCAGCACGGCGTGGCTGCCGCCGTAGGCGAAGCTCGCGACGGCCGCCGCCGTGTAGTCGCCGACGCCGGGAAGGCCGCGCAGCGCGTCGTAGGAGGACGGGACCCGCCCGTCATGGTCCGCGGTGATCGCGCGGGCGCACGCGTGCAGGTTGAGCGCGCGGCGGGGGTATCCGAGGCGCCCCCAGTGGCGTACGGCCTCACCTGGCGGTTCGGCGGCGAGGGCGGCGGGGGTGGGCCAGCGTTCCATCCACTCGGTCCAGACCGGCTGGACGCGGGCCACGGGGGTCTGCTGGAGCATGATCTCGCTGACCAGGATCGCCCAGGGGCTCGCGTCCGGCCGCCGCCAGGGGAGGTCTCTGGCCTTCTCGGCGTACCAGTCGAGGATGGGGGTGTGCAGTGCGGTTCCCACGGTGCCGAGCCTAGATCGTGCTCACCCGGTGCCACGCCCATTTGCGTCACCCGCTCGTACTCGGAGATCGCGAAGGACGGCGATCGGCTGACGACCCGCCGCCGGCTCCGCTGTACGGGTGCCACGGTAGACACAAGGGCGTGAGATCCGAATCAGCCCCAGGTTAGCGCCCCCCTAACCTTCCTCACCGGTCTGAGCGGCGAAGAGAGCCGGGTCGGCGGCGGGCTCACCCGTGGTCTGGGAAGCTGGGGTGGGGGGGTGGCCCCCGGGCCCGATTCGATGAGAGACGGGCCGTGCGGCGTCGCCCCCGGGTCCGATCCGATGAGGGGTGTCGTGCGGGAGCCTCACAGTACGCCGTTGCGCCGCAGGGTCCTGGTGGCCATCGTCGGCATCGCCGCGCCGGCCGTGGCGCTGTTCGCGATCCCGCTCGCGCTGTCGGTCGAGCGGCTCTACCACGACGAGACGGCGGGCGCGCTGGGGCGCGACGCCACCTGGATCGCCGCCGCCATCCCCGACCACGTGATGAGCGGGCCCCCGGCGTCGCTGTCGCTGCCGAGAGGCGTGCCGTCCGGGCTGCGCGTCGGCGTGTACACCACCAAGGGCGACCTGCTGTTCGGCGAGGGGCCGAGGCGGTCGGACATCGCGGTCCATTCCCGCGACGGCCGCGTCCACGAGGAGGTGGAGGACGGCTACATGGCGGTCTCGGCGCCGATCCCCTCCGACGAGGTGCGCGGGGGCGTGGTGCGGGTGGCCGCGCCCTACGACCAGATCTCCGAACGCGTGCACGAGTCGTGGCTGCTCATGGCCGGGCTCGCGGTGATCGTGATCGGCCTGGCGGCCGCGTTCGCGCTGCGCCAGTCCAGGCGGCTCGCCGCGCCGCTGGAACACCTGACCCGGGCGGCGCAGGGACTCGGCGCGGGCGACTTCTCCATCCGCGCGCCGCGATCGGACGTACGGGAGGCCGACGTCGCGGGCCTGGCCCTGGAGTCGACGGCCCGCCGACTCGGTGAGGTGCTCGACCGCGAGCGCGCCTTCAGCGCCGACGTCTCCCACCAGCTCCGTACCCGCCTCACGGGCATGCTGCTGGGCCTTGAGTCGGCGCTCGCCCGCCCGGGCGCCCAGCACGAGGACGCCATCCGCACCGCCCTGGCCCGGGGCGAGCAGCTCCAGACCGTCATCGAGGACCTCGTACGGCTCACGCGGGAGAGCGACGCGGAACGTTGCCTGGACGTGCGTGCGCTCCTCCAGGAGATCCGGGGCGCCTGGTACGGGGGGCTGGCCGCGCAGGGGCGCTCGCTGGCCCTGAGCCTGCCCGACGAGCTCCCTCCCGTCGCGGCATCGCCGGCGGCGCTGCGGCAGATCCTCCAGGTCCTGCTGGACAACGCCGTCGCGCACGGGGCCGGCGAGATCACCGTGGACGTGGCCGACCTCGGGAACGGCGTCGCGATCGAGGTGGCCGACCAGGGGGCGGGCGTTCCCGAGGGGGCCGACGTGTTCGCGCGCCGCTCGGGGGACGCAGAGGGGCACGGCATCGGCCTGGCGCTGGCGCGCTCGCTCGCCGAGGCCGAGGGCGGCCGTCTCGTCCTGCGCCGCGCCGCCCCGCCGGTCTTCAGCCTCCTCCTCCCGACCCCCGGCCCTGACTGAGAGCACCCGAACCGTGGACGGCCGCCGCCCCGGCGAGGGCTCGCCTACGATCGGCATATGACGCGTGTACTGGTCGTTGAGGACGATCCGGTCATCGGCTCGGAGCTGGTGGAGGCGCTGGCGGGGAACGGCTACCAGGTGACGCTGTCGAGGACCGGCGGCGACGCGCTCGACAAGGTCAGGGACGGCGCTCCCGACCTCGTCCTGCTCGACCTCGGCCTGCCCGACGTGGACGGCGTCGCGGTGTGCCGCCGCCTCCGCGTCGCGCTGCCGTCCACCTTGATCGTCGTGCTGACCGCACGCACGCAGGAGTTCGAGGTGGTGGTCGCGCTGGACGCGGGCGCCGACGACTACCTCACCAAGCCGTTCCGGCTGACCGAGCTGCTCGCCAGGCTGCGCGCGCATCTGCGCCGCCAGGCCACCCCGCAGGGGGAGCGAACGCTGTCGGTCGGCCTCCTGCGCCTGGACCTTCCCGCGCGCCGGGCCTACGTGGGGGACGCGGAGCTGATCCTGCGGCCCAAGGAGTTCGACCTGCTCGCGGCGCTGGCCTCCCGCGCGGGCGAGGTCGTCACGCGCGAGCAGCTCATGGACGACGTGTGGGACGCCAACTGGTTCGGGCCGACCAAGACCCTGGACGTGCACGTCTTCGCGCTGCGCCGCAAGCTGAGCGAGCACGGCGAGGACCCCCAGCGCATCACCACCCTGCGGGGCCGCGGCTACCGCTACGAGATCGACGTCTGACCGCGCCGGCGCCATCGTCACGACGTCTCGCCCGCCGGTTCCGCGCGGCGCCGGGGGTTTTCTGGACATGTCAGGATCTGTAGGGGGTGCTGTCAGGGTTTGTGGGTGGGTACGTTCTCCCAGATCGGCGGGTCGGCGCCCTGTATGGTGATCGAATCACCATACTGTAAGTATGGATCCGGACACGTTCCGTGGCGACGTCGGCGTCGAGGGGCCGGACGTCTACTGGCGCCGCAGGGTGTCGGTGCTCACTGGTGCCCTCGTCGTGGTCGCCGTCGTGGCCTGGGCCTGCACCAGCGCGTCAGGCGGCTCGGGGTCGAACGCCCCGAGGCCCGCGGTGGCCGGGTCGAAGGACCCCGGCTCAGGGGCGGGCGTCGCGCCCGTGCCGTCCCCGGCCGCCACCCCGACGCCGGCGCCCACCGCCAAGCCGACGGCGACCCGTCATCCGGCCGCCAAACCCAGCCCGCACCCGAGCCGCGCCCAGCGCCCCGGCGACCCCTGCGAGCGGCCCGACCTGGTGCTCGGCCTGCGTGGCGAGTCCGAGGTGTACGCCAAGAAGGGCACCCCTAGGTTCCTGCTCACCGTCGTCAACATCGGCCGCGTCGAGTGCACGGTCGACGTCGGGCCGCGCGCCGTGGAGATCCGCATCGTCTCGGGCACCGACCGCGTCTGGTCGACCGCCGACTGCGTGAGCGGCGACGGCGTGGACGTCCGGCACCTCCGGCGCGGCATCCCGCACGTGCGCACGGTCGGCTGGGACCGACGCCGGTCCGCGCCCGACTGCCGCTCGGCCCGCCAGAAGGCCCGTGACGGCACGTACGTCGCGATGGCCAGGCTCGGGCCGCTGCGCAGCGCCAAGGTCGTCTTCCACCTCCGCTGACCCGCCTTCGGCGGGCGGGTCAGACGTAGCGTTCCAGGATGGAGGCCTCGGCCAGGCGGGAGAGGCCCTCGCGGACGCTGCGGGCGCGGGACTCGCCGACGCCGCCCACCGACTGCAGGTCGTCGATGCTCGCCGCCAGGAGCTTCTGCAGGCCGCCGAAATGGCCCACGAGCCGGTCGACGACGGTCGCGGGGAGCCGGGGGACCTTGGCCAGCAGGCGGTACCCCCGGGGGCTCACCGGGCCGTCCAGGGCCTCGGAGCCGGTGTGCCCGAGGACGCGCGCGACGGCCGTCAGGTCGAGCAGGTCGGCGGGGGAGAGCCGGTCGAGCTCCGCGAGCGAGTCGGCCACCCTGCGCGGGCGGCGCCCCGACCCGGCGGCCGGCAGGTAGTCGCGCATGATCAGGTCGCGGTCCTCGCCGACCCCGGCGACCAGCTCGGCGAGCTGCAGGGAGAGCAGGCGGCCGTCGGTGCCGAGCTCGACGACGTACCCCTCGATCTCGCCGGCGATGCGGCGCACCATCTCCAGCCGCAGCACCACCACCGCGACGTCCCTGACGGTGACGAGGTCCTCGATCTCCAGGGCCGACAGGGTGCCGGAGACCTCGTCGAGGCGCATCTTGTAGCGTTCGAGGGTCGCCAGCGCCTGGTTGGCCTTGGACAGGATCGCCGCCGACTCCTCCATGACGTAGCGCACGCCTTCGAGGTAGAGCGCGATGATGCGCATGGACTTGCTGATCGAGATCACCGGGAAGCCGGTCTGCCGCGCCACCCGCTGGGCGGTGCGGTGGCGCGTGCCGGACTCGTTGGTGGGGATGGCCGAGTCGGGCACGAGGTGGACCGCCGCCCGGACGATCTTGTCGCCCGAGCGGTTGAGCACGATGGCGCCGTCCATCTTGGCGAGCTCGCGCAGGCGGGTGGCGGAGAACTCCACGTCGAGCGAGAACCCGCCCGTGCAGACGCCCTCGACGATGTCGTCATGGCCGAGGACGATCAGAGCGCCGGTGTGGCCACGGAGAATGCGCTCCAGGCCGTCACGCAGCTCGGTGCCTGGAGCGAGCGTGGCAAGGGTGGATCTTCGGCGTTCGTCGATGCCCTTGCTGGTGTGTGCCACATGACCCCCGCTGGTCGCTGACGTGGCCCAGTTTACCGGCGAAGTGCCCGCCGGGCCCGGAGATCCTCACGTGACGTGCGTGAGCGCGTCCCAGACGTTCTCCGCCTCTGTGACGTCGAAACCCTGGGAGAAGGTCGTCGTGCGGATGGGCGACCTGGTCACGGGGACGGGATGGAGCGAGTCGCCCTCGCCGCTCGTCAGCGCGGAGGGGTCCTGGTCGAGCGATCTGGCGGGCACCAGGGCGTGGGTGAAGCCGAGGCGCGCGGCCTCGGCGACCCGCCGCCGGATGTCCCTGACCGGCCGCAGCTCCCCCGCCAGGCCGACCTCGCCGAGCACGACCAGGCCGGGCGGCAGCGGGCGGTCGCCGGCCGCGCTGGCCACGGCGAGCATCACCGCGAGGTCCACCGCGGGGTCGTTGAGCTTGATGCCGCCGACGGTGGCGGTGAACACGTCGCACCCGCTCAGGCGGGCGTTGAGCCGCCGCTCCAGCACCGCGAGGATCATCGTCACCCGGAACGGGTCGAGCCCGGAGGAGGACCGGCGGGGCTGCTGGGCCTCGGTGGGGCCGACGAGCGCCTGCACCTCGGCAGGGAGCGGGCGGGTGCCCTCGACGGTGACGGTGACGCAGGTGCCGGGCACCGGCTCGGCGCGCCGCGAGACGAACAGGCCGCTCGGGTCGGGCAGCCCCACGATGCCGCTTTCCGTGAGGTCGAAGCAGCCGATCTCGTCGGTCGGGCCGTAGCGGTTCTTGATGGACCTGACCATGCGCAGCCGGGAGTGCCGGTCGCCCTCGAAGTGCAGGACCACGTCGACGAGGTGTTCGAGCGTGCGCGGGCCGGCGATCGAGCCGTCCTTGGTGACGTGGCCGACCAGGACCGTGGACATGCCGCGCTCCTTGGCCAGGCGGACGAGGTTGCCCGTGACCTCGCGCACCTGGGTGACCCCGCCGGGGACGCCGGTCGCCTGCGCGGAGCCGATGGTCTGGACGGAGTCGACGATCAGGAGCCTCGGCTGGATCTTCTCGACATGGCTCACCAGCGCGGACAGGTCGGTCTCCGCCGCGAGGTAGAGCTGGTCCTGGATGGCGCCGATGCGGTCGGCGCGCATGCGGACCTGGGCGGTCGACTCCTCGCCGGTGACGTAGAGCACGGTTTCGTGACGCGCGATGCTGGCGGCGGCCTCCAGCAGCAAGGTGGACTTGCCGATGCCGGGCTCGCCGGCCAGCAGGACGACGGCGCCGGGCACCAGGCCCCCGCCGAGCACGCGGTCGAGCTCGCCGACCCCGGTGGTGCGCGCGCGGGCGAACTCGGCCTTGACCTGGCCGATCGGCAGCGCGGGCGCGGTCACCGCGCCGCCCTGCACGACATGGACGCCTCCGCGGGCGCCCTCCTCGTCGACCGTGCCCCACGCCTGGCACTCGCCGCAGCGGCCGACCCACTTGGCGGCCCGCCACCCGCACTCGGCACAGCGGTAACCGAGCTTCTGCGTCTTGGTCATGCGGGCACGTTATCGGCAGCCGCCGACATTCCCCGCCGCCGCGAACGGCCCGGCCCTCAGAACTGGCCCTCCAGCTCGGCCAGCAGCAGGCGCTTGGGCTTGGCGCCGAGGACCTGGCGGACCACCTCGCCGCCCCGGTACAGGTTGAGCGTGGGGAAGCCGAGCACCGAGTAGCGGGCGGCGATCTCGGGGAACTCCTCGGCGTTGAGCTTGCCGACGGTCAGGCGGCCCGCGTACTCCTTGGCGATCTCCTCAAGGATCGGTGCCACCATGCGGCAGGGCGGGCACCATTCGGTCCAGAAGTCCACCAGGACGGGCTTGTCGCTCGCGAGCACCAGCTTGTCGAAGTTCTCGGCGGTCAGTGTGATCATGTCGTCGCTCCGGTTCTGATCGCGCACCTCGGGCACGCGTCGGCGAGCTGTGAGGCCACCTCGGCCCTGCGGCCGAGCAGTGTGCGGATCTGCTCGTCGATCTCGGCCAGCTTGCGCCGGTAGACCTCGACGGACTCGGGGCAGGCGTTGCCGGCCTCGTTGCCGGCGCGCAGGCAGTCGACGAACGGCCGGGCGTCCTCCAGTGTGAACCCCACGGTCAGCAGGGAGCGGATCTCGCTGACGAGCTTCAGGTCGGCCTCGTCGTAGTCCCGGTAGCCGTTGGACGACCGCCGGGCCGGGAGCAGTCCCTGCTGCTCGTAGTAGCGCAGCGCGCGGGTGCTCACTCCGGCGCGTCTGGCCAGCTCCCCGATCCGCATCGGTCCCTCCTCGATCCCGCGCTCACGGTAACCCTTGACATCAACGTCAATGTCAAGCCGGAGCGTCCCGGCGCGCCGGGCGGGGTCAGAAGCGGCGCCACCGCAGGACGTTCGGGTAGTCGAGTTCGAGCCCCGGGGTGTCCGCGATCGCCTCCTCGGCCACGTCGGGGGCGAACTCGATGCGCAGCACCGCCTCCAGGTCGGCGCGTGCCGAGAAGACCATGCGCAGGTCGAGCTCCTGGCGCTCCCACCCCTGGCGCGACCAGAACGACTCCACCGCCGCCGCGGAGTAGCTCGGCACCGTGCGGCCGAACCAGCCGCCGAACGCCCCGCGCGTCGCGTCGAGGTCGAGGACGAACGCGGCGCCGCCCCGGCGGACCACCCGGGACAGCTCGCGCAGGCCCGGCTCGCAGCCGGGCCCGAAGAAGTACGCCCACCGGGCGGTCGCGACGTCGACGGAGGCGTCGGGGACCGGCAGTGCCTGGGCGGTGGCGGAGCGGACCGACACGCCGGGGAGCCCGCGGCAGCGTTCGGCGGCGAGCGCCGCCAGCCCGGAATGGGGCTCCACGCCGATCACCTTGCTCGCCGTGGCGGCGAAGACGGGCAGGTGGAAGCCGGTGCCGCAGCCGATGTCCAGGACGACGGCCCCGGTCCACGGCCGGATCGCGGCCATCGCGGCGTCCGCGACGCCGTCGGGGTCGACGGCCCGGTTCTCCAGCTCGTAGGTCCTCGGGGAGTTCCAGATGTTCGGACTGGGGATGGCCCCGTCCACGATCCGCGCCATGCGAACACGCTAGACCAGCCGGAACGCGGCACGGGCATGTGTGATATCCGTTGCATCCGGGTTGCGGAGCGCCACCTGGGCGCGCCCCGGCTTAGGCTGGCAGATGTGACCGACGTCATCCGAGTCCCGAACGCCAAGATCGCGTTGTCCACCGCGTCGGTGTATCCGGAGCGCACTCCGGACGCCTTCGAGCTGGCCGCGCGCCTTGGCTACGACGGCGTCGAGGTGATGGTGGGCGCCGACCCGGTGAGCCAGGACATCGACGTGCTCGAGCGCCTCTCCGACCATTACCACCTGCCCGTGCTGGCCGTGCACGCCCCCTGCCTGCTGGTCACCCAGCGGGTGTGGGGCCGTGACCCCTGGGCCAAGCTGGTCAAGGCGCAGAAGGCCGCCGAGCGGCTCGGCGCGAGCACCGTCGTGGTCCACCCGCCCTTTCGCTGGCAGCGCGACTACGCCCGCGACTTCGAGGTGGGGCTGGCCCGCATGCGCGACGAGACCGACGTGACCTTCGCGGTGGAGAACATGTTCCCGCTCCGTGCCCGCGGCGCCGAGGTCGTGCCGTACGCCCCGGGCTGGGACCCGGTCGACGAGGACTTCCCGCAGGTCACGCTCGACCTTTCGCACACCGCCGTGTCCGGTTCCGACGCGCTGGAGATGGCGGAGAAGCTCGGCGACCGGCTCGCCCACCTCCACCTCGCCGACGGCGTCGGCACCACCAACAAGGACGAGCACCTCGTGCCCGGCCGGGGCGGCCAGCCGTGCGCGCGCATCCTGGAGCGCCTGGCCACCACCGGCTACGGCGGCCTGATCGTGCTGGAGATCAACACGCGCAAGGCCACCGGGCGCACCGAACGCATCGACGACCTGGCGGAGGGCCTGGCGTTCGCCCGGTTGCATTTCGCCGCCTCATCGACGGCATGATCCAATCGACGCCATGAGCCACGAGGTGTTCGACCGCGTCGCCGAGGCCTATGACGCGGCAAGGCCGGGGTACCCGGACGGTCTCTACGACGCGCTCGCCGCGCTCTCGGGCGTCGCGCTGGGCGGCGCGACGGTGGTCGACGTGGGCGCGGGCACGGGCATCTCGACGCGGGGCCTGCTGGCCAGGGGGGCCCGGGTGGTCGCGGTCGATCCCGGCAGGCGCATGCTGGCCCGCCTGGTCGCCCGCACGGCCTCGCCGCGGGTGGCCGTGGGCGACGGCAACGCGCTGCCGCTCCGCTCGGGCACCGCCGACCTGGTCTGCTTCGCGCAGGCGTGGCACTGGCTGCGGCCCGAGGAGTCGATCAGGGAGGCCGTCAGGGTGCTGCGCCCGGGGGGTTCGGTCGCGGCCTGGTGGAACAGCGTCGACATCGGGCCCGGCTCGACCGCGACCGCCGCCGACTGGCTGGTGGCGCACGAGGTGCGGATGGCCGAGGCGTGTTCCGGCTACCGCGGCCCCGCGCTGCCCGAGTGGAGCGTGCCGCCGGTCGCGGCGGTGATGACCCGGGCGGGCCTCCCGGTCCAGGAGGCGTGGATCCACTGGACGCGCACGGTGGGCGTGGAGGACTTCCTGCTCGACCTGCGGTCCCATTCCTTCGTCGCGTCGCTGGGCGCCGGCCGGGTGGAGAGCCTGATCGGCCGGGAGCGCACCGAGCTGACCAGGGTGTTCGCGCAGGGCGAGCTCACGGTGCCGATGCGGGTGTACCTCGCGATCGCCCGCAAGGCCGGCGCGTGAGCACCCCGCGACGAGTGGGCCGGCGGCCGGGGTCGGCGGACACGCGGGGCGAGATCCTCGCGGCGGCCCGCAGGATCTTCTCGGAGAAGGGCTTCGACAAGGCCACGATCCGGGGCATCGCCCGCGAGGCCGGGGTCGACCCTGCCCTGGTCCACCACTATTTCGACACCAAGGAGGGCATCTTCGTCGCGGCGCTGCAGTTGCCGGTCGACCCCGCCAAGGTGCTCCCCCTGATCCTCGAAGGGCCGCGCGACGAGATCGGCGAGCGGCTGGTGCGGTTCCTGCTGACGATGACGGCCGAGCCGCAGGCCCGCGAGCCGATCATCGCCCTGATCCGCAGCGCGATGACCAACGAGCAGATCGTCTCGATGATCCGCGAGTTCCTCACGATGGCCGTGCTGAACCGCGTGGTGGAGGCGCTCGGCATCTCGCCGGTCCGCATGCAGGTGGCGTTCGCGCAGATGTTCGGCGTGATCCTGATGCGGTACGTGGTCCAGCTGGAGCCGCTGGCGTCGGCCGAGATCGAGGAGCTCGTGAAGATCCTCTCGCCGACGATCCAGCGCTATCTCGGAGAAGACTGACCGGCCCCGGCGCGAGCTTTTGGCAGAGCATTGTTCTAGCATCGGTTCGATCACCATCAAGGTGCGGCCATCCCCCGCGTACGCCGGCAAGTTACCGGCGAGTACTATTCGGACTGGTCGTGCCGTCACCGTGGATGACCGGTGTGTCTACGCTGGGCAGCCAACGCCGTAGTTTGGAGGACCCGTGCTCCTTGTCGCGATCATCGGGCTCGTGATGACCGCCGTGGCGGTCGCGCTGGCAGCACGCCGCGTGCTCTGGCTCCACAGGCTCGCCACCAGCGGCCAGCCCGCCCCCGAACGGCTGAGCTACGCCAGGGAGAACATCGGCGCCGAGCTCAAGGCGCAGCTCGTCGAGGTGTTCGCGCAGAAGAAGCTGCTGAAGTGGACCCCGTCCGGGATCGCGCACTTCCTGGTCTTCTGGGCCTTCGTGATCCTGGCCACGGTCTACCTGGAGGCGTACGGCGCGCTGATCCAGGGCGCGGTCACCGGCGAGCCCGACTTCCACATCCCGCTCGTCGGCAGGTGGCCGGTCCTCGGGTTCCTCCAGGACCTCATCGCGCTCGCGTGCCTGCTCGGCCTGGCGTCCTTCGCGGTCATCCGGATCAGGAACTCGCCGAAGCGGCTCGGGCGCGACTCGCGGTTCTCCGGGTCGCACCTCGGCGGCGCCTGGCTGATCCTCTTCATGATCTTCAACGTGATCTGGTCGCTGTTCCTGTTCCGCGGCGCCGCGATCAACACGGGGAACTTCCCCTACCACTCCGGCGCCTTCGGCTCCGAGGGCGTCGCCGCGCTGCTGCGCGACCTCGGCGGACCGGCCAACGAGGCACTGGAGAAGGTCGGCCTGCTCCTGCACATCGGCGTCATGCTGGTGTTCCTGGTGATCGTGGTGAACTCCAAGCACCTGCACATCTTCACCGCGCCGCTGAACGTCATGTTCTCCCGCCGCCCCGACGGCCTCGGCGCCGTGCCGGAGATGCGCAGCAACGGCAAGGTCCTCGACTTCGAGGAGGCCGACCCCGACACCGACGTCTTCGGCCGGGGCAAGATCGAGGACACCACCTGGAAGGGCTTCCTCGACTTCTACACCTGCACCGAGTGCGGCCGGTGCCAGTCGCAGTGCCCGGCCTGGAACACCGACAAGCCGCTGTCGCCCAAGATGCTCATCCTCGACCAGCGCGACCACGCCTTCGCCATCGCGCCGTACCTGCTGGCGACCGAGGAGGAGCGGGCGAACCTGCCCGAGGACGTCCTGGCGCTGGTGGGCAAGCCGCTGGTCGGCGAGAACGGTGTCATCCACCCCGACGTGCTGTGGTCGTGCACCAACTGCGGCGCCTGCGTCGAGCAGTGCCCGGTCGACATCGAGCACATCGACCACATCATGGACATGCGCCGCTACCAGGTGATGATCGAGTCGAACTTCCCGTCCGAGGCGGGCGTGATGCTCAAGAACCTGGAGAACAAGGGCAACCCGTGGGGGGTGCCGGAGACCAAGCGGGCCGAGTGGATCGAGGAGCTGGCCTCGCGCGAGGTCGACCCGATCGAGGTCCTGCTGATCGACGAGAAGGTCCCGGACGACCTCGAATACCTCTTCTGGGTGGGCTGCGCCGGCGCCCTTGAGGACCGGGCCAAGAAGACCACCAAGGCCGTCGCCGAGCTGCTCGACATCGCCGGCGTGAAGTTCGGCGTGCTCGGCCCGATGGAGGCCTGCACCGGCGACCCGGCGCGCCGCCTGGGCATGGAGTTCCTGTTCAACATGCTCGCCCAGCAGAACATCGAGACCCTCAACGAGGCCGGGGTCAAGAAGATCGTGGCCACCTGCCCGCACTGCTTCAACACCCTGGCCAACGAGTACCCGCAGCTCGGCGGCATGTTCGAGGTGGTACACCACACCCAGTTGCTGGCCAAGCTCGTCGAGGAGGGCCGGCTCACCCCGATCACCCCGATCGAGGAGAGGATCACCTACCACGACCCGTGCTTCCTCGGCCGCCACAACAAGGTGTACGCCCAGCCGCGCGACATCATGGCGAAGGTCCCCGGCGTCCAGACCCAGGAGATGCACCGCTGCAAGGACCGGGGCTTCTGCTGCGGCGCGGGCGGCGCGCGCATGTGGATGGAGGAGCGCATCGGCAAGCGGATCAACACCGAGCGCGTGGACGAGGCCCTGACCACCGACCCGGACCGCGTGTCCACCGCCTGCCCGTTCTGCCTGGTCATGCTGGGAGACGCGATCAACGAGAAGAAGAACAGCGGCCAGGCCAAGGAGTCGCTGGAGGTCGTGGACGTCGCGCAGCTCCTCGTCACATCCGTGAAAGGCCGTCCCGTGAAGGCCTGATGGACAGGGCCCGAAATCCTTTCTCCACATAACAGGAAAATCACGGTAACCTCAACGTCGCGCGGCTCTATCGACGGGGAGGGGGCGCCGGTGCGCGTTGTCGTTACCGATGCCGAGGTCACCATGGCCGATGTCCTCTCGCTGCGCCTCGCGATCTCCGAGCCGCTGGCCGAGGGTACGCGGCTGGTCCTGCGGCAGCGGGGCACCGGCACCGAGGCCGCCGTGGTGCTGGGAACGCCGGGGGCCGAGGTGCGCGACGCCTCGGTCGCGGTGTCGCTGGCGCCGCTCGGGCTGAGCCTGGGCCGCTGGGACGCCTACCTGCAGCATGATCAGGACGGCGCGTCGTCCCGCTCCCGCATCCACTGCGTCGACCCGGGCTTCTCCCTGGACCGGCTGGACGCCTACGCCCTGAGCCGGCGCACCCTGGCCTACCGGACCTACCGCACGCTCACCGGCTACCTGGCCGTCAAGATCTCGCCCGCGGAGCCGGCGGCCGACGTGCGGGCGGTCTGGTTCCGCGAGGGCCGCTTCGAGGTCACCGGGCTGCTGGCCTACACCGGGTTCGACGACGACGACGCCCACCACACCGCCCGCCTCGCCCTGCGCCGCGCGGCCGGGCCCGAGATCGCGGTGACCGCCGCCGCGACCGTCAAGGGGGTGCGGTTCCACGCCGCGCTGTCCCTGTGCGACGTGATCGCCGCGGCCCCGGAGTACGAGGGCCTGTGGGAGCCGACGCTGGAGGTCGACGGGCTCGACGTGCCGCTCCCCCTCGGCGGGCGCATCGACGACGTGGACGGCAAGCGGCGCCGCGTGCACTACCCCGACACCAAGGTGGACGGCGTGCCGGTCCGCCCCTGCTACACCGTGGACGACGAGCTCCGTCTCGAGGTGGGTGGATGAGGGTCTGCTTTCTGATCCCCTCGGTCTACGGCATGCGCGGCGACACGCGGGCCGTGCTGAACCTCGCCACCGAGCTGGCCTCCCGGCACGAGGTGGAGATCGTCAGCGTCCGGCGGGTGCGTGACACGCCGTTCTTCCCGGTCGACTCCCGCATCTCGCTGCGCTGGCTGATCGACGCCCGCCCCGGCGTCCGCCACCTGCTGCCCGGCGGCCAGATGCGCACCGAAGTGGCGCTGTGGCGCACTCTGCGCGGGCTGCGGTGCGACCTGCTGGTCACCACCAGGCCGGGGCTGAGCGTGCAGGCCGCCCGGCACGTCCCGCGCGAGACCGTGCGCATCGCCCGCGAGTGGAGCCGCCCGTCCGTCCCGCTGCCGATCCGCCGCTTCTACCCCAAGCTCGACGCGGTCGTCACCTCCACCGAGACCGCCAGGGAGGAGTTCGTCCGCATCCTCGGCGGCACCGACCGGCCGCCGGTGTTCGTCATCCCCGACGCCCTGCCCCGGGGGCCGTGGCCGCGCTCGCGCATGGACAACCGCATCATCTCGGCGGGCGGCCGGTGGCTGCCGGGCAAGGCGTTCGACCGGCTCATCGAGGCCTTCGCCGTCGTCGCCGACAAGCGGCCCGACTGGCGGCTGCGCCTGTACGGCGGCGGCCCGGAGGAGAAGCGGCTGCGGGCCCTGGTCGGCCGGCTCAGCCTGCACAACAACGTGTACTTCATGGGCACCACGCCCGACCTGCAGGGGGAGTTCGCCAAGGCCTCGCTGGTCGCGGTCACCTCCTACGCCGAGACGCCCGGCATGACGGTGATCGAGGCGCTCGGGTGCGGCGTACCGGTCGTCGGGTTCGAGGGGGCGCGCGGGCCGGGCGAGTTCGTGACCTCCGGCCACGACAGCGTCCTGGTGCCGCAGGGGGAGCGGGAGATCGAGGCGTACGCCTCGGCGCTGCTCGCGCTGGTGGACGACGAGCGCCGCCGCATGACGCTGGCCGCGGGGGCGCTCTCCTCGGCCGAGGGGCACGCCGCGCCGGTGGTCGCCGCCCGCTGGGAGACGCTGGTGGAAAGCCTGCGCGCCTGACGTGCGGCGGACGGGGTGGGATACCCCGAAGAGGTATCGTGGCCCTATGCATGGGTACAGCGGTGACAAGCAGGCTTATCTAACCAGGCTCCGGCGGATCGAGGGTCAGATCCGCGGGCTGCAGCGCATGGTCGAGGAGGACTCCTACTGCATCGACATCCTCACGCAGGTGTCGGCCGCGACGCGCGCCCTGCAGGCCGTGGCGCTGGGTCTGCTGGAGGACCACATCGGCCACTGCGTGACGGACGCGATCAACGCGGGCGGGCCCGAGGCCGAGGAGAAGGTCAAGGAGGCCTCGGCGGCGATCGCGAGGCTAGTGCGCTCGTAGCGGTTTCGCGGGAGTTTCCCGGCCCGGCCGGACTAGTCCGGACAGGGGCCGCAGGTCCCCTTTCGCAAAACCGTCCCGAACTCCCTGGGAGTCCGGGACCAGTTCCGCGAGCATCTTCAGTGGCTCACCGAAGTCCGCAATCCGAGCGCGTTGTCGAGCTCATCCAAGGTCAGCTCTCGCTCGCTGACAGCGACGGCGCTGAGCACCTCCGCGTAGAGCGCGATCTCGTCCAACGCGACACGGTCATGGACTCGTGAGTCCAGGTAGTCGTGCCCCACCGCGTCGTCCTTCCTTCCGCAGCCCACACCCACTTCGAGGTTACGACCGGGCGGCTTTCGATGACATGGCCCATCGGGACCATTCGCCGGACCCGCTCGTGCCTCCTGGAACCATTTCCCGGATCCGAGATCACAATTCAGCCAAATCCCCAGATGAGGGGACGGGGAATGATATACGCGAGGTAAGCATGGAATAACCCGATAAAGCGTTTAGATCATGGCAGCCCGGTCAGGTGTGACGAATCCATTCGGCTGAGGTTCCTGGGACTCCAGGCGTGGGATCGTCGCGCTCGTCGATCAGGCAGCTCACGGTCGCCGCGGACGTCGGGAAGCCGCGCGGCGGAGGCGGCGTACCCGTCAGGCGGCACCACGCGAGCCCCGTCGCGTACCCCGCCCCCAGAAGCGCCGCGGCCGAACCCCGGTCGGGCGGGCGCAGGGCGGCCGGCGGCTCGCCCTCCCTTGGCCAGCAGCCGCGCAGGGGGTGCCGGGGCTCGGCGAGCGTCACGTAGTACGTCTGCCGCAGCTCGGCGTCCATCCACGGGTACAGCCGCGCCGCGACCCCCGGCGCCACCGCGTGCACGTCCGCGGCGAGCAGGGAGGCCGCCACCGCACGGGGGTCGGCGCCGTGGGCGCTCACGAACTCCAGCGCCCGCACCAGGTCGTACAGGGTGTGCCGGAAGTGCTCGCCCGCCGAGGTGTCGGCCAGGACCGCGCCCCTCAGCTCATCGGGGCAGCGCGCCAGCCACGCCTGCCGCACCGTCACGGCGTCCCGGGCGGCGTGGTCCAGCCACGGCCGGGCCCGCAGCGGCTCCACCATCGCGAGCAGGGCGGCGGCCCGGGGACCGAACCTCGGGTCGGGCAGCAGCACGCGTGCGGTGTCGCCGGCCAGCGCGGCCAGGCGCAGCGCGGTGCCCTGCGCGCCGCCGTGCGACTCGGCGTACGGCTCGACCAGCGCCTCAAGCGGGGTCGGCGGCAGCCACCTGACCCAGTCGTCCCCCGGCAGCGGCCGGCTCAGGAACTCGCCGAACATCGACAGCAGCACCTCGTTGCCGTCGAACGCCGGGGCGTACGCGCACCACATGATCGTGCCCCACACCATGGCGACCGTCGCGGGCACGTCCGCGTAGAACAGCGCGCGCAGCGGCCCGGTGACGTACGGGGTGTCCGCCCGCGACACCTGGCTCGCGTCGAGCAGCGTACGTACCTGCTCGACGATCCGGTGGGGGACGTCCGGGCCGACGAAGGCCTGCGTGGAGCCCCGGTCGAACGAGAAGTCGGCCGAGGACGCCAGCAGCGGCTCGGGAACGGCCGGCGCGGGGTGCGGGGCGTGCGCCGCCGACCGTACGGTCTGGTCGGCGGGCGGCGCGGACAGGTGCCACTCGCCGTCGGACGGCTCGTGGCGGTACCAGCGGGCGTGCGCGCCGAACAGCCAGCACGCGCCGTCCGGGGTGCGCAGCAGGCGGGCCGCCATGGCCTGCGCCTGGGTGTGCGCGGGTACGGCGGACCAGCGGGGGTCCGCGACCATGGTGCGGACATCCTGCTCGATCGCGTCGAAAGGGTCCCACTGCACGGCGGCCATGCTACTTGGGCCCGGCGCCCCCACCACGACATCAGGCGGGCGCCCCGGTCAGGCGGGCGGTACCGGGCGGGCCGCGCGGTGCCGGGCGGCCTTCGCCAGGTACGCGTCCGGGGTGGCGGCGAACGACGCCCGGTCGCGGTCGGTCAGCTCGCGGACGACCGTCCCCGGGACGCCCGCCACCAGCACGCCCGCCGGGATCTTCTTGCCCGGCGTGACCACGCACCCGGCGGCGACCAGGGACCCCGCGCCGATCACGGCGCCGTTGAGCACGATGGCGCCGATGCCGACCAGCGCGCCGCTCTCCACGCGCGCGCCGTGCACCACCGCGCGGTGGCCGAGGCTCACCCGGTCGGCGAGGACGGCGGGCAGGCCCGGGTCGGCGTGCAGGCAGCACAGGTCCTGGATGTTGCACTCGTCGCCGACGTCGACCGCCTCGTCCTCGCCGCGCAGCACCGCGCCGTACCAGACGCTCGTGCCGCGCCCGAGCCGCACCCGGCCCACCACGACGGCGCCGGGCGCCACGTAGGCTTCTGGATGGACCGACGGCGCGCCCGTGTCGAGGGCGGCGATGTACGGCGAGGCCAGGGGGAACGACGGGTCCCGGAACGTCGGCTCGCTCATGACAATGATGATCTCATACGGCTTTCTTCCTGATTTTCGGACTTACTACTGGTGGGCCGTCATTCACCGGTAAGAGTCAGGCGTTCGGGTTGCGGACTTGGGCAGATGGCAGGAAAGTCGTGTCCTGACGTGTCGTTACCAAAGCACGACCCCCACTCGATTCAAGACCCCCAGGGCTCAGCCATGACGAACCAGCACGACAGCTTTCCCGACATGATGCACGAGGACCTCGGTTTCGAGGTCGTGATGCGTGGATACAGCCGCCGCCAGGTCCACGATCACATGGTCAGGACCCGCAACCAGATCCGTGACCTCGAGGAACGGCTGGCGCGGGCCATCGATCAGGCCGAGCAGGGCCGCATCGAGCTCGCGGAGGCCCGCCGGCGGCTCGCCGAGGCCCCCCAGGACTATGACGAGCTGGGGCAGCGGCTGAGCCAGATCCTCAAGCTCGCCGAAGAGGAGGCGATCTCCAAGCGCGAGGACGCGGCGGCCGAGTCCACGCGGATCCTCGACGCCGCCCAGACCGAGGCCGAGCGCCGCGTCCACGACGCGACCGCCGCCGCCGAGCAGCTGCTGGCCCAGGCGGGCTCCGACGCCGAGGAGACACTGGGGGCCGCGCGCGCGGAGTCGGACGAGACCCTGCGCGGCGCCCGCGCCGAGGCCGACCGGGTGCTCACCTCCGGGCAGCAGGAGGCCGAGCGGCTGCTGGCCGACGCCCACGCCCAGGCCGACGCGACCATCGCCTCCGCCGACGCCGAGGCCGAGTCGACGCTGAAGGCCGCGCGGGCCGAGGCCGCCGACACGCTGGCCGCCGCCCAGCGCCGCGCCGAGTCGCTGGACGAGCACACCGGCCGGCGCGTCACGTTCCTCACCGACACCCACACCGAGGTCATGCGCAGGCTCGGCGAGATGGGCTCGGTGCTGACCGACCTGCTCCACCGCGAGGGGGGCGCGGGCGCGCTGATCGACGAGGCCGCCGTGCTGCCGCCGCGTCCCGAGGTCGGCTCGGTCGACGACCTGCGCGGGGACCTGCCGCCCGCGGACGACGAGCTGCGCGTCGTGCTGGACGACGAGGACGGCGCGGAGCCCGCCCAGGCCGCGCCCTCGGCCGGGGTCCAGGACGAGATCGACGCCGGGGCCACGCGCCCGGCGAACGACGTCCACCACCCCGCCTTCGCCGACGCCCATCCCTTCGGCGGCGCGCAGGGTCACGACGACCCGCAGGGCCACAACGACTCGCACGGCGCCAACGACTCGCACGGCGCCAATGACTCTCATGGCGCCAATGACTCTCATGGCGCCAACGACTCCCACGGCGCCAACGACTCCCACGTTCCCGGCGACTCGGGCGTGCACGACGACGTGCGCGGTTTCGGTGACGCGCTCGCGCCCGACGACGAGCACGGCCGCGACGGCTCCCACGGGTTCGGCGACGCGCACGGCCCCGTCGGCGTCGGTGCGGCCGGTGACGCCGACCGCCAGTACGACGCGTACGCCGCCGACGCCGGCGCGCCCGCCGACGGCCCCGACCCGCAGGACACGATCGAGGTCGGCGGCCGTCGCGACGTCTACGGGACCGAGGACGCCCACGCGGCGAATGATCATGAAGTGCCCGCGAAGGGCCGCATCCGCGGTTTTTTCGAGGAGACCGACATCCACCTGAGCCGGGTGTCGGACCAGGCCGGCGGTGACGGGCTTCCCGCTCACCGGCCGTAGCCGTAGCAGGGCCGGTCCGGTGCGCCGGGCCGGCCGCCTGGCGGAAACCCCCGCCCCCGATCGGGTCGGAGGTTTCCGCGCTCGCCCGTCGCCGGCCGCGCCCGCGATCAGGTCTCGGGGTCGACCGGCCCGTTCTCCGGGTCGATCGACGAACCGCACTCCCGCTGCTGGAGCAGCGTCTCGCGCAGCCCCTCCGGATCGTCGGCGTCGATCGTCATCGCGCATCCGGCGTCACGTTCCCGCTCGGTGAGCAGGTGGTGCCGGGTGGCCCACCACCTGCCGGCGTCGCTCCGCCAGATGGTCCAGTCGGGAAACTCCCGGGCGATTTCGGCGAGGTGCCGGTCGAACGACATCCCGTCCACCCTTCCCGCGGTGAGGGCCAGGTTTGTACCGTTCCCCCCTCACGGTGAGGGACATCTCTAGAGAAATCAATGTTCGGGGTGGACAGGTCGACCTAACGCTTGGCCACGGGCTTGACTCAGGCGTCGAAATCGTACTGAAGTACATAGGACGCGGCGTCCATGATCATCTTGTTCAGCTCGACCGCCGCGCCCCCGCCGGCGAACGCCGACCGGCACACCTCGATCACCGGCGTGCCCGCGGGCAGCCCGAGCTTGGCCGACTCCTCCGGCGTGGGCATCCTGGCGCGCACCTCCTCGGTGAAGTGCACGGGCGCGTGCCCGAGGTCGCGCAGCCGGGCGTACACCCCGCCGGGGCCGGTGTCCTGCGCGGTGATCGGCGACCCGGTCACCAGATCGGCCGGAAAGTGGGAGGCCGCGAGCTGCACCGGCCGCCCGTCCACCGAATAACGGCGGCGGCGCACCCACACCTCGTCGCAGTCGAGCACCCGCGCGGCCTCCCCGGCCGCCGCCTCCCGGGTGATGGTGAGGTCGTCGACGGAGTACGGGCGGCCGGTGGTGTCGGAGTCCCAGATGGCCCGGCCGGTGCCCCACTGCTCGCGTGACAGGCGGCGGGAGCCGTGCCGGCGGATCGGCCGGAACTGGCGGACGTACACCCCCGAGCCGCGCCGGGGGACCGCCACGCCCTCGTTGATGAGGACGGCCAGCGCCTGCCTCGCGGTCGCCCTGGCGATGCCGTACTCGCTCATGAGGGCGTTCTCGCCCGGCAGCCGGTCCCCGTCGCGGAACTCGCCGGCCAGGATCGCCTGGCGCAGGCGGTCCGCGATCCGGCGATAGATCGGGGGTTCATGAGGTACCGGGGATTCCATCACGCTCTATCACCCTCAGTCACCAGTGGGGTCCGCGTCTCCAGAGAACTTGCCCCGCCTTGTCCACGATCGCACAGATACGCAGGTGCGTCCCGTGCTTCTTTTGAGCGAATCGTGCCCGTGTGGTGATCTTCGGGGCCTTTCGCGGCCTGTCACCGTGGACCGGTCCCGCCCGGTGCGCCTCCGGCGCGCGGGGAGGGTGGCGGGCCGGCACAGGAATGTGGCCGGCGCGACATATCGCCAAAGGTGCGACTCACCAGGGCCCCCGCCGCTTCCGTGTCCTTTCGGGGTGTATTGACAGAGGGCTCGCCTGGCAAGCAATCTGTTGCGCATAACGGGTCCCGTTTCGCCATTCACAACACCGCTTCCGGCGAGGTCCTCGCCGTCGACGACATCTGCAGGAGCGATACGTGAGCAGCCTGCTCGCCACCCTTTCCGGCGGTCTGTACACCGACGAGAACATCTTCGCCCTCGAACAGCAGCGGATCTTCGAGTCCATGTGGTTCTGCGCGGCCAGGTCCGCCGACCTCGCCCGGCCGGGCGCGTACCGCACCGTCCAGGTCGGCCGCGAGAGCGTCATCGTCAGCCGGGCCAAGGACGGCTCGGTCCGCGCCTTCCTGAACGTCTGCCGCCACCGCGGCGCCCGCCTGTGCACCGAGGAGTCGGGCGAGGTGCGGCGCGCCTTCACGTGCGCGTACCACGCGTGGACCTACGACCTGGACGGCCGGTTGATCGCGGCGCCGAACCTCACCAAGATGCCGGACATCGACCGGGTGGCGTACGGCCTGGTGAACGTGCACGTGCGCGAATGGCTCGGGTACGTGTGGGTGTGCCTGGCCGACGAGCCGCCCTCCTTCGAGCAGGACGTGCTCGGCGCGGTCGTGACACGCCTCGGCGACCTGGCCTCGATCGAGAACTACGGGATCGAGGACCTCAAGGTCGGCCGCAGGATCGTCTACGACGTCAAGGCGAACTGGAAGCTGATCGTCGAGAACTTCATGGAGTGCTACCACTGCGCGACGATCCACCCCGAGCTGACCGAGGTGCTGCCGGAGTTCGCCGACGGGTACGCCGCCCAGTACTTCGTCGGGCACGGCGCCTCCTTCGCCGCCGGCGTGGAGGGGTTCACCGTCGACGGCTCGCCGGGGGTCGACCGCATCCCCGGGGTGAGCGAGGACCAGGACCGCCGCTACTACGCGATCACCATCAAGCCGCAGGTCTTCGTCAACCTGGTGCCCGACCACGCGATCGTGCACCGGATGTACCCGCTCGCGGCCGACCGCACGATCGTGGAGTGCGACTGGCTGTTCCTGCCGGAGGTCGTGGACGGCGGCGCCGACCTCGGGCCGTCGGTCGAGCTGTTCCACAAGGTCAACGTGCAGGACTTCGACGCGTGCGAGCGGTGCCAGCCGGGGATGAGCTCGCGCGCGTACGCGCGCGGCGGCGTGCTGGTGCCGAGCGAGCACCACATCGCCATCTTCCACGACTGGGTGGCCGAACGGCTCGGCCTGCCCCGCTGACCGGCTGGGCGGGTACGCCGCCTCGGCGGGCGGTCACGTGGCCCTGGCGGGCCGGGCTCAGCCGGCGAAGCCGAGGCGGTGACTGATGTCGGCCGCGCCGCCTATCAGGACGGGGGCCAGCTCGTGGATGCGCTTCTCGCTGAAGCGGTACGCGGGCCCGGACGCGCTGACGGCCGCCACCACCTCGCCGTCGTAGGACCTGACGGCGGCGGCGATGGCGTTCAGCCCGATCTCGTACTCCTCCAGCGTCACCGCGTACCCCCGAGCGCGGGCCTCCACGAGCTGCGGGGCCAGCTCCTCGGGAGAGGTGATGGTGGCGGGGGTGAAGCGCGCGAGGCCGGCGGCGGAGAGCAGCCGGTCGCGGTGCGGGCCGTCGAGGTGGGCCAGCAGGACCTTGCCGCTGGAGGTGGCGTGCAGGGGGGTGAGCTG
Source organism: Sphaerisporangium corydalis (assembly GCF_025506355.1). Taxonomy (GTDB): domain Bacteria; phylum Actinomycetota; class Actinomycetes; order Streptosporangiales; family Streptosporangiaceae; genus Sphaerisporangium; species Sphaerisporangium corydalis. The sequence goes on from NZ_JANZYP010000032.1 coordinate 84,588, forward strand.
CCCGACCCAGTTGTGCGCCGTCACCGCCGACGGGCCGCGCACCTGGTCGAGGTTGACCGCGTAGTGGGAGCGCACGACGGCGATGTTGACGGTCTCGCCGATCTCCTCGGCCAGCCGGCGGCAGACGGGGCGGCCCTGCTGGGTGAGGTCGAGGCGGGAGGCGACGCCGCCGGCCAGGCGGATGATCCCGAAGCTGAGCCGGTACTTGCCGCGGTCCTCGGCCTGCTCCACCAGGTTGCGGGCCTCCAGGGCGCCGAGGAGCCGGAACGCGGTCGACTTGTGGACGCCGATCTCCGCCGCGATCTCGCTGACACCGGCCTCGCCGCGCTGGGAGAGGATCTCCAGCACGCTGATGGCCCGGTCGACCGACTGCACGCCGGCCGAGGAATCGTTGCCCATAGCTCGGGACTGTAGGCGGTCAGGATGGTGGCGTCCATTTGACCACGGCGCCGGGAATGGTTGCGGATGCCGCAACCTTGTGCGTCAATCGCTACAGGAAAAACGCACTGCGGTGGACGCGAGAAGAGAGCGAGACCCGGCAGGTATGTACGACTTCGTCATCGTCGGTGGTGGGTCGGCGGGCAGCGCTCTGGCGAACCGGCTGTCGGCCGACCCCGCCGTGCGCGTCCTGGTCCTGGAGGCCGGCCGTTCGGACTTCCCCTGGGACGTCTTCATCCACATGCCCGCCGCGCTGATGTTCCCCATCGGCAGCCGGTTCTACGACTGGAAGTACGAGTCCGAGCCCGAGCCCCACATGAACGGCCGCCGCATCTACCACGCGCGCGGCAAGGTGCTCGGCGGGTCGAGCAGCATCAACGGCATGATCTTCCAGCGTGGCAACCCGCTGGACTACGAGCGGTGGGGCGCCGACCCCGGCATGGGGACCTGGGACTACGCGCACTGCCTGCCGTACTTCAAGCGCATGGAGAACTGCACGGCCGACCCGGGCACCGCCTTCCGCGGCCACGACGGGCCCCTGGTCCTGGAACGCGGCCCCGCGACCGGGCCGCTGTTCGGCGCCTTCTTCGACGCCGTGCGCGAGGCGGGCTACCCGCTGACCGACGACGTGAACGGCTTCCGCCAGGAGGGGTTCGCGGCCTTCGACCGCAACATCCGCCGAGGGCGGCGCCTGTCCGCCGCCCGCGCGTACCTGCACCCGGTGAAGGGGCGCCCCAACCTGGAGATCAGAACGCGGGCCTTCGTCACGAAGATCCTTTTCGAGGGCCGGCGGGCCGTCGGCGTCGAGTACAACGGCACGACCGTGCGGGCGGGGGAGGTCATCCTGTGCGGCGGGGCCATCAACTCGCCGCAGCTCCTCCAGCTCTCGGGGGTGGGCGCCGCCGCCGAGCTGGAGGCCGTCGGCGTCCGGCCCGTCCACGACCTGCCGGGCGTCGGGGAGAACCTCCAGGACCACCTCGAGGTCTACGTGCAGTACGGGTGCAAGGAGCCGGTCTCCATGCAACCCGCCATGAAGTGGCGCAACCGCCCCTGGGTCGGCGCGCGGTGGCTGTTCCTGCGCTCGGGGCCGGGCGCCACCAACCACTTCGAGGCGGGCGGGTTCGCCCGGAGCAACGAGGACGTCGCCTACCCGAACCTGATGTTCCACTTCCTGCCCGTCGCCGTGCGCTACGACGGCTCGGCCCCGGCGGGCGGGCACGGTTACCAGGTGCACATCGGCCCGATGTACTCCGACGCGCGCGGCTCGGTGAAGATCCGCGGCACCGACCCCCGGGTCCATCCGGCGCTGCGCTTCAACTACCTGTCCACCGAGCAGGACCGCCGCGAGTGGGTCGAGGCGGTCCGCGTCGCGCGCGACATCCTCAACCAGCCCGCCATGGGCCCCTACAACGCGGGCGAGCTGTCACCGGGGCCGTCGGTCCAGACCGACCAGGAGATCCTCGACTGGGTGGCGCGCGACGGCGAGACCGCGCTGCACCCCTCGTGCACGGCGCGCATGGGGGTCGGCGAGGACGCCGTCGTGGACCCGGCGAGCATGCGCGTGCACGGCCTGGACGGGCTGCGCGTGGTCGACGCCTCGGTCATGCCGTACGTCACCAACGGGAACATCTACGCCCCGGTGATGATGGTCGCCGAGAAGGCCGCCGACCTGATCCTCGGCCACCCCCCCCTGCCCCCCGACCCGACCCCCTTCTACCGCCACCCCACCACCGCCGGGTAGCCGGAGACCGTCCCGGGCCGGAGACCGTCCCGGCCGGGGCCCGTGTCACCGGCGGCGGATCCTTCACGTCCGTGGTGCCGCGGTGGTGCGTGTTTCGGTCGGCAAGGGAAACGCGACAAGCCTTGACGAGGCCCACGCCAGGGTCGATTCTGTTCCTCGTTGAGCATTCTGGTGCGTGATACGCAACTGGATGCGAAAAGAGAGGCCCGGGACAGATCTCTGCCCCGGGGGAAGATGGAGGGCGCCCCCGGCCTCCACCCCTCGAACTGCGAGGTGACCATGACCGCGACGTCGCCGGCCGAGCTCTCGCAGCCCCCCACGGACGAGGAGCCGGTGATCCTCGATGTGCGCAACCTGTGGAAGGTCTTCGGGCCCCGCGCCGACCGGGTGGCGGGCACGCCGCTCGCCGAGCTCTCCCGAAGCGAGCTCAAGGAGCGCACGGGCTGCGTCGCCGCCGTGCGCGACGCCTCGTTCGCGGTACGGCGCGGCGAGGTCTTCGTCGTCATGGGACTGTCGGGGTCGGGCAAGTCGACCCTCGTACGCTGCCTGACCCGGCTGGTCGAGCCCACCGCCGGCGAGGTGCTGCTGGACGGGCAGGACATCCGCCTGGCCGGCGGCAAGGAGCTCCGCGAGCTGCGCCGCCGCCGGTTCGCCATGGTCTTCCAGCACTTCGGCCTGCTGCCCCACCGGCGCGTGCTGGACAACATCTCCTACGGCCTGGAGATCCGCGGCACCGGCAAGGACGCCCGCGGGCGGCGGGCCACGGAGATGCTCGACCTCGTCGGGCTCACCGGGTACGGCGACTCCTACCCCGACCAGCTCTCCGGCGGCATGCAGCAGCGGGTCGGCCTGGCCCGCGCGCTCGCCGTCGACCCCGAGGTGCTGTTCTTCGACGAGCCGTTCTCGGCCCTGGACCCGCTGATCCGCCGCGACATGCAGAACGAGGTCATCCGCCTGCACCGCGAGGTCGGCAAGACGATGATCTTCATCACGCACGACCTGAGCGAGGCGCTGAAGCTCGGCGACCGCATCCTGGTCATGCGCGACGGGCTGATCGTGCAGACCGGGACCCCCGACGAGGTGGTGGGCGCCCCCGCCGACGACTACGTGCGGGAGTTCGTGCGCGACGTGTCCCGCGCGCAGGTCCTGACCCTGCGCTGGATCATGAGGCCGCCCGGTGACGGCGACGCGCTGGACGGCCCCGAGCTGGGGCCCGACGTCGTCATCAAGGACGCCGTGCACACCGTGCTGCGCGCCGACCGCCCGGTGCGCGTCACGGCGGACGGGGAGCTGCTGGGCGTCGTGGGGAGCGCCGAGATCCTCGAGGTGATCGCCGGATGACCGCGACCGTGGTGGCGCGCCGGCCAGTGTGGTCGCGGCCGTACCTGCTCGGCGGGATCCTCGCCGCCTGGATCCTGCTGTGGATCCTGTTCCGCGGCCAGGCCACCCTGCCGCTCGGCGGCGCCGAGCTCACTCCGTTGCACGAGCGCATCGGCCAGGCGGCCGACGCCATCGACAACAGCCGGAACTCCAACCCGCTGTTCCTGTACTTCATCAACTACATCCGGCTGTTCATCGATGAGTTCGTCACGTTCGTCCAGGCGTTGATCAGCCGGCCGTCGTTCGGCCGCCCGGTGCCCGTGATCGGGTGGCTCGGCGTCGTCGCCGTCGCCACGGCCGTCGCCCTGCTGTATGGGAACGTCAGGGTCGCGCTGCTGACCGCCGCCGGTTTCGTCTCCTTCGGGCTGCTCGGCCTGTGGGAGGAGAGCATGGACACGCTGGCGCTGACGCTGGCCGCCGTCCTGCTGTCGCTGGCGATCGGCGTCCCGCTCGGGATCTGGGCGGGGCTGAGCAACCGGTTCAACCGCCTCGTCGGCCCGGTGCTCGACTTCATGCAGACGATGCCGACGTTCGTGTACCTCGCGCCGCTCACCCTGTTCTTCCTCATCGGCCCGGCGAGCGCCACCGTGGCCACGATGGTGTACGCGATCCCGCCCGCGATCCGCATCACCGCCCACGCCATCAGGGAGGTGCCCGAGGCCACCGTCGAGGCGGGCACCTCGCTCGGGTCGACCCCCTGGCAGCTCCTGCGCAAGGTGCGGCTCCCGCTGGCCAAGCGGACCATCGTCGTCGGCGTCAACCAGACGATCATGGCCGCGCTGTCCATGGTGACGATCGCCGCGCTCATCGACGCGCCCGGCCTCGGCAAGACCGTGCTGAAGGCGCTGGAGACGCTCGACGTCGGCACCTCGTTCAACGCCGGCCTGGCGATCGTGATCATGGCGATCGTGCTCGACCGGGCCACCTCGGCGGCCGGGCGCCGCGTCGAGACCGCCCACCGCGCCGGTCGCGCCCGGGGACGGCTGTGGCGCCGCGTCCAGGTGAGCGTGGTGCTGGCCGTGACCGCCGTGCTCCTGTACCTGTCCTACGTGTACGTGTGGGCCGCCGAGTTTCCCAAAGAGGCGGACATCGGGTCCTTCGTCCGCAAGGGTGCCGACGCGGCGAGCGAATGGGCGCAGGCCAACCTGTACGTCTCCACCAACGGCTTCAAGAACCTCGTCACCTACGGCCTGCTCAACCCGTTCGAGGCGGTGCTGACCGGGTCGCCGTGGTGGCTGGTGCTCCTGGTCGTGACGGTGACCGCCCTGGTCCTGGCCACCGTGCGCGTCGCGGTCGTCTGCGCCGTGTGCCTGGCGCTGCTGGTGGCGCTCGGGCTGTGGCAGGACAGCATGGTGACGCTGGCCTCGACGCTGGTGGCCACCGTGCTGGTCATGGCGCTGGGCATCGTGGTCGGGGTCTGGATGGGCCGCGACGAGCGCGCCGACCGGGTGATCCGCCCGGTGCTGGACGCCGGCCAGACCATGCCCGCCTTCGTGTACCTGGTCCCCATCCTCGGCCTGTTCGGCGCCACCCGGTTCACGGCGATCCTCGCGGCCGTCGTCTACGCCGCGCCCGTCGCGACCAAGCTCGTCGCCGACGGGATCCGCGGCGTCGCCGCCGGCGCGGTCGAGGCCGCCACGGCCGCCGGGTCCAGCGCGTGGCAGACCATCTCCAAGGTGCAGGTGCCGATGGCGCGCAGCGCCGTCACCCTGGCCGCCAGCCAGGGCCTGTGCTACGTGCTGGCCATGGTGGTGGTCGGCGGCCTGGTGGGCGCGGGGGCGCTCGGCTACGACGTCGTGTCGGGCTTCTCCCAGCTCCAGCTCCGAGGCAAGGGCCTGGCCGCGGGGCTCGCGATCGTCGTGCTCGGCACCATGCTGGCCGCGATCACCAAGTCCGCCGCCAGGCGGGCCGACGCCGCCGCCCACGGGCGGCCCTGAAATGTACGCACGACAGCCGTCCCAGGCGGCCTTCGACGCAGGAGGACCTTTGTGAGCGTTTCCAGGATGGTAGGGCCGAGGGCCGTCGTGCTCGTGGCGGCCGCCGGCCTCCTCGCCTCCGCGTGCGGCGGCGCGAAGGTCGGCGAGAGCCCCTCCGGCGCGGGATCGGCGGCCCCGGCCGCGAAGTCGTGCGGCGCGCTGAACCTCGCGATCAACCCGTGGGTGGGGTACGAGGCCAACGCCGCGGTGATCGCGTACGTGGCCGAGAAGCGGCTCGGCTGCCAGGTCACCAAGAAGGACCTCAAGGAGGAGGTGGCCTGGCAGGGGTTCGCCACCGGCGAGGTCGACGCGGTCGTGGAGAACTGGGGCCACGCCGACCTGAAGAAGAAGTACATCGACGACCAGAAGGTGGCCCTCAGCCTCGGCCCGACCGGCAACAAAGGCGTGATCGGCTGGTACGTGCCGCCGTGGATGGCGCAGAAGTACCCCGACATCACCCAGTGGAAGAACCTCGACAAGTACGCGGACCTGTTCAAGACCTCCGAGTCGGGCGGCAAGGGCCAGCTCCTTGACGGCGACCCCTCGTTCGTCACCAACGACGCCGCCCTGGTCAAGAACCTGGACCTGAACTACAAGGTCGTGTACGCCGGCAGCGAGGCGGCGCTGATCACCGGGTTCCGGCAGGCCGAGGCGCAGAAGAAGCCGATGATCGGGTACTTCTACGAGCCGCAGTGGTTCCTGTCGGAGGTCAAGCTGGTCAAGGTCGACCTGCCCGCGTACACCGAGGGGTGCGACGCCGACGCCGCGAAGGTTGCCTGCGACTACCCGCCGTACGAGCTGGACAAGGTCGTGAGCAAGAAGTTCGCCGACGCGGCCGGCCCGGCGTACCAGCTCGTCAAGAACTTCACCTGGACCAACGACGACCAGAACCTGGTGGCCAAGTACATCTCCGAGGACAAGATGTCGGCCGCGGACGCCGCGGAGAAGTGGGTCGAGGCCAACCCCGACAAGGTGAAGGCCTGGCTGCCCGCGAGCTGACCTTCGAGCCGATCCCGATCAGTACGTGTAACGGAGGTGGCAATGGCAGGCCCTCGGGTCGTCGTCATCGGAGCGGGCGTGGTGGGCGCCGCGCTCGCAGAGGAACTCTCGGCCAGAGGCTGGGACGACATCACCGTGGTGGACCAGGGCACGGTCCCCGAGACGGGCGGCTCCTCCACGCACGCCCCCGGGCTGGTGTTCCAGACCAACCCGTCCAAGACCATGACCGAGATGGCGCGCTACACCGTCGAGAAGCTCATGGGCCTCGGCTGCTTTTTGCAGGTCGGCGGTCTGGAGGTGGCCACCACCCCAGAAAGGCACGCCGAGCTGCGCAGGCGGCACGGCTGGGCGACCGCCTGGGGCGTCGAGGCCCACCTGCTCACGACCGAGGAGTGCGTGGCGCTGCACTCCCTGCTCGACCCTGGCCGGGTGCTCGGCGGCCTGCACATCCCCGCCGACGGCATCGCCAAGGCCGTGCGCGCCGTCGAGGAACAGCTCCGGCTGGCCCGCGAACGCGGCGTCCGCGTCCTTGACCGGCACGAGGTGCTGGACGTCCGCGTCGAGGACGACCGGGTGACCGCCGTCGTCACCGACCAGGGCGAGATCCCCGCCGACCTCGTCGTCTGCTGCGCCGGCATCTGGGGTCCCAAGGTCGCGGCCATGGTCGGGATGACCCTCCCGCTCACCCCGCTCGCCCACCAGCTCGCCTGGACCGGGCCCGTCCCCGCGCTCGCCGGGCAGGACCAGGAGGCGACCCGCCCGATCCTGCGCCACCAGGACGCCGACCTCTACTACCGCGAGCGGTACGACCGGCTGGCCGTCGGCTACTACGGCCACCGCCCGATGCCGGTGCGGCCCGAGGCGATCGCGCCGGTGGACGACGCCGAGGTGATGCCGTCGGTCACGCCGTTCACCCCGGCCGACTTCGCCGACGCGTGGACCGAGACCCTGTCCCTGCTGCCCCCGGCCCGGGACACCAAGGTCGAGGAGGGCATCAACGGGCTCTTCTCCTTCACCACCGACAACATGCCGCTGCTCGGCCCCTCGCCGGACGTCGAAGGGTTCTGGGTCGCCGAGGCCGTGTGGGTCACCCACTCGGCCGGCGTCGCGCGCGCCATGGCCGAATGGCTGGTCGACGGGCACTGCGCGTCGTTCGACCTGCACGAATGCGACGTCAACCGCTTCGAGCCGCACCAGCTCGCCCCGGAGTACGTCCTGACCCGCGACTGCCAGAACTTCGTCGAGGTCTACGACATCATCCACCCGCTCCAGCCGCCGGAGAACCTCCGCCCGCTGCGCGTGAGCCCCTTCCACGTGCGGCAACGCGAGCTCGGCGCCGTCCCCCTTGAGGCCTCAGGGTGGGAGCGGCCCCAGTGGTACGAGGCCAACGCCGCGCTCGCCGAAGGCCGTGACATCCCCGCGCCCGGCGACTGGGCCGCGCGCCACTGGTCGCCGATCGTCGGCGCCGAGGCGCGGGCGTCCAGGGAGGGCGTCGCGCTGTACGACATGACCGCGCTGAAACGGCTGGAGGTCGCCGGGCCGGGCGCGGCGGCGTTCCTCGACCGCGTCTCCACCGGCTCGGTCGACCGGCCCGTCGGCACGGTGACGTACTGCCTGCTGCTGGACCGGGACGGCGGCATCCGCAGCGACGTGACCATCGCCAGGCTCGGCCGAGAGCTGTTCCAGGTCGGGGCGAACGGCAACCTCGACCTCGACTGGCTGAACCGCCACCGCCCCCCGTCGGTGACCATCCGCGACATCACGCCCGGCACCTGCTGCGTCGGGGTCTGGGGACCGTTCGCCCGCGACCTGGTCGCCCCGCTCACCGAGGACGACTTCTCGGCCGAGGGGTTCCGCTACTTCCGCGCCAAGCGGGCCCACATCGGATCGGTGCCGGTCACCGCGCTGCGGCTGTCCTACATCGGCGAGCTGGGCTGGGAGCTCTACACCACCGCCGACATGGGCCTGAAGCTGTGGGACACGCTCTGGCAGGCCGGGCAGGCGTACGGCGTCACCGCCGGCGGGCGCGGCGCGTTCACCAGCCTGCGCCTGGAGAAGGGCTACCGTTCCTTCGGCACCGACATGACCTACGAGCATGACCCCTACGAGGCCGGGCTGGGCTTCGCCGTGAAGGCCGGCAAGGGCGACTACATCGGCAGGGCCGCGCTCGAGGAACGCCAGGCCTCGGTGCGCCGCCGCCTGACCTGCCTGACCACCGACGACCCCACCGGCGTCGTCATGGGCAAGGAACCCGTCTACGACGGCGAGGCCTGCGTGGGCTACGTGACCAGCGCCGCGTACGGGTACACGATCGGCAAGGCCATCGCCTACGCCTGGCTGCCCGCCCACCTCGCCAACCCCGGGCAGACCGTGCACATCGGGTACTTCGGCTGGCGGATCCCCGCCGTCGTGACGGAGGAACCGCTCTTCGACCCCGCCATGAAGCGGATCCGCGCATGACGACCACGACAGGCCGGGACCGGCTCTGGGACAGTCCCGAGCCGGAGGGCTCCTACGACGTCGTGATCGTCGGAGGCGGCGGGCACGGCATCGCCACCGCCTACTACCTGGCGAAGAACCACGGGATCACCAACGTGGCCGTGCTGGAGAAGGGGTGGCTGGCCGGCGGCAACATGGCGCGCAACACCACCATCATCCGGTCCAACTACCTGTGGGACGAGAGCGCCGGCATCTACGAGCACGCGCTGAAGCTCTGGGAGGGCCTGGAAGACGACCTCGGGTACGACGTCCAGTTCAGCCAGCGCGGCGTGCTGAACCTCGCCCACAGCCTCCAGGACGTGCGCGAGGGCGTGCGCCGCGTCAACGCCAACCGGCTGAACGGCGTGGACGCCGAATGGCTGGACCCCGGCCAGGTCACCGAGGTCTGCCCGATCGTCGACGTCCGCCAGGACGCGCGCCACCCGGTGCTCGGCGCGACCTACCAGCCCCGCGCGGGCATCGCCAAGCACGACCGCGTCGCCTGGGGGTACGCCAGGGCCGCCTCGGCGATGGGCGTCCACTTCATCGAGCACTGCGAGGTCACCGGCATCGAGACGTCGGGCGGCAGGGTCCAGGCCGTACAGACCACGAGAGGACGGATCGCGGCGGGCCGCGTCGCGATGTCCGCCGCCGGGCACTCGTCGGTGGTGGCGGGGATGGCCGGGCTGCGGCTGCCCGTGCAGAGCCACCCCCTCCAGGCCCTGGTCTCCGAACTGCTCGAACCCGTCCACCCGACCGTCGTCATGTCCAACGCCGTGCACGTCTACGTCAGCCAGGCGCACAAGGGCGAACTGGTCATGGGCGCGGGCATCGACGCCTACAACTCCTACCGCCAGCGCGGCGCCTTCCACATCATCGAACGGCAGATGGCCGCCGTACTGGAGCTGTTCCCGATCTTCTCGAGGGCGCACGTCCTGCGCACATGGGGCGGGGTGGTCGACGTCACGCCCGACGCCTCGCCCATCGTCGGCCTCACCCCGGTCGGCGGCCTGTACGTCAACTGCGGCTGGGGCACCGGCGGCTTCAAGGCGACCCCCGGCGTCGGCTGGTGCTACGCGCACACCATCGCCGGGGACGCGCCGCATCCGCTCAACGCGCCCTTCACCCTCGAACGATTCACCACCGGCGCGCTCGTGGACGAGCACGGCGCCGCCGCCGTGGCCCACTGAAGGAGAGCCCTGCCGATGCTGCTGATCCCCTGTCCGTGGTGCGGGCCCCGCGACGAGGCCGAGTTCGGGTACGGCGGGCAGGCGCACGTCGCCTACCCGGCCGACCCCGGCGCCCTCACGGACGAGGAATGGGCGCGGTACCTCTTCTTCCGCGACAACCCCAAGGGCCCGTTCGCCGAACGCTGGCACCACGCGGCCGGGTGCCGCCGCTGGTTCACCGTCACCCGGGACACCGTCACCCACGAGATCCACCCGCCGGCCTTCGCGGCGGACGGGGGTTCCCGATGACGGGCGGCCGCGAGGGCGAGGTGCTGCGGTTCACCTTCGACGGGCGGCCCTACGAGGGCCGCCGGGGCGACACCCTGGCCGCCGCACTGCTCGCCAACGGCGTACGGCGGATCGGGACCAGCGTCACGCTCGGCCGCCCCCGAGGGATCTTCGGCGCCTGGACCGAGGAACCGAACGCCGTCGTCCAGATCGAACGGCCCTTCCCCGAGCCGATGGTGCAGGCCACCACCATCCCCCTGTACGAAGGGCTGGCCGCCACCGGCCTGGCCGGGCGGGGACGGCTGTCGCCTGACCCGGACCCGGCGCGCTACGACGCGACCCACGCGCACTGCGACGTCCTCGTGGTCGGCGCGGGCCCCGCGGGCCTGACGGCGGCGCTCGCCGCCGCCCGCACCGGAGCCCGCGTGATCCTCGCGGACGACCGCCCGCACGCCGGAGGCACTCTGCCCGACACCGGCGACATGGTGGAGGGTATGCCGGGCACCGAATGGGCCCTCGGCGTGGCCGCCGAGCTGGCGTCCCTGCCGGGCGCGCGGGTGCTGCCTCGGACCAGCGTCATCGGGTACTACGACCACAACTACCTCGTGGCGGTCGAACGCCGCGGCGAGGAGGCGGTCACCCGGGAACGGGTCTGGCGGATCCGGGCCCGCAGGGTCGTCCTCGCGACCGGGGCGCACGAACGACCGATCGCCTTCGGCGGCAACGACCTGCCGGGCGTCATGCTCGCGTCGGCCGCGCGGGCGTACGTGAACCGCTACGGCGTCCTGCCCGGCCGCCGGGCCGTGATCTTCACCACGGGGGACTCCGGGTACGACGCCGCGCGCGACCTGGCGGCGGCGGGCGTGGAGGTCGCGGCCGTCGCCGACACCAGGAAGGGCCACCTGGTCACCGCCACCGCCGCCGACCCCGACCAGGGCCTCCACCGTGTCGAGATCACCTCGTCGCCCTCCCTGTCCTACCCGGTGGAGGCCGACCTGCTGCTCGTCTCCGGCGGCTGGAACCCCGTCCTGCACCTGTACGGCCAGGCCGGCGGGCGCCTGCGGTACGACGAGGGGATCGCGGCCTTCGTCCCGGACGGCACGGCACCGCCGGGTCAGGCGGCCGAGGTCATCGGCTCGGCGCGCGGGATCTTCACCCTCGCCGGATGCCTGGCCGATGGCGAGGCCGCCGGGACCGCCGCCCCACTCCCCGCCCCGCCCCCGAGCGGCCCCTCACCCGAGCACCTGTGGCTCGTCCCCTCCGGCGACTACACGAACCACTTCGTGGACCTGCAACGGGACGTCACCGTGGCCGACCTCCAGGAGGCCACCTCGGCGGGACTCCGCTCGGTGGAGCACGTCAAGCGGTACACCACGGCCGGCACGGCGCACGACCAGGGCAAGACCTCCGGCACCCTGACCAGCGCCATCATCGCCGGGCTGCTCGGCGTCGGCGTCGGCGAACTCGGCACGACCACGTTCCGCGCGCCGTACGTCCCGGTGTCCTTCGCGGCACTCGCGGGCCGCGACAGGGGAGCCCTGGCCGACCCCGTACGGGTCACCGCCCCGCACGACCGGCACGTGTCCCAGGGCGCCCTGTTCGAGAACGTCGGGCAGTGGAAACGCCCCTGGTACTACCCGCTCCCCGGGGAGGACATGGAGGCGGCGGTCCTGCGCGAGTGCCGGGCCGTACGACGGGCCACGGGCGCCATGGACGCCTCCACCCTGGGCAAGATCGACCTCCAGGGCCCCGACGCGGCCGAACTGCTCGACCGGCTCTACACCAACATGATGAGCACCCTGAAGGTGGGCGCGATCCGCTACGGCGTCATGTGCAAGCCCGACGGGATGGTCTTCGACGACGGCACCGTCATCCGCCTGGCCCCTGACCGGTTCCTGGTCACCACGACCACGGGCAACGCGGCGGCCGTCCTGGACTGGATGGAGGAGTGGCTGCAGACCGAATGGCCGCACCTGCGGGTCCGCTGCACCTCGGTCACCGAGCAGTGGGCGACGGTCGCGCTCGCCGGGCCCGGCTCGCGGGACGTCCTGGCCGGGCTGGCCCCGGACCTGGCGGTCGACGCGGCCAGCTTCCCGTTCATGACCTGGCGTGACACCGAGGTCGTGGGCATCGAGGCCCGGGTCTGCCGGATCAGCTTCTCCGGCGAGCTCGCCTACGAGATCAACGTCGCGTGGTGGCACGGCCTGGCCCTCTGGGACTCGATCATGGCGACCGGCGCGGTCACCCCGTACGGCACCGAGACCATGCACGTCCTGCGCGCCGAGAAGGGCTACCCCATCGTCGGCCAGGACACCGACGGCACGGTCACCCCCGCCGACCTCGGCATGGACTGGGTCATCTCCAAGAAGAAGCCCGACTTCCTCGGCAAACGGTCCTACAGCCGCGCCGGGTTCCTCCAGGCCGCCCGCCGCGAGCTGGTCGGCCTGCTTCCCGACGACCCTGACCTGCTCGTGCCAGAGGGCAGCCAGCTCGTCGCGTGCGACCGGCTCCCCGAACCGCCGGTGCCCATGCTCGGCCACGTCACCTCCAGCTACCGCAGCGCCGCCCTCGGCCGCACCTTCGCGCTCGCGCTGGTCACCGGGGGCCGCGCCCGCCTCGGCGACCGCCTGTACGCCCCCATCGGCGACACCCTCGCCCCCGTGACGATCACCCACTCCGTCCTCTACGACCCCGACAACACCCGCCGCGACGGCGAACCACCCACCCCGCCCGACACCCCCGCTTCGGCGGCGGGACATGAAGAACCGGCCGACGTCGCCGCCCTGTCCCACGCGGCAGGACATCGAGAAGAAGTTGATCTCCCGTCGCGGCCCCACGCTGCACCTGAGCGGTTGAGCCCGCTGACGGCCTTCCACGGCATCTCGGACACCCGGCTGCGCGTACACGAGCTCCCCTTCCTCCCCATGACGAACCTCCGCCTCCTCCGCACGACGAACCTCCACGCCGACCCCGAGCCGGCGGCCGTGTCGCGGCTGCCGGTCGAACCGGGGACGTGGCTGAGTTTCAATGGAGCGGACGTGGTGTGGCTTGGTCCCGACGAATGGCTGGTCATCGGAGACTCCGACCTCGACCTGCCGCGCTCAGAGGACGTGGCCGTGACGGACGTCTCGGCGCAGCGGACGACCCTGCTCGTCGCCGGGCCGGGCGCGCGTGATCTGCTGGCGCACGGATGCGCCCTCGACCTGCACCCGTCGGTCTTCGGCCCCGGCCGGTGCGCCCAGACCACCCTCGCCCAGGCCCAGGTCATCCTGATCGCCCGCGAGCACGACGAGTTCTGGATCCTGGTCCGCTCCTCCTACGCCCGCTACCTGACCGCCTGGCTCTCCGACGCCACCACCGACCTCTAACCCAGCACCCACTTCACCCCGTACAGCCCCGAGCCCAACTGAAAAGGTCCTCGCCTCCGGCTCGGGCAGTACTCCTATGGCCTACCGGCCCTACCGCCATTTCCCCTGACCACCGGCCGCCGCCCTCCCGACCCCCGCCTCCCGACTCCCGGCCCCCGAACCTCACGATCACTCCTCGCACACGCTGCCGTGTTTTTGGGCGCCGACGCGGTGGGACGGGGTACGGCGATTCCGGCGCCTCATACGGCGCCCAGCCGGTGAAAGGTCCTCGCCTTCGGCTCGGGCAGTATCCCCACGGCTTACCGGCCCTGCCGCCATTCCCCCGCCCTACCGGCCG
>NZ_JANZYP010000033.1 GCF_025506355.1 Sphaerisporangium corydalis
AGTGGGGTTTTGGAGGGGGTCGCGGGGGTGGGTGGAAATGGGGATCGGAGTGGGTTGGTGGGGGTGAGAAGAATCTCGATAACGAGCGGATAGCGGCCCCTAATACCTTCGTCATCAAGCAGGAGAACGGCAGGACGTGCGCCACCCGGCCACAGACGAGGGGTCATCCGAAATGCAGGATCACATCAAGTCGACCGTCGCCCGGATCATCGTCGTCACGACCATCACCGCCGGATCCGGCGCCGCTCTCAGTGCTGCGGCGATGGCCGACGCGGTCCCTGCCAAGCCTCTGACCGTGGTATCCGTGCTCACGTCGGGCCCGATCGTTCCCCCCGCATCCGTGCCGCACAACACTCCGTGGGGCTGATCCACCCCGCATACACCAAGAACCCCCCACGCGGCCGGAGCGACAGCGCCCGGCCGCGTGAGGCGTTCTACGGCCCGTTCTTTATTCGTCCGACAATCAGACCCGACTGAGCGAAAAGTTTTTCTGTCGCGCCACGGGCTGGGCGGTCGAAAAAGAACAACAGGTTACGACACGTCGAATTCCCCGACTGGAAACGCGCCTTTCCCGATGGATTCCGGATCCGGGTGATCGGCCCTCTGGTCCCGGGCGGGTCCGGCGGCACGACCGGCGGACGTACCTGGCGCCGCCGGACCGAGTGGGTGGTGCGGGGGCGAGTGGTGCCGGGGGTGTCTCGTGGGGTTTTCCGGTGGTGGAAGGCTCGGGTCGCAGATGCTGGCATCTGTGGAGAAACGGAGTGCGGTTGCCATGGTTTGCCGCGATGGCAGGGGGAATCTGCGGCGGTAGGGTGATTCCGTGACGACGTTCCGCATCGGCGAGGTGGCCACGCCTCTGGCTGGGACCGCCGGCAAGGTGGGTCGCGGGTGGGGTGGGCGGGTCGGTGGTCTGGGTTGGGTTTGGGTGTTTTTGAGCGCGTGAACTCCTCTCGTGCGCCCTGGGTGCTGATGGTGCCGGCCGTCGCCGGGCTGGTCTTCCTGGTCCTGCCGCTCGCGGGGCTGCTGGTCAGGGCGCCCTGGTCCACGCTGGCGGGGCGACTGGCCGAGCCGCAGGTGCTGGAGGCGTTGCGGCTGTCGCTGGTGACCGCCAGCCTGGCCACCCTGTTCTGCCTGCTGCTCGGCGTGCCGCTCGCCTGGATGCTCGCCCGTACGTCCTTCCCCGGGCGGCGGGTCGTGCGCGCGCTCGTCACGGTCCCGCTGGTGCTGCCCCCTGTGGTCGGCGGTGTCGCACTGCTGCTCGTGCTCGGCCGCCGGGGACTGGTCGGGCAGTGGCTGGAGAGCGCATTCGGCTTCTCGCTCCCGTTCACCACCGCCGGTGTCGTGCTCGCCGAGGCTTTCGTGGCGATGCCGTTCCTCGTCATCAGCGTCGAGGGCGCCCTGCGCGCCGCCGACCAGCGTTTCGAGGAGGCCGCGGCGACGCTGGGCGCCTCGCGGTGGACGGCGTTCCGCCGCGTGACGTTGCCGCTGGTCGCGCCCGGGATCACTGCGGGAGCCGTGCTCTGCTGGGCCCGCGCGCTGGGCGAGTTCGGGGCCACCATCACCTTCGCCGGGAACTTCCCCGGCCGGACCCAGACCATGCCGCTGGCGGTCTACCTGGCGCTGGAGACCGAGCCCGAGGCCGCGATCGTCCTCAGCCTGGTGCTGCTGGCCGTGTCCGTGATCGTCCTGGCCAGTCTCCGCGACCGGTGGGTGAGCGGCCCATGACCCCGCGCCGCGTCGACCTGAGGACTGGATCGTCGCGCACCCTCCG
This sequence comes from Sphaerisporangium corydalis, assembly GCF_025506355.1. Lineage (GTDB taxonomy): Bacteria > Actinomycetota > Actinomycetes > Streptosporangiales > Streptosporangiaceae > Sphaerisporangium > Sphaerisporangium corydalis. Next base: position 1,772 of record NZ_JANZYP010000033.1, read on the forward strand.
CGTGTCGGTGGCGAAGCGTGGTCTTCGGGTGGCGGGGGTGGGAGGGCGATGACGCTGCGGGCGCGGCTGGTGGTGGAGAGGGCGGGGTTCCGGCTGGACGTCGGGTTCGAGGTGGCGCCGGGTGAGGTCGTCGCCCTGCTCGGGCCGAACGGCGCCGGGAAGACCACCGCCCTGCGTGCCCTCGCCGGGCTGACCGCGCTCACGTCGGGGCACATCGACCTGGAGGGCCGGGCGCTGCACGAGATCCCGGCTGAGAGCCGCCCGATCGGCATGGTCTTCCAGGACTACCTGCTGTTCCCGCACCTGTCCGCCCTGGACAACGTGGCCTTCGGGCCGCGCTGCCACGGCGCCTCCAAGGTGGAGGCACGGCGCACGGCCTCGGCCTGGCTGGAGCGGGTCGGGCTGTCCGCCCACGCGGGCTCACGGCCCCGCCGGTTGTCCGGCGGGCAGGCGCAGCGCGTGGCGCTCGCCCGGGCGCTCGCCGTCGGTCCGCGCCTGCTGCTGCTCGACGAGCCGCTCGCGGCATTGGACGCGCACACCCGCCTGGACGTGCGCTCCGAGCTCCGCCGCCACCTCGCAGGCTTCGACGGGGCCACCGTCCTGGTCACCCACGACCCGCTGGACGCCATGGTGCTCGCCGACCGGCTGGTGGTCATCGAGAACGGTTCCATCGTGCAGGAGGGCACCTCCGTCGAGGTGGCCCGCCGCCCGCGCACCGACTACGTGGCCCGGCTGGTCGGCCTGAACCTGTACCGGGGGATCGCCACCGGGCGGACCGTCACCATCGAGGCCACCGCCGGCACGACCAATGACACGACGACCAATGACACGACGACCGCCGACATGACGTCCGCCGACACGATCCCCGGCGTCGGGACGTTGTCATCCGGCGGAGGCCCTGGTGCCGGGACGGCGGACGTCGAGGACGGGGGCGTAGAGGCCGGGGGTGGGGAGGGGGTCGTGTTCAGTGTGGTCGAGCGGTTCGACGGGCCGGTGTTCGTCGCGTTCCCTCCGTCGGCGGTCGCCCTGTACGGCACCCGGCCGAACGGGACGCCGCGCAACCTGTGGCGCGCGCGCATCGACGGCGTCGAGCGGCACGGCGACAACGTGCGGGTGCATCTCGACGGCCCGATCCCCGTGGCGGCCGACGTCACCCCGGCCGCCGTCGCCGAGCTCGACCTGGTGCCCGGCAAGCCCGTCTGGGTCTCGGTCAAGGCCACCGAGACCCACGCCTACCCGGCGTGACGCTCACCTGAGGGTTGAGGAGGTTACCTTGGGTTTGCCGGCGCCGAGGAAGAAGATGCCGGGGTAGCCGCGGGTTTCGAAGCCGGCGCTGGGGTTGTGGCGCAGTGTCGAGTGGTCGATGGTCAGTGTGCCGGTGCGGTCGTTGCTGACGAAGAAGATGGCCCCGCCGCCCTCCCTGGCCTGGTTGTTCTTGATGATCGACCCGGCGACGCGTACGGTGAAGCGGTTGCCGTCGGCGTAGATGGCGCCGCCGCTGCCGCCCCCGGCGGTGCCGCCGCGCGCCGGGTTGGCGCCCCGCCCGATGGCCTTGTTGTCGCTGATGACGCTGTTGAGCACCACCCACGACACGCCGATGCCGCTCAGCGCGCCGCCGTTGGAGCAGATGCCGCCGAGCCCCGGCGCACCGCCGAAGGTGCTGCGGACGACGTACACCGGCAGGTCGCGCGACTGGTCGAGGACCCGGAGGGCGGCCCCGCCGAGGTCGGGGCCCGACGGGTCGCAGCGGTTGCGGACGAACCGGGAGCCGATCACCTTGACCCGGCCGCCCCGGACGAAGACCGCGCCGCCGCCTCCTCCCTCGGCCCGCTGCCCGGTCGAGTTCCCGTCGGCGAACGTGAGGTTCTGGAGGGTGAGCTGGGGGGTGGCCTGGTCGTCGCAGTGCGACGTGGTCCACCCCTGCGCCTTGTCGCAGGTGTTCATGTACAGGATGCGCCGCTTGCCGCCGCCGCTTAGAGTCACTTTGCCGCCGCCGTCGATGACGACCCGCGCGCTGGCGTTGCGGATCTTGGCGGTGGCCTTCATCGCGATGGTCACCGGCCTCGGGCCGCAGGAGAAGGTGATCACGCCGCCCGCCGCGACCGCCGCGACGACCGCCTGGGACGTGCAGCTCGCCGGTGTCCCCTTCCCGACGACGCGCGTGGGACGGGAGGTGCCGGCCGGGCGCGCCTCGGCCGGGACGTACGCGCGTCCTGCCGGGTTGCCCGGGGCGGGCAGCGCCGCCGACGCGTCCGCCGTGGCGAGCGCGGACGCGGTGCTCACGGTCCGGGTCGCGGTGGCCGGCGATCCCGCCGCGCCCCACGCGAGGGTGGCCGGGGATCCCGCCGTGCCCCATGCGGGGGCGCCGGACAGTACCAGGGAAGTGACGGAGAGAGCGCAGAGCGTGATTCGCACGCGCCGATGCTACTGCGACACCACTCCCCACATGGTCGTTTTCATCCTGTTTCTCACGCTTACTTCGCGTCAGCGGGAGGGCCGCCGTCACGCCCCGCAGGTGACGGTGATCCGGTCCCAGGAGTTGTTGGCGTAGCCCTTCGGGTTCCACAGGTGGCAGGCGTGCTCGGGCTGGGCGGCGCCGGTGGTGTCCCACGCCCTGACGGTGATCGCGGACCTTCCCTCGGGCAGGTCGAGCGTGAGGCGCCAGTGCTGCCACGCCCAGGACCCGTCCGGCCGGTCGAGGCCGGCCTGCGCCCAGGTGCGGCCGTCGTCGAGGGAGACGTCCACGCGCGCCACCTCGCGGTCGTCGCCCGCGTAGGCGTAGCCGGTGACCTCCACCGGGCCGGCGTGGAGCCGCTCGCCGTCCCCCGGTCGCAGGATGGCGGAGTTGAGGGCGACCGGGCCGAGGGAGATGCCGTCGCCGGGCCCTGCCGTGCCGGGGTCGGCCTCGGGGGGCAGGACGCGGTAGGCGACGGCCTGGAAGTAGCCGGCGGAGGGCTCGCGCTGCGCGGTGACCCGCTCCAGCCACTTCACGCTGCGGGCCCCGATCCAGCCGGGCACGACGACGCGGAGCGGGGCGCCGTGGACCAGGGGCAACGGCCGGCCGTTCATGGCCCAGGCGAGCAGGACCTCACCGGAGGTGGCCTTGGCCGTGGGGACCGACCCGGCGTACGGCTCGCGCGGGCCGCCCTGCTCGTTGACGTCCGGCGCGGTGAAGGCGATGTGCGCCGCTCCTGGCCGCAGCCCGGCGTGGGCCAGGACGTCGGCGAGGCGCACGCCCGTCCAGCTCGCCGTGGAAGTGGCGCCGGGTCCCCACGGGTCCTCGCCGGGGATGTCCCGCACCCTGGTCAGGCCGGCGCGCCGGTTCCCCGCGCACTGCAGGGTGGCGACGACGGTCCGCTCGGGGAAGGTGGCGCGCAGCTCGTCCAGGGACAGGGTCAGCGGCCGGTCGAGCATGCCGTCCACGGTCAGCCGCCAGGTCGCGGGGTCCAGTTCGGGTACGGTGCCGTGGTTGCGGCCGTAGAAGGTGTCCAGGGGCGTGATGGGAAGCCCGGCCAGGGCCGCGGGTGGCGGCTCGGCGTTGTAGGGCCGTGAGTGATGCACGACCATGTCATCCCTTTTATCCCATATGCCCACACTACTCCGGTTACCCGTGGCCCGGTGTGGCGACACCTGTCGCTAGGAGTGGGCCTCGACGAGCTGCCGCTCGGCGTCGGCCAGATAGCTGTCGAGGAGGCGCTCGGCGCCGGCCGTGTCGCCCGCCTCGATGAGTTTGAGAATGTCGCGGTTGCGCCCCAGGTAGGGCTCGTGGAAGGCGCGGGGGTTCTTCATCGCCAGGAAGCTGAGGCGCAGTTCAGCGAGCACCTGGCGCATCATCTCGTCCAGCCGGGGGCTGCCGGCCAGCTCGACGATGGCCCGGTGGAAGTGCATGTTGGCGGTGCCCACGTCCTCCCACCGCTCCTCGGCCGCGGCGAGCTCCGCGATCCGCACCCCTTCGCGAAGGCCGGCGACGGCCTCCTCGGGGACGCCGCGCGGGTCGCGGATCGCGGCGCACTCGATGAGGCGCCGCAGGCGGTACAGGTCGACGACGTCGGCGGCCGTGAGCCTGCGCACGAACACGCCTCGGTTCAGCTCGTGGACCAGGAGGCGCTCGTGGGACAGCAGGCGGAAGGCCTCGCGCAGGGTGTTGCGCGACACGCCGAGGGCGGCGCCGATGGACTCCTCCGACAGCCGGGAGCCGGGCTCGAACATGCCTTCGGTGATGCGCTGGCGCAGGATGGCGGCCACGCGCTCGGCGGTGCTGGTGCGCCCGAGCAGGGCGCGGTCCTCCACGAGGCGCTCGGCCGCGTTCGGCGCACCTTCGGTCACGACCCGCTCCACCCTCCGCCGTTCCGGACCAGAACGAAATCTTAACACGAGGCTATTGTCAAATCGTTGAACGATTCTATAGTGAGATCGTTGGCTCCCAAGCGAGCCGAGAGACGAGCGGGGGAGCCGGCCGAAGGCCGGGCCCGGTGCCGTCTCCCACCGGCAGATGTGGCATCGAGGTGCGCGAATGACGACATCGTCCAAGCCCGACCCAGCCGTGGCCGTCTCCGAGGAACAGCACGCCCAGGGGCTCTTCGCCTGGTACACCACGCTCGGCCAGAAGGGCCGCCGGGCCTTCACCGGCGCCTTCCTCGGCTACAGCCTCGACTCCTACGACTTCTGGGTGCTCCCCCTCGGCCTCACCGCCATCGCGGCGGCCTTCGACCTCGGCACCGCGCAGACCGGCCTGCTCGCGACCGCGACGCTGGTGTGCTCGGCGCTCGGCGGCATCGCCGCCGGCGTGCTGGCCGACAGGATCGGCCGGGCGCGCACCCTCATGCTCACCGTCACCGTGTACGCGATCTTCACGGCCCTGTGCGGCCTCGCGCCCAACTACGAGACCCTGCTGGGCTTCCGCGCGCTCCAGGGGCTCGGCTTCGGCGGCGAATGGGCGGCCGGCGCGATCCTGGTCGCCGAGTACGCCCAGGCCCGGCACCGGGGGCGCGCGGTCGCGATGATCCAGAGCTCCTGGGCGCTCGGATGGGGCCTGGCGGTCGTGGTCTACACGCTGGTGTTCCAGCTCGTCGACCAGGACCTCGCCTGGCGGGTGCTGTTCTGGACCGGCGCCCTGCCCGCCCTCATGGTCATCTACGTGCGGCGCAACGTCACCGACGCGCCGGTCTTCGCCGGACGCGACCGCGAGGCCCCGCGCGTCCCCGTGGCCGCGATCTTCAGCGGGGGACTGCTCCGCACGACCCTCTTCGCCACACTGCTGGCCACCGGCGTCCAGGGCGGCTACTACACGCTGGCGACGTGGGTGCCGACCTACCTCAAGACCGACCGCGGCCTGTCGGTGATCGGCACGGGCGGCTACCTGACCTTCCTCATCACCGGCGCCTTCTGCGGCTACCTGACCGGCGGGTACTTCACCGACAAGATCGGGCGCAAGCCGACGTTCGCCATCTTCTCCGTGCTCAGTGGCGGGCTGATCCTGCTCTACACCCAGCTCCCGGCCGGCGCCAACGCGTACGTGATGTTCCTCGGGTTCCCGCTCGGGTTCTGCTCCTCCGCCATCTTCTCCGGCTTCGGGGCGTTCCTGTCCGAGCTCTACCCGAGCGCCATCCGGGGGACCGGCCAGGGCTTCACCTATAACGTGGGGCGCGGCATCGGCGCTTTCTTCCCCACGATCATCGGGTACCTGGCGACGACGTACAGCGTCGGCGGCGCGATGGCGTTCGGTGCCCTGGCGTACGGGCTCGCGGTCGTGGCGCTCTTCGGCCTGCCGGAGACCCGCGCCCGGCGGCTCTCCTGAGACATCGCACCGACGAAACCCAAGCATCGACGAAACCCATCGCACCGACCGATCCCGGAGCCCATCGTGTCTCGCCTGACGACAACCATCGACCTCAACTCCGACCTCGGAGAGGGGTTCGGCCGCTGGGAGCTCGGTGACGACGAGGCCCTGCTCTCGATCGTCACCAGCGCCAACGTCGCCTGCGGGTTCCACGCGGGAGATCCGACGATCATGCGCAGGGTGTGCGGGACGGCGGTCGCGCGCGGCGTGGCGATCGGCGCCCAGGTGGGCTACCGCGACCTCGCGGGCTTCGGGCGGCGCTTCATCGAGGTGCCGCCCGAAGCCCTCGCCGACGACATCGTCTACCAGATCGGCGCCCTGGACGCGTTCGCGCGCCTCGCGGGCAGCCGGGTGGGCTACGTCAAGCCGCACGGCGCCCTGTACAACGCCATCGTCCACCACGAGGCGCAGGCGGGCGCCGTCGTGGCGGCGGTCCGGGCGTACGACCCCGGGCTGCCGGTCCTCGGGCTGCCCGGGTCGCAGTGGCTGCGCCAGGCCGAGGCGGCCGGGCTGACCGCCGTCGCCGAATGCTTCGCCGACCGGGCGTACACCCCGCAGGGGACGCTCGTGCCGCGCGACCGTCCCGGCGCGGTGCTGCGCGATCCGCGCCTGGTGGCGGGGCGGTGCCTGCGCATGGCGCTGGGCGAGCCGATCGAGGCCGTCGACGGCTCGCCGCTGACCGTCAGGGCGGCCTCGATCTGCGTGCACGGCGACAGCCTTGGCGCGGTGGAGATGGCCCGGGGGGTACGCGCGGCGCTCGCCGCCGCCGGGATCGACCTGGCACCGTTCACCGGCAAGGCGGGCCGATGACGCCCCGGTTCCTGCGGTGCGGCGACGGCGCCGTCCTGGTGGAGGTGGACGGCACCGAGGCGGTGCTCGCCCTGTACGACGCGCTCGCCGCCGACCCGCCGCGCGGGGTCACCGACATCCTCCCGGCCGCCCGCACGCTGCTGCTCCGCTTCGGCCCGCCGGCCAGGCGGGAGACGGTGGAGTCCGCCGTCCTGCGGGCGCGGCCGGCCACCGGGCGCGGCCGGGACGCGGGCGAGGTGACCGTCCCCGTCGTCTACGACGGCGCCGACCTGGCCGGGGTGGCGGCGCTGACCGGGCTGTCCGAGCGCGAGGTGGTGGAGGCGCACACCGGCACGCCGTGGACGGTGGCGTTCTCCGGGTTCGCCCCCGGCTTCGGCTACCTCTCCGGCGGCGACGCCCGCCTGCGCGTGCCCCGCCGTACCGAGTCACGGGTGCGGGTGCCGGCCGGGTCGGTCGCGCTGGCGGCCGGGTTCAGCGCCGTGTACCCGCGCGAGTCGCCCGGCGGGTGGCGGCTCATCGGCCGCACCGCGCTCACGGTGTGGGACCTGACCGCCGACCCGCCCGCGCTGCTGCGCCCGGGCACCCGGGTCCGCTTCACGGAGGCACGGGATGCGTGACCCGCTGTGGGTGAGGGGGTGAGGTCGCTGGAGGTGCTGGCCACGGGGCCGATGACGACCGTGCAGGACCTCGGGCGTCCGGGCCGTGGCGACCTCGGCGTGGGACGCTCGGGCGCCGCCGACCGGGGCGCGTTGCGGCTGGGCAACCGGCTGCTGGCCAACCCCGAGGGCGCCGCGTCGCTGGAGGTCACCCTGGGCGGTCTGCGGGTGCGCGCCCAGGGTGACCTGCTCATCGCGCTCACCGGGGCCCTGTGCCCGGCCACGGTGACCGACGCCGCCGGGCGGGTGCGCGGCGTGGGTCACCAGTCGGTCGAACGGCTGCCCGACGGGGCCACGCTGCGGCTCGGCGTCCCGAGGCGCGGCCTGCGCACGTACGTGGCCGTCCGGGGCGGCCTGGACGTGCCCGAGGTGCTGGGGTCGCGGGCCACCGACACCATGGCCGGGCTCGGGCCCGAGCGCCCCGCGCCCGGGACGCTGCTGCCCGTGGGACCGCCGCCGCCGAGGTTCCCGGTCGCCGACCTCGCGCCGGTGTTCGGCATGTCGTCCGGGGATCCCGTGCTGGAGATCCTGCCCGGCCCGCGCGACGACTGGTTCAGCGCGGACGCGCTGGCGTCGCTGTGCTCGGCGCCGTACGAGGTGACCACCGACAGCGACCGGGTGGGCATGCGGCTGCGCGGGCCGCGCCTCACGCGGGTGCGGGAGGAGGAGCTGCCGCCCGAGGGGATGGTGCCCGGCGCGCTGCAGGTGCCGCCGTCCGGGCAGCCGACGCTCTTCCTGGCCGACCATCCGGTGACGGGCGGGTACCCGGTGATCGCGGTAGTGCGTTCGAGGGACGTCGACCGCGCCGCCCAGACCCGCCCCGGTCAGCGCGTCCGCTTCCGGCTGGGCCGAACGTGAACAGGACGGACACCGCGAAACGCGGAGAACAGGAGTGCGGGATGACCGGCACAATGACCGATCCGGCGCGGCTGGCGCCCCGGGAGGCCCGGGCGCTGTTCCGCGGCGGGCTCGTGACGCCCACCGCCGGATGGGCGTCCGGCTGGACCCAGGCCAACCTGATCGCGCTGCCGAAGGACCGCGCGTACGACTTCCTGCTGTTCGCGCAGCGCAACCCGCGCCCGTGCCCCGTGCTGGACGTGACCGAGCCGGGCGCGCACGCCACGCCCATCTTCGACGGTGACCTGCGCACCGACCTGCCCGCCTACCGCGTCTACGTGGACGGCGAGCAGGTGGCCGAGGTCACCGACGTCCTTTCGTACTGGCGCGCGGACCTCGTCTGCTTCCTCATCGGGTGCAGTTTCACCTTCGAGGCGGCGCTGCTGGAGGCGGGCGTCCCGGTGCGGCACCTGGAGGCGGGGACGAACGTGCCGATGTACCTCACCAACCGGCAGTGCCGCCCGGCGGGCGACATGTCGGGACCCGAGGTGGTCAGCATGCGTCCGGTGCCCGCCGGGCTGGTGGCGACGGCGGTGCGCATCACCTCCCGATACCCCGCCGTGCACGGCGCCCCCGTCCACGTCGGGGACCCGCGCGTGCTGGGCATCGCCGACCTCGACCGGCCCGACTTCGGCGAGCCGGTCGAGGTGCGGGAGGGGGAGCTGCCGGTCTTCTGGGGATGCGGCGTGACACCGCAGGCGGCCGTGATGCGGTCACGGCCGCCGTTCGCGATCGGTCACGCGCCCGGCCACATGGCCGTCACCGACGCCCGCGACAGCGCGTACCAGGTGCCCTGAGCGGCCCCTACCAGCCGTAACCGGCCGCCCTACCAGCCGTAGCCGGCCGCGTAGGTCACGTCGGCGAGCCGGCGCTGGCCGGTGGCGTTGGGGTGGAAGTAGTCCCAGGTGCTGATCTCGGAGAGGGCGAACGGGTAGCCGAAGACGGCGCCACCGTCGTACCGGCACGCGGCCTGCTCCCCGCACACCCTGGCCAGCACCGCGTTGAAGTCGGCGACGCGCTGGCGTACCCGGTCGCGCCGCTCGGCGTCGGCCGCGTCGGTGGAGCGGGGCCGGGCGAGCATGGACTGGCAGATGCTCAGCGCCGACCACGCCGTGCGCGCCGATGAGCTGTCCTTGCCGACCTCCCACAACCGCTTGATGTCGGGAACGCTCGCGACGAAGATCAGCGCGTTGGGGAGCCCCGTGGTGAGCGTCTGAAGTGCCGTGCGGAACCGGGACTCGAAGTCGGCGGCCGAGGTCATGGCCGCCTCCGATGACGTGCACGCGTCGTTGGCCCCGATCAGGATCGTCACGTAGCCGGCGCCCTGGGAGACGGCGCTCGCGGCCTGCCCCGCCATGTCCGCGACCTTGGCACCGGACTTGGCGTCGTTGAAGGCGGTCACGGACGGGTTCAGCGCCTGGATCCGCCGGTAGTGGCTGTTCACGCTGCTGTACGACCCGGTGGACCACGAGCGTGAGGTGCAGTCGACGTAGAAGCCGCAGGCGTTGAAGCCGCGGGTGATGGAGTCGCCCATGGAGGCGATGGAGGCGGGGACCGGCGGGGCGTACGCCCAGGCCGTCGAGGGGACGAAGACGACTGCGAGTGCTGCGAGGAGGACGAGGATACGGCGGCGGACGTCCAAGCTGGGCTCCTGGGTGTGCTCCCCCGATCGGCTCTGACGATCAGAATGTCAGCCAGCTTGACCTGATTTACAAGCTCACATTACAAGTTACTGACTTGTTGGTAACATACGGCCGGTGTCCCGCCCGCGTCGTCCGTTCCGCGCGCCGCCGTACGCTGGGACCGTGGATCGGGACCGAGTGGCGGACGCCCTGGCCGACGTGTCGGCGATGGGGCCGTACTTCGCCGTCTCCACCGACCCCGCCCACGACGGCGACCCGCTCTGGCGGCCGCTCGCCGACCTGTCCGCCGACACCGGTGCCCTGAGCGCGAGGATCACCGACTTCGAGCGGCGCCTCGGCACCGGCGAGAGCCGGGTCGCCGCGTCGATCCTGTTCCAGGGACTCGCGGCGCGGCTGTGGTCGCCGATCGCCGCCGCCGTCACCGCCCACGGCCTGATCCCCGTCTCGGTCACCGAACACCTGCGTTGGCGCCCGGTCGCCACGGGGCCCCTCCCGCTGTGGACGGCCACGGCGGCGTGGGAGCCGGTGTCCGGTGACGCCGCCGCGCAGGTCTACCGGACCGTCGTGGACGACCTGCTCACACCGCTGGCGCGGGCCGTCCAGGACATCACCAAGATCGCCCCCGCCCTGCTGTGGGGCAACGCCGCGTCCGCGCTGGCCGGCGTCCTTCGCACCCTCCCGGTCGCGCGGCCCGACCTCGGGCCGCGCGCCGCGCGGCTGGTCGGCGAGGTGCTCAGGCTCGGAGTGCTCGCGGGAACGGGGGAGCCGGCGGAGCCCGCGCCCGGGAACCACTACTTCGTCCGGGTGAGCTGCTGCCTGTACTACCGCGTCCCCGGCGGGGGGATGTGCGATGACTGCGCCCTGCTCGCCCCCGAGACCCGCCACGCCCGGTGGGCACGGGCGTGACCGCGCTCAGGGACGACCTCGGGCTCGATGTCCACCTGCCGGGCGAGGTGCGGCGGGTGGTGTCGCTGGTGCCCTCGCTGACCGAGTCGGTGGCGGCCACGGCGCCCGGCCTGCTGGCCGGGGCGACCGACTGGTGCTCCCACCCGGCCGGGCTCGACGTGACCCGGATCCGCGGCACCAAGAACCCCGACGTGGCCGCCATCATGGCCCTCGCCCCCGACCTGGTCCTGGCCAACGAGGAGGAGAACCGCGTCGCCGACCTGGACGCGCTGCGCGCGGCCGGCGTGCCTGTGTGGGTCACCGTCGTGCGCACGCTCGACGAGGCCCTCGTCTCGCTCCGGCGGATGCTGGTGGACGCGATGGGCCTTCCCGAGCCCGGATGGCTGGCCGCCGCCGAGAGGGCGTGGCACCCCGGCCTCGCGCGGGGCGAGCGCCGCGCGGTGATCCCGATCTGGCGCAAGCCGTGGATGGTGGTGGGCCGGGACACCTTCGCGGGCGACCTGCTGCTGCGCCTGGGCGTGCGCAACGTGTACGCGGGACACGCCGAGCGGTACCCGCGCATCCCGCTGCCCGATTTGCTGGCGGCCCGTCCCGACCTCGTCGTGCTGCCGGACGAGCCCTACCGGTTCACCGCCGACGACGGTCCCGGCTTCTTCCCCGGCGTCCCGGCCGCGCTTGTCAGCGGGCGCCATCTCACCTGGTACGGCCCGTCGCTCGCCGAAGCGCCCCAGGTGCTCGCCGAGGCTCTAACCTGGGACGATGGCGCTGGCGTACGCGATTGACCTCGCCGGGCAGGGCTGGCTGCAGCTCGGCGAGCTGTTGCTCGCCTTCGTGCTCTCGGCGGCGATCGGCCTGGAGCGGGAGATCCGGCAGAAGAGCGCCGGCCTGCGCACCCACACCCTGGTCGGCCTCGGCGCCGCGCTCATCATGCTGGTGTCGAAGTACGGGTTCGGCGACGTCCTCGGCGCGCACGTCACCCTCGACCCCTCCCGGGTGGCGGCCCAGATCGTGTCGGGCATCGGGTTCCTCGGCGCCGGCCTGATCGTCATCCGGCGGGACGCGGTGCGCGGGCTGACCACCGCCGCGACGATCTGGCTCACCGCGGGGGTGGGCATGGCGGCGGGGGCGGGGCTGTGGCTGCTGGCGGTCGTCGTGACCGGGGGGCACTTCGCGGCCGTGTGCGTGCTCACCCCGCTGGCCACCCGCCTGCCGCACTCCAAGTACGCGCCCTCGCGGGTCCACCTGACCTACCTCGACGGCCGGGGCGTGCTGCGGCGGGTGCTGGCGGAGTTCACCCGCCGGGGGTTCAGCGTGACCGAGCTGTCGGTCGACCAGCGGCTGCGCCACCAGGACCAGGCGGCCGTCTCCCTGTGGATCACCGTGCACGGCGGCGGCTCGCTCTCGGAGCTGACCGCCACGCTCGCGGAGGTCGAGGGCGTGCTCGCCGTGGCGACACAGGACACCGACGCGGTGATGCCCTGACCGGCATTCCCCATCATCCCTGGTCATAAGGGGTTCCGCCGCCGGTCACGCGGGGGAACCCTGAATCGATCATCGGTTTTCCCGCATCGGAGCCAGGGCACGTAGCGGCCGTGACGCGCGCCCCCATCACGGGCGCCGCCGGCGCGGCATGGGCCACGCGCGATCGGGGGTACGAGGATGGGCGGCGACGACCGTTCGGAGAAGGACCGGCAGCTCGACGGCTACCGTGTGGACGAGCGGGACTCGTTCCTCACGACGGACCAGGGCATTCCCGTCGCCGACACCGACAACTCCCTGAAGGCGGGCGAACGCGGCCCGACGCTGCTGGAGGACTTCCACTTCCGCGAGAAGATCACCCATTTCGACCACGAGCGCATCCCCGAACGGGTCGTGCACGCCAGGGGCGCCGGGGCGTACGGCTACTTCGAGCCCTACGACGGCTCGCTGGCCGCGCTGACCCGGGCCGAGTTCCTGCGGACGCCGGGGCTGCGGACGCCGGTGTTCGTGCGCTTCTCCACGGTCGCCGGTTCGCGCGGGTCGGCCGACACCGTGCGGGACGTGCGGGGGTTCGCCGTCAAGTTCTACACGCGGCAGGGCAACTTCGACCTGGTCGGCAACAACATGCCGGTCTTCTTCATCCAGGACTCGATCAAGTTCCCCGACTTCGTGCACGCGGTGAAGCCCGAGCCGCACAACGAGATGCCGCAGGCGTCGTCCGCGCATGACACGCTCTGGGACTTCGTCCAGCTCCAGCCGGAGACCACGCACATGATGATGTGGGTGATGTCCGACCGGGCGATCCCCCGGAGCCTCCGCATGATGCAGGGCTTCGGCGTGCACACCTTCCGGCTGGTCGCCGAGGACGGCCGGGCGACCTTCGTGAAGTTCCACTGGAAGCCGGCGCTCGGCACGCACTCCCTGGTCTGGGACGAGGCGCAGAAGATCGCCGGCAAGGACCCCGACTTCAACCGCCGCGACCTGTGGGAGGCCATCGAACGCGGCGCCCACCCCGAATGGGAGCTGGGACTCCAGCTCGTCCCGGAGGAGGACGAGCACTCCTTCGACTTCGACCTCCTCGACTCGACGAAGATCATCCCCGAGGAGCAGGTGCCGGTGCGCCCGGTCGGGCGGCTGGTGCTCGACCGCAACCCCGACAACTTCTTCGCCGAGACCGAGCAGGTCGCCTTCCACCTCGCCAACATCGTCCCTGGCATCGACTTCTCCGACGACCCCCTGCTCCAGGGCCGCCTGTTCTCCTACCTCGACACGCAGCTCATCAGGCTCGGCGGCCCGAACTTCCCGCAGATCCCGGTCAACCGGCCGATCGCCGAGGTGCGCAACCACCAGCGCGACGGCTACCACCAGACGCGCGTCAACCAGGGCCGGGCCGCGTACCACCCCAACTCGGTCGGCGGCGGCGCGCCGGTGCCCTCACCGGAGGACGGGTTCACGCACCACCGGGAGCGGATCGACGGGTACAAGATCCGCATGCGCAGCGAGAGCTTCGCCGACCACTACAGCCAGGCCACCCTGTTCTGGAACAGCATGACCGGCTGGGAGCGGGACCACATCGTCGCGGCCTTCCGCTTCGAGCTCGGCAAGGTCGAGGTGCGCGGGATCCAGGAGGGCGTCGTCCGCAACCTCAACGAGGTGGACCACGACCTGGCCGTGCGGGTCGCCGAGGGCATCGGGGTGGACGCCCCCGGCCTGCCCGCCACCCCGAACCACGGCCGCTCCTCTCCCGCGCTGAGCATGAGCGACGAGCCGGCGGACGGCATCGCCACCCGCAAGATCGCGTTCCTGGTCGGCGACGGCGTCGACGCCGAGCAGGTCCGCGGCCTCATGGACGACCTCACGGCCAGAGGCGCCTTTTGCGAGGTCCTCGCCGCGCGCGGCGGCGCCGTGCAGGGGGCGGCCGGCGACCGGCTCACGGTGACCCGGCCGCTGCCCACCACGGCCTCGGTGATGTACGACGCCGTGGTGGTGGCGGGCGGGGACGAGAGCGTGCGGGCGCTGATCGAGGACGGCGACGCGCTGCATTTCGTGTCGGAGGCCTACAAGCACGGCAAGGCGGTCGGCGCCCTCGGCACGGGGGTCGAGATCCTGGAGCCGGCCCACGTCTCCACCGCCCCCGGGCAGGGCGTTTTCACCTCGTCGGGGGCGGACCTCGGCGCGTTCCTGCCGCCCTTCGTGGCGGCCATCGCCGCCCACCGCTTCCCGCACCGCCCCGTACGGCCCGTCCCGGCCTGACCCCGAGCCCCCGTGGGGCCTCCGCGCGATCCCGCACCGCCCTGTCCGGCATGTACCGGCATCGGGGGCCGGGAGCGCTTTGTACGCGCCTTGGAGCTTTCTTGTACGCCTTCTCCGGACCCTGTCAGGCACGGCACTCCCGTCATCGGGAGGCCTGTCCTGAGGAGGAAACATGATGGCTCCCCGGCCACGCAGGTCCCACCGCCTGGCGGTGGCGCTGGCCTGCGTGCTCGCGATCCCGCTCTGCCTCACCGGCGGCCCGGCCGCCGCGGCTGTCACAGGCGGTACGGCCCTCGCGGCCCTCACCGGCGGTACGGCCCCTGCGGCCCTCAGCGGCGGTCCGGCCGCCGTGGCCCCGGCCGCGACCCTCACGGGCGCGTTCGCCGAGGCCGCGGCGGTGTACCAGGTGCCACGCGACCTGCTCGTCGCGCTCGCGTACGCCGAGACCCACCTCGACGGGCACGAGGGCAGGCCGAGCGCGAGCGGCGGCTACGGCGTGATGCACCTGGTCACCAATCCGTCCGCCCACACCCTGGAGCGGGCCGCCGAGCTCACCGGCAGGCCCGTGGCGGCGCTGAGGTCCGACACCGCGGCCAACATCGCGGGCGGCGCGGCCGTGCTGCGGGCCGAGGCCGACGCGCTCGGCCTGAGCGCGTCCGGCCGCGAGGACGTGGCCCGCTGGTACACCGCCGTGGCGAGGTACGGCGGCGCCGCCGACCCGGGCTCGGCGCGGCTCTACGCCGACACCGTGTACGACCTGCTGGCCCACGGCGTGCGCGCGGTCGCCGGCGGCGAGACCGTGACCGTCGCGCCCCGGGCCGTGGTGCCCGACCGGGGCGAGTACGCGAACGCGCCCGACCTGGACGCGCCGCGCCTGGCGGCGGCGGCCGACTACCCGAGCGCGCACTGGGTGGCGGCCAGCTCCAGCAACTACCGGGTGGCGAGCAGGGACGCCGCCACGATCGACCGCATCGTCATCCACGTCATGCAGGGGTCGTACGCGGGCACGATCTCCTGGTTCCAGAACCCCGTCGCCAAGGTTTCGGCGCACTACCTGGTGCGGTCCTCCGACGGCGACATCACCCAGATGGTCCATGACAAGGACGTCGCCTACCACGCCACCACCTACAACAACCGGGCCATCGGGATCGAGCACGAGGGGTTCGTCAGCGACGCCTCCTGGTTCACCGACGCGATGTACCGCTCCTCGGCCGCGCTGACCCGCTACCTCGCCGACAAGTACGGCATCCCGAAGGACCGGACGCACATCGTCGGGCACGTCGAGGTGCCGGGCTCCGACCACACCGACCCGGGGCCGAACTGGAACTGGACCACGTACATGCGACTGGTGACGGGCGAGACCGGCGGCAACCCGTACACGCCCGAGCAGGTCTGCGGCGCGGGCTTCGGCGTCATCGACTCCGCCGCCCTGGGCACCGCCGGGACGGTCTTCCTGCTGTACGACGCCGGCTCGGGCCGCAACTGCGTGGCCACGATCAAGAGCACCTCGCTGGGCACGGCCACCGCCACCTCGGCGTACCTGGAGGTGCAGGGGTCGGCGCGGGTCACCGACTCGGGGAGCTTCGCGTACTACGCGGGACCCGTGCGAGCCGCCGCAGCGGACAAATGCGTCAAGTGGGGCGGGACGGCCGGTTCGTCGGCGTACAACAGCCCGTTCGAGCACTGCGGCTGAGGGTGCCCGATTTGGGCCCCCGATGCTCTTGACGGCGCGGGGTGGGAAATGGTGACATCGCTTTTTGATAGGAAGCCTTCCTAACAATTCATCAAGCGGGCTCCAGTCACCCGCTGAGTTCGCCGTGCCCGCGCCCGGCATCGGGGGTGTCGAGCGTCGGGTACGGCCGGCAGAAAGGCTGATCGTGCACCCCCTCCTGTCGGCGCTCCGGCGCCCCGCCCACGCCGCACTCCTCCTGCTCACCCTCCTCGCCACCCAGGTCTTCCTGGGCGGCTCCTCCTACGCCGCCACGACCTACGAGGCCGAGAACGCGACGCTCTCGCAGGCCACCGTCGCCAGCGACCACTCCGGATACTCCGGATCGGGGTTCGTGGACTACACCAACGTCACCGGCGGCTACGTCCAGTGGACCGTCAACGCCGCGACGGCGGGCAGCACGAGCCTCGTGTTCCGCTACGCCAACGGCCCGGCGGCCAACCGGCCGATGAACATCTCGGTCAACGGCACCGTCGTGTCCTCGGCGCGGGCCTTCAACTCGACCGGTAGCTGGGACACCTGGGCCGACAACACCCTGACCGTGACGCTGAACGCCGGCAACAACACGGTGCGGGCGACGGCGACCACGGCCAACGGCGGCCCGAACGTCGACAAGCTCACCGTCGGCACCGCCACCGGCGGCACCGTCACCGCCGCGCAGCTCCTCTCCAAGGTGACGACCTGCAGCCAGATCTCCAACGGCAACTACAAGACCGACAGCGACGTCGGCACGGCGACCATCCCGGTGTGCAACAAGACCGGCGCCGTGTTCTGGAAGGCCGACATGGACATCGACTGCGACGGTGTCCGCACCACCCAGTGCAACGAGGACACCGACTGCTGCTTCCTGCCCGACACCGCCTGCCAGTCCACGGCCGGCGGCCCGCTCAACGCCGCGCAGCTCCCCTACGTGGTGGTGCCCAGCAGCAGCTCCATCTGGAACTACACCTCCAAGGGCATCGGCTGCGGGACGGTCGTGGCGGTGATCTACAACGGCCAGATCGAGTACGCCGTCGTGGGTGACACCGGGCCTACCGAGATCATCGGCGAGGCCTCCTACAAGACCGCGTCCGACCTGGGCATCAACCCCGACCCGAGCAACGGCGGCACCGACAGTGGCGTCACCTACATCGTGTTCACCGGATCGGGCACCAAGGTGTCCACCGTCCAGGACCACGCGCAGGCCGTGAGCCTCGGCCAGCAACTCGCCCAGCAGTTCGTCAGCAGCAACTGACCCGGCCGGCGGCGGGACCGGCCCCCCGGCCCGCCGCCGCTCCGTGTTCCTGATGCCCGGCCGAGGGCAGAGGGGGTCCGGCCGTCTCTGCCGGTCAGGGGGCCGGGGTGGTTGGACGAACTACCTCAAAACCCGTGA
Organism: Sphaerisporangium corydalis; assembly: GCF_025506355.1. GTDB lineage: Bacteria > Actinomycetota > Actinomycetes > Streptosporangiales > Streptosporangiaceae > Sphaerisporangium > Sphaerisporangium corydalis. Next base: position 19,356 of record NZ_JANZYP010000033.1, read on the forward strand.
ACGGCGAGAGGTGGCGGACTAAGGTTCTGGACGACTGATCAAACGAGGAGTGGCAATGAGCGAGTACGCGGTGACCTTCGATCTGGTCGACGCCGACAAGGACGGGCTCATCTCTGCCGGAGAGCTGCTGCGCCTCATGGAGGTGCTGGGCCAGCCGGTCACGGACGAGGCCGCCGAGGCAGCCGTCCAGAAGCTCGACCAGGACGGCGACGGGCTCATCTCGCTGGAGGAGTTCTCCGCGTACCTCAGCGCCGGCCGGTAACCGGCGGCACGCCAGATGTGAGCGGGCCCGGCGAGCGCCGGGCCCGGATTTTCCGTAGGTGCCCGCCGATGTCCGAGGACGCGGCGGGCTTCCCGCGTTCCTGGGGGGACGTACCGAAAAAAGGGGAACCGGGTTCGCCGGAGCGGCCAAGTACGGGTTGACCGCATCGAAACCCGGAGAGGACCGCACGTGGTGAGTGCCGAGGCACTGCTCGACGGCTCCACACTGGACGACTCCACCGTCATCTCCCGCTCGCTCGACCACCCCGAGCTGTTCGCGGTGGTGTTCGACCGGCACGCCGACGAGATCTTCCGGTACGCCGCGAGACGGCTCGGGGCCGAACCGGCGGAGGACGTCACGGCGGAGGTGTTCCTGGTCGCGTTCCGCGGCAGGGTCCGCTACGACCGCTCGCGCCCCGACGCCCGGCCCTGGCTCTACGGCATCGCGACGAACGTGACGTCGCAGTACAGAAGGGCCGAACGCCGGCGCACCCGGGCCATGGCCAGGGTCCCCGCCGAACGCCCCGGCGCCTTCGACGAGCGGAGCGCGGACCGCGTCACGGCCGAGTCGCTCCAGCCCGCGCTCGCCCGGGCGCTGTCCGGCCTGTCGTCACGCGAACGCGACCTTTTGCTGCTCGTGGCGTGGACGGACCTGACCTACGAGGAGGTCGCGCTGGCGCTCGGCCTCCCGATCGGCACGGTCCGCTCCCGGCTGCACCGCGTCCGGGCGAAACTTCGCCGGGCGCTCGGCGGCGTCGATCCCCTCAGTTTGGAGTCCCAGCATGGATGACGAGATCGAGATCTTCACCGCCGGCCGCCCGGCGGCGCCGCCGTACCCCTCGGAGGCCCGTGAGGAGGCGCGCAGGAACCTGCTCGCGGAAGGGGGCCGGCGGCGGTTCCGCACGCCCCGGTTCGGCTGGCAGGCGGCGGGCGCGTTCGGGCTGACGGTCGCGCTGATCGGCGGGATCGCCCTGGCCCTGCCGTCCTGGACCGGCGGTTCCGCGGCGAGACCGGGAGCCGCGGCGACCGAGTCGGCCTCGGTGGCGTCCTCGCAGGGCATGGGGGAGCTGTCCCCGAAGCCGGGCCAGTTCCTGCTGTTCGAGTCGGAGACGATGTACACCGCCGAGTACGCCGGCGACTCCACCGGCACCGATACGGCCCGCTACCTGTACCGGACCCAGCGGAAGATCTGGAGCTCGGCCGACGGGAGCGCGCCGGGGCTGCTCTCGATCACCGGCCTGGAACCCCGGGCGCTCCCGGGCCTGCCCCTCCCGGCCGAGGCGACGCGAGACGAGCGTGAGAGCTGGCACCAGATCGCCGGCCACTGCCCCGGGTCGCCCGACGTGTTCCGCACCGACTACGCCTACCTGAGCGGCCTGCCCTCGGACGGGCCCGCGATGCGCGACTACCTCTACGAGCGCGACCACGGGGGGCAGAGCGCCGACGACGGGGTGTTCACCGCGGTCGGCGACCTGACGCGGGAGAACTACATGCCGCGCGCCCAGCGGCAGGCGCTCTTCGAGGCCGCGAAGACGATCCCCGGCGTCAAGGTGGCCGACGGCGTCAAGGACGCCGCGGGACGCGCGGGGGTGGCCGTTGGCCGGGAGGAGAACGGGGTGCTCACCCAGCTCGTCTTCGACCCGGACACCTTCCTGTTCCTCGGGGAACGCGGCACCGTGGTCGACGAGAAGACCGGTCGCGCCCCGGTGGGCACCGTCGTCGCCCTGACCGCGCAGCTCAAGGTCTCGGTCGTCGACCGGCTGCCGGAGGCCGAGGGCGCCGCGAGGGACGGAAGCTGCGACGTCCAGGAACGGCCGGCCACACCCCCCGCCGGCGACTACACGATGCCGACGACGAAGCCCTCGTCCCGCACGCCCATGTAGACGCCGGGCCGGTGCGTCCGCATTCCACGGTCGATCGGCTCGATGTGTTTGGGGGCCGAGCCGAGCGGCAGCCGGTAGCCGTTCTCGACCCGGTGGAACTCCCACAGGTGCTCCATCTCGGGATGGCGCGCCCGGAACCCGGGGTCCGCCGGGAAGAGGTCCACCCGCACCATCACCTTGCGCGGGGTCAGGCGGTCCTCCGCCCTGATCCTGCGCTGCACGGTGCGGGAGACGCCGACGCCCGCCAGCTCGTGCCAGGCCACGGCCCACGGCCTGCCGCGCGGGTCGTCCCAGCGGATGCCCTGCTGCTCGATGACCAGGCGGCGCGGCCGGGTGATCTTGCGCCAGGCGACCACCGGGAGCAGGCCGACGGCGATGAACAGCGCGCCGATGACGCCCGCGGCGACGGCGACACCCGAGCCGCCGTCGACCTGCCCGGTGAACGCCGCGTAGACCGACAGCGCTCCGATGCCCTCGGCGACGACGCACGCGGCGACCGCCTTGGCCTTCGACCCGGCGCCGACGTCGATGACCACCGGCCGGGGGTCGCCGGGCCACGGCCGGTGGTGCTGGTCCGGCATGGTCACTCGGTCACGTAGACCTGGCTGAACACCTCGGAGAGCTTCTTCACGTCCTGGGCGATGCCGACCTCGGGCGACGCCGGGTTGAACATGGTGGTCAGCCGCCGCTGGAGCGGCTCCAGCTTGTCGAGCTGCTCCCAGGCGGGCGTGGAGGCCAGGCCGGCGCCCATGACGCGGTACGTCGCGCCCGTGCCGTCCTGCCAGCGGGTCCAGAGGTTGACCGTCGCCGCGCCGTCCTTCAGCGGGGCCGCGATGCGCTCCTGGGCGGCCGTCGCGGCCTGCTCGGCGGTCAGCGGGGAGGCGTTCTTGCCGGCGAGCCCGGCGTCCTCGGCGGCGATCTGCGCGAGCGTGTCCCACGCGAGCGTCTTGACCTTGCCCCACTGGTTGCTCTGCGCCTGCTGCGGCGTGATCTTCCAGGTGGAGTACGAGCCGCGCAGCAGGCCGGAGTCGAGGGCGAGCTGGTCGACCGAGCCGTTGGTGAGCAGCGGCTCGATGTTCTCCGGCGTGAGCAGCGGGTACTTCTTGGTCATCTCCGCCGTGCAGAGGTCGCTGGCGCCGCAGCCGAACACGGGGACCACGGTGTGCACGCCGAGCTTCTTGCCGGGCGCGACCTGGTGGAGCGCCGCGGCGGCGGCGGTCACGAACGCGCTCATCTCCTCGGGCGTCTTGACGCCGCCGTTGTAGCCGAGCTGGGAGGTGAACCGGATCCCGACGACGCCCGGCTGCGCGGCGAGCGCGCCGATCTTCCTGACGGCGGTGGCGAAGGCGGCGCCGCCCGCCTTGTAGTCGTCCAGCAGCTCGGAGTCGACCCACACGCGCATGTTGCTCGCCGCCGCGGCGGCGATCGCCTGCCCGGCGGGGGTCTGCGCGGCGGCGGCGATCTCCTCGGGCGTCACCGAGCAGGTCTCGCCCGCGGTCGTGCAGGTGGGCGGCGAGTCGTCGTCCTGGTAGCCCTCGGGCGCGGGGTCACCGTCGTCGTGGGCCTGGCCGTCGCCCTCGCCGTCGCTGCTGCAGGCCTCGACCGTGCAGTCGATCCAGCCGACGGGGTACTCGGTGGCCTCTTTGAGCTTCGCGCCGTCGTCCTTGGCCCAGAAGCGGACGATGTCGAGCGCGTCCTGCGGGGTGGGCGCCATCCAGAAGCACTGGGGATCGGACTGCGAGCCCCCGTTGGTGACGTTCTTGCAGTCGTCGGCGCCGTCCTCGGAGAACGCCATGGCGGCCGGCAGGCTCACCGCGAGCACGGTGAGGGTGGCCCCTAGGGCGAGAGCTCTCCTGATGCGCATCAAGCGTCTCCTTGGGCGGCGTCAAATCTCCATTGATCGTCCGTAAACGATCGAAACGACTGTATCGGGCACATCTCTACTCGACCAGAGGATCCCCACGATTGCTCCAGCACCGACCGCCCCTGTCGGTGCGGCCCACCCTGATCTCGGCTCGCATGATCCTCCCGCAGGACACGCCGGTCCGGACCACGGTCTCGGCCGGCCGGCCGCACGACGACCGCGTGCTCAGGTGAGTGCCTCGCTGAGTTCGGCGGCGGCGGCGACCACGCGCGGGCCGAGGGTGGCGGTGTCGAAGGCGCCGAAGGTCACGATGCCCACCGACGCCTCCAGCCACGGCAACCCGGGCAGCGGAGCGGCGACTCCGCGTGCGCCCTCCTGGAGCTGTCCTTCGGTGACGATGTAGTCCTCGCGCCCCTCCCGCAGGGCCAGGATCGCCAGGCCTGCGGCCCCGCGCGACAGGGGGTGGCGAGCGCCCTCGCGGTAGGCGACGTGCATGTCGGTCCACGTCGGCTCGACCACGGCGATGGCGAGCCCTTCGTCACCCTCGGCCACGGTCAGGTGGGCGGTCGCCCCGGCCTCCTCGGCGAGCCGGCGCAGCGGCGGAAGCGCCGCCGCCCTGAGCAGGGGCTGGACGGCCCGTGCCAGCGCGAGCACGCCGAAGCCGAGATGCACCCGCCCTTCGGCGTCCCGGCGGGCGAAACCCTCGTTCTGGAGCGTGGTGAGCAGCCGGTAGACGATCGGACGGCTCAGCCCGAGCTCCTGGGCCAGCTCCGTGGGAGTGCGGCCGCGATGGCCGTCGGCGAGCAACCGCAGCAACCGCAACCCCCGCTCCAGCGTCTGCGCCGACTCCGGCCCCCCTTTGTGCTCCACCTTCCCGATTATGCGGTCCCCGCCCCCGCCACCGCCCTCCCGCCCCGCGGCCGCGGGACCCACCGGGTGACCGCCGCCGGTGGCGGGGGTGCCGGGAGACCTCGCGAATTTACAGCCGATATGTTGCCGACGACTCAGCCGAAATAAATTCGACGATGCTCCGTACACCAGAAATGACGCATATTGACAGGCACCTGACAGCGATGCACCATTAAGTTGGAATTCCAACCCTGAGTGATCATCTTATCCATTATGTGAAAGGATCCCGCTCAGTGGATCGCAACGAATTCGCCGGCGCCGAGCCCCCCGCGAAGATGTCCCGTCGTAACATGGTGAATTCCATAGGCGGCGGAGTTCTGGCCGCCATCGGGGCCACACCCTCCCACGTCGCCCCCAACGGCGCATCGGGTGCCGCCGCCGCGGCAGGCCCAGGCGGCCCGTCCGAATGCCCAGGACCGCCGTTGGAGATTTCTCCGAGCGAGGTCAGTTCCCGGTTGAGGTCGCTGTACACCACCATGCTCGGAGACAGCCAACTACAGGCGCGGTTCATTCAGAATCCGTCCAGCGTCCTTGTCCAATATGGCATGGCCTCGTCCATCACCTACGAGGCGGCCAGCGCCGCGAACCGGCTGCTGTTCTCCATTCTGAGCAACCCCGCCTTCCGGGAGTGGCTGCGCTCCTACGCGGCGCAGCACCTCGGCACGAGGCTGGATTCCAGGCAGGCCGCTCAAGATCTCACGGTGGCCATCCGGGACTTCGGAGATCCGAACCTGATCAGCGCGATGGTCGAGTCCGCGACCGTGGGTCAACCCATCCCGGGCGGTGGTTTCGGACCGCTCGCGAACCAGTTGCTGGTCAACAACGCGTCCGGAACCACCGTCGTCACCCCGGTGTCGAGTCCGTCGACCAGCAACCAGACCATCCACAGTTCCTCGAACTTCGACGGCACCGGGGAGAGCCTCGGCGGCCCGTCCGTGATCAGTTCCGCCCTCCTGCGGACGCTCGCCGAGCAGTTGACGACCCGGGCGCAGCAACTGTCGAGTGCCGGAACCCTGTCCGATCTCCGCACCCGGATCTTCTGACAGGAGCGCCCGCGCTCCCTGCGGCGCAGTTGGGCCGAACCGATCCGAGTGATCATCCGCTTGCGTGTGGAAGAGGGAATCCAGTGGCACGCGACGAATCCGACAGCACCTCACTCCCCGAACACGTCTCCCGCCGTAAGGCGATCGCGATGGGCGGTGGGGCCATCGCCGCGATCGGCGGCGTTTCGGCCGCGGCCGCGCCGGCCGCGGCGGGGGCGGCGGCCGTGACCGACTGCCCCGGCTCGCCGTTGCAGATCTCCGCGAGCACGGTCTACTCCAACCTGAGGTCGTTGTACACGACCATGTCGACGAACAACTCGCTACAGGCGCAGTTCATCCAGGATCCGTCCGGCGTTCTCGCCCAGTACGGCATGCAGTACACGATGCCGGCCGACGCGACCACGGCCGCGAACCGGCTGCTGTTCTCCATTCTGAGCAACCCCGCCTTCCGGGAGTGGCTGCGCTCCTATGCGGCGCAGCACATCGGCACGAGGCTGCCTCCGTACCAGGCCGCCAACGACATATCGGCGGCCATCCAACGTTTCGGGGACCCGAACCTGATCACCGCGATGGTCGAGTCCGCGACCGTGGGCCAACCCGTTCCGGGTGGTGGTTTCGGACCGCTGGCGAACCAGTTGCTGATCAACAATGCGGCCGGAAGCGTGTTCGTCACCCCGGTGTCGAGTCCGTCGACCAATAGCGCCAATAGTTCCTCGCACTTCGACGGCAGAGGGGAGAGCCTCGGCCCCCCGTCCGTGATCAGTTCGGCCCTCCTGCGGCAACTCGCCGAGCGGTTGACGACGCGGGCACAACAGCTGTCGCAGGCCGGAGTGCTGTCCGACCTACGCCAAGAGATCTGGTGACCTCATGGAGCAGAGAGCCGACGCCGGCGACGTCACGAAGTCCGAAGATGACCCGCTCCAACCCCACGAGCAGTCGCTCGTCCGCGGAGTCAAGATCCTGTCGGTCATGCCCACGTTCCGCTGCACGGCGGCCTGCGCCAGTTGCGGCACCTACAGCAGTCCGGCGGAGCGCACGGTCCTGAACCCGCAGGCCATCCGTGCGGCCATCGGGGAGGCCCACCGGCTGGGCTTCGGGATCGTGGTCTTCACCGGAGGTGAGGCCACGCTCCAGCGACGCGACCTGCTCGACGCCATCGCCTATGCGACGAGCCTCGACCTGCCGACCCGGTTGGTCACCAACGCATACTGGGCACGGAGCCCGCAGAAGGCCGCGCGGGTCATCGACGAGCTCATGACCGCCGGCCTCACCGAGATCAACTACAGCACCGGCGACGAGCACGTCCGCTTCGTACCGATCGACCGGGTCGCGGTCGCGGTCGTCGAGGCGGTGAAGCGCCGGCTGCCTGTGCACGTCATGGTCGAGCTGAGAGCGGAGCGTTCGGTGACGCGGGACACCGTCCTCGGCCGCCCCGAACTGCGCGCGCTGTCGGATTCGCAGCGGGACATGGTCAAGGTGGTGGAGAGTCCGTGGATGCCGCTCGATCCGCATCAGGTGGAGCGCTATCCCGATGGCCTGACGACCGATTCGGGCAACATATCGGAACGGCTCGGTTGTGACAGCCTGTTGCGCACGTACACCCTCCAGTCCGACGGTAGGGTCGCGGCGTGCTGCGGGCTGGGCATGCGCGCCATCGACGAGCTCAACGTCACCACCGTCGACGAGCCCGACTTCCTCGGCCGCGCCGTGCGGACCGCGGAGTCCGACGTGCTCAAGCTGTGGATCCACTCTCTCGGGCCCGACCGCGTCCTGCAGTGGGCCGCGGAGAAGGATCCCTCGATCCAGTGGCAGGGCATGTACGCGCATCATTGCCAATCGTGCCACCGGGTCTACCAGGATCCGAAGGTCCGCGCCGTCATCCAGGAGCACGGCCACGAAATGATCGGGACGGTCGCACAGACCCTGTGGCTGGACGAGTACCTGGCGCCGGCGGTCATCGACCAGGCGATGCCTCCGAAGGCCGGGCTCGACATGACCAGGTGACATCACTCCCGCCGTCCGCCGATTGGACGGTGACCCGGTGTTCGCGCGCCGCGGCCGGAACTCAACTGCGGGCAGGTGGATTCCGGCCGGGGGGCCTCCGGGAAGGAGGCCGCATAGCGTGGTCACCTGCTCGGGCGGGAGTTGACATCGGTTCGGGGATGGCGGATCGTCGTACGTATAGAGGACAGTATTGTCCGATATGCGTACGTCAGGAGAAGCCGATGCCGTACTACCGCACCGTCGGCGAGGTGCCGCGCAAGAGGCATGTCCAGTTCCCGAAGCCCGATGGCGGGCTCTACGCGGAGGAACTGATGGGGGAGGAGGGCTTCTCCTCGGACTCCTCACTGCTGTACCACCGCCACCTGCCCACCGCGATCGTCAAGGCGGAGGCGGTCAGCGAGGGGACCAGGACCGCGCTGTCCCCCAACATCCCCCTGTCCCCGCGCCACTTCCGCACCCAGGACCTCGGCTCGGGCGGCGACCTGGTCACCGGCCGGCGACCCCTGGCGGGCAACGCCGACGTCCGCATGTCGTACGCCGCCGCCGACCGGCCCAGCGAGCTGTACCGCGACTCCAAGGGCGACGAGTGCGTCTACATCGCGAGCGGCAGGGCGCGCTTCGAGTCCACGTACGGGATCATCGAGGCCGGTGAGGGGGACTACGTCGTGATCCCCACCGGCACGATCCACCGCTGGGTCCCGCTCGACGGCACCACCGTCCGGGCGCTGACCATCGAGGCCGCCGGGCACATCCGGCCGCCGAAGCGCTACCTGTCGCAGTACGGCCAGTTCCTGGAGCACGCGCCGTACTCCGAGCGCGACCTGCGGGCGCCCGGCGAGCCGCTGACCGTGGAGGACGGCGAGACGCCGGTCCTGGTCAGGACCCGGGGCGGCCTGACCCGGCTGACGTACGCGCACCACCCGTTCGACGTGGTCGGCTGGGACGGCTGCCTGTACCCGTACGCCTTCAACATCGCCGACTTCGAGCCGATCGTGAAGCGCACCCACGCGCCGCCGCCCGTCCACCAGACCTTCGAGGGGCCCGGCTTCGTCATCTGCTCGTTCTGCCCCCGGCCGCTGGACTTCCACCCCGACGCCGTGCCGATCCCGTACAACCACCACAACGTCGACTCCGACGAGTTCATGTTCTACGCGGGCGGCGACTACACCGCGCGCAAGGGGTCGGGCATCGACGTCGGGTCCATCTCGCTGCACCCCGCCGGCTTCACGCACGGCCCGCAGCCGGGGGCCGTGGAGGCCGTCGTGGAGGCCGTGCGGCAGGGTCTGACGGTCACCAGCGAGCTGGCCGTCATGGTCGACACCTTCCGCCCGCTCGACCTCGGCGACGCCGCGCTGTCCTGCGAGGACCCCGGCTACGCCTGGACGTGGGCCGGATGACCCTCCACGGCACGGACCGCGAGCCGGCCGGGACCGAGGGGGCCGACGGCCCCTCGGCACTGTTCTCCGCCCTGGTCGACGACGCGGGGCTCTACCCTCCCGCGCTCCTGCCGATGTCGGCGGCCCTGGCCCGGCACTACGCCGACGAGGACGCCGACAGCCCGGTGCTCAGCCACCGCTTCCTGTGCCCCGCGAGCCGCCTGGACGAACTGCGCGCGATGCTGAGCCGCCCCGTCAAGGTGGGCCTCATCCTCGACACGCCCGCCTACCCCGACCTCGGGCGCCTCGCCGGGCTGACCGACGTCGACGTCGACCTCGTCGAGGTGGCCCTGCCCGCGGGGACCACGCTGGACGCCCTGGTCGGCCGGCTCCGCCCGGACGTCTCCACGGCGCGGCTCTTCGTCGAGGTCCCGCCAACGGCCCCGCACGACGTCCCCGACGGCGTCGGGCTGAAGGTGCGCTGCGGCGGGCAGACGCCCGGCCTGTTCCCCTCCACGCACGAGCTCGGGACCTTCATCCGGGGCTGCGTCGAGCGGAACACCCCGTTCAAGGCCACCGCCGGGCTGCACCACGCGGTCAGGCACGCCGATCCGAGCATGGGCGTCTACAAGCACGGGTTCCTGAACCTCGTGCTGGCCGTGTGCGCGGCCATCGACGGCCGCGACCCGGCGCGCGCGCTGGAGCTCATGGACCGGCGCGAGCTGGTGGCGCGGGCGCGGTCCGTGCCGCCGGAGACGGCGCGGCGGGCGCGTGAGCTGCTCGTCTCCTACGGCTCGTGCAACACGCACACGCCCATCGACGACCTGCACCGGCTCGGCCTGGCCGAGCGCCACCGCCGGGCGCCGAGGGCCGCGAAGGAGGAGATCGTGACGTCCAGCTGGGTCCCCGGGGCCGACACCTCCCCCTACACCATCGCGCACCTTCCCTACGGGGTGTTCTCCCGTCCGGGGGAGCCGCCGCGCGCCGGCGCGCGCATCGGCGACCACGTCCTCGACCTCGCGCCCGTCCTGCACGACGAGGTGTTCACGTCAGGGACCCTCAACGACTTCCTGGCCAGGGGGCGCACGGCCTGGCGGGACACCCGCCGCCGGATCCAGCGCCTGCTCTCGGCGGGCGCGCGGGAGGCCTCGGCCAACCGGGCCGCCACAGAACCGCACCTCATCCCCCTGGACCAGGTGCGCATGCACCTGCCCGTCGAGATCGGCGACTACGTCGACTTCTACGCCTCGCTGGAGCACGCGACGAACCTCGGGCGCATGTTCCGGCCGGACGCCGAGCCGCTCACGCCCAACTGGCGGCACCTGCCCGTCGGCTACCACGGCCGGTCCGGCACCGTCGTGGTGTCCGGCACCCCGGTCACCCGCCCCCGGGGCCAGCGGCTCCCGGGCCCCGGGCAGGCGCCCGTGCTCGGGCCCTCGCGCAAGCTCGACATCGAGGCCGAGCTGGGCTTCGTCGTCGGCGCCGGGACCCGGCTCGGCGACAGCGCCGGGGCCTTCGACGACCACGTCTTCGGGGTCGCGCTGGTCAACGACTGGAGCGCCCGCGACATCCAGTCCTGGGAGTACGTGCCGCTCGGCCCGTTCCTCGGCAAGTCGTTCGCCACGTCGATGTCGGCGTGGATCACCCCCCTGGAGGCCCTGGAGGCGGCCAGGGTCCCCGGGCGCGCCCAGGACCCCGAACCGCTGGACTACCTGCGCAGGCGGGAGCCGTGGGGGCTGGACCTGACGCTGGAGGTGCGGCTCAACGGCGAGCCGATCTCCGCGCCGCCGTACCGGGAGATGTACTGGACGCCGGACCAGATGCTCGCCCACATGACCGTCAACGGCGCCGTCCTGCGCACCGGCGACCTGTTCGCCAGCGGCACGGTCTCGGGGGCCGAGCCGTCGCAGCGGGGGTCGCTGATCGAGATCAGCTGGAACGGCACCGAGACGATCCGGCTGGCCGACGGGCGGGACCGCACGTTCCTGGAGGACGGCGACACGGTGACGATCACCGCCTCCGCGCCCGGTCCCGACGGCTCCCGCATCGTGCTGGGCGAGGTGACGGGCACGATCCTGCCCTCCCCGGCCTGAGATTCCGGCAGCTCTCCTGGGCGGAATGGCGTAAAGGGAGCGCCACGGACGACGCCGGAGCCCTTGCCCTGCCGTACCGCCGAGAATGGGACTACGGTGGCAATTAAGGAACCACAGACGCCTGAAATGCGTTTCTCCTTACAGGAGGGCCGGGGCAATGGACTCGTGGATCTTCTGGCTGATACTCGCGGCCGTGCTGGGCGTGGCGGAGATCTTCACGCTCACCGCGGCACTCGGGCTGCTCGGTGCGGCCGCGCTCCTGACCGGTGCCGTCGCGGCCATCGGTGTGCCGACCGGGTTCCAGCTCGTGGTGTTCATCCTCGCGTCGATCTCCGGCATGGTCGTGCTGCGGCCCATCGCCCAGCGCCACATCATCCAGCCTCCGGTCCGGCAGTTCGGCATCTCGGCCCTGGTGGGGAAGTCCGCGTACGTGACCAGCGAGGTCACGGGCATGAACGGGCGGGTACGCATCGGCGGAGAGGAATGGTCCGCTCGCGCGTATGACGAGACCCTGGTGATCCCGGCCGGCGCGACGGTGGACGTCATCGAAATAGAGGGGGCCACCGCCCTCGTGTATCCCCGGGAGTGAGCATGGACGCCGCTTTGATAGCCGGAATATTCATCGTCCTGCTGGCGGTCTTCACCGTCCTGCGCGCGGTCAGGATCGTTCCACAGGCCCGCGCGGGGAACGTCGAACGCCTGGGCCGCTACAGCCGCACCCTCGGTCCCGGCCTCAACTTCGTGATCCCCTACGTGGACCGCGTCCGGCCGCTCATCGACCTGCGCGAGCAGGTCGTGTCCTTCAAGCCGCAGCCGGTGATCACCGAGGACAACCTGGTCGTCGACATCGACACGGTGCTCTACTTCCAGGTCACCGACCCGCGCGCGGCGGCGTACGAGATCGCCAACTTCATCCAGGGCGTCGAGCAGCTCACCGTCACCACGCTGAGGAACGTCGTCGGCGGCATGGACCTGGAGAAGACCCTGACCTCCCGCGACACCATCAACAGCCAGCTCCGCGGCGTGCTCGACGAGGCCACCGGCAAGTGGGGCATCCGGGTCAACCGGGTGGAGATCAAGGCCATCGACCCGCCGAAGACCATCAAGGAGGCGATGGAGAAGCAGATGCGCGCCGAGCGGGACAAGCGCGCCGCGATCCTCACCGCAGAAGGCTTCCGCCAGTCGCAGATCCTCACCGCCGAGGGCGAGAAGCAGAGCGCGATCCTGCGCGCCGAGGGCGACAGGACCGCCGCGATCCTGAAGGCCGAAGGCCAGTCGCAGGCCATCGACGAGGTGTTCCAGGCGGTCCACCGCAACGACCCCGACCCGAAGCTGCTCGCCTACCAGTACCTCCAGATGCTCCCGCAGCTCGCCCAGGGCCCCGGCAACACGTTCTGGGTCATCCCGAGCGAGGTCACCTCCGCGTTGCAGGGGGTGTCCAAGGCGTTCACCGAGGCCCTGCCCAAGTCCGCCGCCACCCGGGAGGTCGTGAAGCCGAAGACCGCCGCGCGGGACGAGGCCGCCCACGCCGCCAAGGCCGCCGAGGAGGCGATCGCCGACGCCGAGAGCTCGGGCCCGCGCCAGCTCGGCCGGGGCGCGGGCATCCCCGACCCGCTCTCCGCCCTGACCTCCGACCCCGCCCCCGCCGAGCCCCGCAAGGCCCACGGCGAATCCTGACCCACCCGGGTCCGCAGGACGCGGCGGGCTACGCCGGGCTACGCCGGGCTTCGACGGGTGACGCCGGGCTTCGGCGGGTGACGGCGGCTTCGGCGGGTGACGGCGGGCATGGTCCGTCCGGCGATGGGACGGCCCGCTGGAGGCCGGTCAGCGGCGCGCGGTGGTGAGGGCCGTGCCGAACCGGCGGGTGCGGGACAGTTCGTCCCGCACCGGGTCGAGCACCAGTTCCCGGCCGACCGCGTCCACGCTCGCGTACAGCGCCTTCCGCGCCTTGCGGGCCCTGCGCCGCGCGCCCAGGGCCGCCGCGATCCGGCACAGCAGAGCGACCAGCACCCCGGCGGCGGCGCCGCCCGCCAGCAGGGCCGTGGGCCAGGGCACCGTGCCGACCGTCGGCGTCGGCGGCTCGGGGAAGCGCAGGTAGGTGAGGGCGAACAGCCCGGACAGCCAGCCGATCCCGGCCACCATCACGGCGAACAGCAGCCACTGGAGCAGGCCCGCCACCCGCCACCACCGGGGCCGCCGCCGCGCGCCCACCGCGGTCGCCGACACCGCCTTGTCCAGGCCGTCGGCCAGGTCGTCCGCCATCGAACGGGCCGCCCGGCGCACGGCCGCCGCCCACGGCTCCGGCAGGCCGCCCGAGACGGCGGTGCCGACGTCACGGATCGCGGTCTCCATCCGGGACCGCTGGACGGCGGTCGCGGGCGGCAGCGACGTCCGCCCCTCGCCCGCGTGCCCGGTCTCGGCGCCGCGCCCGGCGGACGGTCCTGCCAGGTGCAGGCGGCGCAGCGGGTCGGGGCGGAACCTGCGCAGCCAGCGGGTCACCGGCCAGCCGGTGGCGGCGACCGACCGGTGCCGGTGGGCCTTGGCGACCGCCGCGACCACCAGCGGGACGCCCGCCGCCTCGGCGAGCGCGGCCGTCAGCGGCCTGGCCAGCACGTCGTCGAGCGCCGCCTCCGCCGCCCCGGCCCGCTTCTCCAGCTCCTCCACCGACCCGGGAACCTCACCGCCCCGCTCCCGCCGGACACCGCCGGCGTCCCGGGCACCCGTACCGCCGGCGTTCCACGGACCCGTGCCGCCGGCGTCCCGGGCACCCGTACCGTCCACGTCACGGAGACCGGTGCCGGTGGCGTTCCGGCCGCCAGGCTCCGGGTCGCGGACGCTCGCCGGCCCTCCGTCCGCGTCCCGGCCGCCCGCGGACGCCAGGGCCAGCGCGTCGGCGGCCGTGCCCGCGTCGGCCGTCAGGCGCGTCGCCCACGTGCGCCGGTCGGCGACCCGCTTGGCCAGCGTCGCGCGCAGGTCGGCGATCCCGGTGCCCTTGGTCACGGAGGTGCCGATGACGGGCACGCCGGAGAGCCCGTCCTCGTCCAGCAGCCGCCGCAGGTCGCCCACGCAACGCTCGGCCGCCGCCGGGGCGAGGCGGTCGGTCTGGTTCAGCACGACGAGCATGACGTCCCGGTGCCTGCCGAGAGACCGCAGGTAGCGTTCGTGCACCGCCGCGTCGGCGTACTTCTGCGGGTCGAGCACCCACACCAGCAGGTCGACCACCGCGACCAGCCGGTCCACCTCCAGCCGGTGGGCCAGTTCGATGGAGTCGTGGTCGGGCAGGTCCAGCAGGATCAGCCCCGACAGCTCGTCGGGGCCGCCGACCGCGTGGCGGTGGGGGACGCGCAGCCAGTCGAGCAGCGGTCCCGCGCCCTCCGGGTCCCACATCGCCGCCTGGGCCGTGGACGTCGTCGGCCGCGTCACCCCGACCCCGGCGAGCGACGTGCCCGACAGCGCGTTGAACAGGGACGACTTCCCGCTGCCCGTCGCACCGGCGAGCGCCACGACGGTGTGCTCCACCGACAGGCTGCGCCGCGCGCCCGCGCGGGACACGACGTCACGGGCCCGCGCGACCGCCTCCGCGTCCAACCGGCCCTCGGCGAGCCCGGCCGCCTCGCCGAGCGCGGCGAGCCTGTCGTCGAGCGACACCGCACCCGGCCGCCGGAGCAGCTTCACGGCTTGTCCACCCCCGCGTCCACGGGCGCGTCGATCTCGCCACGGTGGTCGCGCACGGCCCGCGCCGCCTGCCTGAGCGCCCCGGGCATCTCCTCGGGCGGCCCGAGCCCGTCGAGCAGCGAGGTGAACCGGGACGCCTCCGCCTCGAACACCGTGCCCACCCGCTCCCTGAGGTCCTCGCGCGCCGCCTGCGTCAGCGTCCGCACCGCCTGGTCGCCGAACACCGCCTCCAGCAGCTTCTGGCTCAGGACGCTCGTGCCGCCGGCGATGCCGACCTCGATGCCCGTCAGGCCGCCGGTGGACGCGAACACCATGAGCATGAGCAGCAGCCCGGCGCCGTTCAGGCTGAACGAGGCGAGCCGGGCGGTGGTGCGCTTCTCGGCCCCCTCCTCAGCGACGAGCTCCAGGACGTACCCCTGCCAGGCGCGGACGGCCGAGGACGCCCGCTCGGGCAGGGAGGCGGACGCGCGGCCGAGGCGCCCCGCAGAGACCGCCCCCGCGCGCTCGATGACGTCACGCCCCGAAGGCATCCCCGACCACGCCTCCAGCGCCCGCTCGGCGGCGGCGTCGGCCGAGGACCGGACCAGCGCCTCGACCCCGGACTCCAGCGCCGCCCTGAGCCGGGTGTCGGGAGCCGGCCGGCCGGTGAACGCCGAGACGATCCGCTCGCGCAGCCAGCCGATGCGCGACTCCAGCGTGCGCATGAAGTCGCCGGTGCCGACGAAGTCCTGCCAGCGGGCCATGACCTCGCCGCGCAGCAGCGAGCCGTCACGTATCCCGTCGTCGAAGCTCGCCATGGCCGCGCCGTAGGCGGAGTCGACGGAAAGGCGCAGGTCGGCCAGGCCCGCCCGCTGCCGGTCCGCCTCGTCCGCCAGGGCCGGGACCCGGGTCCCGATGCTCTCAAGGGCTCCGGAAAGGGTCCTGCGCACGACCTCAGAGCGGGCGTGGGCGTCGGCCGCGATGGCCCCGAGCCAGTCCTTCACGCCACGGACGGCGGACTCCGGCAACCGGGCGTTCTCCTCAGGGAGCACCACCTCGGGGACGCTGAACAGCGGCGCCCCGGCCAGGCCGTTGGCGTCCAGCAGGCGGTGCAGGTGCGCGGCGACCGGCCCGAGCGCTTCCGGCGGCACCCGGTCCAGGACCACCGCCAGGGCCGTGCTCCGCTCGCGCGCGCTGCGCAGGAACCCCCACGGCACCTCGTCCGCGTACCGCGAGGCGGTGGTGACGAACAACCACAGATCGGCCGCCGCGAGAAGCTGCGCCGCGATCTCGCGGTTGGCGGTGACGACGGAGTCGATGTCAGGTGCGTCGAGCAGGGCGAGCCCGGGAGGCAGGCTGGTCGCCGTCACGATGCGCAGGGTCCCCGGCTCGCCGCGACCGCGCCCGGTCGTCCTGGCCAGGCCGGGCAGCACGCTCTGCCGGGTGAACCACGCCTCGTCCGCCGGGTTGGCGACCAGCGTGGGGGCCAGCGTCGTGGGGCGCAGCACCCCGGGCTCGGTGACGTCGGCTCCCGCGAGGGAGTTCACCAGCGTCGACTTGCCCGCCCCCGTCGAGCCGCCGACCACGGCGAGCAGGGGGGCGTCCATGGCCGCCACCCGGGGCAGCAGGTAGTCGTCGAGTTGCCCTATCAGCTCCTTGTGCGCACGCCGATGCGAAGCGACGTCACCGATCGCGAGGGGGAACAGATCGTGATCGAGCTGACGCCGCAGGGTTTCGAGGGCCACGAGCAGACCATTGTTCCCCGCCATAAGCACGGTCATGCCCTCACAGCGCCAAGCTATCCACCGCCCGCGAAAAACCGCAGCTCAACCCGGCACCGAAATTCACGACACCTTCGGGGAAAGCCGTCCCTTACTCGGCGGGGATCAGAAGTGCCGGGTGAGGGTCTCATAGATCTTCAGGTAGTCGGTGACCATGCGGCCGGCGCCGAACCGGTGTTCGGCCCGGGTGCGGCATCCGGCGCGGTCGATCGTGGCGAGGCGGGACACGGCGGACGTCGCCTCCTCGACGGTGTCCACCAGGAAGCCCGTCACGCCCTGGTCCACGACCTCCGGCATCGACCCGCGCCGGTAGGCGATGACCGGGGTGCCGCAGGCCATCGACTCGACGACCGACAGGCCGAACGGCTCGTCGAACGCGATGGGGTGCAGCAGGGCCATGGCGCCGCCGAGGATCTCGGCGCGCCGCTCCGGCCCGACCGCCCCGAGGAACGTGACCTGGTCGCCGTCCACGCGCGGGCCGACCTCCTGGTCGAAGTACCGCTGGTCCTGGACGATCCCGCAGATGGTCAGCGGGACGCCGGCCCGCCGGGCGATCTCGATCGCGGTGTGGGTCCCCTTGTCGGGGTGGATCCGGCCGAAGGACACCAGCCGGGGGCCGCCGGACGCGTCGAAGGGCAGGGAGTCCAGGTCGATGCCGTGGTGGACCGTGGCCACGTAGTCGAGCCCCGGGTCCCGGTCGGCGTCGGAGATGGAGACGTAGGCCGAGCGGGCCCGCGCGTACGCCGGCTTGATCCCGGCGCCGGAGAACCCGTGGACGGTGGTGAGCAGCGGGGCGCGGCAGTGCCCGGCGAAGGCCAGCGGGAGCCAGTCGAGGTGGTTGTGGACCAGGTCGAACTCGGCGGACCGGCTCAGCGCGTGCGCGACGTGCATCGCCTCCTGCACCCGGCCGTCGAGGGAGGGGTCCTCGGCGTAGCCGTGGGGGCACACCCCGTCGAGCGTCGCCGAGGTGATCGAGTCCAGCGTGGCGAACAGGGTGACGTCGACGCCCCGGGCGGTCAGCCCTTCGGCGAGCAGGCTGGTGATCTGCTCCCACGGTCCGTAGTGGCGCGGGGGCGTGCGCCAGGCGACCGGCCCCAGCAGGGCGACCTTCACCGGGAATCGGCCGCGCTGCGCGTCTTCGAGCTCATGGTGCCTCTTCCCGTCCGCCGGCGTGCCCCGGGCCTGGTGCCCGCGACGCCGGCCCTGTGCCCGCGACCCGACCTTACGTCCACGACCGGCGGGAGGGTGACGGCCGGCGGTCCCGCTAGCCGGCCATGCCGAGGAGCACGGCCGCGGCGGCCACGGCCAGGGCGATCGGGTACGCCCACCACCGGGGGGCGGGGCCGTCCCGGAGGACGCGGACGCCGAGGGGGAGCAGGGCGACGCACAGGCCGAGGGTGGCGACGACGGACATCGGGCCGGTGCCCTTGAGCACGCCGATCGGCAGCGCGGCCATCAGCCCGAGTGCCACGGATCGGACGATCCCCAGCACGCCGGCCCGCCACGTCCCGACGGCGAGCACGATCCAGCCGAAGAAGACGGCGGCGGACAGGGTGTGGAAGATGTGGAACGCGCCGTAAGTGTCGGCCATCACCTGCTGCGCGGCGGGAGCCCCCTGGACGTCGACGAGCTGGAAGGCCAGGTGGTTGACCCCCGCGTGGAACGTGCGGGCGAACAGGCCGAGCAGCACCATCACCCCGCCCCACAGCGCCCACACCGGCCGGGTCCTCCCCACGCGCCGGGCCAGGGCGATGACGGCTGGCCACAGCAGCACGTTCCCCGCGACGAAGGCGCTGTAGGAGGCGGTCATCCGGGCCGGGCTCGCGGCGACCGCGGCGAGCTGCTGAGGGAAGAAGCCGTCCACGTCGGCGCGGAGCAGCACCCCGGCGAGCATGAGCGACGGCCCGAGGACGAGCCCGGCCCCCTCCACCCAGCGCCCCGGAAACTCGAACGAGGTCCCGGCCCCCGCCGCGCGCCCGGTGCCGGCGGAGGTCGCGGGCCGTGTCGCGTCCCCGGAGGCGGCGGGTGGCGTCGCGTGCGCGGTTTCCCTGGAGGTGGTGGCGGGTGCGGTGGTGTCTCCGGTCCTGGTCATGAGTCGATCCAACCGGCCCGGCACCCGCCGCACATTGGCGCGGGAACTAGCCCCCCAGGTAGACCTGGCACTACCTCGGCCGGGCCTGCGGGTACGCGAGGGGGCGGCGGAGCAGGTGGAGGGCCAGGATGGCGATCCAGGACTGGCCGATGACGAGCGTGAGGCGTTGCAGCAGGCCGCCGATCGGCATGAGGGCGGGGTTCTGCGCGAAGCCCATGCTCGTGAGCACGAAAGCGGCCAGGACGGCGACGCCGTTCACCAGGCAGTAGAGGGCCCACCCCTTCTGCCCCAGGACCTGGAACCGGCGGGCGACGACGAAACAGGCCGCGGGCAGGGCGGTGAAGACGGGGGTGGAGAACAGGTCGTGCAGGATGCCGTGCGCGGTGCGGACCGACGCCGTCATCGGCGTCCCGGGCGGGTAGCCGCTGATGGGGTCGCAGGTGAAAAGCCCGGCGCCGACGAGGCCGATCCCGACCAGCGCGATCAGCACCGATGCCCAGCCCAGGCCACGCAGGCGAAGTCCGGCGGCGAAGGCGAGGATCAGCGCTCCGGTGACGATGAAGTTCGTCATCTGCGTCCAGCCGAGCGCACCGATCGAGAGAGAGCTGACGGGGTGCCGCAGCGGGTCGTAGCCGGCCCGGGTGGCGCCCTCGACGAGGAACGCGATCACGAACAGCGCCGGCCCGGCGACACCGCAGACGAGCAGCGCCCGTCCGGTGCGCGCCGGCGTCTTCCTGGTCGGGGTCTCCATGCCTCGCAAGCTACACTGTTTTCACGTTTTTCTGAAGATACAAAATCTATTGAAAATGTTAGAGTGCCGGGATTCCAGGGCGGGCAGTGATCGAAGGACGACGCGGCAGTGACCGACAGTACGAAGCGTGACCAACAGGCCATCCTCCGGTTCATCGAGCGGTTCGCCTCGATCCTCGCGGACGCCGGCATGCCCCGCATGCCGGCGCGGGTGTTCGCGGCCCTGTTCGCCACCGACTCCGGACGGCTCACCGCCGCCGAGCTGGCCGGTGTGCTGGGGGTCAGCCCGGCCGCGATCTCGGGCGCGGTGCGCTATCTGATCCAGCTCAACCTGGCCGCCCGCGAGCGCGAGCCGGGCTCCCGCCGTGACCAGTTCCGCATCCTGGACGACGTCTGGTACGAGGCGGAGCTCCGCAGGGACCAGATGATCAGCCAGTGGGAGGGCGCCGCGCGCGAGGGCGTCGAGGCGCTCGGCGAGGGCACCCCCGCCGGGGAGCGCATCGCCGAGACGCTCGCGTACTTCGAGTTCGTCCAGCAGGAGCTGCCCCAGGTCCTGAACCGCTGGCGCGCGCACCGAGCGCACCTGCGCGCCGCGAGGAACCCCGGCGCGAACGACCCCGGCTGAGCCGCAAGGCGTACGGGGGCCTCGGGTCGCGGGGTCGAAGGGCGCTGGGCGGCGTGGCGGACGGTGAAGAGCCGGGCGGGCACGGTGGTTCCGTGTCAGCCCGGCTCTTGTGGGAGGTCCGGTGGGTCCTTGGCAGGAGACAGAGAGGACGAGGGGAGGGGCCGGGGTCAGCCGGCGGAGACGAGGACGGGCTGGTCGGCCGGTGCGGCCTGGTCGGGGGTGGGCTGCGGGGTGGGGGCGGGCTGTCCGCCGTCGCGCAGGATGGCGACGGACAGGACGGCCAGGGCGAGGAAGATGGTGGCGCCGACGGCGGCGACGGTGTTCAGGCCGGAGGTGAAGGCGGTCCGGGCCGCGTCGACGAGGCCGGTCGCGAGCTGGCCGGGGAGCTGGTCGGCGGCGGCCAGGGCGGCGCTGATGCTCTCACCGGCGCTGTGGACGGCCCCGGCGGGCAGGCCGTCGGGCAGGTTGCCGGGCAGGTCGGTGCGGTAGACGAAGGTGGACAGGCTGCCGAGGGCGGCGACGCCCATGGCGACCCCGAACTCGCCGCTGGTCTGGCTGATCGAGGCGGCCGAGCCGGCCTTCTCCGGCGGGACGGCGCCCATGATCAGGTTCATGGTCAGCGCCATCGGGAAGGCGATGCCGAACGAGGTCAGGACCAGGCCGGTGACCAGCAGCGGCAGCCCGCCGGTCGGGGCGACCTGGGTGTGGACGGCCAGGCCGGCGGCGGCGATGACCAGGCCGGCGGCGATGACGTACGCGGGGCGGACGCGGCGGGCCAGTGCGGGGGCGACCATCGAGCCGGCGACCATGGCGACGTTCTGCGGCAGCAGCCACAGCCCGGAGTCCATCGGGCCGAGGCCCTGGACGGTCTGCAGGTACAGGCTGGAGAGCAGGGTCGCGCCGGCCATCACGATGCCGCCGAGGAGCATGACGCCCATCGCGGTGCTGAACGGGCGGTTGGCGAACAGGCGCAGGTCGAGCAGCGGGCCGGCGAGGGTGCGCTGGCGCAGGGTGAAGACGACGCCGACCGCGATGCCGGCCAGCAGGGCCGCGACGGGCAGCGGGTGCACGCCGCCGCGCGCCAGCTCCTTGAGGCCGTAGATGGCGGGCAGGATCGCGCCGAGCGACAGGGCGACGCTGGCGAGGTCGAGGCGGCCGGCGGCCTGGTCGCGGTACTCCGGCAGCAGGCGGGGGCCGACGACCAGGAGCAGCACCATGACCGGGACGCCGAGCAGGAAGGCCGAGCCCCACCAGAAGTGCTCCAGCAGCAGCCCGCCGACCAGCGGGCCCACGGTCATGCCGCCCATGAAGCAGGCGAACCAGACGCCGATGGCGGTGCCCATCTGCTTGGGGTCGGTGAACATGTTGCGGATCAGCGCCATGGTCGAGGGCATGAGCGTGGCGCCGGCGACGCCCAGCAGGGCGCGGGAGGCGATCAGCATCGCGGGGCTGACGGAGTAGGCGGCCAGGACGGAGGCCACGCCGAACGCGCCGGCGCCGATGAGGAGCAGCTTGCGGCGGCCGATGCGGTCGCCCAGGGTGCCCATGGTGACCAGGAACCCGGCGAGCATGAACGAGTAGATGTCCAGGATCCACAGCTGCTGGGCCGCGTCGGCGCCGAGGCCGGCGCTCAGGTGGGGCAGTGCCAGGTACAGGACGCTGATGTCCAGCGAGAGCAGCAGGGTGGGCAGGGCCAGCACCGCGAGCCCGATCCATTCGCGCCGTCCGGCCCGTGGCGCCGGGCCGGCCTGGAGGTTGGCGGTCATCACATCTTCCTTCGCGATCGGTGGTCTTCGGCCTATCGGGTGTCGACGCGGCCGGGCCGCGTCGTCGTCTTCGTCCTTCGGCGGGGCCGGTATGGAAAGACCTTCTCACCGACAAGTTTTATTGTCAAGGATGTTTTAGTCTTCGGCAGCGGAGCGTGCGGGGCGGCCATCGGATCCACTGATGAGGCTTGCTCGGATCGGTCCTTTCCGCCGGGCCGTTTTTCGCGTGAACTGGGGAGGTGCAGTCGGTGCAACTTGCGCCGCTGTCGACGTGGGGGGCGAAATATGGTCCCGATCCCTGAAGTCGTGGACGTGACCACGCGCATTGGCAGCCTGAACGGGCAGACGCCGCGCTGCGGTCACGTCTCCGCGGTCTCCGTCGCCGGGCCCGGCGCGCCGGAATGCAAGCAGTGCCTGGTACTCGGCCTGGACTGGACCGCGCTGATGGCCTGCCTGACCTGCGGCTGGGTGGCCTGTTCCAACGACTCGCCCGGCTGTCACGCCCGGGAGCACTACGAGGAGAGCGATCACCCGGTGGCCGCCAGGCTCAACTCCGAGCCGCCGTGGCGATGGTGCTACGTCCACGGCCGGCCGGTTTGACCCCGGGCCGGATCGTCACGACCCAGGAGGACTTCATGGCCGTATCCGAACGGACGACAGAACAAGGCTACGACGGTGTGTCCGCTTTCCCGGGGGCGCGAGAAGAAACCGAGGAGCCACCGAGCGCCCTGCAGGTGTGGCTGACGGGGGCGATCGTCGTGCTGCCGCTGGTGGCGGTCGGCGTCGCCGTCTGGCTCGCGTGGGGCCGTGGCGTGACGGTCACCGACCTGGTCATGGCACTGGTGTTCTACGTGGTCACGGGGTTCGGGGTCACGGTCGGCTTCCACCGGCTGCTCACCCACGGGTCCTTCAAGGCCCGTCCGTGGCTGCGGGTGGCGCTCGCGGTGGCCGGCTCGATGAGCTTCGAGGGCAACGTCGTCGACTGGGTGGCCACCCACCGCCGCCACCACGCTTACACCGACCGTCCCGGCGACCCGCACTCCCCCTACCGCTACGGCACCGGCCTGCGCGGGCAGCTGCGCGGCCTGGCCCACTCCCACCTGGGGTGGATGTTCCGCAACGACCCCACCCCCGCCGCCCGCTTCGCGCCCGACCTGCTCGCCGACCCGGCGATGACGCGGGTAGCCGGTGCCTTCCCGGCCCTGTGCGCGGTCTCGCTGGTCCTGCCGTTCGCCGCAGGTTGGGTGATCGGCGGCAGCCTCTACGCGGGGTTCACCGCCTTCCTGTGGGCCGGGCTGATCAGGGTCTTCCTGCTCCAGCACATCACCTGGAGCGTCAACTCGCTCTGCCACGTGGTGGGCGACCGGCCCTTCACCACCCGCCGCCATGACCGGGCCACCAACCTGTGGCCCCTGGCGCTCCCGTCGTTCGGGGAGAGCTGGCACAACGGCCACCACAGTGATCCCGCCTGTGCCAGGCACGGTCTCGGCCGTCACGAGACCGACGTCTCCGCCGGGCTGATCGGGATGTTCGAGCGGCTGGGCTGGGCCACCGACGTCCACTGGCCCGACCCCGAGCGGGTGGAACGACGCCGCCGGCCGGCCGGCGGCGAGGCCGGCGAAGCCGAGCCGGTCCGGACGCCGGTGGGATGACGCTCCCGTCCGCCCGTTCCGGCTCGACCGGAATGGGCGGACATGAGCCCTGTAGTGTCAAAGAAGCGTAGACCTGCCACCGCAGGATCGCGACGAGCCAGGGCCGCCCAGGACGGCCAGGCGACCGGCTCACCTCCATCCGCCACACACGCTGGCCGATGGACGTCTTCACCGCGTGAGGCCCGAATCCCATCCGGATCGGCCGATGACCGGAAGGCATCCCAGTTGGCCCGTACATACGGCTTCCTCAGTACCCATCCGCCCACCCAATGCGGTCTCGCCACCTTCAACTCCGCCCTGGCCTCCCATCTCACCAGGGGCGGCATGCGCGGCGGCATCGTCCGCGTCGTCTCCGAAGGGGACGACGAGCGGCCCGTGCCCGGCGTCGTGCACACCTGGGGACCCGACCGGCCGGACGGCTGGAAGGCCGCCGCCGACGCCCTCGACCAGTTCGACGTCGCCGTCGTCCAGCACGAATACGGCATCTACCCGGGCCCGGACGGCCAGGACGTACTGCCGCTGCTGCGCCGGCTCACCGTGCCGAGCGTCGTGGTCCTGCACACCGTGCTGACCCGGCCCACCCCCCGGCAGCGCAGGTTGCTCGAGCAGATCGTCGCCGCCGCGGGAGCGGTGGTCACCATGACCGGCACCGCCCGCGACCGGCTGCTCGCCGGCTACCACGTCGACGGCGGCAAGGTGTCGGTCATCCCGCACGGGGCCGCCGACCACGCCCGCGTCCCTGCCCAGCGCCGCCTGCGTCCCCACCTGCTCACCTGGGGCCTCATCGGCCCCGGCAAGGGCATCGAGTGGGCGTTGCGCGCCCTGGCCCTGCTCGGCGACCTCACCCCGCCGCCCACCTACACCGTCGCCGGGAAGACGCACCCGAAGGTGCTGGAGCACCACGGCGAGGCCTACCGCAACCGCCTGC
The DNA here is from genome assembly GCF_025506355.1 of Sphaerisporangium corydalis. Classification (GTDB taxonomy): domain Bacteria; phylum Actinomycetota; class Actinomycetes; order Streptosporangiales; family Streptosporangiaceae; genus Sphaerisporangium; species Sphaerisporangium corydalis. The sequence goes on from NZ_JANZYP010000033.1 coordinate 44,037, forward strand.
ACCGCATCGGCACCAAGCTCGGCGTCGCGCCCTCGGTCCGGTACGACCCGGTCTACCGCGACGACGCCTCGCTGAGCCGGCTGATCCGCTCGGCGGACGTCGTCGTGCTCCCGTACGACTCACCGGAGCAGGTGACCTCCGGCGTGCTGATCGAGGCCGTGGCCGCCGGCATCCCGATCGTCGCCACCTCCTTCCCCCATGCCGTCGAGCTGCTCACCGGCGGGCCCGGCCTGCTCGTCCCGCACGCCGACCCCGCGGCGCTCGCGCTCGCCGTGCGCCGCATCCTCACCGAGCCCGGTCTCGCCAACGACCTGGCCGGCCGGACGCCCGCCCTGGTCCCGGCCCTGCTGTGGCCCGCCGTGGCGGCCCGATACGAGGAAGTGGCCCGGTTCCTGCTCGCCGACCGGCCGCCCGCCGTGGTCGCGGCGATGCCGTGAGCCCCGGTGTCCCCGGGTTCCGGCACCTGGTCCGGCTGAGCGACGACACCGGCCTGTTCGAACACGCCCGGCACGCCATCCCCCGCCGCAGGCACGGCTACTGCACCGACGACGTGGCCAGGGGGCTCGTCGTCACCAGCCGCGAACCCTCTCCCGCGCCGGAGGTGGTCCGGCTCGCGGAGTGCTACCTCGCCTTCCTCTCCCACGCCCAGGACGCCACCGGCTCCTTCAGGAACAGGCTCGGCCACGACCGGCGCTGGGCCGACGCCGCGTCGACCGGCGACTGGTGGGGCCGGGCGATGTGGGGCCTCGGCACCGCCGCCGCGCGCGGCCCCGCCTCGTGGATCCGCCAGGAGGCGCTGCACGCCTTCACGCTCGGTGCCACGCGGCGGTCGCCGCATCCGCGCGCCATGGTGTTCGCCGGGCTGGGCGCCGCGGAGGTCCTGCGCGCCGACCCCGGCAGGACCGCCGCCGCCCGCCTGCTGGCGGACGCCGCGACGGCGGTCGGCGTCCCCGCCGAGGACCCTCGGTGGCCCTGGCCGCAGTCACGGCTCACCTACGCCAACGCCGCCCTGGCCGAGGTGGTCATCGCCGCCGGAGACCTGGGCGGTGACCGCTCCCTGGTCAGCCGAGGTCTGCGCATGCTGGAGTGGCTGGTCGACATCCAGACCGTGGACAAGCGGCTGTCGGTCGTCCCCGTGGCCGGATGGCGCCAGCACATCGCGCGCGGGCACCACGACCAGCAGCCCATCGAGGTGGCGGCGCTGGCCGACGCCTGCGCCACCGCGTCCGCCGTCACCGGCGACCCGCGCTGGCGCGAGGGCGTGCTGCGGGCGGTGGCGTGGTTCGACGGCGCCAACGACCAGGACGTCCCCATGTGGGACCACGAGACCGGCGGCGGCTACGACGGCCTGACCGACCACGGCCCGAACCTCAACCAGGGCGCGGAGTCCACCCTCGCCCTCATCTCGACCATGCAGCACGCGGCGACCCTGTCGTGACCACCAGGGACCTGGCCGACCGGCTGGACGTGACGCTCGCCCCCGACCCGCGAAGGGTGATCATCAAGCTGTTCGTCCCCGGCGAGGACGCGGCCGTGGCCCGCACCCGCGCCGCCGGGCTGATCGACCGCATCACGCTCATGGACCCCCACGAGACCGGCGCGATGCTGGCGGAGACGGTGCGGAGGTTCGGCGACCGGCACCACGACCTGGAGGCGACCTTCCTGCACCACTACGACCTGGTCCGCCACCGGGTCCCGCGCCACGTCGACCTGCCGCCGGCCGCCCGGCTCCTGGTCGGCGCGTACTTCAGCCACGAGTACGCGGTGGAGGCCGCCGCGCTGTGCAACCCGTCGATGGTCCCCCACCCCGACCAGTCCGGCCTGACCCCCGGGCAGCTCCGCGTCGTGATCAGCCTGCGGCAGATCGGTGAGGGGCACCTGTCGTCGATCGGTTTCGCCACCGCCCTGCTCGGACCCGGCGACGGCCTCACGGTGGACGACCGCTCGGGGCCGCTGGCGGTGGGCCTGCGGCGCGGCACCCGCCACCGGCGGGACCTCCTTGCGGCCGGGTTCGCCGACGAGGGCTGGGACGACGAGGTCTCGGCCACGGTGCTCGGGTCCCTGCCCGAGCGGTTCGAGGACGACGACTTCGAGCAGGCGGTCGCCGAACTCCCGGCCGACCTGCTCACCCGGACCACCACGCAGCGGACGCTGGAGGAACTGCGCCGCGCGATCAGCTCCGACTACGCCGTGGAGTTCCCGGCCGGCGTCCCCTTGGCCCGGCGGGTGCTGTGGCCGGCCACCGCCGCGGAGAGCAACGGGATGGAGGACGCCCGGTTCGTACGGACCCTCAAGGAGGACGGCGCGTCCGCCTACCGGGCGACCTACACCGCCTACGACGGCCGTCACATCCGCTCGTGCGTGCTCGGCAGCGACGACCTGCTGCGTTTCGAGGTCACCCCGCTTCGCGGGCCGGCCGCCGCGAACAAGGGCATGGCGCTGTTCCCCCGCCCGGTCGGCGGGCGCCGGCTCGCGCTGTGCCGTTCCGACGGGGAGACCATCGGTCTGACCTCGCTCGACGCGGGCAACAGGTGGCGGCGGCCGGTCCTGCTGCACGCCCCTCGGGCCGGCTGGGAGCTGATCCAGGTCGGCAACTGCGGGTCCCCTGTGGAGACCGAGCACGGCTGGCTGGTGCTGACCCACGGTGTCGGCCCGATGCGCCGCTACGCCATCGGCGCCATGCTGCTCGACCTGGACGAGCCGCACCGTGTGATCGCCGAACTCCCTTCCACCCTCCTCACGCCCGATGACGGCGAACGCGAGGGCTATGTCCCGAACGTCCTGTACTCCTGTGGTGGCCTGGCGCACGCGGGCGCCCTGTGGCTGCCGTACGGGGCCAGTGACGCCCGGATCGGCTTCGCCCGCGTGCCCCTGGCCACCCTCATGGAGGCGATGCGCCCGGTCGCTTCGTGACGGCTACCAGGACGCGGTGGGGTACCAGCCGTAACCGAACATCGCCGGGAGCCGCACGTCCCAGTAGAGGAAGGTGAAGGTGCCCGCGACGATGAAGGCGACCGCGGTCACCGTCACCATCCGGCTCGGCTTGGCCGTCATCCACCGCGCGAACCGTCCCCTGGCCACCAGCATGAGGGCGGCGAACAGCACCGCCATCACCACGATGTTGCCGAGCGACTGAAGAATGAACACCGCCGCGCCGTACAGGGGGTTGTGGGTCTCGGCGGCGTAGGAGAACAGCTTGTGGAACAGCGGGAACGGCCGGCCGATGAGGAAGCCGCCGACCAGCGCGCCGAGGACGACCAGGCGGGCGTTCGGGAACCGGCGCTCCAGCCTGGCCAGCGGGTCGGGCAGCAGCCGGATCGAGGCCAGGCCGAGCCAGATGAACGCCAGCCCGATGATCCCGAAGACCACGCTGGCCTGGATCAGCCGGACGGGCAGCCCGTCGCCCACGGTCGCGGTCGACAACTGGGGTAACCGGTCACCGAACAGGGCCCCGACGGCGCCGTACACCCCGCTGACCACGATCATGCCGATCGCGAGCCTGCTGAGCGGGCGCACGGTCTCGCGGAGGCGGTCGCGCCATGAGTCACCCTCGCGCACCAGCGGCACCACCGCGCCGAAGGCGGCGACGTTGCAGGCCGTGAACGTCCCGGCCAGGCCGGACACGAAGGCGAACACCGCGCCCGCGACGACCCCGCTGATGGCGGTGCCCTTGGCGTCGTACCCGAGCAGGGTGTTGGCGACGTTGTCGCCGATCACGCTGTCGACGAAGCGGAACGACCACAGCGCGGCGGCGACCGCGCCGGCGATCACGCTGAGCACGACGAGACGGCCACGGTGGCGTGGCAGGGATGGACTGGAGGGGAGGGAGTGACTGCCGGGGGCGTCGGTGAGCGTCATGGCACATCCTCGCGAAACGTGAAGCCGGGGGAGATGTGTGCTGATCGGCGGCCGCCTATACCAGACTTTGCAGCCGCGATCTTCCGCCGTCAAGAGACGATGCGCCTTCTGGGGTCATCACCTCAGAACGGCCTCAGTGTTAGGTATCCGGGTACCGTCCAGGGCGCGGTCTCTGCGCGTATCGTGGGGGGGAGACGGTCCACATCGGCGCTCCCAGCCGGAAGGGGGTGACGGATGGAACTGCGGCAACTCCGTTACTTCGTGACCCTGGCCGAAGAGCTGCATTTCGGCCGGGCCGCCGCGCGTGAGCACATCGTGCAGTCCGCGCTGAGCCAGCAGGTCCAGCGGCTGGAACGCGAACTCGAAGTGCGGCTGCTGGACCGGAGCACCCACCACGTCGAGCTGACCCCGGCGGGCGCCGCGTTCCTGGTGGAGGCGCGCCAGATCCTCGACCACATCGGCCGGGCCACCCAGGCGGCGCGCACCGCCGCCGTCTCCGGCCCCACCCTGCGTGCGGGCATCATCGACGCCGGATACGACTCGATGCCGCAGATCCTGCGGTCGGTCCAGCAGCGGAATCCGGGGCTCACGATCCACCAGGTGGAGATCGGCACACCCGACCAGTACCAGCAGCTCGCCGACGGCCGGCTGGACATCGGGATCGGGCGGGCGTCCCTGACCCCGCAGGGGGTGGCCTCCGAGCTGGTCCGCCTCGACGCGCTCGGCGTGCTGGTCCCGCAGAACCACCGCCTGGCCGCCCATGACGGCGTTCCCGTCATCTCGCTCGCCCGGGAGACCCTGCTGCTGGGCGAGGAGTCACGGACCCCGGAGTTCAACCAGTTCGTCATCGAACTTTGCCGGTCGGTGGGGTTCGCGCCCACGATCTACGAGGGAACGGTCGACAGCAACCGCGCGGCGGCCGACCTCGTGCTCCAGGGACGCTGTGTGATGTGCGTCCCCTCCTCCTCGCGCACCTCCAACCGGCCGGGAACCGTGTGGAAGCCGCTGATCGAGCCGGTTCCGCAGTATCCGTGGTCCCTGCTGTGGCGGTACGGAGACCCGTCCGCGCACGTCGCGGCGGTGATCGAGAGTGCCAGGCAGCTGGCTGACCGGCTAGGATGGCTACAGACCGCCGAGGAGTCCGCCGACCTCCCGGCTACGGATCATCACCCACGGTGATGGCCGTTTCTCAGATCGGTCGTTTCCCGCGGCGTCCGAGCACGATTGACTTGAGCCAGGCCCCATCGTTCAGGCGTTGATCCGCCCGCCTGGCTTTGAAGATCGCCTGGCTTTGAAGATCGTCGCAGGGCCGCCAACGGCCCCGCACCTCGACGTGGCCCCCGCCCGACGGACGTTCGCATCGTCCGGAGGGTCGCCGGCCGCGTCAACCGATTGGAGGTCCTCATGGACCTGTCGACCCGCGTCAACTCCGACTGGACCGTATGCAGTGTGGCCGGGGACGTGAACATCTTCACGACGCACGAGTTCCGTGAGCACCTGCTGGCGGCGCTGGACCGGCCGGGGCGGCGGCTGCTGGTCGACCTCTCCGCCGTCACCTTCATGGACGCCAGTGGCCTGGCCGTCCTGATCTTCATCAGGCGCATGGCCATGCGCCGCGGCGGGACGCTCCGCCTGCTCGCCCCGACGCGACTGCTCCGCCGGCTGCTGACGACGAGCGGCCTGTCCAGGACCTTCACCGTGAGCCTCGACCTGCCGGCCGTCCGGAAGGCGGAGGCGGCGCTCACCACCGTCTGATCACCAGGGGATCATCCCCTCCACCGAGCGAATGCCAGGGGCCCTGCGAGGGCGGTCCCCTGGCATTCCCCCGTTCTGGGCCGGCGGCGGGCGTTCTGGGCCGGCGGCGGGCGCCGTCGGGTCTGCCCTAGGATCGCGGATCATGATGAAGGTCCCGGATGAGTGACCACGGGCTGCGCTTCTCGATCCTCGGGCCGGTGCGGGCGTGGCGGGACGGCGCCGAGGTGGAGCTGGGGTCGCCGCAGCAGCGGCTGGTGCTGGCGGTGCTGGTGCTGGCCGAAGGCCGGGTGGTCGGCCATGAGCCGCTGCTGGACGCGGTGTGGTCGGATGATCGTCCCCGTACGGCGATGAGCACGTTGCGCACGTACGTCTCGCGGCTGCGTTCGGCGCTGGGCGCGGAGGCGGTGGAGTCGGCGGGCGGCGGGTACGCCCTGGCCGGCGGCGAGAGCGACCTCGCGGTGATGGAGGAGCTGGCGGCGGCGGGCCGGTACGGCGAGGCGCTGGCGTTGTGGCACGGGGAGCCGCTGGCCGGGCTGGAGGGGCGGTACGCCGAGGGGCGGCGGGTCCGGCTGGAGCAGCGGCGGCTGGCGGTGCTGGAACGCCGGCTGGCCGAGGACGTGGAGCAGGGCCGGCACGCCGACGCGGTCGCCGAGCTGACCGCGTTGTGCGCCGAGCATCCGGCCAGGGAACAGGTGTGCGGGCTGCTGATGCTCGCGCTGTACCGGTCGGGGCGGCAGGCCGAGGCGATCGGGGTCTACACCGACACCCGGCGGCTGCTCGCCGAGGACCTCGGCGTCGGCCCGTCCCCCGAGCTGGCCGAGCTCTACCAGCGGATCATCACCGCCGACCCCGCCCTCGGCGTGGGGCAGGCGGCTGCACCGGTCCAGGCCACGGCGCCGGTGCCCCGGCAGCTACCGGCCGACCTCACCGACTTCACCGGCAGGGAGCCGGAGATCCAGCGGATCGCGGCGGGCCTGCGGTCCGGGGACGCCTCGGCGCTGGTGATCTCGGCGGTGGCGGGCGCGGGCGGCATGGGCAAGACGGCCCTGGCCGTGCACGTGGCGCACCGCCTCGCCCCTGACTACCCCGGCGGGCAGCTCTTCGTGGACCTGCGGGGGACGAGCGCCCAGCCCCTGGCGCCGGAGGCCGTGCTCGGCTCGTTCCTGCGCTCACTCGGGGTCGAGGCCTCGGACATCCCCGACGAGCCGGCGGAACGGGCGGCGCTGTACCGCTCGGTCCTCGCCGAGCGGCGGGTGCTGGTGGTGCTGGACAACGCGGCGAACCCGGCACAGCTTCGCCCGCTGCTGCCCGGGACGGCCGGGTGCGCGGTGCTGGCGACCGGCCGCGCCAAGATGATCGGCCTGTCCGGGGCCCGGCAGGTCGACCTGGGCGTGCTGGGTCACGACGAGGCCGTGGCGCTGCTGGCCAAGGTGGCCGGCCGGGAACGGGTGGCCGCCGAGCCGGAGGCGGCGGGCGAGCTGGCCGCCGCGTGCGGGTACCTGCCGCTGGCGATCAGGATCGTGGCCGCGCGGCTGGCGGCGCGCCCGGCCTGGAGCCTGGCCCGGATGCGCGACCGCATGGCCGACGAGCGGCGGCGCCTGGCCGAGCTGCGCGTGGACGACCTGGCCGTGGAGGCCACCTTCGCCCTCGGGTACGACCAGCTCGACGCCGCGCACGCGTCGGCGTTCCGGCTGCTGGCGGTGCCCGACGCGCCCGAGTCGTCGCTGAGCGCGGCGGCGGCCGTGCTCGGGCTGGACGAGGCGGACGCGGAGGACGTCTGCGAGACGCTGGTGGACGTCAGCATGCTGGAGTCCCCCGCGCAGGGGCGGTACCGGTACCACGACCTGCTCAAGATCTTCGCCAGGTCCCGGCCGGCCGGCGAGGACGTCACGCGGGCGGCTCTGTTCCGGCTGCTGGACTTCTACCTCGCCACCGTCGCGACGGGCTTCCGCCTCGCCTACCCGGGCAAGCGGCTGGCCGACGCGGTCAGCCCCGCGCATCCCGGGCTGTCGTTCGCCGACCTGGACGCGGCGGTCGCGTGGGCCGACGGCGAGGTCCCCGGCCTGCTGGGCTGCGTGCTCCAGGCGGCGCGGACGCCGGGTGCGCCGCTGCTGGACCTGGTGCGGCTGCTCGACATGCTCTCCGACGGGTTCGGCGCCGAGACCGACCCCGGACGCCTGGAGCAGGTGGTGGGCGCGATCATCGACGCGGCGGCGGCCCGGGGCGACCGCCGTGCCGAGGCGCACGCGCGGTGCATGCGCGGCGAGGTGCGGGTGGCGCTGCTGTGGTCACCTGACGGGGCGATCGAGGACGGCACCGCCGCCCGGGACCTCAGCCTGGCCGAGGGCGACATGGCCAAGTACGGGGCGAGCCTCAACCTGCTGGCCATGGCGGTGTCCAGCCGCAGGGACAACGCCGGGGCGATCGCCCTGTACCGCGAGGCGAACGAGATCTGGCGCGAGATCGGCGACCGCAAGCTGGAGGCCACCGGGCTGGGCAACCTGGCGATGGAGCTCGTGGCGGCCGGTGAGACCGGCGAGGCGGTGGAGGCCGTCGAACGGGCCACCCGCATCACCCGCGAGCTGGGCGGCAGGATGGACCACGACGTCCTGTACCAGTCGGCCGTCGTGCTGCGGGACGCCGGGCGCCCGCAGGAGGCGCTGTCGCGGTTCACCGAGGTCCTCGCGGAGTACCGCGTGCTCAAGCAGCGCCTCTGGGAGGGCGTGACGCTGCTGCGGATGGCCGAGACCCACCTCGTGCTCGGGCGGCCCGCCGCGGCCGCCGACCGCGCGGAGGACGCGCTGGCGGTCATGGCGGAGGTGGGCCACGAATGGGTCGAGGGCAAGGCGCTTGTCGCCCTTGGCCAGGCGCTCGCCCTCCTCGGCCGGGCCGGCCGGGCGCGGGCGTGCCTGACCGAGGCCCTGGAGATCTTCCAGCGCCGCGACCTGCCCGAGGCCGACGACGTACGGGCCCTGCTGGCCGAGGACGGCGGGACCGGGGACGGCGATCCCGGAGACGTGACCGGGGACGGCGATCCCGGGGACGGCGTGCCCGAGGACGGGCGCCGGCCGATCATCGCATAGCGGCGCCCGCGCTCCGGCCGGTCCGCGTGTCAGCCCAGCCACACCTCGGCGAGCAGGTCCTGGGAGCGTACGCGGTCGGCGTGGTCGTGCGTGATGGTCGTGACCAGCAGCTCGTCGGCCCCGGTGGCGTCGCGCAGGACCCTGAGCCGGTCCGCCACCGCCTCGGGGGTCCCGACGAACCGGGTGTCGAGCCGGTCGGCGACCAGCGCGCGGTCCTCGTCGCTCCAGGCGTGCGCGGCGGCCTCCCGCGGCGAGGGGTAGGCCATCGCCCCGGCGCCGCTGCGGATGCTGCGCACCCACAGCCCGTACGGCTCGGCGATCCGGCGGGCCTCCTCGTCGGTGGCGGCCACGACCACGTCCGCCGACACCATGACGTGCGGCGCGGCGAGCGTGTCCGACGGCTTGAACGCGTCGCGGTACCCCTCCACCGCCTCCAGCACGCTGGACGGGCTGACGTGGTAGTTCGCGGCGAACGGCAGCCCGCGCTCGCCGGCGACCTGGGCGCTCTGGCCGCCGCTGCTGCCGAGGATCCACAGCTCCACGTCGGCGCCCTCGCCGGGCTGGGCGTGCGCCTCGTACCCCTCGGCGGAGCGGTACGTGCCCGCCAGCAGGGCCCGGATGTCGTCCACCTGGTCGGCGAAGTCGGGCGACTCCGCGCCGGGTTGCTGCAGCAGCGACGCGTACAGCTTGAACAGCGGGGAACCGGCGATCGAGGCGAACGAGAACGGGGGCGGGATCAGCAGGCCGTCCACGACACGCGACCCGACCGGCGGCGGCGGTGGCGCGGAGGCGGCGGAGCGCAGCTCCTTGGCGCGCTGGCCGGAGCGGCCGAGGCCGAGGTCGATCCGCCCCGGGTGCAGCGCCTCCAGGGTGCCGAACTGCTCGACCACGCCGAGCGCGGTCTGGTGGCCGAGCTGCACGGCCCCCGAGCCGACCCTGATCCGCTCGGTCGCCGCGGCCACCGCGCCGATGAGCACCGCCGGCGCCGAGCTGGCGACGCCCGGGGTGAGGTGGTGCTCGGCCAGCCAGTAGCGGTGGTAGCCGGCGTCGTCGGCGTGCCGGGCCAGGTCGATGGTGTCGCGCAGCGCCTCGCGCGCGGTCGCGCCGGACACGATGGGGGCCAGGTCGAGGATCGAAAGCCGGGTCATGGGACTCCTCCTAGGTGATGCGGCCGTGGTCATGACGCCTTCTGGTAGCGGCCGGCCGGGCGGGGCAGGCCCAGCCTCTCGCGCAGGACCGTGGTCTCGTACGCGCCGCGGAACGCGCCCCTGGCCTGGAGGGCGGGCACCAGCCCCCGGGTGATCGCGGTGAGGTCGTGCGGGAGCGTGCCGGGGCGGAGCCGGTACCCCGACAGGCCGGCGGCCCGCCAGTCGAGCAGCAGGTCCGCGAGCCGCTCCGGGGTGCCGGTGAAGACGAGCGCGTCCGAGGCGAGCGCGCCCCCGTCGAGCTCGTCCAGGCGCGCCTTGCGGTCGGCGGCGTCGTCGCCGAGGAAGACCACCAGGTCGGCGAAGACATGCAGCGGCGGTTCCGAGCGGCCCACGGCGTCCTCGGCGGCCCGCACCCGGCCGGTGATCGCCTCGGCCTCGGCACGGTCGCGCGGGGTGACGTACACGACGTCGGAACCCTGGGCCGCGAACTCGTACGGCAGCGTGTCATGGGCCAGCGACGTCACCAGCGGCTGCCCCTGCGGGGGGCGCGGGGTGATCGACGGGCCCTTGACGTCGAACCACTCGCCCTGGAAGTCGACGTAGTGCAGGCGGTCGCGGTCGACGAACCGGCCGGTCGCGACGTCGCGGATCTCGGCGTCGTCGTCCCAGCTGTCCCACAGCCGGCGGACCACCTCCACCGCGTCGGCGGCCTCGCCGAACAGGTCGCGCACGTGCCTGGTGACGATGGGATCGGACAGGTCGAGGGGCGGGAACTCCCGGCGGCCGAAGTGGGCGGCCTCGTCGGGGCGGGGCGACACCCGGGGACGCCACCCGGCCCTGCCCCGGCTGACGTGGTCGAGCGACGCGATGCCGATCGCGATGTGGAACGGCTCGCTGTGGGTGGTGCTGGTCGTTGGCACCAGGCCGATGTGCGAGGTCAGCGGGGCCAGGCTCGCGGCGAGCAGGACCGCGTCCAGCCGGCCGCGCACTTGGTCGAGCCGGTCGTCCGGCCCCTCGAACCGGGAGGACTGCAGGCCCAGCGAGTCCTCGAAGGTGACGAAGTCCAGCAGCCCGCGCTCGGCCTCGATCACCAGCTCGGCCCAGTACGCGGCGGTGAACAGCCGGTCCGGCCGCGCGCCCTTCGCCCGCCACGCCGCGGGGTGCCATCCGGCGCCGTCGAGCGCGACGGCCAGGTGGAGTGTCATGACGTCTCCTTCGGGTGGGGTGCGAGGCCGGAAGGGCCGGGACGAGGAGCGAGGCCGAGGTGGTCGCGGAGGGTCGGCCCGGTGTAGTCGGCGCGGAAGACGCCCTTCTCCTGCAGGATCGGGACGACCTTGTCCACCAGGTCGTCCAGCCCGCCGGGGGTGAGGTGGGGGACGAAGATGAAGCCGTCGGCGGCGTCGGTCTGCACGAACCTGTCGATCTCGGCGGCCACCGACACCGGGGTCCCGATGAAGGTCTGCGGCGCGGCGACCTCGATGACGAGCTCGCGGATGGACAGGTTCTTCTCCTCCGCCAGCGCCCGCCACTTCGCCGCGACCGCGCCACGGTCGCCGCGGAACTGCGCGCGGCCCTTGGACACGCCCTCCTCCAGCTCCGGTTCGAGGTCGGGGAGCGGGCCGTCGGGGTCGTGGCCGGACAGGTCCCTGCCCCACACGCCCTCGACGAACGCGATCGCCGTCTGCGGGCTCACCTGTGCGCGCCGGATCTCGGCGGCCCGCTCGGCCGCCTCCGCCTCGGTGTCGCCCAGCACGTACGTCACCGCCGGAAGGATCTTCAGGTCCTCGTCCCGCCTGCCGTACGCGGCGAGGCGCCGCTTGACGTCGCGGTAGAAGGCGCGGCCCTCCTCCAGCTTGCTGTGCCGGCTGAAGATGACGTCGGCGGCCGACGCGGCGAACTCGCGGCCCTCGTCGGAGTCACCCGCCTGGATGATCACCGGGTGTCCCTGCGGGCCGCGCGGCACGTTGAAGGCGCCGGAGATGTCGAAGTGCCGCCCCTGGTGCCGGAACGGCGTGATGCCGCCCGGCCGGACGAACGCGCCGGTGGCGGCGTCGGCGGCCACCGCGTCCGGCGCCCAGGAGTCCCACAGCTCGCGCACGGTCTGCAGGAACTCGGCGGCCCTGGTGTACCGGTCCTCCTCGGCCAGGAAGCCGCCGCGCCGGAAGTTCTCACCGGTGAACGCGTCGTAGCTGGTCACGACGTTCCACGCGGCCCGGCCGCCGCTGAGGTGGTCCAGCGAGGCCAGCCGGCGCGCCACCTCGTACGGCTCGTTGAAGGTGGAGTTGACGGTCGCGGCCAGGCCGAGCCGCGTGGTGACGGCGGACAGGGCCGAAAGGACGGTGAGCGACTCGGGGCGGCCCACGACGTCCAGGTCGTGGATGCGGCCCTTCATCTCCCGCAGCCGCAACCCTTCGGCCAGGAAGAAGAAGTCGAACTTGCCGCGTTCGGCGGTCTGGGCCAGGTGCCGGAACGACTCGAAGTCGATCTGGCTCCCCGAGCGGGGGTCGGACCAGACGGTGGTGTTGTTGACGCCGGGGAAGTGCGCGGCGAGGTGGATCTGCTTGGTCATGAGGCCCTCCTTGTGGGAAGTCCGGTGGAGACGGCGTCCAGGCGGGGGATGGCGGCCAGGAGCTCGCGTGTGTAGGCGGCCCTGGGTTCGGTGAAGACCTGCCGGACGTCGCCGTACTCGACCGCCCGCCCGTCCTTCATCACAAGGACGCGGTCGCTGACGTGGTGCACCACACCGAGGTGGTGGGAGATGAACAGATACGCGATGCCGAGCTCGGATTGCAGGTCGGCGAGCAGGTCCAGCACCTGGGCCTGGATGGAGACGTCCAGCGCGGAGACCGGCTCGTCGCAGACGATCACGCGCGGGCGGGGGGCGAGCGCGCGGGCGATCGCGACCCGCTGGCGCTGGCCGCCGGACAGCCGCAGCGGGCGCCGGTCCAGCACCGAGGCGTCGAGGCCGACCTGTTCCAGCAGCTCCACCGCCCGGTCCCGTCTGGTCGCACGCGGCTCGCCGCCGACGCCGAGCGCCTCGTCCAAGACGCGGCGCACGGTGAACCGGGGGTCGAAGGAGCTCAGCGGGTCCTGGTACACGACCTGGATGTGGCGGCGGAGCTCCCGCCGTTCCCCCGCCGTCAGCCCCGCCCACGGGCGGCCGTCGATCTCGACGGAGCCGGCGTCCGGCGCGAGCAGGCCGAGGACGAGGCGCGCCGTCGTGGTCTTGCCCGACCCGGACTCGCCGACGACGCCGAGCGTCTCCCCGGCCCGCAGTTCGAACGAGACGCCGTCGACGGCGGGCCGCCCGTGGAACGCCTTGACCAGGTCCCGCGCCTCGATCACGATCTCGCCGGGCACCGGGGGCGTGATCGTCCGGGGCGGTTCGCCCTCGGCGACCGAAAGGCGGGTGCCCTTGGCGTGCTCCATCGGCACGGCGGCCAGCAGCCGCCGCGTGTACGGGTGGTCCGGTTCGCGCAGCACCCGCTCCGCCGGGCCGTCCTCGACCACCACGCCGTCCTTCATGACCAGGACCCGGTCGGCCAGCTCGGCCACCACCGCGAGGTCGTGGCTGATCAGCAGCAGCGCGGTGCCGGTCCGTTTGCGCTCGGCCAGCAGCCGCAGGATCTGCGCCTGCACCGTGACGTCCAGCGCGGTCGTCGGCTCGTCGGCGATGAGCAGCCGAGGGTGGCAGGCGATGGCCGAGGCGATCAGCGCGCGCTGGCGCAGCCCGCCGGACAGCTCGTGCGGGTACTGCCGGGCGCGCAGCTCGGGCTCGGGCACCCCCACCTCGCGCAGCAGCTCGACCACGCGCCCGGCGACGGCGCCGCGGGGGACCGGGCGGTGCAGCCGCAGTGCCTCGGCGACCTCCTTGCCGACGGGGCGCAGCGCGTCCAGCGAGACCAGCGCGTCCTGCAGGACGAAGCCGATCCGCCGCCCCCGTACCGACCGCCAGCGCCGTTCCCCGAACGCGGACGCGTCGGCGCCCTCGACGCGGAACGACCCGGCGCGGACCCGGGCGTCGTCCCCGGTCAGCCCGAGCAGGGTGCGCGCGGTGACGCTCTTGCCCGACCCGGACTCGCCCACGATGGCCACGCACTCCCCGGGGCGCACGGCGAACGACACCCCCCGGACGGCGTGGATCTCCCCGAAGGAGACGTGCAGGTCGGTGACCTCCACGATCGGCTCGGTCTCGGGATCCGCCGCCGATCCGGTCACCAGGCCCGCCACGGCCGGTTCGGTCACGAGGTCCTCCCTTCCACCAGGCGTCGAAGGTGCCGGCCGACGACGGTGATCGACAGCACGGTGAGCGTGATCGCCACGCCGGGGAACACCGCGATCCACCACGCCACCGAGAAGTAGTCGCGCCCGCCGGAGAGCATCGCGCCCCACTCCGGCGCGGGCGGCTGCGGGCCGAGCCCGAGGTAGCTGAGGGAGGCCGCGGCCACCAGGGCCGTCCCGACCTCGATGGTCGCGAGCACGAGCAGCGGCGCGAACGCGTTGGGCAGGACGTGCCGCGCGATGATCCGCCCCCGGGTCAGTCCCAGGGAGGTGGCGGCCTCCACGTAGCCGGTGCGCCGGATCACCATCGTCTGGGCGCGGACCAGGCGGGCGTAGCCGGGCGCGGTGTAGAGCGCGATGGCGAGGATCACGTTGGCGGTGCCCGGCCCGGTGACGGTGATCACCAGGAGCGCGAGCAGCAGGGTGGGCAGTGCCAGCAGCACCTCGACCAGGCGCATGACGACCTGGTCCAGCACCCGCCCGCCGAGCGCGGCCAGCAGGCCCAGCGCGGTGCCCGCCGTGACCGCCACGGCGGTGGCGCCGAGGCCGGACAGCAGCGAGGGCGCCGCACCGAACACGATGCGGGCGAACAGGTCGCGCCCGTTGGCGTCGGTGCCGAGCAGGTGCGCGGCACCGGGGGCCTGAAGCGCGTCCGCCGCGTCCGCCGCGTCGGGGGTGCCGGACGCGACGAGGCCGGGCGCGACCGCCGCGAGGGCGACCAGGGCGAGGAACAGCGCCGCGGCCCACACTCCCGGCCGGGGGATCCGGCGGGGGCGTCCCGTCCCGATCGCGATGACGGCGGTGGTCACCGGGGCGCCTCCGAGGGGGGACGCGTCGGCGGCGGAGGTCATCGGGCACCTCGCAGCCGGGGGTCGATGACCAGGTACAGCAGGTCGACCAGGATGTTGACGACGACGTACAGCACGGCGGTGACCAGGACGACGCCCATCACCACCGGCAGGTCCTTTCCGGTCACCGCGCCCAGCGTGAGCTGCCCGATGCCCTGCCGGGAGAAGATCTGCTCGACCGGGACCATGCTGCCGAGCAGCAGCCCCACGATCCAGCCGATCAGTGTCACCGCCGGTACCAGGGTGTGCCTGAGCGCGTGCCGCAGCCGGACGCCGAGGTCCGGCATCCCCCGCGCGCGGGCCGTCAGGACGAAGGGCTCGTCCAGCACCAGTTCCAGGCTCTCCCGCATCATCTGGGTGAGCATGGTCGTGACCGGGAGGGCGACGGCGATCACCGGCAGGACCAGCCCGGCGAAACCTTCGCCGCCGGCCGCGGGGAACCAGCCGAGCTGGAAGGAGAAGACGGTCAGCAGCAGGATGGCCGTCCAGAACGTGGGGATGGACACCCCGACCAGCTCCAGGCCGGAGGACAGTCCCCGGATCCAGCGTGCCCGCCTGGCCGTGAGCAGCGCCAGCGTGGTCGACGCCACGACCGCGAGGACCAGGGCGCTCAGCGTGAGCTGGACCGAGGCCCCGAGCTGCGCGCCGATCGCCGCCGCGACCGATTCGTGCAACTGGTACGACTGCCCGAGGTCGCCGCGCAGGACGCGGCCGAGGTAGGTCGCGTACTGCGTCAGGAGCGGCCGGTCGAGCCCGTAGTCGGCGATGATCTGGGCGCGGACCTCCGGGGTCACCGTTGAGCTGCCGATGAGCACGTCGGCCACGTTCCCCGGCGTGAGGTGCAGGGCGGTGAAGGAGACCGTCACCGCGCCCCACAGCACCAGCACCGACGTGCCGACGCGGGTCAGGACCAGCCGGCCGGTCCGGCGTCGCGGTCCGCTCATGCCTTCGCGACCCATGCGTCGTAGAAGGTCGGGTACGCCTGCGGCTCCCAGCCGATGTCGTGCGCCGACCTGTTCGTGCCGAGCAGGTAGGTGAAGACGTACACGGGGAAGATCGCGGCGTCGTCGATGACCTTCCGCTGGACCTCGGCGTACAGCCCCGCGCGCTTGGTCAGGTCGGTGGTGGCCAGGGCGTCGCCGAGCCACCCGTCCACCTCGGTGTCGCGGTAGCGGGCCAGGTTCTGCCCGAACAGCGTGGGGCTCGGGATGGTGGAGACGGCGAACAGGTTGCGCAGGGCGTCGCCGTCGGCGCGCTGCCAGCTGAAGTCGACCAGGTCGTAGTCGCCGGAGATGGCCTTGGGGGCGAAGTCGTTGGCGGTGACGTCGTCGAAGTGCACCTCGAAGCCGATCTTCTTGGCCTCGGCCTGCACCTGTTCGGCGAGGGTGCCGCGCTGTTCCCTGGCGAGCGCCTTCAGGAACGGCCAGTGGACCGTCAGGCGCCTGCCGTCCTTGGTGCGGTAGCCCTCGGCGTCGCGGCCGGTCCAGCCCGCCTCGTCGAGCAGTCTCCCCGACTCCGCGGCGTCGTACTTCCACTGGGTCTCGGTGGACTTGTCGTACCCGGGCGTGACCGGGGAGATGGGGCTGGAAGCGGGGGCGAACGAGCCGAAGTACAGCTTGCCGACGATGGTGGCGAAGTCGATGCCGTCCCGGAAGGCCTGCCGGACCTTGGGGTCGGTGAACACGCCCTTGGCGGTGTTGGGGAAGTAGTTGTAGTTGCCGCCCGGGGCCTGCCGCCGGGTGATGGCGAGCTTGGGGTCGGCCTCGACCCGCTTGACGCTCACCGGCGGGACGCTCGCGATGGCGTCGATCTGCCCGCTGGTCAGCGCCCCGAGCCGGACCGAGTCCTCGATGAGGACCTTGAACTGGAGCTTCTCCAGGTAGGCGGGCCCGGTGTGCTTGGCGCCCTGCGGGGCCCAGTTGTAGGCGGGGTTGCGGTGGTAGGTGATGCCCTGGTGCGGGGTGAAGGCGTCGATGATGAACGGCCCGGTCCCGACGACCTTCTTGGCGAGCGCCTCGGCGCCCTGGGCGAGCGATTTGGGGGACTGGATCCCGAAGTACGCGGTGGCCAGCGCCGCGAGGAACGGGGAGTACGGCTTGGCGAAGGACACCTCGACGGTGTGGGCGTCCACGACCTTGGTGCCGGTGTAGGGGCCGAACGCGGCGGCGGCGAGCTGTGACCTGGTCTTGGGGTCGACGATGTGGTCGAGGTTGGCCTTCACCGCGGCGCCGTCGAAGACGGTCCCGTCGGTGAACCTCACGTCCTCGCGCAGCTTGAAGGTGTAGGTCTTCCCGCCCGGTGAGATCTTCCAGGAGGTGGCCAGCCAGGGGTGGATCTCGCCCTTGTCGTCGAGCGAGACCAGCGAGTCGAGCGCCGGGCGGGTGAACAGGCCGGTCACGTCCTGCGGGCTGGCGTGCGGGTCGAGGTTCAGCGGCTCGGTGTTGACGCCGAAGACGAGCGTCCCGCCCTTGGCCGGGGCGCCGGACGGCGTGCCGGTCGTGGCGGGGGTGCCGCCGCAGGCGGTCAGGGCGGCGAGGGGGAGGAGGGCCAGCCCCGCCAGGCGGGATTTGCGGAGGGGGTTCAAGGGTTCGCCTTTCCGTCAGGTGCGTTTCCGCGACCTCACGACCAGGAGCCCGGACGGGCCCCGCGCTTGCGGCGAGGATCTCCTCGCCGCCAGGTTTCCCCGGGGCACCCTGCGCGGTGCGAGGGTTGCCGGTCGACCAGCCGGGGCTACGCGTCGACACTCAATACCTACTTACATAGTAGGAAAAGTGGGTAATCCCGTCAATGAACCGGACTCCCTCTCCTCTCCCGGACGGCGGATGCCCCTCCTCGACGGCGGAGTCTCTCCCGGGCGGCGGAATCTCTCCCGAACGGCGGATGGACAGGCTCGGTACGGCACCGGATCCGCCGGACGGCCGATAGGCCGGCCCGCCACCCCGGGGCGAGGGTGGAGCCATGATGAGGAACTGGACTCGATGGGCCGGATACGCGGCCGCCGTGTGGTCGCTGGCCTACGGGGCGCTCGGCCTGTACTGGGCACTCGGCGGCGGCGGCTTCCCCTTCGGCCGCGCCGACCCCAACTGGGAACCCGGCCTGTCGGTGCTCGGTGAGATACGACCGCAGACCGCCGCGCCGGTGATCGCCGTGCTCGGCCTGGTGGGCGCGGTGGCCGGCGTCGCGATGGCCAGAGGCGCGGGAAGCGGCCGGGTCCGGCCGATCCTGCTCGGCTGGGCGTGGATCTCGGCCGCGGCGCTCGCCATCGTGATCCCCGACAGCCGGGTGCTCATGCTGGTGGCCTACGCGCCGCTGCTGCTGGTCTGGGTGTTCACCGGTGTGCCCGGCGGGCAGAGCCTGGCCGAGATCGTGCCCTGGTCGCGGATCAACCTGTTCGTCCTGGTGATCGGCGGGCTGCTGTGGGCGCTGACGGCGCTCGCCTACCGGCGCCGCACCCTCACCGGACCCGCCCGTCCCGGGTGGGCGGCCCCCGAGGCGGCGCGGCGCTGGGGCCGCTGGGCCGTGTACGTGGCCGCCGCCATCCCCGCCTTCTACGACGTCAGCCGGATCGCCTGGGCCGCGGGCGTCCCCCTCGGCGTCACCCGGGAGTTCTGGCAGTGGCTCGACGAGTCGGGCCTGAAGTGGGGCGGGCTGTTCCTCAGCGCGATGGGCGTCGGCGGCGCCGTCCTCACGCTCGGCCTCGTCCAGCGGTGGGGCGAGGTGTACCCGAGGTGGATCTGGTTCAAGGCCGGGCGGCGGGTGCCGCCGATGCTCGCCGTGATCCCCGCCTCGATCGTCTCGGTCATCGTGCTGTCGGCCGGGCTGATGTACTGGCGGATGCGCTTCGTCCACGGCTTCGGGCCCGCGAACATGTGGGCCACCTGGGCCCCGTCGCTGCTCTGGCCCGTGTGGGGCCTCGCCCTGGCCGCCGCGACCCTCGCCTACCATGTGCGCCGCACCGCCCCGGAACGGCCCTAGAGTCGGGCCGTGGACCTCATCGGGGTGCTGATGGCACTCGGCGCGATGATAGTGGCCTTCCTGCCACGTGCTCGTCCCGCGCGTGCCGCCATGGCCGGGGGAGCGGTCTCGCTCCTGCCACGTGCTCGCGCGGCGCGTGCCGCCATGGCGGGGGGAGCGGTCTCGCTCGCGTTCACCGCCGCCCACCTGCCGGCGGGGACGCCGGCCGGCGCGGAGTGGGGGCCGCTGGCGGAGGCGCCGCCGCTCCTGGTGCTGGTCACGCTCGCGGTGCGCCGCGCCCCCGTCCGGGAGGCCGCGATAGGGGCCGGGCTCGCCGGGGGCGCCGTCGCGACGATCCTGCTGCGGGTCACCTTCCCCGGCCCGCCCGCCTTGGTGCTGAGCGCCTGCGCGGGCTGGTCGCTGGGCGCGGTGGCGGCGGCCGGGGCCGGGCTGTACCTGCGCTTCCTGGACGGCGGCCGGCGCCGGGCGGTGGCGAGGGCCGAGCGGTCCCAGCGGCTCGCCCTGGCCCGTGACCTGCACGACTTCGTCGCCCACGACGTCAGCGGGATGCTGGTGCGTGCCCAGGCGGCCCTGTTCTCGCCGGAACCGCTGCCGCCCGCCGTGGCCGACGCGCTGCGGCGCATCGAGGAGGGCGGCAGGCGGGCGCTGGCCTCGCTGGACCGCAGCGTCCAGATGCTCGGCGAGACCGATGAGACCGGCGCCCCCGGCATCGAGGCGTTACGCGCCCTCGCCGCCGGTTTCTCGCCGTCCGTGCGGGTGAACCTCAGCGGCGATCTCCGGCAGGACGTGTCGCGGGAGACCTCCGTCACCGTCCACCGCGTGGTGAGCGAGGCCCTGACGAACGTCCGGCGGCACGCCCCCGGCGCGACGACCGTCGACATCGCGCTGACCGCCGACGCGAAGGCGGTCCACGTCCGCGTCACCGACGACGGCCGCGCCGGCTCCGGGGATCCCCCGGGAGACGGGGAGGGGCGGAGCGGTGGCTTCGGACTGGCCGGGCTGGACGAGCTGCTCAGAGCCGCCGGCGGCTCCCTGACGGCCGGCCCCGGCGACGCCGGATGGCACGTCACGGCGGTGGTCCCCCGATGACCCGTGACGACGGCCATGCCGCCCGGGCGGCGGTGATCGCCGATGAACGGTGACGGCGGTCGCCTCGTCGCGGCGGCGGTGGTCCCCCGGTGACCACGCGGATCCTGATCGCCGACGACCAGGATGACGTGCGGATCGGTTTCCGGCTCATCCTCGACTCGCAGCCCGACATGACGGTCGTCGGCGAGGCGGCCGACGGACGGGCCGCCGTGGAGGCCGCCCGGCTCCTGCGGCCCGATGTGGTGCTCGCCGACATCCGCATGCCGAGGCTCGACGGGCTGGAGGTCACCCGGCTGCTGGCTCCCGAGACCCGGGTGATCGTGGTGACCACGTTCGACCTCGACGACTACGTGCACGCCGCGCTGCGCAACGGCGCGTGCGGCTTCCTGCTCAAGCGGTCCGGCCCCACGCTGCTGATCGAGGCGGTCCGCGCCGCCATGGCCGGGGACACGCTGATCAGCCCCCAGGTCACCGTACGGCTGCTGCGCCACCTGCGGGCGCCCGCGCCCGAGCCCGCCGGGGAGGCGCTGACCTCCCGCGAGCGGGAGATCGCCCGGCTGGTCGCGCACGGGCGTACCAACGCCGGGATCGCCGCCGAGCTGTTCATCAGCCCCGGGACGGTCAAGACGCACCTCGCCAACATCCAGCGCAAGCTCGGTGCCGCCAACCGGGTCGGCATCGCCGCGTGGGCGTGGAACTCCGGCCTCGCCGCGAGCGAGTGACCGGCCGGAGGCGCTCGCGTCGGCCGGGCTTTCAGGGGGGCGCCGGTCAGGGGTTCGCGTCGGCTGAGGACGTCGGGCGGGCGAGGGTGGGCGGGTCGGTCAGGCGGCGTTCGTCGCGGTCGAGGCCTTCAGGCGGGCGATGGCGAAGTCCAGGGTGGCCTCCAGGTGGGTGAGGCGGCCGGTGGACAGCAGGATGGACACCCCGCCCTGGATCCCGGCGAGCAGCGCCGCCGCCGCCTCCCCGGCGTCCACGTCGGGGGAGATGTGGCCCTGGACCTGCATGTGCCGGATCCCGGCGAGGATCTGCGCCTGCCACTCGTCCAGCAGCCGGCCGGAGACCGCCTGCGCCCCCGGCGTGGTGCGGGCGAGCTGTGAGGTCAGGACGCCGAGCGGGCAGTTCTGCCCCTGCAGCCGGTAGCGCCTGACCACCGCGTCCCGCCACTTCCGCCAGTCGTCCCAGGAGTTCAGGCGGCCCAGGTGCGGTTGCTGGTCGGACAGGACGCGGCCGGCCTCGTGCTCGGCCACCGCCAGCAGGAGCTGCTCCTTGCCCTCGGGGAAGTAGTGGAAGAGCTGGCTCTTGCTGGTCGCGGTCCGCCTGCGGATGTCGTCGAGCGTGGTGGTGGCGACGCCGTTCTCGCGGATCTCCCGCGCGGCCCCCTCGACGATGCGCCGCCGGGTCGCCTGGCCCTTGGCCGTGAGTCCGTTCCCCATGCCGCCACCCTCGCACACTATGGACTCGCGGGTCCATTTCTTCCGGCTCACAATGCACTCACCAGCTAGAACAGCATAAAAGAGACGGGGAAAGTGATGAGTGGAAGACTCCAGGGCCGGACCGCGCTGGTCACCGGATCGACCGGCGGCATCGGCGTCGCCGTGGCACGGGCGCTCGCGGCCGAGGGGGCGTTCGTCGTCGTCAGCGGCCGGGACGCGGGGCGCGGCGAGGAGGTCGTCAGGTCCATCGCCGGCGCGGGCGGTCAGGCCGCCTTCGTCGCCGCCGACCTGTCGAAAGGGGCCCACGCCGTCGAGGCGCTGGCCGCGTCGGCGCTCGCGGCGGCCGGCGGCCGGCTCGACATCCTGGTCAACAACGCGGCGATGCTCCTGACGCCGACCCCGACGGCCGAGGTCCCCGAGGACACCATCGACGCGGCGCTCGCCACCAGCGTGAAGTCCATGTTCCTGCTCACCGGCCTGCTGGCGCCGAGGATGGCGGCACGCGGCGGCGGGGCCGTCGTGAACCTCGGGTCGATCAACGGCCTGGTCGGCATGGCCCATTCGGCCCTCTACAGCATGACGAAGGCCGCGGTGCACTCGCTCACGAAGTCCTGGTCGGCCGAGTACGGGCCGTACGGTGTGCGGGTCAACACGCTGGCCCCCGGCCCCACGCTGACCGAGAAGGTCAAGGGCTACAAGGAGCACCTGGAGCCGATCCTCGCCCGCGCGCCCTCCCGCCGGGCCAGCGCCCCCGAGGAGATCGCCGCCGCCGCGGTCTTCCTGGCCAGTGACGACGCCGCCAACGTCCACGGCGCGACGCTGACCGTGGACGGCGGCTTCAGCGCGGTGTGACCGGGCGGCGTCCCCGAGGCCGGGCCGTCCCCGGGGCCGGGGGCCTCAGCCCGTGCCGCTGATCTTCTCGGGCTCGATGACGAAGATCACGCGTACCTGGTCGCGGCCGCCCCACCAGGGGTACGGGGTGCCGAGGTACCGCTGGGCGAGCATCTCGATGTGGTCGGCCGCGCCGTCGGTGACGACCTCGCGCACCCGGCCGCGCACCTGGAAGTAGCTCGAGGGGTCGTCGGGGTGGGAGATGGCGACGGCCACGCGGGGGTCCCGCTCGATGTTCCTGGTCTTCACGTGGGTCAGCACGCTGTTGACGAGCACGTGCTCGCCGTCGGTGTCGGCCCAGGTCTGGGTGACCTGCGGCGAGCCGTCGGCCATGGTGGTGGCGAGGTAGCAGGTGCTCGCCTGGCGCAGCAGCTTGAGCAGTTCTTCGGGAAGTTCCACGCGATCCCCTGGCCCCGATCGGATACCGGAGCCTTCGGCCACCCGGCATGGTCCGCGGCAGCATACCGGCTGCCCGGAAACAGCAGGCGCCGCGACCCCCTCTCGCGGCGACCGGGCGGCGGGCCCACCATCGACAGGCCACCGGGGGTCTCCGGCGGGCGGGGTGCCCGCCGGAGACCGGGGTGTCAGTAGCGTTCGGCCAGGCCCGAGTTGATCTCGACGAGGGCCAGGGTGGCGTCGGTGTAGCGCAGGAGGTTGCTTCCTGCGGGCAGGGCCAGGGTGGCCTGCGCGTACCGCGCGGCGTCTCCCACGGTGGCGAAGCCGAGCCGGGTGGCGGTCACGGTGCGGACGGAGGTGCCGGCGTTGATCCGCCGGGTCGCGAGGTTGAGGTAGGTCGCCAGCAGTTCGGCGCGCAGCGTACGCGGCTGGAGCACCGGCAGCAGCAGGGTGGCCGAGGACTCGGGAAGCGACAGCCTGCCGTCCGGGGCCGTGCCGTCGGCCCCGTCGAACCGGGTGTCGGTGGCCTGCGTCCTGGCCAGCGCCTCGGGGGTCCGCAGGTTGGCGAAGGTCGCCCAGATCGCGGTGGGCCGCGGGTCGCGGCTCGGCGCCACCGTGGTGATCGTGGTGGCCGCCGTGTCGGTTACCGGGGCGAACACGCACCCGCCCTCGCTGGTGAAGCTCAGCGACGCCGGCCCGCTCACTGTCGCGCCGCCCACCATGAGCAGGCTGGGACGGGCGCTGAAGGTGATCGTCGCGCCGGCGCCGGCCGCGACCGTGCCCACGTTCCAGCGCAGTGTGGTCGTGCCGTCGGCATTACGGGTGACGGCGGTGGGCTTCGGTCCGGTGCCGGTGTCCAGGGCCTGGCTGTAGTAGACCTGCGCCGGGAGCGTCTGGGTGACCGTGACGCCGGCCGCCGTGGCGCTGCCCGCGTTGCGGTACGCGAGGCCGTAGGTGATCGCCTCGCCCGCGCCGGCCGAGGCCGTGGCGGTCTGGTCGAGGGTCATGACCGGGGCGTGGACCGTCGTGGACACCGACGTGCCGTTGTTCCCGGTCAGGGTGTCGGGCTCGGGGACGCCGCGCTCGTTGGTGCCGGTCGTGGCCGCCCGGTTGGTGATCGTGGCGCCGTCGGCCGCGGCGCAGGGCACCTCGTAGGTGAAGGTCTCGGCCGCCGTCCCGTCCTTGGCCAGGTCGGGCAGCGTCCGGGTGACCCTGGTCCCGTCGGGCAGGGTGTCGGTGACCGAGACGCCCACGGCCTTGGCCGGGCCCTTGTTCGTCGTGGTGACGCGGTAGGTCAGGGTGTCACCGCCCCGCGCGTCGGCCTTATCGACGGTCTTGGTCACGGCGAGGTCGGCGGGCGGGTTGAACAGCAGCAGGTCCTCGCCGGTCAGCTCGCGCGGCGATGTGCCGTGGGCGCCGTCGGCGAACAGCGTGCTGTTCCTGAAGTCGTAGACCAGGCGGTCCCAGTCCGACCAGCCCTTGAGCGTCTCGCCCGGGGACGCGCCGCAGGCGTTGTCGATCGCGGTGAGGTTGTTGATGTCGGCCGGCTGCCCGTTGACGAAGTTCCCGTCGCCGTTCCAGTCGATCCGCTGGTTCGCGCGCGCGGTGCGGATCGCCCCGCCGACACCGTAGGTGAGGAGCCTGCTCCCCGCCCCGGTGAGCCCGGGGACGGCCGTCTCGTCGAGCCCGGTCTCGACCAGGTCACCCGTGGGGACGGCCTGGTAGTCGAGCGGGCGGGCCGGGTCGCCGGCGAGCGTCTGGTAGGTGTAGCTCATCACGCTGAGGTAGTTCGGCTTGCAGTTGATCCCGTCGAGGGTGCCGTCGTCGCGGCGCCCGCCGTGCCCGAGCCCGAGGGTGTGGCCGAGCTCGTGCATGAACGTGCCGGTCTCCACGGCCGCGAGGCCGCCGCCGGAGGGGATATAGGTGGGGTTGACCCCGCCCAGGGTGACGATGAAGTCGTTGCCGCCCTTGGTGTTGAGCTCGGAGCTCCCCGAGGACGTGGGGGATGTCGCGTTGTCGGCGAAACTGTGGGCGAAGATCATGTACCGGAAGACGTCCCGCTTGGCCCGCAGGATGTTCGCGCAGTTGGACGAGGCCCGGTCGGCGGGGGTGCCGAAGCGGCCGGCGCACGCCGCCCGCGGGTTGCCGAGCTTGATGTCGTCGAAGTCGTCGGCCGCGCCCGGGCCGCTGCGGTTGAACAGGATCGACGCGATCTCGGGGATGGCCTCGCCCGGCATGGCGTGCAGGGTGATGCCGTTGACCCCGTCCGGGTTCGGCACCGGCGCGCCGGCGAACGCGGTGGTCACCGCGTTCAGCACGCCCGCCTGGGGCGCGTGGGAGTGCGGGCTCGCGCAGCCGGCGGCGGCCGTGCAGTCCATCCAGTCCGCCTCGACGAACAGGTCCTTGTGGTTCACGTTGGCGCTGAACGGCGGGGCGTTGAGCGCGAGGTCGACGGTGCCGTCGTCGTCGACGTCGATCCCGTTCTTCTCCCACGCGTCCAGCAGGCCGTCCCTGTCCCGGTCGGGCCCGATCTCCAGGCAGACGCGCACCGCGGGCTTGGGGTCGTCGCCGAAGATCCCGCCCCCGGGCTCGCCGTTGCCGTCGACGCATCCCTCCGGCGCCGTGAGGTCGCCGCTCGGGACACCGGTCCGCATGTTCACCGTGAACTCGAGGTTGCCGGTGCCCGACCTCGGGCTCGCGTCGCCGAGGTCGTCCGGGCTCGTGGAGTCCTGGTCCCAGATCTGCAGGCCCACGCCGATGTCGCCGTCGCCGTCGACCTGCGCTGTGGTCGTCCAGCCCTCCGGGGTGACCGAGTCCTGATCCTCGGCCGCGCGCGGTGTGGTGAAGGTGGGGGACCCGCTGATGGTCATCTTGGCGTAGAAGTCCGGCGCGCTCTCGCCGGAGTCCTCCAGCCCCTCGTTGCGGCAGGGGTCGATGCACTCGACCTTGGTGATCGTCACGCTGAGCGGTACGGCGTCCGCCGCCGACGCCGGCGGCGGTGCGGGCCACCCGGCCAGCGTGACCGTCATGAGCAGGGCGGTCACGCCGCCCAGTGTGCGTACCCGACGTCTCCACAACCGCATCGCGGCCTCCTGATTCCTGGGAACGTTCCCAGAGCGAGGGTCCGCGCCTGCGGCCGCGAGCACATGAGTAACCCCCTACTCACCCCCCTTTACCGGGACAAATCAGTTCCCACAAATACGGTCAGATGGGACGAGGAGGGCGGCTCCTGTCGTTGGCGCGGGCCAGCTCGACGAGCAGCAGCGTTTCGGCCAGGCACGCGTTCGCGAAGTCGCCGAGGTGCAGGCTCTCGTCGGCCCCGTGCACACGGGCGTCCGGGTCGGATCCCGCGCTGGTGACCAGGATGGCGGCGTCGGGGAACGCGTCGGCGAACTCGGCGATGAACGGGATCGTGCCCCCGATCCCGACCTCCACCAGGTCCTTGCCGTAGGCCGCCCCGAAGGCCACGCGCGCCGCGTCGAACCCGGCCCCCCGCGTGTCGATGGCGTACGGCCGGCCGAGCGAGCCACGGGTGAGCTCGACCTGGACCCCCCAGGGCGCGTGGTCGCGAAGGTGGCGCGCGAGGCTCTCCCACGCGGCGTCCACGTTCTGGCCGGGGGCCAGCCGGACGCTGACCTTCGCGCGGGCCGACGGCGCGAGGGTGTTCGAGGCGTCGGCCACAGGCGTGGCGTCGATGGCCAGCACGGTCGCGGTCGGCTTGGCCCAGATCCGCTCGGCGATCGTGCCGCTTCCCAGCAGCCGCACCCCGTCGAGCATTCCGGCCTCGGCGCGGAACCGCTCCTCCGAGTACCCGGCCTCGGAGGCCTTCCCCACGACGAGCCCCTCGACGGCCACCTCCCCCTGGTCGTCGTGGAGGGTGGCCAGCAGCCTGCACAGGGCGGTCAGCGCGTCGGGGGCGGCGCCCCCGAAGACGCCGGAGTGCACGCCGCGTTCCAGCGCCCGCACCTCCACCACGCAGTCGACCAGCCCGCGCAACGTCGTCGTCAGGGACGGGACGCCGACGTCCAGGTTGGCGGAGTCCGCGAGGACGGCGACGTCGGCCCTGAGCTTGTCGCGGTGGCGACGGAGGAACGCGCCGAGCGTCGGCGACCCGATCTCCTCCTCACCCTCGACGAAGACGGTGACCCCGACCGGGGGACGGCCGCCGAACAGGCGCAGCACCGCGAGGTGCGCCGCGATCCCCGCCTTGTCGTCGGCCGACCCCCGGCCGTACAGGCGTCCGTCGCGCTCCAGCGGGGTGAACGGGGGGCTCGTCCACTTGCCGGGGTCGCCGGTCGGCTGGACGTCGTGGTGGGCGTACAGCAGGACGGTCGGCATGCCGGGAGGCGCGGGGAAGCGGGCCACCACCGCGGGCCGTCCTCCCTCGACGTCGTCGAGGATCTCGGTGTCCGGCGCGCCGGCGTCGTCGAACAGCCGGGCGGTCAGCTCGGCCGAGCGGCGCACGTCCTCCGAATGGGCGGGGTCGGCGCTGACGGAGGGGATCCGGATGAGTTCCTCGAGGTCACGCCGGACCGAGGGCAGGACCTCCGCGAGCGCCGCTCGCAGGTCGTCGCTCATGGACGTCTCTTCTCCGGCCGAGGCCACGGTCTGGAACCTGATCAGGGAGGCCGCGCGGCTCGCGGCGGCGGCGGCCGACTCCGGATCCCGGCCGCCCGCGAGGACGTAGCCGGCGCGGCCACGGTAGTCGGTGAGCGGCGCCAGCACCTCGCCGAGCCTGCTCATCTCGCCGATCCGCACGACGCCCCTGACACCCAGCGCGTCCTGGAGCCCCGTGACGGCGATGATCCTCCCGGCGGGCGGCGTCAGGAAGCGCACCCCGGCCGCGGCGAGCGGGACCTCGGGGACGGCGGGGAGCAGCCCGTGAAGCAGGGCCCGCGCCGAGGCGGTGGCGAGGTCGACGCCCGAGACGAACTCGACCATCTCCCAGATCCGCGCACCGCCGTACCGGGTGTTTATCTCCACCACCGTGGCGCCGTCGCCGTAGGTGATCACCTCGGTGTGGCCGGGCCCCCACGCGTGCCCGACGGCGTCCAGGGCCCAGAACACGGCCGCGGTCGCGTTCTTGCGTTCCAGGTCGCCCAGCGTCGCGGGCAGTTCGTGGGAGGTCTCCACGAAGTGCGGTGGCCCGGTGGTGTGCTTCTCGGTGACGGCCAGCACGCGGTGCTCACCGGCGGCACTCATCGTCTCGACGCTGATCTCGTGACCCTCGATGAACTCCTCGGCGAGCACCTGGCCGGCCGCGCACTCCCGGGCGGTGTGCGCCCACGCCGCCTCCAGGGTGGTCTCGCCGTCGATGAGCGAGATGCCCCGGCCGCCGTTGCCGTCGGCCGGCTTCACCAGGACCTTCCCCCGGCAGGTGCTCACGAAGGCGCGCAGGTCGTCGATCCCGGCGCAGAGCCGGTACGCGGTCGTGGAGAGGCCGCGTTCCGCCAGCCGGTGCCGCATGGCGGCCTTGTCCCTGGTGAGCCGCACGGCCTCGGCGGGGTTCACCCGGATGCCCAGCGCCTCGCCCGCGAGACTGGTCGGGTACAGGGCGAACTCGGTGAGGCCGAGCATCGCGTCGACCGGCCGCCAGCGGTGGATCGCCCTGACGCAGGCCAGCAGCGACTCGGTGTCGGTGATGCCGGCGGTGAAGGTCCGCAGCGCGGCCGTGCGGACGAACGGGTCGTCGGCCCCTGGCCGGTCGACCAGGGTCAGCGCGATCGGTGCCCCGACCAGCTTGCCCACGATCTCGGGGCGCGCGCCGACCAGCACCAGATGCGGGAAGCTCTCAGTGGACATGGTCCTCCTCCGGGACGGTCACGGGCTCGTGGTCGATGCGCTCCCGCTCGGCCCAGCGCGCCACCGGCGGGGTGGCCAGCCCGGCCAGCGCGAGCAGGACGCCGAGCGCCAGCCAGCCGGCGGGCCCGGCGGGCAGCACCAGCGCGGCCAGGACGAACGCGCCGCACACGTCCATGGCGGAGAAGCCGAGGTTGAACACCGCGAGGAACCTGGCGCGCGAGGCGGCGGGCGACAGCAGCAGGGACAGCCCCCACGAACCGGACGCCTGCCACATCTCGGCGAAGGTGAGCGCCAAGGTGGCCAGGACCAGCAGGGCCCCCAGGCTCCACGGGGCGGCCGCCATGTTCTCGTGCGTGGCGGCCAGCAGTCCCGTGCAGGCCAGGAGCAGCCAGCCCGATCTTCGCAGGGCTCGCGAGGCGCCGTTCGCGTCCTCGGTGCCCCGGGTCATTCGCACCTGGAGGACCACGACCAGCACCGCGTTGACCGCGATGAGCACGCCGATCAGCGACTGCGGCGCCAGGTGGTGGGTGACGATCCACAGGGGCACGCCGACCGCCAGGATCTGCCGGTGGATGCTGAGCAGCCCGGCGAGCGCGGTGACCACCAGGAAGGCGGGCCGGCGGCGCACCAGGTCCCTGCTCGGCCCGCGCGTCTTCCTGACCGGCACCGTTTCGGGACGGAGCACGATCCGGCGCAGCAGGTACGCGGCGATCGCGAACGTGGCGGCGTTGCCCAGGACCACGACGAGCATCGAGACGCGGCCCGGGAGCAGCAGGATGATCGCGGCGATCAGCGCGCCGAGGGTGAAGCCCGCGTTGCGGATGCTGCGCAGCGCGCCGGCGGTCTTGACCCGGTCGGCGTCGTCCACCGCGCTGGTGACGAAGGACAGCAGGATCGGCTGGCTGGCCCGTTCGGCGAGGCTCAGGAACACCACGACGGCGACGAACCCGGCGAAGTTCTGCACGAACGCGTACGCGACGAACCCGGCGGCCCGCCACAGCTGCAGGCTGATCAGCACCTTGCGGACGCCGATCCGGTCGGCGAGCCCGCCCCACAGCACCGAGCACGACAGCCCGATGACCGCGCCCAGCGCCAGGCCCTGCCCGATCTGGGCCGGCGTCAGGAGCAGGACGGTGGTGAACAGCACGACGGACGCCGAGGTGAAGGCGCCGTTCCCCGCCGAGTCGATGATCGACACGACCATGAGGCGGCGGGCGTTCGGGACAGCCCACAGGCTGTTGCGGAACTTCGGCATCCTCATCGCAGGGCGATCTCTATCAGGGACACCGCGTGCGCCGCGCGGTCCAGGGCCTGCCCGGCGTCCTCGCCGACCACCAGGACGTGACCGACGCGGTCCTTGGACGCGAGCGGCTCCGACACCTGGTCTCCGGCGGCGGCCCTGACGTCGACCGCGCACACACCCGGTGCGGCCGTCGCCGCCGCCACCCCGCCGACCCGCTCGACCGTGCCGGACGGCGAGGTGAGGAAGGTGATCGCGCTCGCCTGCCCTGCCGTCTCGGGCATGGCGCTCCCTTCGGCTCCCGCGGTCATCAGCGCGGCGTAGCGGGCGATGAAGGGCACGCCGTACGCGAGCGCGATGAGGTCGGTGATCCGGTCGCCGGGGAGGCGTCCCGCGCACTCGACCAGCACCGGCCCGGTGGTGGTCAGCAGCCATTCGCAGTGCAGGATGCCGGACCGGAACCCGGTCGCGCCGACCAGCGTCTCCATCAGGCCGAGCAGTTCCTTCGGCAGGACCCGGCCGGCGGGGGCCGGCACGACGTGGCCGGTCTCGACGGGATGGCGGCCGGGCAGCACCCGTTTGGCCGTGACGTTGGAGAACACCACCTCGCCCGCGTCCACCAGGCACTCGACGCTGACCTCGTCCCCGTGGACCCGCTCCTCGACCAGGAACCTGGTCGGCGGTGGCGGGTCGAGCCGGCTCTGGCCGGCGGCGGCCGTCGTCTGCGCCCACGCCTCCGCCAGGTCGTCGCCCGGATCGAGCAGCACCACTCCGAGGCTGCCGGAGCGTCCCGTCGGCTTGAGTACCAGGCCGTGGTGGTCCGGCCCGCCCGCCACCGCCAGCTCGCCCGCGGCCGCCTCCAGTTCGGCGAGGCCGGCCACCACGCGCCAGCGGGGATTGGGCAGCCCGGCCGCCTCGGCGACCTCGCGCAGCCTGAGCTTGTCCCCGAGTATTTGCGCCGCCTCCACGCCCGCGCCCGGCAGCCCGAGCCCGGCGGCCAGGCGTGCCGAGGCGACGGTGGAGGTCTCGTCGGTGGCGGGCAGTATCCGGTCGACGGATCGCGGGAGGCGGGCGATCAGCTCGCCCAGGTCCTCGTCGTGGACGAAGTCGGCGGCGATCAGCTCGGTGACGACCGGGAACTCCGCGAGGCGCTCGCGCAGCCCGCGCCCCTCGATGACGGCGGGGTGCTCGACGACCAGGACGGGTTCGTCCGGCATCTGTTCCTGGAGACTGTTCAGCATCTTGACGCCGAACCCGACGATGAGCGTGGTCAAGAGGGGTCTCCCGTCATCACGGCCGCCTGTTCGAAGACGAGCCGCCCTTCCAGCTCCTTGATGAGCCGGTAGTCCGTCTCGATGGCGGCCCAGCTCGGGGCCGCCTGGATGACCCATCCCAGGCTGGTGCTCATCCCGGTCGTGCAGGGGACGAACTTGCCGTTCTCGGGGATGAGCATGCCGCGGAAGGTCGGCAGGTCCCGCACCACGTCGAAGCTCTCCACGTTGCGGAGGATCCCCTCGTGCGCGGCGCCCAGCCACACGGTCCGCACCTGCTGGAGCAGCGCGTAGCCGGGGGTGAACTCGCCGTCCAGGTGGTGCCGTACCGTGCGCTCGACCTGGTTGTCGCCGGTCGCGAGCGAGCCGGAGAGCATCATGCAACTGCCCGATGGCCTGGTCGCCAGCTCGACCAGCCGGGGGCCGTCCGGTGAGAGGATCACCTCGGCGTGGGTGCACCCGTTGCGGATCCCGAGGGCGTGCGCGGCCTGCATCGTGTACTCGGCGAGCGGCGGCACGTCGGGGTGGCCGGGCGGCAGGAAGTCGGCGACGTCGTAGATGCCGATCTCGCCGTCCTTGGTGTACTTCTCGTAGCGGCAGACGTCGACCAGCCCGTGCCGCCCGTCCACCGAGTACAGGTCGACGATGTATTCGGGGCCCCGAGCGAACTCCTGGATGATGACGCGGTCGTTGACCAGGCCGTAGTGGTTGCGGGAGCCGATCAGCCGGTCGAAGAACGGCCGCCAGTCCTGCCCCGCCTCGATGAGCTTGACGTCCTCGGCGCCGCTGCTCTTGGGCGGCTTGATGACCAGGGGGCAGTTCTCCAGGCCGTGGCGGCGCAGCCAGGCGGCGATGACCCTGGCGTCGCCGGAGCAGATCGTGCGGAGGTGCGGGACGCCGTGCGCCTCCAGCGCCTCGACCATCAGGCCCTTGTCACGGTGGGCGGGGGCCGAGCCCGGCAGGTTCCCCGTGCCGGGGAGCAGCCGGTCGACCAGGTCCGCGGCCAGTTCCACGCCCGGCTCAAGGCCCGGGACGATGCAGACCGGGTCGTAGCCCTTCACCGTCGCGGCGAGGGCGTCCAGATCACCGTCATGGTAGTGGACGGCCGCGAAGTCATCGGGAAACCAACGGGGAAGGAACGCTTCCATCGGTTCAGGAGTGCTCATCACGGCGACCGGTTCGACACCCCGTGCCCGGAATGCGCTGGCGAATCCCCGGGAGTCTCCGAAGGGAATGTGATAGGCATCGACGATGATGGCGAATCGGTCCATCCGGGTCCTCACTGATCGACGACTTCATGGCCCAGCAAATCGCAATGGAGAGCGACCCGATACCGTGGATCGCAGAAAGCCTGATCTCGGACGCAGATAACACCGGCCTACCGGCCGGCCATTTCAGGTGACCGGGCCGATCGCATACCCCCTCGAATCGATGCGCGCCGGGGACAGGGCTTTCGCCCGGCCGGGAATTCGCGGGTCAGGGGCCGGATTGCGCCGGTCCAGCCGGACGGCGAGCGCGCCGAGGCCGATGTTCAGCGCGATGTAGATCACCGCGATCACCATGGCCGCTGGAATCAAATTGGAAAAGGTCGCCGGAATCAGGCGTATTCCGGCATTGAGCAGATCCTCGTAGGCGACGATCCAGCCGAGCGCGGTGTCCTTCAGCAGGACCACGAGCTGGCCGACGATCGCCGGCATCATCGCGGTGACCGCCTGCGGCAGCAGGACGTGCCGCATGACCTGGGAGGTCCGCAGCCCGATGGCGTAGGCCGCCTCGGACTGGCCCCGGGGGACCGACCGCACACCGGCACGGAAGATCTCGGCCAGGACCGACCCGTTGTACAGCGTCAGGCCGATGACGACCGAGGTGAACGCGGAGAACGAGCGCCCGAGCAGGGCGAACGACCCGGCCTGGACCAGGAAGATCATGATGAGCAGCGGGATCGCCCGGCAGAACTCCACCACCGCGCCCACCGGCACCCTGATCCACCGGCGCGCCGACATCCTGCCCACGCCGAGCGCGACGCCGAACGTCAGGGCGAGCACGGCGCTCACCACCGTCGCGGTGAGCGTCCCGAGCAGGCCGGGCAGTAGCAGGCCCGTCCACACCTGGACGTCCAGGAACGGCTTCCAGAGCGCGGAGTCCCACTGCCCCTTGGCCTGCAGCCGGGTACCGATCGCGTATCCCGCGCCGAGCACCGCCGTCACCACCAGCAGCGTGACGACGTTGTTCCGCAGCCGTGCCCGAGGGCCCGGCGTCTCGTACAGCACGTTCACGCCGGCCCTCACCGCGACACCGCGAGCCGCCTGGCGAGCCGGCCGAACACCAGCCCGGCCGGAATCGTCAGCACCATGAAGCCGAGCGCGAAGCCGGCGAAGACCTGGACGCTCGCCCCGTCCTCGTCGAAGAGCAGCTTCATCTGGCGGGACGCCTCCAGGTAGCCCACCACGTAGACGACCGTCGTGTTCTTGGTGAGCGCGATGACGATGCTGCCCAGCGGGGCGATGACGGCGCGCAACGCCTGCGGCAGCACGACCAGTCGCGCCGTCTGGGTGAACGTGAGCCCGATCGACCGTGCCGCCTCGATCTCCCCCCGGGGCACGGTGTTGACGCCCGCGCGCAGCGCTTCGCACACGAACGCCGAGGTGTAGCAGGACAGCCCGACGATCGCCAGCCAGAAGTTGTCCATCGACAGGTCGTCCCGGGAGAAGTGCACGTCCAGCGTCGCGCCCAGCCCCAGCCCGCAGAACAGCAGCACCAGGGTCAGCGGGGTGTTGCGCAGCACGGTGACGTACAGCGTGCCCGCCGCCCGCAGGGCCGGGACGGGGGACACCCTCATCAGGGCCACCACCAGGCCGAGCGCCGCCGACCACAGACCGGCCGTCACGGCGAGCCGCACGGTTCCCCAGAACGAGACGAGGATGACGCCGAAGTGGTCGATGAGCGTGTCCGTTCCCATCCGGGGGGACGGGCCCGGCCGCCGGGGCACGGCGGGCGCCGGGCGCGCGGCCCCTGCCGTCAGCCGCAGCCTTCCGGTCGCGGCTGCTTCGCGTCGAACTTGAAGTTCGCCGCACCGAACCGGAGCCGCATCATCTCCTGGGCGGCGCCCGTGGCGAACATCTTCTGGATGGCCCGGTCGACGGCCTCGCAGCCCTTCTTGTCGTCGAGCCGCATGCCGACGCCGTACCTCTCGTCGGAGAAGTTCTTCCCGACGATCCTCATCGTCCCCGGCTGCTGTGCCGCGAAGCCGGCGAGGACGGTGTCGTCGCTGGACACCGCGTCCACCTGGCCGCCGAGCAGGCGGGTGACGCACTCGGCCCACCCGCCGACCTCCTGCACCTTGGCCTTGACGTGCTGCTCGTCGGTGATCCTCTTGGCCGACACCGAGCCGCTCACCGAGCAGAGCGTCTTGCCCGCGAGGTCCTCGACGCCGGTGATGGAGGTGTCGCCGGCCCGGACCAGGATGTCCTGATGGGCGACGTAGTAGGGCCCGCCGAAGGTGACCTTCTTCTTGCGGTCGACGGTGATCGAGTAGCTCGCGAAGACCAGGTCGACCTGGCCCTGCTGGATGAAGGGCTCGCGGTTCGCCGAACGCGTCTCGACCCAGGTGATGTCCTTCTCCGCCACCCCGAGTTCCTTGGCGACATATTTGGCGATGTCGACGTCCAGCCCTTCGACGGTGCCGTCGGGCTTTTTCACGCCGAGGCCGGGCTGGTCGTATTTGATGCCGATGACCAGCTTTTTCTCACTCGCCGCCTTGTCGACGATGGAACCGGAGGTCTGCCCGCCACAGGCGACCAGTCCGGTGGCCAACAGGATCGCGGACGTCGCCATCCGCGGACCGCTGGAAGTCCTCATGGTCCTCTCCTTTTCGGCCGCTTTCGAAGCGACCGGCCGGCGGCACGGTGGATATATGACGGGGGCCCCGGGATCACCGAGGCCCCCGCCCTTTCGGGAGGGCTTTCGGGCGGTCGCTATTCGGATCCGACACGAATCGCGACGGCCTTGCACCGGGTGTACTCACGGAGGGCCTGGAACCCCTTCTCCCGTCCGAAGCCGGACTTCTTGTAACCGCCGAATGGTAGTTCGACGGCGCCGGCCGCGCTGTAGTTGTTGACGAACACCTGTCCGACGCGCAGTTCGCGGATCAGCCGTTGCGCGAGGCCCACGTTCTGCGTCCACACCCCCGCGCTCAGCCCGTACGGTGTCCCGTTGGCGAGCGCGATGGCCTCGTCGGCGTCGGAGAAGCCGGTGACGCACAGCACGGGGCCGAAGATCTCCTCGTGCGAGATGTCCGAGCCGGGCGGCACGTCGTCGAAGATCGTCGGCTGCACGAAGAACCCGTCGCCCAGTTCCGGGTCGTCGGGCAGGCCGCCGCCCGTGACGAGCCTGCTGTCGCGACGGCCGCGCTCGATGTAGTCGAGGACGCGGGACCGCTGCTTGGCGCTGATGACCGGGCCGACGTCCGGATCGGTCCGCCCGGCGCCGATGCGCAGCATCTTGAACACCTCCACCAGGGCGGCCACGACCATGTCGTGGATGTCCTCGTGGACCAGGACCCGGGAGCCGGCCGAGCAGTTCTGGCCGGCGTGCTCCACGATCGAGGCCACGATGAGCTGGATGGCCCGCTCGGGCTCGAAGTCGGGGAACAGGATGTGCGGTGACTTGCCGCCCAGTTCGAGGGTCACCGGCACGATGTTCTTCGCCGCGCTGGTCATCACCATCTCGCCGACGGCGCGGGACCCGGTGAAGGCCAGGTGGTCCAGGCCGTCGTGGGCCGACAGGGCCGCGCCCGCCTCGGCGCCGTAGCCCGGGACGACGTTGAGCACGCCGGGCGGGAATCCGGCCTCCAGGGCCAGGTCGCCGAGCCGGAGCGCCGTCAGCGGCGCCTCCTCCGCGGGCTTCAGCACGCAGCAGTTCCCCGCGGCCAGGGCCGGGGCGATCGTGCGGGCCGACACCTGCAGCGGGTAGTTCCACGGCACGATGTGGCCGCAGACGCCGTGCGGCTCGGGCAGCGTGTAGGCGAACAGGTCGGGCGTGGACAGCAGGGTGTCGCCGAAGAGCGCCTCGGCGCACCCGGCGTAGAACTCGAAGTAGCGTGCCGCGACGTCCGCGTCGACGTAGGCCTGCCGGATCGGCTTGCCGGTGTCCAGCGTCTCCAGCTCGGCCAGCTCGCCTCGGTGCGCGCGCAGCACGGCGGCCATGCGGCGGCAGGCGTTGGCCCGGTCGGCGGGTGAGGTCCTGCGCCAGTCGCTCTCGAAGGCGGACCGCGCCGAGGTGACGGCGAGGTCGATCTCCTCGGTCCCGCAGCGGGCGACGCGCGCGCACAGGAGACCCGTGGAGGGGTCGAGGTCGTCGAAGCTGTCGCTCGCCTCGATGTGCTCACCACCGATGATCGCCTGCCGTACGGGCAGCCGCTCCGTCCTGTTCGTCGTCATGGTCATCGTGTCAGTCCAATCTCGGCCGGGCGGTCTCACCCGGTCAGGGAGGCCTCGAAAATGCGGGTGAGCTGTTCGGGGCCGACGTCACGCGGGCAGCACGCGAGCAGCCGCTGCTGCTTCATCGCGCCGGCGACCAGATCGGCGATGTCCTTGTGCGCGTAGCCGAAGCCGGCGATCCCTCGGGGGCCGCCGGTGTCGGTGATCAGGTCGAGCAGGGTCTGCGGCAGCAGGTCGGCGCCGTTCCGCGCCGTCACCCCCGAGACGCTGGCCCCGAGCAGCTCCGCGGCACGCAGGTGGCGACGGGGGGAGGCCGCGTAGGTGAACTCGAAGGCGGCGGGCGCGGTGGCGATCACCGACTCCCCGTGCGGGACGAAGGCGTGGTCCACCGTGTAGTCACGGGGGCGGTAGCCGGTCACCATGCCCGCGATGGGGTACCCGGAGGCGTGCGGAATGTGCGTCCCGGCGTTGCCGAACCCCATGCCGGCGAACGTGGCCGCCTGGCTCATGCCGGTGCGTGCCTCCAGGTCGAGCGGGTTGAAGACCGCCCGGCGCAGGTAACGGCCGATCAGGAGGAGGGCCTGCTCCGCCCACATGTCGCTGATGGGGTTGGCGCCGACGTAGATCGGGCGCGTGCCCGGGGAGGCGTACGGGCGGCGGTGGTCGTAGGCGCGCGCGGTGTAGGACTCGCAGGCGTGGGTGAGCACGTCGTAGCCGGAGGCGGCGGTGACGGCCGGCGGCATGGTGAGGGTGTTGAGCGGGTCGACGATCGCGGCGGAGGGCCGGAGCCGGAGATCGCTGATCCCGGTTTTCAGCCGCATGCCCGCTACGCCGAGCGCCACCATCGCCGTGCACTCGCTCCCGCTTCCGGCGGTCGTCGGCACGGCCACCAGCGGCTTCAGCGGCCCCGGGATCGCCAGGCCGTCACCGATCGGCTTGTTGAGGTAGCGCCGCAGGTCCGTCCCGGGGAAGCTGCCCAGCAGGTTGAGCATCTTGGCGGTGTCGATCGAGCTTCCGCCGCCCACGGCCACGTACCCGCCGACCTCCCGGCCGGCCAGCTTCCTCGCGGCCTCCTCGCACCCCTGGTCGGTGGGTTCGATCTCGGCCTGGTCGAACACCGACACCTCGATGTCCTCGCGCTCGATCAGGCCGCGCACGCGATCGGGCAGCCCGAGCCTCGCCAGGTTGGCGTCGGTCACCAGCAGCACCGACCGGACGCCGAGCTGCCGCAACTCGTGCCCGATGTCGCGGGTCGAATCCGCACCCAGGCGCAGCGGCGGCGCCTGCCAGGTGACGACCGTCTCGTGCGGGAAGGCGAAGGGGGCCGCCTCCTCGCGTACCTCGGTCTCCGCCGGTGAACCCCGCATCGTCCGCTCCCCGTTCAGCACCCGCGCACCGCGACCTTCCGCGCCGCGGGGAGCACGCCGAAGGTGGACAGGATGGCGTTCGCGGCCGCGGCCGTGGGGACGGTCAACAGGCAGAGCATGCGGTCCCCCGGCGAGGTGACCTTCGCGAAGTAGTCGTTCACCGCCTTGTTCGACGACGACGGCAGCGCCGGGTACAGGTCGGGCGGCACGCCGATGCCCCGGATGATCCCGCTGTCGGGGTCGAAGGGGTGACCCCCGGCGACGACCCGTGCGACCTGCATGGCGAGGCGCCGCTGCGAGGCGTCCTGCCCTCCCGGGGCCGGGACCTGGGGATAGATCGTCACACCGGGGACGCGGGTGAAGGCGCTCATCGCGCAGTACACCGTGGGGTTGTAGGTCTTGAGCACGATGAGGCGCGGGAAGCCCCGTTCGGAACCCTGCAGGGCCGCGAAGTGACTGCCCCAGCTTCTCGGGAACGTGGAGGTCCGCTGCTGGCGCTGGCCGATGAACTGGGTCAGCACGTGCAGGAACGGCTCGCCGGACGGCAGGACCGACCAGCGTGACGACAGCGCGCCCACCGCCGAGCCGTCGCTCGTCCGCGTCGCCACGGTGACCAGGTCGGCCTCCCGGAACATGTCGCGCCGGACGGAGAACAGCCGGGCCATCTCCAGGTCCGGCAGCGCGGCCGTGAGCCCGTCGATCAGCCACTCCTCCACGCCCTGCGTCAGCTCGCGGCGGGGTACCAGGCTCCTGATCTCGACATCGCCGGAATGGTCTGCGTCCATCG
Source organism: Sphaerisporangium corydalis (assembly GCF_025506355.1). Lineage (GTDB taxonomy): Bacteria > Actinomycetota > Actinomycetes > Streptosporangiales > Streptosporangiaceae > Sphaerisporangium > Sphaerisporangium corydalis. Next base: position 82,699 of record NZ_JANZYP010000033.1, read on the forward strand.
CTCTCACTTCTTCGGTGATCTGGTTGCTGTCCTCGTGGCCCGTTCGGTCGGATACCGGGATCTCGGCGTGCCCGCGTGGCTCAGATCGCGACCGGCTGGGGGAACATCATCGGCTCGCCGGCGTCCACGGTGAGCTGGTACAGCTCCAGGAAGTACAGCTGCCAGAGGCGGTAGATGTCCTGCAGGTGGAGCATGACCTTCATCTCGTCGGCCGGCGCCTTGACCAGGCTCTCCAGTACCGCCCACACGAAGTCGTCGTGCTCGTCCTCGAGGTCGACGCCGACGTGCGCGCGCTGGCCCTTGACCTTGTCCTTGCCGAGGGTCTTCTCCAGGTTGTCCAGCCAGTCCGGCTGGGTGCGCGTGGTGACGTACTCCACGAAGTACACGCTCGCGATGAGGGCGATCGGCGTCCCTTCGTACTCGATGCCGTACTGCAGGTAGCCCGTGAGCAGCTTGGTGGACAGCATCGGCTCGGTGGAGTAGATCTCGTCCTTCTGCACGCCGACCTTGGCCAGGTCCGCCGCGAACAGGGTGTCGTGCAGCATCTCGTCGTCGGTGTAGTGCGCCCACGCCTTGGCGTTGATCGGGTCGACCTTGGTGAAGTACTGGAGCGCGAGCGCGTCGATGGTGCGCTTGCGGCGGAGCCGCAGGATCGTCTCGATGTTGTGCCGCTTGTAGTAGTCGAGGTTGATCTCGGTGCCTTCGAGCTGGTGGCGGGCGTAGGGGACGTTCTTGTAGAAGTCCCGGATGCACTCGTCCAGGTAGTCGTCAACCCGGCGGCGGAGCTCCGGCATCGTGGTCTTCATGGTTGGTCCGTGCCTTTCCTGTTGGGTTCGCTCAGGTCGCGTGATGGAAGGCCCGCGTCAGTGGCAGCCGCAGCTGCCCGCGTAGGTCCGCTTGATCTTCCTGGCGCCGTGACCGAGCAGGGGGCCGCTGCCCAGCACGATGGTGTCCGAGCTGTCGGTGACCACGGTGTCGGGGCACAGGAACGTCAGGGCGAAGCGGGTGAACGGCGTCAGGCCGACGCCGATGTGCACCGCGCCGCCGGTCGCGCCGAAGGGCTCGTTCAGGCCGCAGTTGCCGGGTACGGTCCGCATGTCGGTGTTGATGCCGAAGCCCAGCTCCCAGATCGTGCGGTAGCGGGGGTCCTCGGTGAGCAGCTCCTCGAAGGCCGCGACCAGCCCGGCCGTCGGCGCGGCGGTGTCGGCGCCGCGCACACCGGTGATCACGCCGTCGCGCACGTCGAGCAGGACGGGATGCCGCTCCAGTGGCGCCAGGCGTTCGTACAGGCGGGCCTGCGGCTCGACGAGCGCCTCGTCGTACCCGGCGTGCACGATCGCCGGTCCGCGCAGGGTGAGCGTCCCGTCCAGCGCGAGGCCGCGGTCGGGGTCGAAGTCGGTGATCTCGATCGGGAGGACGCTGAGCTCGCCGGCGGGGGCGATCTGCTGCTCACCGGGGCCGAGGTAGCCGGCCTGCTGGTTCCACACGTAGTCGCCGCCGGTCGGGTCGAATTGGCACGCGGTGGAGCGGGCGTCGTCCGCGAAACGCAGGCCGCCCGACTCCTCCACGGCTTCGAAGAACTGGTCGGCGCGCTTGGCCTGCGCGCTGGGATCGGTGCGCTCGACGACGCCCAGGAAGTACCGGATGTTCTCCACGGTGACCGGGGTCGACGCGCACGGCATGACGACGATCCGCCGCCCCGCTCCGATGAGCTCGGCCTCGGGCGAGGACAGGAACGCGCGCCTGCGGATGACGACGACGTCCGCGCTCGCGGGGATGTCGTCGGTCAGGACGCTGTCGAGGGGGCGTCCGGCCTCGACCGGCACGATGCGGCTGTCGCGGTACGACCGCGCGCCGTAGGTTCCGTGCGATCCGCCGCTCTCGTCGAGGAGGAAGTCGTCCGCGAGGTCGGCGTCGGTCACGAGACAGAATGTGTCAGCGGGCGCGCCGAACTGCCGGAAGGCGGCCGGCTTCACCATGATCTGGCGCTTCATCTGTTCTGTCCTGTTCGCTACGTGTCGCGGGTGCGGGGGACCTTCGGTCGGCGCGGAGGCGTGAGCCATGGGAGGCAGGTGGGCCGAGACCGGCCCACCTGCCGGTAATTCAGTTCGACGAGGCACTAATGTTTCAGCAACCTCGCGTTACGCGGGTCGCTCAGCCAAGCAGCGTGCCCAGGTAGTTGCTGTTCTTGCGAATCTTGATCTTGCTGGCGGTCTTCACCATTAGAGCCACCTCCCTCCGTTGAATAGCAGGTACCCACGCGTGGTCGGGCGGCTTGTGCGGAGGGGGCTTCAGGAGACCCTGCGAAGCGCGATACGGTCTGATTCGTATCCGCCGGGGACTCCGAGCACGACCTCTCCGGAATTGGTGTACACGGTGGTGTCTGGCGAGACGATGTCGAGATGGTATTGGGTGAACGGCGTCAGGCCGAGTCCCCAGTGCAGACATCCCTCTGTTCCGCCGTACGTCTCGTTCATGGCGTGGTTTCCAGGCAGGATGTCCAGGCTCGTGTTCATCGCGTGGCCCATTTCCCAGACGATGCGGTAACGCGAGTCGACATCGAACATCGAGTTCAACATGTCGACCGCGGAACGGGCACCCGGGGTGTGCGGCTGTATGTCGGTGATGATGCCGTTCTCGACCTTCGCGACCACCGCGTGCAGATTGAGAGTGGCGAGCTGGAAATGGACGCGGGCCTGGTCGGCGCGGGAGAACGACGGGGTCCCGCTGTGCAGGATGGGGAAGCCGCGGAAGGCGATCGTCCCGTCGAGCGGCAGGTGCAGGTCCTCGCGGAAGTCGGTGATCTCTATCGGCAGGACGCTGATCTCTCCGGCCGGGACGATCTGCTGGTCACCCCAGTCGAGCGGGCCGGCCTGCTGGTTCCACACCAGCTCGGGGTCGAGGTGCTGGAGGGTGGCCCTGGTGCCGTGCTTCTCGTCCACGTAGACGAGCTGGTCGGTGCTCTCCAGCAGTTCGAAGAAACGGTCGGAAAAGCGTTCCTGCTCGTCCGGGGCGGTCTGCTCCATTACCTCCACGAAATGCTGGATGGCGTCCAGTGACGTCGGTGTGGAGTTACAGGCCATGCCCATTATCTTGCGCCGGCCGAGCAGTTCAGGAGGCGGCGACTCGAAGAACGAGAGCGGCGAGATGGCCAGAATGTGGGCGGGCTCGGGGACCCGGTCGGCGAGCAGGTCCTCGAAGCGCTCCCCCGTCCGGAAGGGGATGACGATGTAGTCCCGGTAACCGCCGTTCCTGATGATCCTGATGTCGTCCTGCAATTCAGGGTTCGTCACCAGGCAGAAGACGCTGTCCTCCGCCTTTCCGAACTGGCGGAGCCGAGCCGGATCAATCTTGATTGTCGCGGTCACTGGGAAACACTCCAATCTGGAGGATTTCGATCTGGAGGCTTTGTGCACCTCGCTTGATACCGAGTCTGTGCGCCACGTTGATGAGAGTCAATTGTGGTGAACCGTCTGGTTGGAGATGGCCCTATCAGTTTTCGTGATTTGTCATTTCGTGGATTATTTGAACGGCGATCCGGATAAGAGCGGGGCCGTTCGGCCGGTATTCGGGCAGCATTCCGGCGGGCCCGGCCACCGGCCGGACCCCGCGTGGAGGAAGGGGTCAGCTCACGGGTTCTGGCGCGACCGAACGGGTCAGCAGGCCGCTCAACGGTGAGCGGGCCTTGCCTCCCGGAGGCTGCACGAACGAGGGATAGTGCATGAGGTGCCGGCGGCGGGCCTCCACCAGGAGGTCCCCCTCCAGCACGAGCAGGGATTCGGGGTCGCCGGCATCGCGGACGGTGGTGAGGAGACGCAGATCGGTCCGCGGTGACGCGGCCGCGCAGATGCGGTGAGCCGCGCCATGCGGGTCACCGCCGGGGATCACCAGATGCTTCACGCCCTCGAAGTCGAGGACGAGACCGTACATCCCAGGGTCCTCAAGCTGGGCCTCGGCCATCCGTGCCACCGCCTTGGCCAGCAGACGGTGGTCGGGGAAGGCCCACACGGCGCTGCGGGTGTCGGCGATGATCGCCGTCGGGCTCGCGGTCCCGGAGATGACGGTCCGCGAGGTCGCGTCCGGCGGGCAGGTACGGCAGATGATGGGCACCGCGTGCCGCTCGGCCATGTCGACGGCCCGTGGATGGAGCATCTTGGCGCCCGCGAGGCTCATCTGCTTGACGGTGGCGTAGCCCAGGTCGCTGATCATCCGCGCCTCGGGCAGCAAATAGGGATCAGCGGTGAAGACGCCGGGCACGTCGGAGAATATCTCGCAGGCTTCCGCGTTCAGAGAGACCGCGGCGGCCACGGCCGACAGGTCGGAGCTGTTGCGGCCCAGCGTGACGACGGCGTTGTTCTCGTCGATCGCCTGACCGCCGGGCATGGTGATCACCGTGCAGGTGGCGAGCGCCGCCCACAGCGGCGCCGGGTCGATGCCGGTCAGCCGCGCGCCCTGGGGGGACCCCGACGCGGTCAGACCCTCCTGGCGCGCCTCGATCTGGCGGGCGTTGACGCCGATCTCACACAGCGCGGTCGCCAGCAGGACCGAGCTGACCGTGTCCGCCGTGATCAGGAGCGCGGCGGTGAGCGTGGCCGACGGCCGGGCGCTCAGGTCCCGCTGGGCGTTCTGCAGGTTGCCGGTGGTCCCGGACATCGCGCTCACGACGACGACGATCCGGCCGGCCTCGGGCAGCCGGTCGGCGATGTAGCGGGCGACCCGCTGATAGTCGCCCATGGTGATGAAACACGCTCCGCCGAACTTGAAGACCAGCGGCCGATCTGGCGACGGGCCGCTCATCGGTCCAGCCAGCCGTACCCCTGCGCGGTCCGCATGATGTCGAAGGCGTTGAGCGCGGCGCCGACCCAGAGGTTGTCCGCGACGATCCACAGCCACAGGGCGCGTGGATCGGCGGTGTCGGCCCGGACCCGGCCCACGTGCACCAGGGCCCGGCCCTCGGCGCCCGAGTTCTCCACCAGGCGGGGGGTGGGGTAGGGCGGGTCGTCGCCGGACTTGTAGAAGCGGATGCCCGGGGTGCCGGCGAGCGCCTCCTCGGCCTCGGCGATGGGCACCTGGCGTCCCAGTTCCACCCAGACGGCTTCGGCGTGGCAGTGGAAGATCGGCGCCCGTACCGCCGTCACGCTCACCGGCAGGTCGGTGAGTCCCATGATCTTCCCGGGCTCCCGGCCGAGCTTCTCCTCTTCGTGCGCCGATCCGTGCTCGTTCAGGCCGCCGATCTGCGGCACCAGGTCGAAGGCGAGCGGTGGGCCGAACCGGCCGGACGCGAGGGTGTCCGCCCCGTCGAGGAGCCGGCGGCTGTCCCGTGCCAGCTCGGCCAGCCCCTGGATGCCGCCGCCTGACGCCGCCTGGTAAGTGGTGAGGATGACGCGGCGCAGGCCGGCGAGCTCGTGCAGCGGCGCGAGCGCCCGGACGAGCTGGATGGTCGAGCAGTTGGGGTTGGCGATCAGGTTCACCGGAGGGCGGTGGGCGAGCGACGCGGGGTTCACCTGCGGGACGACGAGGGGCACGTCGTCGCGGAGCCGGAACGCCGAGCTGTTGTCGATCACCAGGGAGCCGGCCTTGGCGACCTTCTCCGCGGCCTGCCTGCTGACCTCCACACCGGCCGCGAAGAACGTGACGCTGACGTCGCCGAAGTCGACGTCGTCCAGGGTCCGTACCGGTTCGATGCCCGACCCGAGCCCGAGTTGTGCCCCAAGGTCGGTCCCGGCGGACCGGGCGGACGCGATCGGGACGATCGTGGTCGAGGCCGCTTCGGAGCGGCTGATCAAGGTGAGAAGCTCACGCCCGACCGCTCCGGTGGCTCCGACGACCGCTATGCGCGGCATGGCGTACCTTCTTCTGTATTGGGTTGTGGGGTTGAACGGTCTAGGAAGTGGTCTGCGGCAGCGCGGAGCCGGCGTCGGCCGCCGGCGCCGGGGCACGCGCGACCAGGGCCTCTCGCCCTCCGAGGGCCGCGATGGCGACCGCGAACCCGAGCAGGACCAGGAAGAGGACCGTGTAGCCCGACGACGAGATGATCGCGCCGGCGGCCAGCGGGAACGCCAGGATGGCGACCTCGAACATCAGCCCCACCAAGGGGAGCATCCGTGGCCGGTACTCTTCGGCGCTCGCGTTCACCGCGCCCGCCTGCACGGCCGGCAGGGTCAGCCCGTAGGTGACGCCGAGGGCGACCGAGGCCACGCCGTACAGCAGCGGGTTGCCGCCGACCACCAGGAACAGCAGCACCGCGGCCACCAGCCCGGCGCTCGCGCCGGCCAGTACCAGCGGTGAGCTCGGGTCACGGAAGGCCCGGACGAGCACGAAGCGGGTGATGATCACCGAGAGCGTGTAGGCGATGTAGAAGACGTTGAACGACAGGCGTTCCTCTGCGGCGTAGGTCGTCTGGAAGCTGTTCATGGTGGTGAACAGGCACGCGCACAGCAGCACGATCACCAGCGGGCCCACGGCCCGCGAGCGTGCGATCGCCAGGAGCGCCGGGATGAGCGGCGGCTCGGCCACGCGGACGCGGGCGGGGCGCAGCTCCGGCGAGCGGAGGTGCAGCGGGAGCACCATGAACGCGGACACGATGGAGATCAGCGCCGCGACGCGGAAGATCCCGGCGAAGTCCATGCCCATGCGCAGCAGGAGGTCGCCGACGACCGGGCCGAGCCCGAACCCCACCTGGACCATTCCCGTCGCGTAGCCGATGTACTTGCTCCGGCTGACGTCGTCGGACAGGTCGCTGACCACCATGGGCGCCGTCGTGTACGCCACCGCCCACGTGGTGCCCAGCACCATGCCGAGGACGATGAGCGGCCAGGACATCGAGTTCGCGAAGGAGACGCCGAGGGCGGCCAGGGCGTAGGCGGCCGAGGCGAAACCGAGCAGGTAGTGCGGGGGGAACCGGCGCGGGTATCGGATGAGGATCCCGATCGCGATGGCCGCGGTGACCGTGCCCGCCGCCGAGATCAGGCCGAAGTCCGCTTCGTCCCCGTGCAGGCGCTCCTTGAGGAACAGCGGGAGCAGCAGGAGCATGCCGAACGACGTCGAGACGCCGAGGGTGCCGCCGAGCAGTCCCAGCAGGGTTAATCGGTCGATGCCACGTTTCACCGGAATGCTTCTCCCTCGGGCCGTTCGATGGACTCGCCTGGCCGTTCGCCGGCGATTCGTTCCGGCCCGCTTCGCCGTCGGTGACGGCGGACCTTTTCCAGGTTTCCGCAGCCGCCCATCGCGCACCAGCGGCGCCTGCCCGCGCCGGAGACGTCGACGAACAGCAACGAGCAGCCGTCGCCGGCGCACTCGCGTATCCGCTCGGCCTGTGGCCCGCCGAGCAGGTCGACGGCGTCACGGGCGACCTCCGACAGCGCGGCGGCCACCAGGTCGGGCGCCGTCCAGGTGATCGCCCGTGTCGCGGCGTCGAGTACCGGGACGAGCGGGGGGACGGCCGCGTGCGCGTTCAGCACCGCGACGTCGCCGGGGGCCGGTGCCGCGCCCCCGATGACGCTCCGCGCGCACCGGTAGATCGCTTCCCGCAGTTCCCTGGCGAGGATCAGCCGGTCGTCGTCCACCGGGGGCGGGCCGGCGAGCAGGCCGGCCTCTCCGAACCAGCGGGCGAGGTCGCCGGGGCCGCCCAGGCGTTCGATGGGCCGGCGGTGCCTGCCCCCCAGCGTCGCGGCGAGGTCGAGACTCCGCCGCCCGGACCTGAACCGGAAGTCCATCGCCGCGAGCTCCCGCGCCGAGACGCGGGGCGATGTGGGGGAGGAGATGCCGATCGATGTCTCCATGGCGTCAGTGTAACTACACCATGGGGTTACACAAGAGCTGTAACCATGACCAATGGTTACGCATGCCGCAAGTCGGACTCCGGGCTCAGCCCTTAGCGAGGCCGGCGAACGCCTGGCGGAAGACCTCTTGCGCGCGCGTCCAGACGGCCTCGCGCCACTCGGGATCCGGTGGATAGAAGGCCTCCCGGATCGCCTGTTTGATCTCCTTGACATGACCGGCCTCCGGTTCGCTCTGCAGGTAGAGCCAGTTGTCGGCGCGCAGGGCGTCGAGCACCGCGATGCCGGGCAGGGTGCCGAACTCCAGCGTGATCGCGGTGAGTTGCTGATCCGCGTCGAGCTCGTCGGCGATCGAGCTGGCGGTGTTGCCGATGATCGGGGTGGAGCTGGAGGTGCCGTTCTCCGACTGGGTGAGCGCAGGGCCGTACCAGGAACGGGCCCTGGCGAGGGCGTCCTGGTCCCTGCCGCCACGGAAGATGGGCTCGCCGTAGCCTCGGGGGCCGAGCCCCGTGTGCAGGTCGATGTACGCGATCCGCCGGTCGCCGGCGAGGAAGTCGCGCGCGATCGAGCGCAGCAGCCGGTGCGACCACACCGGCTCGGTCCCCCCGTAGAACAGGCCGTCGGGGTGCAGGTACTGCCCGCCCGTCACCGCCTCCTGGACGTACCTGAGGCCGTGCTCCCCCGCGATCTTTCCCAGGGACCGGTCGGCCGCCCGCTGCTCCCGCCCGCCCCAGACGGCCGGGACGAGCGCCTCGTGCAGGGTGTCGTACACCGGATTGCGCGGCGGGTCGGAGTGGTCGACGAAGTTGCGGTTGAGGTCCACGTTGTCCTCGTTGACCCGCCGTTCGTGGGCGAACCCGTACGGGTTGAGCGCGTGCACCAGCAGCAGGCCGGTGCCCTCTGGCGCCTCCGCGAACAGTTCCTCGCGAAGGAACCCGACCTGGCACGCGGATCCGCAGAAGCCCTCGATGCCGTGGGTCCCCGACACCAGGGTCACGATGGGTCCGGACGCGCTTGGGGCGATCCAGGCGACGTCGGTGTACAGGTCCGCTCCGGAGGGGTCGCTGCCGTGGTCGTTGCGGAAGGAGGAGATCTCCGCGCCGGCCTGCCGGGCGGCGTCCAGGAAGTTCGACCGGGCGTCTGGGTAGCTCTGGGCGAAGTACGTCTGGGTGCGGGGGGAGGGCTGTGACATGTTCACCTACGGTCTGTGTCGGTCCGATTGGCCATGAGGTGGAGAGCGGTGGTGAGGTCGCCGGCCTCACGGACCCGCGCGAGCATGTCCCGTTCCGCGGCGGCGATCTCCCGGGCCAGCGCGAGGACCCGGTCGGCGCGGTCGGCGGGGAAGAAGACCACGCCGTTGAGGTCGGCGGCCACCACCCATCCGGGGGACACCGGCCGCCCGGCGATGAGCACGTCCGCGCCGGCCCCGGCGAAGACCAGCCGCCCGCGCATGCCCGCGGGGTGCGTCCCGGCCGCGTACGTGGGGAACCGCATCTCGGCCAGGTCCGAGGTGTCGCGCACGGCGCCGTTCACCACCGCCGCGCGCACGCCGCTGAGCCCGGCGGCCGTCGCGAGCACCGTCCCCCAGCACTGCACGTCCGTACGGCCGCCGAGGTCCACGAGCATGACGTCGGCGCCGGCGAACGCCTCCACGAGCGAGTCGAACGGAGCCCCGGCCCCCGGGACGAGGGTCACCGTTGAGACGGTGCCGACGATCGGCGCGCAGCCCTGGTACATGGGTTTGATCGAACCGGTGCGGACGGCGGGGATGTCGAGCCGGTCGCACGCGTCTGAGATGTCGCAGACGTCCGCGTCGTCGAACGGGCTCGAGAAAGGCCCGGCGTCGTAGAGCGCGCTGGTAGACATGGCACCAATTCCCCTGGTTGATCCCGGTTCCGTGAATTCAGTACCGGATGGCTGATCTCTTCATATTGGGTCTTGGCATGCTGGTGGAGTGGGACGTTGAGCCGTCTCTCTCAGTCAGGGGCAGCCTGGAGAGGATGGAAAGCGGCAAAAGCAGAAGAGGAAATCACTGACTTCGATGGCAGGCCCATCGGTCGGGCGGGGTGCCCTGTTCCGACCGGACCGAATGGGGGGACGGCGCGAAAGCGCGGTCCGCGCGAAGGCGTCATTCCGCGAGGGGTGGTCCGCGCGAAGGCGGTTTCCGGGAGGCGCCGGGCACGCCGACGGCCGCCGGGCGCCTGTGGGGGCGCCGGGCGGCCGTTCGGAGATCAGCCTTCGGTCACGCGGCCTGACCGGGGGTGGGCGCGTCGCCGGAGGACTCGCGCATCGCGCGGGCGAGGCTCGCGGGACGCATGTCCGTCCACACCTCCTCGATGTGCGCGAGGCACGCCTCCTCGGTGCCGCGCATTCCAGCCTCGGCCCAGCCGAGCGGCAGCGGCCGCCCGGCCGGCCAGATCGAGTACTGGGCCTCGCCGTTCACGACCGCGAGGAAATCGGTGAGGCTCTGCTCCTGGCTCATTGGTGGTCCTTTCACGGTTCGGGTGGTCGCGGTTCGTGGTGGTGGTGTGGTGCCGGGTCGAAGGGGTCAGGTGCGGCCTTGGCCGAGGTCGCGCCGTGCGCGGGCCCGTCGGCGGCCGGCGAGCAGCGGGTTCCCTGCGGGTTCTCCAGGCGCGTCGCCGGATGACGTGCCGGGCGGCGGTGGCTCGTCGCCGGCGAGGTGGCCGGCGAGCGCGCGCAGGCTGGACATCCGGAAGAGGTCGACCATCGCGATCTCGCGCCCGAGTTCCGTCCTGATCCGCTCCCGCACGCCGACCAGGAGCATCGAGTTGCCCCCGATGTCGAAGAAGTTGTCGTGCCGGCCGACCGCCGGGACGTCCAGGACGTCCCGCCAGATCGCGGCCAGGTCGTGCTCGATCCCGTCGCGCGGGGTGGCAGGCCCGTCGTCGGGCACGGCCTCGGCGGCGGTGATCCCCGGCTCCCGCCACCTCTCGCCCTCGTGGACCAGGACGGGCAGGTGGGACAGGGGCCGGTCCGGGTCGGCGGTGACGGCGGTGAGGAGGGTCCGGTAGTGGTCGGCGAGGCGTTCGATGGTGTGGTGGGTGAACAGGTCGGTGCGGTATTCGATGACGCCGTGCAGGCCGTGGTCGTCCTCTTCGAGGGACATGGTGAGGTCGAACTGGCTGGCGCCGGCGGTGGGGTGGATGGGGGTGGTGGTGAGGCCGGTGAGGTCCGGCTGGTCGGCGGGGGTGTTCTGCAGGGCGAAGGCGACCTGGAACAGCGGGGTGCGTGCGGGGTCGCGGGTGGTGAGCAGGGTGTCCACGAGGTGGTCGAACGGGAGGTCCTGGTGGTCCAGGGCCGACAGGGTGGTGTCGCGGGTGTGGTCGAGAAGCCACCTGAAGGTGGGCTCGCCGCCGCCGCCGTCCTGGACGCCGCCGTCCTGGGCGTCGTCGCCGTGCTGGCCGGTGCGGCCGGTCAGGCGGGTGCGGATCACGACGGTGTTGACGAAGAACCCGACGAGGTCGTCGAGCTGGGGGTGGTCGCGGCCGGCGAGCGGGGCGCCGACGCTGATGTCGTCCTGGCCGGTGTAGCCGGACAGCAGGGTGGTGAAGGCGGCCAGCAGCGTCATGAACGGGGTGGCGCCTTGTTGGTGTCCGGTTTGGTGGATGGCGGTGACCAGGTCGGGGGGGAGGTGGAAGCGGTGGCTGTGGCCCTGGTAGGTCATGGTGGCGGGCCGGGGGTGGTCGGTGGGCAGGTCCAGTACGGGTGCGTCTTCGAGTTGGTGGCGCCAGTAGTCCAGGTGCTCGGTGGCGGTCTGGTCCCGCTGCCAGGTGGCGTAGTCGGTGTACTGGACGGGCAGGGGCGGCAGGCCGGGCCGTCCGCCCTGGGTGAGCGCGTTGTAGCACTCGGCGAGTTCGCGGCGCAGGATGTTGAGTGACCAGCCGTCGGCCGCGATGTGGTGGACGACCAGCGCCAGGATGTGGTCACGGTCGCCGACCCGGATCAGGTGGGCGCGCAGCAGCGGCCCCTGGGCCAGGTCGAACGGCTCGTGCAGCAGGTCGTGGAGCAGCCCGTCCAGGTCCAAAGGTGCGTGGGGCAGCCCGGCTGGGCCGGGCGGCGCGTGGAGCCGTCCGTTCAGGTCGCCGGACGCGTCGGCGAGGGTCAGGTCGAACCCGTCCTCCGGGCCGATCTCCTGGACGGGGTGGCCGGCGGCCTCGGTGAAGCGCAGCCGCAGGGAGGCGTGCCGCCGCCACAGGGTGCGGACCGCCTCCTGGAGGGCCTCGGTGTCGAGCTCGCCGTGGAGGCGGAGCACGAGCGGGATGTTGAACACCGCCGCGCCCGCGTGCAGTTGTTCGACGAACCACAGCCGCTGCTGGCCGTGCGAGAGCCGCACGGGGCCTGGGTGATCGCGCGCGATGATCGCGGGGGGCCGCCCCGCCGGGCCGGGGGTGAGGGCGGGGGCCAGGCGCGCGACGGTCTTGGCGTCGAAGACCGCGCGAACGGGGACGTGTACGCCGAGGACGTCCCGGATGCGGGCGACCAGGCGGGTGACCATGAGGGAATGGCCGCCGAGGGTGAAGAAATCGTCGTCGATGCCGACGCGGGTGAGGCCGAGGACGTCGGCGTACAGGGCGCAGAGCATTTCCTCGCGGACGTTGCGCGGCGCCCGTCCCGACGTCTGGGGTCCTGAGCCGGGTGCCGGGAGCGCCTTGCGGTCCAGTTTCCCGTTCGCCGTGAGCGGCAGCCGCTCCAGCACGACGAACGCCCCCGGGACCATGTACTCCGGCAACAGCCCACCGGCGTGCTCGCGCAGCTCGTCCGCCAGGTCCCCGGAGAACCCGAACGAGCCGAGCGCACCAGGAACGCCGGCGGGGGCCGGGGGGGTGGGGGTGCGGCGGGCGTAGAGGTTGTAGAGGGCGCTGTGGCGGAGTGACTCGTCGCGGTGGGCGTCGACCTGGTACCCGCGCGCCGACAGCATCTCGCGCACGTACGCCAGCCGCCCGTCCACGTCATGGACCTCCACCACCACCTGGTCGATCCGCGCCCAGTCGGCCTCGTCGATCCCGGCGAGGGTGTCGAGCTCGCTCCCCTCCACGTCGATCTTCAGCAGGTCGACGCGCTCGATGCCCCTCTCCCGCATGACCTGCGAGATCGGCACCACCGAGCAGGAGACCGGGACGCCGCGCAGGCGCTCCTTCAGCAGGACGCCCACCGTCTCGTCCCCGGCGTCGCCGCCGATCTCGTTGGCCAGGAAGCCGGACACGACCTCGCGCACCGAATCCTCGTCCGCGTACTGCCCCGACAGGATCGAGGCGTTCGGGTAGTACGTGAACTCGACCTCGTCCCGCGCCTCGGCGCCGGCGGCGCTGTTGATCAGCTCGGCGCCGACCCCGTGCAGGCCCATGTTCTCCTGGAGCATGCGGAAGATCTGCGGGATCGGCTCGAAGGAGTAGATCCTCGGACGGGCGCAGTTCCGGGCGACGAACAGGGTGAACAGCCCGATGTTCGCGCCCACGTCCAGCACGCACGCGTCGTCCGGCAGGTGGATGCCGTGCCGCGCGTAGGTGAGGTCCTCGAAGATCTCGCGGTACACGAACCGGCCGTCCAGCGCGTTGGGCATCACGAGCGGCAGGTCGGGCGCCAGCTCGACCAGATGCCCCCCTTCGGGCAGCGGGCGGCCCTTCAGCCGGGCGAGCCGGGCGGCCCCGGAGGCGTGCCGCTCGTCCAGGGTGAGGTATCCCACGAGCCGCTGGTCGCCGGGCCGGTCCTCGCGGACGACCACGGCGGCCTGGGCCACCGACGGGTGCCGGGCCAGCACCGTCTCGATCTCGCCGAGCTCGATGCGGAAGCCCCGCAGTTTGATCTGGTCGTCGAACCGGCCGAGGTACTCCAGCTCCCCGTCGGCCCGCCGGCGGACCCGGTCGCCGGTCCGGTAGAGCCGCCCGCCGGCCCGGCCGAACGGGTCGGGGATGAACTTCCGCGCCGTGAGCCCCGGCCTGCGGTGGTAGCCGCGCCCGACGCCGGCGCCGCCGATGAGCAGCTCGCCGGGTACGCCGGCCGGCACCTCCCGCAGGTTCGCGTCCACCACGTGCAGGGTGAGGCCCGCGATCGGCCGCCCGATCGGCACGGTCGCGTCGCCGCGCGCGCACTGCCAGTGGCTGACGTCGACGGCGGCCTCGGTCGGCCCGTAGAGGTTGTGCAGCTCGGTGCCGAGGCGGTCGAGGAAGCGGTCCTGGAGCTCGGCGGAAAGCGCCTCGCCGCTGCAGATGACCCGCCGTACGGACATGCACCGCTCCACGCCGGGCTGGTCCAGGAAGACCTCCAGCATGGACGGGACGAAGTGCAGGGTGGTCACCTTCTCGCGGATGATCGTGTCGCGGAGGTACGCCGGGTCCTTGTGGCCTTCCGGCCTGGCGAGGACGAGCCGGGCGCCGGACATCAGCGGCCAGAAGAACTCCCACACCGACACGTCGAAGCTCATCGGCGTCTTCTGCAGCACCCGGTCGGTGGCGTCGAGCCGGTAGCGGTCCTGCATCCACTGGAGCCGGTTGAGCATGGCGCCGTGGGAGTTCATCGCCCCCTTGGGTTCGCCGGTGGAGCCGGAGGTGTAGATGACGTAGGCGAGGTCGCCTGGTCCGACGTTGGCGGTGGGTGGGTGGTGGGGTGCGGCGGTGATCTCTTTTTGGTCGAGGATGAGGGTGGG
>NZ_JANZYP010000034.1 GCF_025506355.1 Sphaerisporangium corydalis
CGGTGCCGGTGGAGGTGAGGGTCCACTGCTGGTTGGTGTTGCCGTGGCAGTCCCACAGCTGGACGCGGGTGCCGGATCCGGCGTTGGTCGGGGCGTCCAGGCACTTGCCCAGGATCTGCAGCTGCTTGCCGCTGCTGTAGGTGAACTGCTGGTTGGGGTTGGTATGGCAGTCATAGATCTGCAGCAGCGTGCCGTTGGCGGAGGCACTGTTCGGCGAGTCCACGCACCGGCCCGCCCCCTCGTTACGCAGCCGGAAGGTGTTCCCGGGCGTCGGGGTCGGGGTCGGGGTCGGGGTCGGCGTGGGCGTGACGGTCGGGGTGACGGTGGGGGTGGGGTCGGGGGTGGGGGTGGTGCCGGTCAGGGTGGGGGTCTGCCAGTCGCGCCACTGGGCCAGGTTGCCCTGGGCCTTGGAGGCGATCCGCATGGTGCCAGCGGCGTTACCGGTCTTCAGCAGGAACTTCTGGATGTTCTGCTGCAGGGGGGTGCGCCATTCGGACCGGTTGGCGCAGTGGTTGCCGTCGGTGACGTCGGACCAGTAGGTGATGTTGCTGCCCGCGCCGAGCGCCTTGTAGACCTCGGCGCCGCCCAGGGCGGCGACGCTGGCGGATCGTGGGCCGAGGTTGGCGATGTGGGGGTTGTCCATGATGAACAGCCCGCGGGGGGCGATCATGGCGACGGCTTCGTGGGTGTCGACCGGGAGCCGGTTGGGGCTGCCGGTGAAGGACCCGAAGGCGTCGCCGAGCCAGGGCTGCTCGCCGTAGGCGCTGGACAGGCTCTGGGCGCCCTCACCGGGGATGCCGCGGAAGATGGGCACCCCGGCGCTGCCGGACTCGATGGGCATGGTCAGTGCGATGCGCTGGTCGAACACCCCGATCACGAAGGCGCCCTTGCCGAAGCGGGAGCACCCGGTGACGCCGATGTCGGGCCGCAGGACGCTGCCGCCGGACTGCTCGATGACGTCGATGATGCGGCTGACGCCCCATCCCCAGGCCGCCAGCAGCCCGGTCGGGCTGGTGTTGCCGTAGATGCTGTAGAACGCGCCCTGCTTGTTGTTACGCGGGGTGCCCTCCCGCCCGACGGCGTAGGGGTCGTAGTTGATGGTCGCGGCGCCGGCGGCCCGGATGGCGGCGGTGTCGGCGCCGAACCCGCCGAGCACCACCACGGCCGGGAACGGCCCGGTGCCGCTGGGCAGTTGCACGCTGGCCGAGAAGCTGGAGCTGCGCCCGTTGTGGGACACGTTCACCGTGATGTTGCTGCTGGAGACCGTCCCGGTGACGCTGGAGGGCTTGCCGGGCTTCTCGCCGTAGACGAACTTCTCCGACAGCTTCTTGATCTCCTCCCGCCGGCACCGCCACTCCCCATTGGTGGTGATCCGGGTGCCGTCCAGTTTCCTGAACGGGTCGGGGAGCATCGCGTTGGTGGGCAACGACCCCTGGTCGGGCAGGGTGGGCACCGCGCAGTCGGCGCCCTCGTCCTCGACACCGGCGGCCAGCACGGCGGCGCCGCTCACCGCGCCGGTCCCGGCGGGCACCGAGGCGGCGGCCGACACGACCGTCACCGCTCCAGCGGCCGACAGCGCCGTCGCGACCGCGAGCGCGACGACCGTCGAACGGATCTTAGAGCGTCCCAAGCTGATGATCACTAGGGGCTCTCCTTCCAGATTGGGGGGTGGGAGCTTGCAGTCCTTCGTCCGGCATCCGCCCTCGCCGCGACCGGATGCCGGAGTCTGGCTGGAATGTGGGCTAGCTTCTGGTCCAGCGTTGGGTGGCGCGGCCGTCGCAGGTTCTGATGATCACGCCCGCGGTGTTGGCCGTGCCGTTGGCGTCCAGGCACAGCCCGCCGGCACCGTTGGTGATGGTGCCGCCGGCGACGAGCATCGCCGCGCCCGCGACCGAGCCGAAGGCCGTCCGGCGCCGCGACCTCACGGATGTGGAACCCTTCGGTCGCTCTCCGTGGCCGGGGGCGACCGTGCCGAGAGCCTTCCAGAATGGATCGATCATCTGTTGAACCCGATCCCCTCTGCCCCTAGGGGCGATACGTCCGCTCCTGGCCGCCGCCCGAACCGGGCTACGGGCCTGTGCGAACAGCGGTCTGTGACAGGTCGGAACGCCCGCCGGCGCAGATGGGGATCGCTTGGACCGGCGCGGAATCGTCGGTGGTCGGGGTTATGCCTTGGGCCGTCTCCGGGTGGTTCGGCCGTCGCAGGTGGCGATGGTGTGTTCGCCCGCTGGAGTGACTTCCTTCCTCCGCATGCCTGTTCCTCCACTGGAGCCTCGGTGACGGGAACGATGACGTCCGCGGTGCGCGGACGTCATGGCAGGCCACCACCTGCGATGAGCCGGCGGCCGGGCGCTCACCGGCGAAGCGGGCGCGTCGGGCCGTCTGGGGACTCAGTGTGAGAAAGGCTACGAAATGTGTCAAGCGTATGGCCGATATGTTTCACAAGATGATCGCCCGTAGATGGTCTTGACCTGCATGTATCACACCCGAATTTCCACAACTATCGGGCCGGCTGCCGTAAGGTTCATGAGTTAGACCCCCTGGAGGAGCCCTCCTCGAAATATTTCGGAAACTTTCCGGGCCGGTTCAGATGAATGTTTCAGCGGCCACGACGCTTCAAAAGCGGACGCATGGCGTCGATGTCACAGTTGGGGCCGACATTCGCGCACAGGCACCGGTAGGCGGGAATGCCCACCTCTTGACTCCGGCTCGCCCCGTCAGGTTGGCTCCGCCGCACCGGCACGTACCGCCGGCCGCCAGAGAAATTGCCAGAAAGATGAAGTGTTAGCGTTCACATTGCACCGGCCCGCACTGTTCGTCGATTCCCGTGAAGCGTGATCGTCATCAGTGGCGCGTCGATTGTCCGTGCTCCCGGCGCGGGGAAGGGAACGGGAACTCCATGGCGATGTTCACGCGCCTGCTGGCCGTCCTGGCCGCTGGATTGACCCTGATCGCGACGGTCGTGTACGCCACCGGTGTGGCCGGTGCCGAGTCCAACGGCGGGGTGCGGGTGATGCCGCTGGGTGACTCGATTACCGATGGGCTGACCGTCCCGGGCGGCTACCGGATCAACCTGTGGCAGAAGATGGTGGCCGACGGCCGCCGGGTCGACTTCGTGGGCTCGCTGTTCAACGGGCCGAGCGGTCTGGGCGACCACGACCACGAGGGGCACTCGGGCTGGCGGATCGACCAGGTCGACGCCAACATCGTGAACTGGTCGCGCACCTACACGCCGCGCACGGTGCTGCTGCACATCGGCACCAACGACATGTACCAGAACCCGAGCGGGGCGGCGGGCCGGCTCGGCACCCTGCTCGACCGCATCTTCAGCACCGCACCCGACACCTACGTGTTCGTCGCGACGATCATCCCGCTGAACGGCGCCGACGCCACCGTGCGCGCCTTCAACGCGTCCATCCCCGGCCTGGTGCAGACCCGGGCCGCCGCCGGCCGCCGGATCTTCCTGGTCGACATGTACAGCAAACTGACCACCGCCGACCTGGCCGACGGCGTCCACCCCAACGCCGGCGGCTACGCCAAGATGGCCACCGCCTGGTACGACGCTCTGCGCGCCGTGCCCGCCAGCCTCGAAGGCGGCGGCACGCCGACCCCGACGCCCACCGTCACCCCGACCCCCACTCCCACCCCCACGCCCGGCTCCACGTTCCGGCTGCGCAATCAGTCGGCCGGCCGCTGCGTCGACTCCCCCACCAACGCCGGATCCGGCACCCGGGTGCAACTGTGGGACTGCCACGGCAACACCAACCAGCAGTGGATCTTCAACTCCTCCGGGACCGTCACCAGCGCCGCCGGCGGGCTGTGCCTGGACGTCAACGGCACCTCCAACACCGCGGCCGTGATCGTGAGAACCTGCGACGGCCGCGCCGGCCAAAACTGGACCAAGGCGTAGCTCCCACGCGAGACGTACACGGTGCGCGTGCCGAATGATCCGGCCCTGCGCGCCGTGTACGGGATGAGCACCCGCCGGGCGGCGCCCGGTGTTCCGGGCAGGGGCTCAGGGGATCACCGAGAGCCGGAGTCGCGGACGAGGAGGGCGATCTGGACGCGGTTGGTCAGCCCGAGCTTGGCGAGCGAGCGGCTGACGTGGGCCTTGACCGTGGTCTCGCTCATGTCGAGTTCGCGGGCGATCTCGTTGTTGGCCAGCCCCCGGGCGACGGCACCGGCGACCTGCCGCTCCTTGCCGGTGAGGACGGCCAGCCGCTCCCGGGCGGCGTGGGCGTCCGGTGATCGCAGGTCGGCGAACGCGTCGATCAGCCGTCTGGTGACCGTCGGGGCGAGCATGGCGTTGCCCTCGGCCACCGTGCGGACGGCCGTGATCAGGTCGCGGGGCCGCGGTGTCCTTCAGCAGGAATCCGGCCGCTCCGAGGCGCAGGGCGGTGTGGACGTAGTCGTCGAGGTCGAAGGTGGTCAGCATCACCACCTTCGGCGCGCCCGGCGACCGGTTGATCTCCTTCAGCGCGGACAGGCCATCCATGCCGGGCATCCGGACGTCCATGAGCACGACCTGGGGCCGGTGCTCAAGGACGGCGGTCACCGCCTGGCGCCCGCCCTCCGCCTCGGCGACGACGTCGATGTCGTCGGCCGCCTGCAGGATGAAGCGGAGCCCGGCCCGTACGAGGGCCTCGTCGTCGACGACCAGAACCCGGATCACGTCGGGAGCCATGCCCGCACCGTGAAGCCCCCGTCCGCCTCGCGCCGGGCCGTGAACTCCCCGTCCAGCAGCTCGACGCGCTCCCTCAGGCCGGCGAGGCGTCCACGCCCGTGGTGCGGATGAGCTCGGCCCGCGCCGCGGTGTCCCGCTCCACCGCGTTGATCTCCAACGCTCCCGCGTGCAGGACCATCAGCGAGACGCGGTGCGCCACCACGTCGTGCATGTCCCGGGCTATCCGGGCCCGCTCCTGCGCGCGGGCCCGCTCGGTACGGGCGAGCTGCTCGCCCTCCAGCCGGTCGGCCCGCTCGCACAGTCCTTCCAGCACCTGCCCGCGCGCGGTGGTCCACAACCCGAGCGCCATCGGGAGCCAGACGAACAGGGCCACGCCGCCGAGGGAGGAGGCCAGGGCCGCCCCGGGCGGCGGCAGCACGAAGAGCAGGCTCGCCGACATCGCGTAGGTCGCCAGATGGGACCGGCGCCGGCAGGTCGTCGCCACGACGTAGGAGGTGACCGCCACCAGCAGACCCGGCGACCGCGCCAGCGCGTCCACGGCCGTGACCGTCAGCAGCGGCCACACCCGCCTCGGCGCCACCGCGACCCCGGACGCGGCCAGCAGCCCGACCAGCGTGGCCTGCGCGTAGTCATGGACCAGGGACAGGTGCAGAAAATTCTGGAGATACGATCGCGACCCGCTGACGACGGGGAAGAACGCGGCGCAGAAGGCGAAAGCGGGCAGCGTGCGCGGAGCCAGGCGATCGCGTAGCGACCACACCCATGACGTATCCACCACGGAGCCCAGCGTAGGCGGGCCCGTCACCAGCCGAGGATCCGCGGCGGTACGCGGTCGGCCGTTCCGTCCACGTCCGGACGTCCGGAAGGCGGCCGCGCAGCACCTGGACGCCCAGAGGGACGAACGCGAGCCAGGCGAGGCCGGCCACAACGACGTCGGAGAGAAGGCTCTCCTTGAGCACTCCTCCCCACAGCGTCCCCCACCCGAGCAGCAGAAGACACCGGACCGGCCCGAACGTCCCCGACCGGTAGGCGCCCACGGCCAGGAGCAGCGTTCCCGGGTACGCCCCGGCGGAGCAGAGGACGGGAACCAGCCACGGCCCGTAGGAGATGTCCACGTAGGCGTCCATCGCCAGCCCCGTCGTCCGGTCGAGGCCCAGCCGCCCCGTCAGCTGGAACAGGGTCTGCTCGACACCGGTGAAGTACAGCCGCGAGAACAGGCCGAGGACGAAGAGCCCGGCACCCCAGAACGCAAGCCGGGGACACCGGGTGGCGATGACGCGCGCGAGCGTGACGATCGCGGGACACAGCAGCACGGCCCCCGCGCAGAACACGGCGTAACCGGCCGTGACCAGCGCCGGCTCACGCGCGTACGCGGCCAGCTGCGAGGGGGCGGCGAACGGCTGCTCACGAAACCAGGCGAGCTGCTCGGAGGTGAAGGTCCCCGAATGAAGGACCAGGTAGCGCAGCAGCAGCCCCGCGAACCAGCCGACCGGCCCGATGACGAGCGTCACCCCTCCGACCAGGCGACCCGGAAACCACACGTTACGGTGCACGGTGCCGGACGTGGCTCGTTTTTCTCTCGTCACGCGGAGCATCGTCGCCGCGCGCGCGGCGCTTCACATCGTCCGATCGATACGGCCGGATGTCTCTTTGGATGCCTCCCGCTCCCGAACGTGTCCCAGACATCCGAGCACGTTGTGGCGTCAAACAGCGGTTACTAGATGAGATGGAAAGATTCGGCGGCCAAGTCACCGATGACCGCCGCAACCTCACCCACGAGATCCGCCACCACCTGGTGGACATGCGTCACCTCGGGCAGATCATCGCCGATCACCTGCCCGAGCTAGGGGCCAGTCTTAAAGCCGGCTGATTTGATCTTGTGACGAGATCGCGGGATGCTGCGACTCCGTCATCGACTGCCCGGACACGATGAAACTGGTGGCCTTCTACTCTGAGGTGACAGGTCGCCTGATCAAGGAGGGCAGCCACGAGAACTGGGCCGAAATCAGTTCGGCGAGATCGAGCTGGCCTTCAACCCGGTGAAGAACTACCATCCCCCGCAGTGGCCCGACAGCGAGCACCCCAAGCAGTTCCACCTCGACTTCGAAGTCGACGACATCGAGGCCGAACAAAGCCGCGTCCTGACTCTCGGCGCGTCCCTGCACCGGATTCCATTGGCTCCGACGGCGATGGCTGGCGCGTCTAAACCGACCCTGTCGGCCACCCCTTCTGCTTGGCGCCTGAGCCACTTCCGCTCCCGGTGTAGCGAGCCCGTTAAGAACGTTGAGCACGTCGGCCTGGTCTGACTCACCACTGACCTGCACCTCATCGTGCCGGTCCGAGCTGGACATCGCTTTCCCGCGCCCCTTCTTCAATTGTAGGTTTATTCCTCCTCATCATCGGCGAGGGTGGGAAGGACGTACTCCTGCGCCAGCCTGGCGAGATGCATAGGCAGCGGGAGTGCCAGGGCGTCGGGATAGTCCGGCGGACGGCGCATTTGATGGAGAGCGGCGGCGAAAGCCTCCGGCATGTCGCCGTCTGCCTCGTGGCAACCCAGTATGGAGATCTCGACCAGGCCAGGGTTCCATGCCTGTTTATCGGTGTCGATCGTGAAGCCACCCTTGTTTTTTCCCAGTTGAAGCACCCGCGGTGCCAACTTGTCGGCTTCTACGGCCGAGGCGGAGAACTGGCTCGCCTTCGGGGTGGTGCTCCAGAACACGCGGGTAGCGCCTGGCAGCGTCCACAGCTGGGACGGCAGGCCATTGACGCCGGCGTCCGGGTGAATGCCCCACCACTGTGGGGTCTCCCGGTTCAAGGTCGAGCGTACGCGCGCCAGCCGCAGATCCGGGTCGAGGGGGCGGGGCATGGCGTGGCCGGTGCGGATGCGGTCGGGCTCGATCCGGCCATCTTGTAGCCAGGTCCAGTGTGAGCGGGCGTTCTGAGCATGCGCCAGCAGCAGCGTCGGCGTACGGCGGAGTGTGCGCAACAGCCGCTGGAGCCATTCCTCGGTGCTGCGGCGCTGCTCGTCCATGTCCCGCCGAAAGGACGGGCGAGTCCCGTCCTCGGCGGGAGCGAGCTCGGCCCTGCGTGCCAGGCCGATCAGCATCTCCGGGTAGGAGACCCAGGATCCGGCCCCGTCATCACCGTCTGGATCCCAACCTTCGACCTTGGCCAGGCCTCCGCCCACGGAGATCACTCGGACGGCGACCGGCACGTGGCCCGCCCAGCGGTTGGCGGTCGTCTTGTTCTTCCGGACGATCCACAGGGCGACGTAGCGCAGATCATCGGGGACGCCTTCCGTCAGGGTATGTTCGGGATGAACCCGGACACCGAGCTGGCGGAGCGCGTCTGACCATGCCTTCCCCGCGCGGTGCGGTGCGGTCTTCACCGAGTCGTAGCGCCCCTCCCTCATGGGGACGGTGACGAACTGGCTGAGGACACGGGCGTCCGCGCAGCCGAGCCGCAGTGCGAACTTCGGGTCCTCGTCAGTCGCGAAGTGCTCACGACGGTCCAGCTCGATCAGGGCGATCGTCGGCAGCAGCCCGGGGGCGTCGGCCTTGAGGAACTGCTCGGCCGCGATGCGGCGGGTCCTGATCGCCGCCGCGACCACGGCGTCAGTACGGCGGGTGCCCTCCGCGTAGGCGAGTTTGTCGGCGAGGCCGGCGGTCAGCTTGATACAGCGCAGCCGGACGATCAGCTCGGGGGTGGTCCACGTGAGGGTCTCGGCGTCGTCGAAAAGGGCAGGGCTCCCGCCGTCGCCGGACAACCCGAGGTGGGCAGCGAGCTGCGCGATCGCGGTGTCGCGCATGAGTGGCGTCTGCCAGAGGAGCCGTGCCTCCAGGACGGGGACGGCATCGCCGGCCGCCAAGCATGACAACGCGTAGGCGGTACCTGAGCGGCGACGCGCAGCGGCACGCTCCGCTTCAGCGGCGGCTTCGGCCTCGGACCGTCGCTTTACGGCGTTGGCCGGAGTGCTCTTGGCAAGGGTGGTCTCCGTAAGGGGCGCCACCGGAACCAGCTCCGGCGGAAACGCTCCGGCCGCCCAGTCGATGATCTGCGACCGCTGATGCGGCATGAGACCCGTCCCGACATCGTGGGAGCCCATTGCAGTGCTGTGGACGATCGCGGCATGCATGGCGTCGGTCAGCCAGCGGTCCGGAGCAGACACCAGCTGATCCGCAGACGGGAACGGACTGCCAAGTGAACCACCGCTCAGGATCCTGGTGGGGCCGCCATTCGTCCAGTCCGTCACGTAGGTCCTGGTGTCCTCATCCCAGCGGCGGCTCAACCGGGCCACGGCGAATCGCTCACTGAGTGGGGCACCGGCCAGCCACGGAACAGTTGGGCGAAGAAGCACCGTGACCTTGCGGCGGGCTGGGATCCGTACTCGGCCGTCCCTGCCCGTCCGGGTCGCCCACCGACGGATGGAGCAGTGCAGATGGACCCGCGGCAGAGGTTGGAAGGGGACCGTTTGCACGGTCACGTTCAGGACCACCGAGAACCACGAGGGCCGAGTGCGCCCCTCGAACCGCAGCGGCTGTGAGACCAGCTCGGCGCCTTGGTCACGTGGCCCGCGCGGGACCGCCCGAAACTCCAGCGAGCCGCCCTCGTAGGGGTAAGAGCCGTGGGCCAGGATTCGGCGGGCCACCCAGTCGGTCAGCAACGGGTACTGGTGTTCGGTGGGCACGGCGGTGCCACCGTCACTCAGCCCACAACGCAAGAGCTCCAGGTCAATCCTCGTCCAGCGGGGTGGAGCGGCGGCCAGCGCCGTCCGCGCGACTTTGAGCTCCTGTCGGGCACCGTCCGGGGAGAGCTCGGCCAACCAGTCGTTGATCAGCTTCCAGAAGACGGTATCGGGTGGCGGCTCTTGGTCCGTCGGGACCAGCAGCCACGGCGTGCCGGGCTCGGAACGCCCCTGCCGAGGTCGGGGAAGCACTCGCAAATCGGGCAGCAGCGCCTGCATGGCGTACTCCAGCCGGGCCGTTGGAACGGTCATGACCGGTTCGGATCGACCGACGCTGCACAGGGCGAGAATCGCTTCCTGCCAGTGCTCGGGAAACGGCAGCATGCAGTAGCCGACGACAAGCGAGGCGTCAGGCGAGGACGGAATCCAGGCGGCTGTGCCGACCTGGCGATAGCGGACGGGCATGGCGGACTCCTCGGGAGGAAGGCGCGAGGAAGGACTATGAGCCGACGGTCAGATTGCGGATCGCGTTGTAGAGCGGCTCGTACAGTAGGTGCGCGAGCTCCGGGTCGTCGGGATTGCTCAGTACGTGGCGAAGTGACGAGAGCAAGCCGTCCGGCTGTCCGACGAGCGTATCGGCGGAGCCAAGGCCGGGGGCGTTCGCCGCCGCAAGCCGCGGGGCGAACCGGGCGTCAATGAAGACGACGCGAGCCGGGACACCGCCTCGGACGAGCCGACCGATCACTTGCCACAGAGTGACGAGCTGATCCCAGGCGAAGACCTCCTTCTCCCACATTGGGAGCAGCGAGTGAACATAGCGCCGGGACAGCAGTCGCCGCCATTCGACTCGGGCGAGATGGCGGAACGCCAGCCCGGCATGTTCAAGGGTCGGCGCGTCGGAGACAAGCTCGGAGAAGGTCAGCGGACCCTGCGCTCGGCCGTCCCGCCGGGGTTGGTCACGGACGAAGCGGGTCGCCCAGTCGTTGATCGCGAAGATGGCGAGCGTCAGGTCGTCCGGGCGGGGATGCGGGCGGACCAGGAAGAATGCCGTACCGAACGCCGCGTTCCGCTGCGTGTTGAGGATGTTGTGGCCGCGTTCGACCGCCATCAGCGGCGCCACCAGGATCTCAGCCAAGCCATCCTCTGCGAACGTCGCCAGATCGCCGCGACGCAGCACTCCGGCCGCGTCCAGACCAGCGGGATCGAGCTCGGCGTCGTCGGACGCCAGCACCCGCACTCCGTTCTTCCAGCGGTCCATCTTCCTCATGGTCTCAGCGACGGCCGCGGCCTCTCGGTAGCTGCCGACCAGCAGCAGAGCCCGCTTGCGCGAGCCGTCCGAGACTCTCGCCAACTCCTGGTCGATCACGTTGGACAGGCCACCACGGCCCGGCCCCGCCAGCCGCTCGACGAGCGTGTTCACGACGGCGGGACGCACCTTCTGCGGCAAACCGGACACACTGATGGGCTTGTCGTCGTCGGTGTACAGGAAACGCGTCGTGAAGGTCGTCCTGGCGACGGCTTCCATCGACTCGGAAGACGGCATGAGCACCGCCGTGACCGGGGCGAGCACGTGAGCTCGACTGGATGAGCCCGCCCAGCTCGTCCCGGACATGAGCACGACGTGCGGTCCCGGTGTTCCCGGCGCGGTGCCGAGCCGATCGAGGTTGAGCAGCAGCTCTCTGCCAACGCCGGCGCACCGGAAGAACCGGAGGGTTCCGCTGAGCCGACCGACGTCGTCGCGGGTGTGCTCGTTGGGCAGGAACTGGTAGCCGAGCACGTTGCCCATAGGCGACTCCGGCACGAACGGCGCATAGTCCAGCGGGGGGCGCCGACCCAGTTCGTTGCCGGACGGGTCGAGGCGCAGCGCCGCTTCGACGACTGGCCACAGGAACGTCAGCCGCTCCAGCCTGTGGTCGAGTACGGTCAGCATCAGAGTGAATTCCAGCCTGCGGCACGTTGTCTCGCGCCAGTTCCGGTTGGTGACCACGGCCGGGGTGTTCTCGATCAGGGCGTCCAAGAGCTCTTGAACACGCGGCCGGACGTCGGCCGTGGCCAAGGCATGAAGCAGATCGGAGGCGACCGCGATCAGCCGAGTGGTGATCTCGTCATGGGGTCCGTGTTCGCCGAGCGGGTCGTCGCGGAAGGTGTCGAAAGACGCTTGGAGCGCCGTACGGAACGGGTCCTTCTCGGGCTCCGGAAGGTTATCGTCCTCGAAAAGGTCAGCGTCAGTGGGTTCGTCCGAGTCTGTGTCGGAGACGCCGAACCAGTCGGCGAGAAGTTTGTCCTGGAGGGTCCACGGACTGAAGTATTCGATGTCGATCCAGTCCCGAAGTTCCCCGTCAGATAGCAACGGGCGGTAGAGCCGGTCGGTCGCGGCGCTCACGGTGGTGAGAGCACTGTTCCAGCGTTCGATCTCCGGGTCGGTGAGAGGGAGCCGACCTCGAAGCGACATCTCGTTGATCTTGTGGGAGTGCAGGAGGTCCAACCAGGAGTCCGGGCCGGGCTGCACGAGCGTCGCGGACGGCGAGAAGATCTGATCGAAGCGCATCTGAACGGCGTCGGCCTCATCGACGATCACGATGTCGCTCAGCAGGCAGGCCAGCTCGAGATGGCGGATTCGTTCCTCGTTGAGCGGGTGCGGGACGGCCGCTTGGACCAGGCTGGCCGGATTCGCCACCCAAATCAGAGAATCGACGAGTGATCGGGCCGTGCGATGCCGCGGACAGACGCTCCACATCGGGCAACTGTGCGGGGTGCCGGACACGTCATCGGCGGGCCGTTCGGGCTGCGCCGCCGTAGTGCCGTCGTAAGGACGCAGGGTCACGGTCGAGGGAGCGGCCCTGCGCGAGGGGCGCGGATGCAGAGTGACGCAGGGGGCGTCAGCGAATCGCAGCGGGCGAGCGGGCTCGAAACCGCGCAGAGCATCGAGCGGGCACGCTGTACTGAGGTCGTCGAACGCTTCGTCCAGGTGATCTAGGAGATTGGTCTCGCCGCGAGAGGCCAGCCGCCGATGAAGCCGCTGCACATGGGTCTCGCGGGTGCTGGCCCCGAGGACAGGAGCCGTGAAGCCAAGGGCTTCTTGGAAGACACGCAGGGCTTTGGTGATCCGCAGTTGCTCCGCGACATCGCCGACGACAAGTGTCGTACGCAGGCCTCGACGAGCCGCCCAGACCGCGGTGATCAGCATCAGCGTACTCTTGCCCGCGCCGACCATGCCGACCAGGTGCAGCAGGCCGTTCAGAGTGAGGGTGTCGCTTTCGGTGAACGCGCCGATGGGACTAGGTCGAACCGCGAACCGCACCTGACTGAGCCGGGAATGCCAGCGACCCGCTGGCGCCGCAGCCAGACGCTCTTGCTCGTCCATCCATACGGCGGTCTCGGCTAGCTGCACCCGGTCTAGGTGAAGCGGCGAACCGTCTCCGGGCCGGCCCGCAGCAAGATTGTGACCGGAAACGGGCTCGAAGCAGAGCGTCTCAGGGATTGTGACGGAGGCGATGCGTCTGTGCTCCAGAAAGGTACTCCGGCCGGCGGGAGCGACCGGCACCTGCTTGACCGCGAACGGGGGCAGCGCCGACAGTGCGAGGTCGTACGCGGAGAGGCGGTCTTCCACTACGGTCGGCGTCAGCGGCCGGACCGGCGCGGACAACTCCGCAGCCTCGAAGGCGCGCAGCCGTTCGGGGACGCGTTGGTAGGCCTCGACGGCTTGGTGCCATGACCGGCGGCGACGCAGGGCGGGAAGCAGATGGCGGGCAGCGGCGAGGGCGGTCGCCTCGGCTGCCCCGTGGACCACGCCCCTGACATCCGCGAACCGATAGCCGCTGAGCAGCATATGGGCGCTGCCCACCGGCTCGTCCGGGCAGATCCGAACCAGCAGGCCGAGGAGCAACTCCACCTCGCAGAAAGCCGAGCGTCCCAGCAGAGATGGCTCGGACCGCAGCTCCGACCAGTACGGCCGCAGATCGTGAACGATCTTTTGGCACCAGGTCTCACGATCACGCACGGCGGTTCTCCTTCAGCCGGGCTTTGGCCTTCCGGATGAGGGCGTCATCGGTTATCAGGATGAGGTCCGCAGCCGATGCGGGGCGGTTCCGGGCAAATATCTCGAGGTAGCCCGGACGCTCCTGCACACGCTGTGCCGGCACCACCCAGAACGCCTCGTCGTATGGGGGCGTGGGCGGGACCGGCTTGGCTGCGCGGCCGAGGAAGTACGGATGAGCCCAGTCCTTGACGTCGATAGCCCAGACCTGACCGTCTGGGAAGGTCAGACGCAGGTCATAGCTGTCGAAGTTCGGCCACATCTCCAGGACGAGGCGGGGCAGCCGCAGCCGCCGCTCCAGGGAGACTTCGGCCTGACCGGGGCCCGTGACGAACTGCCGCAGCGGACGTTCCAGCTGCCGCAGATCCTCACCCGAGTCGATCTCCCGACCCACCGGAGGAGGGCCGACGCGGCGGCAGCGGTCGCGTTCGCACCACCACTGACCGTCCTGGACGGGAGTGAGCAGGGTGAGGCAGCGGGCACAGGTCGCGTAGACGTGATCTCGGACGAGACCATCGCTGACCTCCTGGTAGATGACCGCGAGAATGGAGCGGACCGGTTCGAGCATCAGATCGCTCATCACGGCGAACGCCTCGGTGGAGGTGAGCACCGGCTGCTCGATGAGAAGCCCGCGGAACGCCGTATATGCCTCCGGTTCACCGGCGTCGAGACAGAGGCGCAACGCCTTACGAATCACCTCACGGTCACGATGCTCAGCCGCACTGTCCTGGCTGCGAGTCTTCCACTCGAAGCACAGCTCGGTCGGACGGCCGACGCCCGGGTCGAGCAGGTGGTCGTCCGGGCCGATGGTGTCGGGTAGGGAGTCGAGCGGCCAATCCGACAAAGGGCGCTCCCGGCACCAGGAGAACAGCTCCGCCAGGCTCGCCGGCGGTTCGGCACCGCGCAGCAGGCAGGCCAGGACCGTCCGGTCCAGGGCGCGCTGTGCCTCATCGTCATAGGGGAGGTGGAAGGAGTCGAGGCCGGTCCTCCTGTCGGCGTTCACCAAGGCCGTGGCCAAGGTATGCAGGAGCAAAATCGTCTCGTGCGGCGCGGAGATCGACATCACACCCCCTCCTCACACCAGGCACGAACATCGCAGGTGCCACAGGTCCGCTCGCAGGGGCGGGCCTGATAGACGGTGTCCTCAGCCCACGGGGCGGCCAGAGCGCTGACGACTTCGCGGGCCTGGGCCTGAGTGGTCTCGTCGAACGGGTCGATCTCCTCGCAGCCGGCCGGCCGGTCGGGGTAGAGCACCTCGAGCTCGATCCGGGAGCGTCGCGGGTCGCCATCCAAAACGCCTGCGCTCATCAGCAGCACTGCCAAGGCGAGTTGGGGAAACGCTTCAAGCAGGGGGCGGCCCTCCCAGAGCCGTGTGCTCAATGTCTTCGTCTCACGCCAGACCCAGCCGCCACCATCGGTGTACAGCAGATCGGGCAACGCGATGACGACGACGTCGGCGTCCTCGTCATAGGCGGTCACGGTGTGCTGGGTGAGTACGGTCTCCTGGTCGCGGAGGCCGTCCAGCGGGCAAACTGCGCGATGGGCTTTCACCATGGCGAGTGCCGCGGGCTCCTCGGCACCGAGATCGGGGAACATTTCGGGGAGGGGCACCGAACGGCAGCCACCGATAGGGCGCGCCTTGTGCTGCAGGTTCAACCAGTCATCGACTGCACGCCCCCGGCGAATCGGAAGCGGTTCGGGATCAGGACTACGCAGATGGAGCACCCTGCAAGCGTGGAACTGAGCCGGACAGGCAGCATGGATGCGCAGGTCGGAGGCGGACACGCTGCGGCGCTTGCGATTCTGGCGGCGGGCGACGCCGAGCAGATGCGGGGTCCGGGGAGGTTGGACGCAGCCGATCAGACCGTCACAATCCACGCAGTCCGAGCCCGGCACGGTCTCCTCATCGCTGATCATTTGCGCGAGAGCGGGACGAACCAGTTCCTTATAGCGGCGAGCGACTGTCGCGGTGTCCCACTCGCCGAGGGTGCTCCATTTACCGTCTCCGCAACCCACGGCGACGACCCGCACCGTTTCGGCAGGTGGGTGGGCGCCTTGGACCGGGACGAACGCAGAGCCGTAAGAGGAAGTGGCGGCGACCCCGAAAGCGGCGACGTAGGCGGCTGCGACGATCTGGGCCTCGGATCGGCTCTCCTTCAAACCGTTGACAGACAGCAGCCACAGTTCGCGGATTGAGCCGTCCGCCGAGGCGTAGCGGCGGCCCCAGGCGGTGCGCTCGTAGCGGCGAGCGCCGCGCGCGTCCGGTTCGGCCAGCTGGTTGATGGCCACCCAGTCCCCAGACACTGGGTGGGTAGGCTGCTGGCCGGTCTCGCCGAGCCAGGCCTCGAAGTCCCGACGCGCATTGAAATAGTTCCGAATCGCGAATTTCGCCCACGCAATGTGAACGGGATGGCACACTTTGTGGCGGGAATCCGCCTGAGTCTCCTGAAGATCGAGGCCGCGCATCACGGGGGCAAGGGCGAAGTCCTCGAACGGGGACCGCCGAGAGCGCGTCGGATCAAGCCGTATTAGTGGCCGGGCTCGCAGCGCCTTTCCACGCGGGCAGGTACGGGGATCGTCCGCCAGCAAGGGAAGGCCGACCCGGATCAGGGCTCCAGGATCACCGACCGTAGGCACATGCATGGCTTTAGAAGAACACTATTTGTGAGCATAGTCAATGCACATGATGCTAATCTCGCCGCTGTGAACACGTGGGAGATCCCGGACGAGCGCTTCCGGGCCGTCGAGCGGCTCTCCAAAGGCGGGATGGCCGACGTGTGGGTCGCCCTGGTCGTCGCCACCGGCGAGAAGGTCGTCGCCAAGCGGCCACGTCCGGACCGGATGCTCGACGATGAGACACGGGGTGAGCTGATCCGGCGGTTCGACAGGGAGGTCCGGCTGCTGAAGAAGATCAAGTGCCGTGGCGTCACCCGCCTGCGCGCCGATGGCGGCTGGCCGAACGACCCGTGGTTCGTCATGGATTATGCGGACGGGCCGAATCTCGACGCGTACGTCATGAGACATCGAGCGCTCCCGGTCGACGTCGCGGCCGCGATCATGGTGGATCTGCTCGAGATCCTCCGGGTCGTACACGCCGCCAAGGCTGTGCATCGGGACATCAAACCCTTCAATGTGGCGATCGACCTTACGGGCCGGATCTATCTGCTCGATTTCGGCATCGCCTACCGTGAGGGTTCGGAGGAGACTCGCCTGACCAAGCTCGGTTCGACTCCGGGCACTCCCGGCTACACGGCGCCCGAGGCGATCAAAGGGATCCGAGAGGTGACCGCCGCCGCAGACACTTACAGCTGCGGTTGCCTGTTGTACTTCCTGTTGGCCCGACAGCCGCCCTTCCCCACCCATCAAGGGGACCTCGAGCGGAACCACGCGGAGGTCGTGCCGCGACGCATCAACGAGCGTCTCAGGCCGGATGTCCCCGAACCGCTCGCCGATCTGCTGGCGCGCATGCTGGAGAAGGACCCGAAAATGCGGCCAGAGGTCGCGGAGGCCCTGCGGATATTGCGACGGTACCTCCCCGTTGCGGGAGCCCTGGCGCCCGATCCGGTATTGGAGCCGGACCCGACCGCATGGCACCGCGGGGAGGAAGCAGTCCAACCGGCTCCCGTACCCGAGCCGCAGACACGACGTAGAACGGCCTCGCGTCCGGGTCGCATCCAGTTCCGGGGGATGGTGGAAGCGGCACGGCAAGAGGTCGGCACCGGCAAAGGACCCGCGACCACTGCGCTCGCCGATGCAATGCTCGATGCGCGGAAGGCCTGGGGGCATTCAGACGCCGATGTGTTACGAGCGGAGCTCTGCCTGGCCGACTCGGAGCTGGAGGACGAGAACTGGTTGGAAGCGGGTGACGTTTATCGGATGGTGACCCGGTTGAGCGAGGACCACGCCACTGGACCGCTACGGGACGTCTACATCGCGGCACTGTTCGGCAGGGCGGAATGTGAGCTCGCGGCGCAGTATGTGGAGGAGGCGTTCCAGTTCTGGAACCAGGCACGATTGATCCTCCGTCCCTCCGATCCGGCAGAACTCTTCACCAGACGGGACAGAATCGCGGAGGAATTGGCCGAGACTGGTTTCACCCCGGCGGGACGATCAGCCGACCGGTAGTGATCGTCTCTTCCACGGCACGTTGGATGTGTGCGCCCTCTGCAGTGAGAGCGGCGATGGCTCCCTTCAGAGAGACCGCCTTCTGGTAGATCTCGCCTTGCGCCCGCTGCTGCTCGAATGGCAGGCGGAGGACTCGGAGTCGACGCACATCCACTCGGGACAACGAGGAAGCCCGGTGTCCCGCCTGCCGGACATTGTCTGGAGCGCGCAGGCAGGCCGCCAGGAACCAGGGGTCTATCACTGAACGGTCCGGTCGGATCAGTTGGAAATGTGGTCCGAAGATTACGGGCGCCGCGTCCTCCACCCAGAGATCGAACGCTTTCGACATGGCAACCACGATCAGGTCATCCATCGTCGAGGCCGTCAGTTGCCCGCCGTGCTCCAGGGCATCCTCGCGGCTGATCCATCGGCCACCGTCGGCACCGAGATCGGAGAGAAGCAAGACAGGGACTCCCCCTTGCCCCCGTTCACCGAGACGTAGCAGAGGCTCTGGTACCGCGCGGCCTGTGATGATCTCCAGCGCCCCGGACCGCTCTAGCTCGGCGACCGTCACGAAGGAGGGCTTCTCAGGTGCGGCTGACGGACGGAACCGGGACAGTTCACGGCCAAGCTTGGTGATCTCGGTCAGTTTGGTGTCGAAGGTCGCCCATGACGCTGACAGCATCGCCGCCGACGACGTTGACGCGGGGATCCGGCGGCTGGGCGTGAGATCTACATGTTCATCGAGCAGCTCGATCACAGGGACGCGGACCGAGCCTTGCTGGGGCGAGTTGTTACGCGCTCCGGCGATCTGCAGGCTGAGGCCTTCCCATCCGATCATTGTCCGGCCGAGTGAATCGAGGGAACGATGGCCGCTCCCGTCGATGAAAAGAGGGTCTTCGACAGGTGCCGCCTGGGCGGTCTTGCACAGCACCCAGAGTTGCAGAGCGATGCCGAAAGGCGGAGCCGCTCCCGGCGGAAGCGAGATGACCGCACGCAGAGTTCCCGTCCGAAGGAGCGCACCTCTAATACTTCGTCCGGCGCGACGCGTAGCCACGGCCGGCGGCAACAGCAGGACCGCCACTCCACCGGGAGCGAGAGCAGAGACCGCATTCTGCACCCAGGCAAGTTCCGGTTCCGTCCGCAGCGGTTGCCCATAGACCCATCTCGCATCGGTGGCCAGTTCGGCTTGGCCCCATTCACGTTCGTTCGACGGCGGGACGGAGAGGACCACGTCGAAGACCTCGTCTTGAAAACTGCCGGTCAGGAGGCTGTCGGCCGCAAAAATCACGGCATCGGAAGCACCTACGAGCTGCAGCCGCAACTCGGCGATCCTGCCGAGGAGAGGATCATGGTCTTGCCCAGCCAGCTTCGCGGCAGGCCATGACCGCTGCGCTGCGATCAGAACATTTCCCGTACCGCAGGAGGGATCCAGCACCGACGTGACGGCACTGTTATGCCACAAGGCGGCGATAGCGGTCATCAGGTCCGCCAACGGCGCAGGGGTGGCGGGGATCTGCCTGACGAACGCCTTCAGGAAACGGGCGAAGAGCGCCTCAAGAAAGCCAGATATGTCCTCATTCCCCGCCAGATCAACGGCTTGGCTGACGAGCGCTCTGAGTTCGGGATCGTTTCGCACCTCGGATGAGGCTGGCGGCTCGACGCCAGCGAGCTCGGTGCCCACGGCGATGATGACCGCACCAATCAGGTCCCGGTCACCGAGAGCCTCGATCCTGGGCCACAAGCTCTTGAGGCCACCGGTCGCCCGTTTGATCTTCTCGTGCCGGAGGAGCCATCGCTCAATCTCATCGAGAGAAAAGACCGGACTGCTGTCCGTCCCGCCGTTCATCTTCGGAAAGTCGTCGAAACGCCGTCGCCAGTTGCTGACCGCCGCACGTCCGACTCCAGCCATCCTCGCGGTCTCCGCCAGTGTGATGGTGAACGGTTCTCTCGATGGCTCCGCCATGTTCGCCTCGCCCTCGTCTTCGTTGACTCAGTTTACCAACGGGACATGCTGAGTAGCTGAGGGGCCACTGCTCCCCCGCAGTTTCTTGGATTCAGGGGCGAAGATGACACGCAGGCCCATGGCCTTGTCGGCTCGACGGTCGAGCGAGGGCGATTAGGGTGAGTTTCTCCGGTCGGCCAATGGTTCAGATGAACAGGACGGCGGTCTCGCGTACGCAGACGTCACGGGGCTGCACGACCTTGTTGGTGACCGTGAACTCCTGCGGGGACCGGCACCGGTAGTGATGATCGCGACGTTCACACGACGGTCGCAGCCATTTGTGCAGGTGAGGTAGGGATCGGTGAAGTTGTGCCGATCAGTGTTTGGGTAACGTGGCGGCGGAGATCGTAGGCGGCGAGCATCGCCTACCACCTGCCGCCGAGTCCGTCAGCTGGGGTGTTCTGTGGTCCACCTGAAGGCCGCTGCCATGTGGGTCGCGCCTTCGCGGAGGTAGAAGCGGTGTGCCTCGGTTCGGGAGACGCCAGACTCCAGGAAGACGTAGTCGGCGCCATGGTCGAGGGCCCATGCTCTGGCGGCCGTCAGCAGGGCGGTGCCAACGCCTTGGGAGCGCCATTCGGGGTGCACCGCCAGGTCCTCGATCGAGGCCCGGCGGCCGAAGCGCACCGACAGGATGTCCAGGTAGACGCTGGCCACGCCGACCAGCTGATCCTGGTCCGAGCGGGCTTCGAACAGCGCGGCGTCCTTGGAGGCGAGGACCCGCGTGGTGCGCTCGATGGCGCGGTCGCGGTCCCAATCCGGGGGACGGCTGCCGGGCGGGGCGAAGAGCCACTCCAGCCCCGTCACGAACTCGGCCTCGGCACCTGGCTGGGACCGTCGAACCTGAATGCTCATCGAAGCGCGTCCGGTGGACACCATCTCAGCTCCTTCCGCGATCAGGCACCGCGCTCATGAGAAATGGGCGCGCCCACAATAGCGCAGCGGACTTCTCCCCCGATCGAGCTCCCGGCCGCGGCCGCCCAGCCGGTGGTCCTGGCCCGCACGGCACCCATGTAGCGCATGCACAGCTCAGCGCCGTACCGTCGCGTTCGTTCGGCCGGCTGATCGGATCGGATCGCTGCGGTCGGGTAGGGCCGGGGCTGTTCCGGCAGGGTTGACGTCGGAGGGAGGTCCGATGATCTCGGCGCTCAACAAGCTTGTCGATCTCGTCGAGGAGCACCTCGGCGAGGAGATCGACGTCCACCTGCTGGCCAGGGAAGTCGGCACGACCGAGTACCACCTGCGCCGGATGTTCTCGTCGTTGGCCGGCATGCCGCTGTCGGAGTACGTGCGCCGCCGCCGCATGACCGTCGCCGCCGCCGACGTCGTCCGGGGCGAGGACGATCTGCTGAGCATCGCCGTCCGGCACGGATACGGCTCGGCCGAGGCGTTCGGACGTGCGTTCCGCGCGGTCCACGGTTCCGGCCCCGGGGACGTGCGCCGCGACGGAGGCCCCCTGCGTGCACAACCGCAGCTCAGGTTCCGCCTGACCGTCGAAGGGAGCATCCCCATGGACACCCGCATCATCGACCGCCCCGCGTTCCGGCTGGTCGGACACGCGGCCCGGGTTCCGCTCATCCACCAGGGCGTCAACCCGCACATCCAGCGGCACATCACCGCGCTGCCGCAGGAGGAGCATCTCCGGCTGAAGGCCCTCGGCGACACAGAACCAGGGGGCCTGCTGCAAGTCTGCGCCGACCTCGACCCGGACGGCACAGAGGGTAGCGAACTGACCTACCTGCACGGGGTCGCCGTCTCCCGGGACACGCCGGCCCCCGACGACCTCGACGCCATCGAGGTGCCGGCCGGCATGTGGGCGGTCTTCCGTACCGCCGGACCGCATCCGCAGGCGCTGCAGACGACCTGGGCGGCGACCGTGACCGAGTGGTTCCCCTCCAACCCCTGGCGTATGCGGCCAGGTCCGTCGATCGTCACGGTCCTCGAGCGCGCGGATGACTTCAGCACGGCGACATGCGAGCTGTGGTTACCCGTCGAACCTGCCTGATGGACCGCGGTGCTGATTTCGGCGTCGGGCCCCGTGCGATGGCCGGTCAGAAGCGGTAGTGCAGGATCGTGGTGCCGACCATCCGCGACAGGGTGGGGCTGGGTGCGACCAGGCGGGCGGCCAGCCGTCCGCCCAGCGACATGTGGGCCAGCTCGGGCGCCCGCGTCAGGAAGATCTCCTCGACCAGCCGCAGCCTGGGGGCCCATCGTTCGGGCGCGTGGGGGTCGTTGAAGCCGGGGTTGGCGACGCCCCCGGTGATGGCGGCGAAGCCGCGCAGGTGCTTGAGCGCCCAGACGGCGTACGTGGTGTAGGCGTTGAAGGCCAGGTCGCCGCCGGAGAAGTGGTGAGTGAGCCGGTTGAGCAGCGCCACGAGGTCGTCCTGGGAGAGGAACCCGATCAGGCCGTCGGCCACGATCACGGTCGGCCGGTCGGCGGGAACGGCGTCCAGCCAGTGGGGATCGGTCAGGTCCGCGGCGAGGTGGTGGGCGCCGGCGCGCTCGGGCAGCAGGTGCCGCCGCAGGGCCACGATCTCGGGGAAGTCGACGTCGTACCACTCGACACCGTCGGGCGGATCCACCCGGAAGACCCTGCCGTCCAGGCCGGCGCCCAGGTCCAGCACGAGCGCGCCGGGGTGACGGGCGACGAACCCACCCACCACCTCGTCCAGCCGCTTGGCCCGCACGGCGATGTCGAAGACCCTGGTGCGCTCGTCCATGAGCCGGCTGGCGAGCGCGGGGAAGCGGGAGAGGTCGTATCCGGTCCGGCCGAGGATCTCGTCGGCCATGGCGTCGCCGAGGAAGGGGTGCGGCAGGCGGCTGTCGAGCGCCCTGCCGCCCAGGGTCAGGAACAGGCTCTCCTGCGCCGGCGTCAGTGCCGGAAGGGCGATGCCCATGGTGGTCAGTTCTCTTCCCGTCGTGGTTCGGATGCTTCGCGTCGTGGTTCGGGCGCTTGCCGTCGTGGTTCGGGCGCTTCGAGTCGTGGTTCGGATGCTTCGCGTCGTGGTTCGGATGCTTCCCCCTGGGGTTCGGATGGGCGCGTGGCGTCCCAGGCCTCCTGCGCGGTCTTGAGCGGCGTGTCGTCGAGGTAGAGCCCGTGGGTGTACAGCTCCAGCGCCGGCAGCGCCAGCCTGGCCATCACCTCGGGGCCGACGCGCTCGTGGCCCAGCGCGCGCGCCAGAGGAGGGGCCATGGTCAGCGTCGCCATGCTGACCATGACGCTCAGCACCGCCAGCGCCCGCGGGTCCGAGGACGGCCGCATCGTGCCGTCCCGCGCCCCGGCCCTGAAGACGGCCTCGGACTCCTCCACCAGCGTGTTCACGAACGTGCCCGCGGCGGGCACGTCCTCCTGGATCGCGCGGGCCATGTACCGCACGAGCACCTGGTACTCCTCGGGGTTCGACAGGTACACGGTGGCCAGGTCCCGCACCCCGTCGGGACGGCCCGCGGTGCGCGCCCTGGTGGTGAGCACGTGCAGCACGTGCTCGTCGCAGGTGGCGCGCAGCCCGTCCTTGCTGCCGAAGTGATGGGAGATCAGGCCGATGCTGACACCGGCCTCGGCGGCGATGGCCCGCAGGTTCGCCCTCTGGAAGCCGTCGCGGGCGAAGTGGGCGACGGCGATGTTGCGGATCTTCGCCCGGGCGGTCAGATCCTCTGGAGGCGGCTGCGCTGAACTCATTTTCAGTATACTAAACGTGTGTTCAGTCACTAGGCAAGCCGACAGTGGACTCAGGGGCACGACCGCCGTCTCGGCAGTCCTACGGGGCTCGTGTCCCGGGTTCGCCGGGCCGTGCGTCGTCGTGGAAGCGCGCGAGTCGTGCCTGCGTCTGCGTGAGGGTGACGTGGTGCCCCCG
Organism: Sphaerisporangium corydalis; assembly: GCF_025506355.1. Classification (GTDB taxonomy): domain Bacteria; phylum Actinomycetota; class Actinomycetes; order Streptosporangiales; family Streptosporangiaceae; genus Sphaerisporangium; species Sphaerisporangium corydalis. Next base: position 23,365 of record NZ_JANZYP010000034.1, read on the forward strand.
CTCGCAGTGCACCTCGGCCGTGAGGTGACCGCCGCACTCCGCGTGGACGAACTCCACGCCCGTCTTCGACTGGAGGCTCTCGCCCCACTCCATCAGCGCCACGAGCACCGGGAAGAGCGCGCGGCCGCGCGGTGTGAGGACGTATTCGGATCGCGTCCGGGCCCCCGGCTCGCGGTAGGGGCGCCGGGTGAGCAGTTCGTCGGCGACCATCTGCTTCAGCCGGCCGGCCGTGACCGCCTCGCTCAGGCCCGTGCGCCGGACCAGGTCCTCGAAGCGGTTCGCGCCGTAGTACACCTCGCGGAGCAGGATCATGGCCGACCGGGTGCCGACGACCTCCAGGGCGCGTTCGATGGAGCACCAGCCCTGCGCCGTCCAGGCGTCGCGGTCGGCGAACGGACCGACGAGGGTGATCACGTCGTCGCCGCCTTGGGCGCTGTGCGCACTCTCCGTCATGCCCGCCATCCTACGCCCTGGCTATGAGTGGCAATAGTCAGGTGTTATCGTCCTCACTATGGAAATGCATAGCCAGGTGGGAGAAGTCCCCAGACCGGCCGTCATCCGGCGCGACGACGGGCGCCCCGGCCCCGGGGGTCGCCGGCGCTGGCTCGGCCTGTTCGTCGTGTGCCTGGGCGTGATGATGGCCTTCGTCAACGTGTCCTCGACCATCTCCTCCCTCGGCGCCATCCAGGACGACCTGCGCGCCTCGGCCGGCACGCTCGTGTGGATCACCAGCGCCTACAGCCTCGCGGTGGTGAGCCTGGTCATGTCGGCCGGGACGCTGGGCGACCTGGTCGGGCGGCGGCTGGTGTTCGTCTCCGGCGCCGTCCTGTTCTCCGCCGGCAGCCTGGCCGCCTTCCTCGCCGACGGCTCCGGCACGCTGATCGCCGCGCAGGCCGTCATGGGCGTGGGCGGCGCCGCCGTGCTGCCCACGAGCCTCACCATCGTCAGCGTCGCGTTCACCGACCCGCACGAGCGCACCACCGCGATCAGCGTCTGGGCCGCGTGCTCGGGCCTGGGCCTGGCGGTGGGACCGCTGGTCGCCGGAGCCCTGCTGGAGCGCTTCTCCTGGCATCCCGTCTATCTCATCAACCTCGTCATCGGCGCGACGGCCGCGCTCCTGTCGCCGCTGTTCGTCCACGAGAGCAAGCACCCGTCACGCCGCCTGGACCCGGCGGGGGTCCTGCTCGGCACCGTGACGATCGCCTCGGCGACGTACGCGATCATCCAGGGCGGCGCGACCGGATACACCAGCGCGCCCATCATCGCCGCGTACGCGGTCTTCGCCCTCTCGCTGGCCCTGTTCGTCCGGGTGGAACTGCGCCACCACGACCCGATGCTCGACCTGCGCCTGTTCCGCAGCCTCTCGTTCACGGCCGTGATGGGTGTGGCCGCCACGACGATGTTCGGGTTCGTCGGCATCTCCCTGCTCACCGTCCTCTACCTGGAACGGGTCCACCAGGTCAGCGCCCTGGGCACGGGCGTGCGGCTGCTGGCCATGTTCGCGACGTACGTGGCCGTCAGCGCCGTCGCTTCGCGCCTGGTCCGCAGGGTCGGCTTCACCGTCATGCTCACCGGGGGCCTTGTGCTCATGGGAGCCGGGGCCCTGGCCCTGCTGGCCGTCGGCCCCTTCGACGGATTCGACGCCATATGGCCCGGCCTCCTCCTGGCCGGCGTCGGCTCGGGCCTGCTCGTCGCGCCCTCCTCATCCGCCGCCGTCAGCAGCGTCCCCCCGCTTCAGGCCGGCATGGCCGCCTCGGCCGTCAACATGGCCCGCCAGCTCGGCGGCGTCCTCGGACCCAGCGTGCTGGGCACCATCGTCACGAGCCGCTTCCCCCGCGACCTCCGTGAGCGGCTCGTGGACGCCGGGCTTCCCGGCCCCGGCGCCGACCAGGTCGTCACGGGCGCCGCGCACGGAGGCGGCACCACCGGGCTCCCCGCCTCGCTGGCGAGGACGGTGAACATCGCGGTCGCGCAGGCCTTCACCGACGCGGTCCACCTGGGCCTGCTCATCGGCGGGATCGTCCTGCTGGCCATGGCCGTTCCCGCCGCTCTCTACGTACGCCACCGCCTGCCGGGCGGCGGCGGTCCGGCGGTGTGATCAGCGGAGCAGGACGCCGAAGACGGTGTCGAAGAACGGCTTGAAGGCCTTGGCGGACCGTTCGGTACGGGAGGAGATCAGCGTCCCCTCCCAGGCGTTGAGCAGGAACGCGGCGAGCGTCTCCGCGTCCTGCCCGGCCGACACCTGGCCCGCCGTCTGGGCGTCGGCGACGGCGCAGGTCAGGCACTCGGCCCAGTAGGCGAAGCCCTGCCGGATCGCCTCGCGGATGATCTCGCTGTGGTCGCTTATCTCGTTGGCGAAGTCGCCGAACAGGCAGCCTCGCAGGAACCGCTGGTCGAGCTGGCCGTCCCGGAGGAACTCGAAGTGCCTGCGGAGCCGGGTGAGCGGGTCCACCGAGGAGTCCTTGAGGTCCGCGAGCCGCAGCGTCGAGCCGTACCGCTCCAGCGCGACGACGGCCAGGGCCTCCTTGGACGGGAAGTGGTTGTAGAACGAGCCCTTCGGCGCGCCCGCCGCGTCGGTGATGTCCTTCACCCCCGCGCCGTTGAAGCCGTGGGCGTGGAACTGCTCGAACGCGGCCTCGACCAGCTCTCCGCGCAGACTGTGCCGGGCCATGCGTCGCCACCTCCGAGCAAAACGACCGATCGTCTCGACCCGTGGAAGATTACCACCCCAAGCGAAGAAACCCCAGGCCGGTAGGCGACCACACCTCACGCAAGGAGTGTTTGACTTCTTTTAAGACGACCGGTCATTATGAAACCAGACGATGAACCGATCTGACCGCGAAAGGGGCAGCATGTCCACGTATCGAGCGATCCAGGTGACCGGGGCGCGGAACTTCTCCCTGGTCGAGCGTGAGCTGGTGGAACCTGGCCGCGGCCAGGTGCGGATCCGCGTCGAGGCCTGCGGCGTCTGCCACTCCGACGCGGTCGGCGTCGAGGGCATGCGCCCCGACCCCTCGGCCCCGGTCGTCCCCGGGCACGAGATCGTCGGCGTCATCGACGCCGTGGGTGAGGGGATCGAGGACTGGCGGGCCGGCGACCGCGTCGGAGTGGGCTACCTCGCGGGCTACTGCGGCACGTGCGAGCGGTGCCGGCGCGGCGACTTCGTCACCTGCTCCCGGCAGCCCGCCATGGGTTCCGACCTCGACGGAGGGTACGCCGAGTCCGTGATCGCGCTGGCGAGCGGCCTCGTCCGCGTCCCCGACGGCCTTTCCGCGATCGAGGCGGCGCCGCTGCTGTGCGCCGGGCTCACCACGTTCATGGGCCTGCGTCTCGTGGACGCGGCGCCGGGCCGGCTCGTCGCCGTTCAGGGCATCGGCGGCCTCGGCCACCTCGCCGTCCAGTACGCGGCGCGGCAGGGCTACCGTGTCGCCGCCATCGCTCGCGGCGCCGGCAAGGCGGAACTCGCGCTGAGGCTCGGCGCCGACCATTACATCGACAGCGCGAGCGAAGACCCGGGCGAGGCGCTCCAGGCCCTCGGCGGCGCCGCCGCCGTCATCGCGACCGCGTCCAACGCCCCCTCGATGTCGCCGCTCATCGCGGGCCTGAGCCCGCGCGGCCGGCTCGTCGTCCTCGGCGTCGACGTCCAGGACCCGATCGCGGTGGACACCGTGACCCTGACGTTCGGCGGCCGCGAGGTCATCGGCAGCATCACCGGCAAGCCCGTCGACAACGAGGACAACCTCGCCTTCGCCCTGCACCGGGACGTCCGCCCGATGGTCGAGGTCATGCCGCTCGCCGACGCCCCGAAGGCGTACGAGCACATGATGTCCGGGAATGCCCGCTTCCGCGTGGTCCTCGACACGACCGCCTGAGCCGATGGGGCCCGGCTTCAGGGCAGGGTGCGTACGGCGGTGAGGAAACCTCCGGTGGCCGGGCCGGGCAGATCCCGGCCGTAGGAGCCGGCCAGGGTGGCCAGGTCGTGGAACCGGGGACGCCAGCCGTCCCGGGCGAGCCGTCCGGCCACGTCCCCGCCAGGACCGCCCTTCCACATCGCCGTGTACGGCTCCATGGCCGGCATGTCCCCGGCCCGTGACACGAGCGTGGAGTCGCCGCCGGGGAAGTGCTCGAACGAGAGCCGGCTGCCCGGGGCGGACAGCGTTCCGACGGCCGCGAGCAGGCGGGCGGACTCCCCGGCCGTCAGGTAGATCAGCAGGCCCTCGGCCAGCCATGCCGTACGGGCGGCGCGGTCGAACCCGGCGGCGAGCAGCGCGGCCGGCCAATCGTCGCGAAGATCGACCGGCAGCGCGATGCGCTCGTGGCAGCGCGGCAGCGCCGTGCGCTCGTGGCGGCGCGGCGCCGCCTTCCCCGCGAGCACGGCGTCCTTGAAGGCCAGCACCTCGGGAAGGTCCAGCTCGAACACCCGGGTGCGCTCGGGCCAGGCCAGCCGGAAGGCCCGGGTGTCCAGGCCCGCCGCGAGCAGCACGACCTGGCGGCAGGCGCGCGCGGCCTCGGTCAGGTAGTCGTCGTAGAAGCGGGTGCGCATCACCGCATGCGCGTACAGCACCCCACCCAGCGATGCCGCCGACCACGGCATCCCTTCCTCACTCCCGCCCACCTCCGTCCTCGGCACCGCCTCCCTGCTGTCAACCGCCTCCATCCCCGCTGCGGCTCCCTCGGTGCCGCCCGCTCGTGTCCTCGGTGGGGTCCCGGTCGGTTGGGGGAACATCGCGGGGGCCGCGTCCACGAACGCCTGGGCGTACGGGTCGGTGAACAGGCGGTCGCGGCGGCGGTTCTCCATGGCCCGTACCACCGCCATGCCGAGGGCGGTCCTGCCCACGCCTTCCAACGGCGGTTCCTGCGGCCCCATCACGCCTCCCCCGCCCCTTCTTTGTATGCCCTGGATGAAACTTCATCGCCAACGATACATCTTCAGCGATGCTTCAGCGCCGATGTAGTCTGGCGGGCATGGACGGCGGCCAACTGCACCGGCTGGGCAGGCGACTGATCGAGTTGTCGGCGGCGGCGACCGGCGAGGCGGGGGACCTTCGGCTGACGCCGGGGGAACTGGCCGTGCTGGAGGACGCGATCAAGCACCCTGACGGCTCCGTCGGCGAGATCCATCAGCGCACCGGCTTCGCGCAGAGCCACGTGTCGGTGTCGGTGTCCCGGCTCAGGGAGCGCGGGCTGGTCGAGACCACCGCCGACCGGGCCGACGGGCGCCGCACCCGCGTCCGGGTCACCGGCGAGGCCCTCCAGGCGATCACCCGCCGCGCCGCCCGCGACACCGGCGACGCCATCGCCCGCGCCGTCCCCACCCCGGCCGAGGCACGCCGCGTCGCCGCCCTCTTGGACGAACTGGCCACTCTGCTCCTCTGACCGACGCGCACCCGCCCTGCTCCTCCGACCGGCCCGCGCCCGCCCCTGCTCCTCTGACCGGCCCGCACCCGCCCCTGCTGCTCTGACCGCACGCTCGCCGCACCGCACGGGGGATCCCCCGGCCCCCGTGATGGGCCGTCCGCGGCGTCCTAGGCCATGGAGACGAGGCGGGCGCCGCCGTCGGTTTCGAGGATTGTGCCGGTGATGTTCGCGTTGGTCGCCGCCAGTACCACGGCCTCGGCGACGTCTTCGGCGGTCGCGATGCGCCGTGCCGGCAGCAGCTGGGCGGCTTGAGTGAAGTACGCCTGTTTTGCCTGGTCGGGGAGGCCGTTCCACCAAGGGGTGTCGACCAGGCCGGGAGAGACGCCGTTGACCCGGATGGGAGCCAGTTCGGCGGCGAGTGGCTTGACGAGGGCTTCGACGGCTCCGTTGACGGCCGCGATACCGGCGGTGCCGGGCATGCCCGCCCGGGCGGTGATCGCGCCGAGCAGTGTGATCGAGCCCGTGGGCGCCAGGTGCGGCAGGGCCGCCTGGATGGTGGTGACGTGGCCCCAGAATTTGGCGTCGAAGGCCCGGCGGAGCATGCCGAGGTCCAGGTCGGCGAAGGGTCCCGGGCCTTCGCTGCCGCTGAGGCTGATGACGAGCCAGTCGATCCTGCCGATCGCCTCGACGACGGCGGTGATCTCCCCTCGGTCGCCGCCGTCCGCCCGGTGGCCGATGATCTCCGGGTCGGTGGTGGCGATGTCGTCGAGACGCTCCTTGCCGCGCCCGGCGACGTGGACGGTCGCGCCCAGGGCCTGGAGCCGGCGGGCGGTGGCCAGCCCGATGCCGGAGGTTCCGCCGACGACGAGGGCTACGTGCTGTGTCATTCCCTGCTCCTCAATTCGATTCGTTACGTATCGTTTTGAATGAAGCTAGCATGACTCCCGTGACCGACCAACCCGCCCCCGAGCGCCCGGGCCGCAAGCGCAGCGAAGACAGCAGGATGGCGATCCTGGCCGCGGCGAGCGAGCTCACCGCCGAGGTCGGCTACGCCGGTCTGACGATCGAAGGGATCGCCGCCCGGTCCGGGGCCGGCAAGACCACGATCTACCGCTGGTGGCCGTCCAAGGCCGACGTCCTCCTCGACGCGCTGGCGACCAAGGCGGACCTGTACGTGCCGGTATCGGATGAGGGCAGCTACCCCGCCGACCTCAGCGCCTTTCTGACCGCGAGTTTCGCCCTCGGCCGCGACCCGCAGGTCGCCGAGGTGCTGTGCGCCCTGATGGCCGAGGCACAGATCAACCCCGAGTTCGGGAAGCGGTTCCGTGCCTCGTTCCTGCGGAACCGCCGGGACGCGCTCGGGGTCATTCTCGATCGTGCCCAGGCTCGCGGGGATCTTCCGCCGGGCCTGCCTCCCGCGACCGTCGCCGACATCGTGTTCGGCACTCTGTGGTACCGGCTGCTCGCCACCCGCGAACCCCTCGATCAGCGGCTTGCCGACGATCTCGTCTCCGCGCTGGCCGGGACGCCGTGCGACCCGCGTTGACGGCGCCGCCCCGAGCCCGACGCGACCACGATGGGTATCTTCCAATCCAAGCGGCACGACCGATCACGACTGGAGTTGATGGCGATGAGCGAGCTGCCTGAGGAGCCGTCGCACCGGCGGTTGCACCACGTGGCGCCGGACGGGCTGACGCGGGAGACCGCGCAGTCGGCCGGGATGCTCCGCCGCGCGGCGATCAGCGGGGCCACCGTGGGGTCGAAGCGGCAGTGGATGGGACAGACGCGCATGTCCCCCGCCACCGTCTCGGCCAACCACCACCACGGCGACTCTGAGACCGCGATCTACGTGGTCAGCGGCAGGCCGTCGTTCGTGTTCCTCGACGTCGAGGGCGACGAGCCGCGCGAGGTCCGGATCGACGCCCGGCCGGGCGACTTCGTCTTCGTGCCTCCGTTCGTGCCCCACCGCGAGGAGAATCCGGACCCCGAGGAGGAGGCGGTCGTAGTGATCGCGCGAAGCTCCCAGGAGGCGATCGTGGTGAACCTCGACTCGCTCAGCTGGGACCGGTAGAGGCGAGAAGATCTTGAGGCGGGTACGCAAGGGCGTGCTCGCCGCCGTGGATCAGCGCCCGACCCGCTCCGCCAGGAAGTCCTCCCAGGTCCGGCTGCCCGGCACGGCCCCCGTGACGGACAGGTTCTCGCCGGCCCGGTAGGCGCGCCCGGCCTTGCCTGGCATCCGGATCGGCACCATCAACCGGCGCCCCCCGCGCGCCCGCAGGTACCCCCGGGCCAGGTCGGCCATCCCGTACACCTTCGGCCCGGCCAGGTCGGGTACCAGGCCGGCCGGCTCGGCGAGCGTCAGTTCCACGAGCCGGGCCGCCACGTCGCGCGCGTCGACCGGCTGGAACCGCAGCCCGCCAGGGACCGGTATCACCGGCGACCGCGCCAGGTTCCGCACCACGGTCAGGACCAGGTCGTGGAACTGGGCGGCGCGCAGCGTCGTCCACGGCAGGCCGGAGCCGGCCACGGCCTGCTCCGCGCCGAGTTTGGCGGTGAAGTAGGACAGCGGTACCCGGTCCGCCCCGATGACCGAGATGTACACCAGGTGCCGCGCGCCGGTGTGCGAGGCGGCCCGGACCAGGTTCTGGGTCGCCTCCTGGTCGCCCTTGGCGGCGCCCGCGAGATGCACGATGATCTCGGCCCCGGCGATCGCGGGCTCGATCCCCTCGTTCTTGAGCAGGTCACCGGGCACGTACTCGATGCCGTCCCCGGACGCGTGGGCGCGCCGGCTGAGGATCCGTACTTCGTGGCCGGCGTCGCGCAGGAGCGGGGTGACGTGGCGCCCGAGCGTGCCCGTGCCGCCGGTGAGCAGGATGGATGGTGTCATGCTTTTCTCCGAAATCGTCCAGACCAGTCCCCGTCACACCAGCAGGGTTTCGGGGGTCAGCCTCTGTGACACTTCGCGCGGGGGGAATGTGACCTGATGGACGAGAGCATGTGGCTGCTGGAGCGTTTCGAGGAGCACCGGCCCCGGCTGCGAGCGGTGGCCTACCGGATGCTCGGCTCGGCGAGCGAGGCCGACGACGCCGTCCAGGAGGGCTGGCTGCGCCTCAGCCGGGCCGGCGCCGACGGCGTCGAGAACCTCGGCGGGTGGTTGACCACGGTGGTGGCGCGGGTGTGCCTGAACATGCTGCGCACGCGCGCGACCCGGCGCGAGGAGCCCCTTGACGCGGGGGCTCCCGGTCCGGTCGCCGGCGACCGGGACGCGGGCGACCCCGAGGGCGAGGCGTTGCTGGCCGACTCGGTCGGGCTGGCGTTGCTGGTGGTGCTGGACACGCTCACGCCGGCCGAGCGGCTCGCGTTCGTGCTGCATGACATGTTCGCCGTGCCGTTCGACGACATCGGCCCGATGATCGAGCGTTCCCCGGCCGCGGCCCGGCAGCTCGCGAGCCGCGCCCGGCGCCGGATCAAGGGGGTCACCCCGGAGCGCGACGCCGATCTGACCCGCCGGCGCCGGGTCGTCGAGGCGTTCCAGGCCGCCTCCCGTGGCGGTGACTTCGACGCGCTGATCGCGCTGCTCGATCCCGATGTGCTGCTGCGGGCCGACCGGGCCGCCGGTCCCACCCCCGAGCCCCTCATGTTCCGCGGTCACCGGGCCGTGACCAAGGGCGCGCTCGCCGCCGCCGAACGGATGCGGTCCACCCGGCCGGCGCTGGTGAACGGAGATGTGGGACTGGTGATGGCCCCCCGCGGGCGCCTGTTCCTGGCCCTCGCCTTCACGTTCGCCGGCGACAGGATCACCGAGATCGACGTGATCGCCGACCCCGGCCGCCTCCGCCTGCTCGACCTCGCCGTCCTGGATTGAGCGGGCCCGGTCGCTGAACGGCTCGACCTCGCCGTCCCGGACCGAGCGGCCCCGGTCGCCGGACGGCTCGACCTCGGTCGCCGGCACCGGCGGCCGTACCCTCTGCTTACGAGCGTGTCGCGGTGACCTCGGGACCGTGTCCGGGGGCGACGGATCCCTGAAGGACGAGGGCCGCCCCGCCGATGGCCGCGGAGTCGCGGGGGTTGCTCGACAGGTCCACGCGCACCGCGTGGACCCCGCGCGAGAACGCGCGCTCCGCGAGGCGGCGGCGGATCTCGCTGACGTAGAGCGAACCGGCGACGGCGAAGCCGGGCCCGGCGAGCACGAGCGTGTCGAGGTCCCAGAGGTTGGCGAGCGTCAGGGCGCCGTCGGCGAGGAGCAGGGCCGACTCGTCGATCAGCGCACGCGCCTGCTCGTCGCCGTAGATCGCCGCGCGGGCCAGGACGTCGAACGCCCGCGCGTCCGGGTCGTCCGGGCGGATCTCCAGGCGGCCCGCGAGGCCGGGGGTGGCCCGGGCGCGTTCGACGAGCACGGCGGGCGCGGCGTACAGCTCCAGACAGCCCCGGTTGCCGCAGCCGCACCGCGCACCGTCGCGGACCACCGAGACGTGCCCGATCTCGCCCGCGTTGGAGCTGGCGCCGCGATGGAGCGCTCCGTCCAGGACGACGCCCGAGCCGATTCCCGAGTTCATGTACAGGCAGCCGAAGGTCCGCTCCCGCGAGACCTGCCGCCCCCAGAACTCGCCCACGGCGGCCGCGGCGGCCTCGCTGTCGACGAGCACCGGCACGCCGAGCCGGGCGGTGAGGTCCCGGCCGAGGTCGAGGTCGGCCCAGCGTTCCAGTCCCGGAAGCGCGAGGAACCTGCCCCGTGCGACGTCGACCGGGCCGGGGCCGACGACGGCCAGGCCCGCCACGCTCTGCGGCGACAGGCCGAGGCCCTGTGTGACGTCGCGGTAGAGGGCGGCGAGCTGGGCTACGATGTCCTCCGGCTTTTCGGGGGACGACGCCCCGGAGACGAGCTCGCGTCCGATCGTGCCGCCGCGGGTGTCGGTCACCACGCATGTGAGCGTGTCGGCTTCGACGCGGATCCCGACGCCGTACGCCGATCGGGAGTTGATCATGAGCAGGGTCCGTGGCTTTCCACCGGTCGCGACCGTGGCGCCGGTCTCGCGCACGACGCCATCGTCGATCAGGCGGCGGACGATGTTGGAGATCGTCGGCTGGGTGAGCCCGGTGGCCTTGACCAGCTCCACCCTGCTGATCGGCCCCGAGGACCGGATGAGGTCGACGACGAGCGCCCGGCTCCCCGGCCCCGCGGCCGCGGACTCCCGTCGGGCCACGCTCAACCGCCTCTCGTCCCGGCCGTAGGTTCGGCACGACTACGTTACGTGGCACGAGGTTAGTTCACGAGGACAGTGCGCGAGGAAGGGGCACCGATGGCGGCGGCATCGACGGGTACGGCGACGCGCCCTCGGGCGGGTACGCCGGTGGGTCTGGCCCTCGTACGCGACGCCGAGGTCCTCGGTGCGGAGCCGTTCTTCCACGAGTTCATCGCGGGCATGGAGCGGGTCCTGGTCCCGCTGGGGGTGCCCGTGCTGCTCCAGGTGGTGGCCACGATCCGGCAGGCGAGCGACCGGATGCGCGCGTGGGCGGCCCAGGGGCAGGTGCAGGGGATGATCCTCATCGACCTGCTCCCCGGTGACGAGCGGGTCGCGCTGGTCGGCGAGCTGGGCATGCCGACGGTGGTCATCGGCGACCCGGTCACCGCCGGCGGGCTGCCCGCGGTGTGGACGCAGGACGAGGTCGCCATGAACGACGTCGTCGCCGCGCTGGTCGCGGGCGGGCACACCCATCTCGGGCATGTCGCGGGGCCGGCCGAGATGGCGCACACGATCATCCGCCGCCGCACGTTCAACGCCGCCGCGGCGGGGCTCGGCGTGCGCACGACGACGTTCGAGGGGGACTACTCCGAGGCGGCCGGGGTGCGCGCCGTCACCACCCTGGCGGGGATCGACGACCGCCCGACGGCGCTGGTCTTCGACAACGACGTCATGGCCCTTGGCGCGCTCCACGAGGCGCGCCGCCTCGGCCTGGCGGTCCCGGCGGATCTCTCGCTGGTGGCGTGGGACGACTCGGCGCTGTGCCAGCTCGCCGATCCGCCGCTCAGCGCCGTGAGCCATGACGTCCAGGCGCTGGGCGAGCTGGCCGGCGCCACTTTGGCCGAGGTGCTGTCGGGGGCGCCGCCGCGTGTGATCATGACCGCGCCGGCGACGTTGGTCGACCGCGGCTCCAGCATTTAATAGATTACTAATCTTTCTTATTGACGGCCGGGCTCCCCGTCCTGCACGCTGTGATTCGAACACGCCTCGGCAACGTCCATGTAATCCCTGAGTAACTCATGGGACACACGACTTCCGACCACCCCCCGGACCACCAAGCAAAGGAAGCCCCCCATGCACCGCACCACGCCGCGGGCCGTACGCACCGTGGCCGCACTCGCCGCCTGCGCCATGGTTCTCACCCTCGCCGCCTGCGGCTCCGACGATCCGGCCGAACCGGCGGCCGGCGGCGGCACGCTCGACATCGTCACCCGCTGGTCGTCGGGCAACTCCGCAGCCAAGGCCCAGAAGCGCATATTCGACGCGTTCACCGCGGAGACCGGCATCAAGATCAACGTCACCGAGGGCCTCGAAGCCATCGACGACCAGGTGGAGAACGCCGTGGCCGCGGGCAAGTCCCCCGACCTGGTGATCGTCAACCTGTTCGACAAGACGGTGGGCTGGCTGGACGCGGGCGTCACCGTCCCCGTCGACCAGTACGTCAAGGACTGGGGCCTCGCCGGCAAAATGAAGCCCGAGGCCCTCGACGAGTGGCGCGCCGGTGGCGCCCCCGACGGCAAGCTCCAGGGCCTGCCGTTCTCCGGGTTCAGCTGGCCGGTGTGGTACAACACCGACCTGCTGACCAAGGCCGGGGTCACGGAGATCCCGAAGACCACCGACGACCTCATCGCCGCCGCCAAGAAGCTGCGCGCCGCGAAGATCGGCCCCCTCACCGTCGGCGGCAACGACTGGAGCGGGCAGAAGCTCTTCTACCAGATCGCGCAGTCGTTCACCGACGCCGCGACGATGGAGAAGGTCATGCAGGGCGGCGGCTACTGCGCGACGCCGTCCGTACTCAACGGCGTCAAGCTCTTCACCCAGCTCCGCGACGCCGGCGTCTTCGTCGACAACGCCGCCGGCCTCAGCTCCGACGACATGTACGCGTCCTACTACTCCGGCAAGGCCGCGATCATGTCGGCCGGCTCGTGGGCCTACACCGAGTCCGCCGCCTCGGGCACCGGGATCGAGAAGCGCACGACCCTCGACGGCTTCCCGCTGCCGGGCGGCTCGGCCTTCAAGCGGCCGACGTCCTACCGGGGCTTCACCGGCGTCGGGTTCATGATCACCAAGCACGGCGCCGAGTCCGGCCAGATCGACAAGGTCCGCAAGCTGGTGACCAAGTTCTACGCCGACCCGGCGGTCGGCGACTTCGTCAAGGACGCCGGCATCCTGCCCCCGACCACCGGCGACTTCGCCTCGTACGCGACCGACCCGCTGCTCGCCAAGTCGCTCGGCCTCGACGCGGCCGTCGACTACGCGGTCCTGCCCGACGTCTGGATCGGCTCCGCGTCCGACCCGATCACCCAGGTCCTGACCGGGGCCTACGGCAAGGCGACTCCGCAGGAGATCTGCGCGGGCCTCGACACCGCCACCAAGGGCTGAGACCCGCCCGACGAGTGGGGCCGCCGCGTCCGGCGGCCCCACCCCTTGCCCGAAGGAAAGCGTACGAATGTCATCGACCAGCATCCGCCTCAGCGGGCGGAGGCGTGGAAGCGGCCTCGGATCGCGCCGCATCCTCTGGCTGACCGCTCCGTCCCTGGTGTGGTTCGCCGTCTTCTCCGTCGGCCCCCTCGCCGCCATGTTCGTCATCGCCACCATGCGGTGGAAGGGGCTGCTGTACGAACCGACGTACATCGGCACCGACAACATCTGGCGCGTCCTCGCCGACCCGACGTTCCACGCCGCGGTGCGCAACAGCGCGATCCAGGTGGCCGTCGCCATCCCGCTGATGATCCCGCTGGCCTTCATGCTCGGCTACCACCTCAACACCAAGCCCCGCGGCTACCGCGTCCTTTCGGTGCTCTACTTCTCTCCGGGCCTCATCTCGATCTCCATGACGGGGATGGTCTTCTACGGGGTGCTGTCCCCCAACGGCGGGGTCAACGGCCTGATGCGCACCCTCGGCCTCGACTCCCTGACCACCTCGTGGCTCGCCGACCCGAACACCGCGCTGGCGAGCCTCATCGCCATCGACCTGTGGCGCGGCGTCGGCTGGACCGCGGTGCTGTTCGCCGCCCGCCTGGCGAGCCTGCCCGCCGAGGTGATCGAGGCGGCCCAGATCGACGGCGCCGGGCGGCGGCGCATCATGTGGCGGGTCGCCTTCCCGATGATCAAGGACTATGTCCGCACGCTGACGATGCTGCAGTTCCTCTGGACGCTGTTCACCTCGGCCGCACTGATCCTCCTGCTCACCAAGGGCGGGCCTGGCACCTCGTCCACCACGCTGTCCTACCTGGTCTACGCCAAGGCGTTCTCCCAGCGGGATCTCGGCTACAGCCAGGTGGTCGGCGTCGTGCTCCTGCTTCTCGGCATCGCCGGCATGCTGCTCATCCGCGCGCTGCTGCGCGGCCCCGAGGAGCGGTCCCGATGAGCCCCCGGCGCCGCAACGCGGGCCCGGTGGCGACGGTCCTGTCCTGGGTGTACGCGCTGGTGCTGGCCGTGCCGCTGTACTACCTCGTGGTCAGCGCGCTGAAGTCCAACATCGAGATCTTCACCCGGCCGTTCTCGCTGCCGGCGCGGTGGCTGTGGGAGAACTTCGGCACCGCGTGGCAGACCGCCGACCTCGGGCGCGCCCTGCTCAACTCCCTGCTCATCTCGGTCGTGGCCATCGTGCTGACGCTGTGCCTCGCCGTCCCGGCGGCGTACGCGCTGGCGCGGCAGGACAACGGCCTCGCCCGCGTGATCACCGGGACCTTCTCCGCGGGCTTCCTCATCCCGCCGTTCGCCGCGCTGATCCCCACGGTCGTCCTGGCGATCAAGCTGGGGCTGTTCGGCACCCGCGAGTTCCAGATGCTCTTCCTGCCCGCGAGCGCGCTCCCGCTGTCGGTGCTCCTCCTGACCCAGTTCATGCGCACCGTGCCGCACGCGCTGGTGGAGTCGGCCGCCCTCGACGGCGCCGGGCACTGGCGCCTGCTGACCGGGGTCTTCGTGCCCATCGCGATGCCCGGCATCGTCAGCGTGGTGATCCTCCAGCTCCTCACGTTCTGGAACGAGTACCTGTTCTCGCTGACCATCACCGGCACCGGGCCGGACGTGCGGACGGTCCAGGTGGCCCTGCCGACGCTGGTCTCCGACGCGACCAACCTCGGCGTGCTCGCCGCGGGCACCGTGCTCACCGTCCTGCCGGTCTACATCGCGTACTCGCTCATGAACCGTCGTATGCAGGAAGCACTCACCGCAGGGGCGGTCAAGGAATGACACAGACCACACAGGCGAACGTCTCCGTCACCACCCGGCTCGACCTCGGCGGCGAGTGGGAGCTGATCTGGTCGGCGGGGCCCGACGACGTCCCCGAGGCCGTCCGCACGGCGGCCATCCCCGCCCAGGTGCCCGGCGAGGTGCACACGGCCCTCATCGCGGCCGGTCTCATCGCCGATCCCGACGTCGGATGGGGCGAGCTGGCGCAACGGTGGGTCGGCCACTCCCAATGGGTGTACCGGCGCCACGTCCAGTGGGCTCCGGTGCCGGGGACCCGCACCGACCTGGTGGCCGACGGCCTCGACACGATCGCCGACGTCTACGTCAACGGCCGCCGGATCGGGTCCGCGCGTGACCAGCACCTGGCGTACCGCTGGAGCGTGGAGGAGGTCCTGCTGCCGGGCGACAACCTCGTGGAGGTGCGTTTCGGCTCGGTGTGGGACGCCGCCCACGAGCACGAACGCGCGCACGGGCCGCTGCCGAGCCCGTACGACGAGCCCTACCCGCACGTGCGCAAGGCCGCGGCCAACTTCGGCTGGGACTGGGGACCCCACTACGTCACCGCTGGCATCTGGCGGGACATCCGGCTGGAGACCTACGCCGGCCGGATCGGCCACGTCCGGCCGCTCGTCCGGCTCGACCCCGGCCACACCGCCGCCCACGTGACCGCGCATGTACGCGTGGACGCGCCCGAGGGCGCGGAGGTGCGCGTCCGCCTGACCGACCCGGCCGGACGGCCCGCCGGGTCGGCCGCGGGCACCGTCGCGGGTGATGAGGTGGCCATCGTCCTGCGGGTCGAGGACCCCGACCTGTGGTGGCCGGTCGGGCTCGGCGCGCAGCCGCTGTACCGCCTCCAGGTGGAGCTCGCGCACGCCGGGGTGGTGCTCGACTCGGCCGCCGTCCGCGTGGGCCTGCGCAGCGTCGCGGTCGACGAGAGCCCGGACCCGCTCGGGACGCGCTGGACGCTCGTCGTCAACGGGCGTGCGGTGCGGGTGCGCGGCTACAACTGGATCCCCGACGACACCTTCGCCAGCCGCGCCACGCCCGAACGCGTGGCCCGGCGGATCGACCAGGCCGTGGCCGGCAACGCCAACCTCCTGCGCGTCTGGGGCGGCGGCCACTTCGCGACCGAGGAGTTCCTGGACGCCTGCGACGAGCGCGGCGTCCTGGTCTGGCACGACTTCCTCTTCGCGTGCGCCGCGTACTGCGAGGACGACGAGATGGTCGGGCTGGTGACCGCCGAGGCGGAGCAGGCCGTCGCGCGGATGTCGTCCCATCCGAGCCTCGTGCTGTGGTGCGGCGGCAACGAGACCGTGCTCGGCCGGCACCACTGGGGGTGGGCCGACCAGATCGGCACACGCGGGTGGGGCGAGCGCTACTACCTGGACGTGCTGCCGGGCGTCCTGGCCCGCCTCGACCCGACGCGGCCCTACGTGCCCAACTCGCCGTGGTCGGGCGACGACCGCGATCCGGTGGCCGACACGCATGGCCTCAGCCACCTGTGGGACGCCTGGAACGAGCGCGACTACGTCCACTACCGCGACCACGACCCCGCGTTCGTCGCGGAGATGGGCTGGTGCGGGCCCCCCGCGTGGACCACGCTCCAGCGCGTCGTCCCGGGTGAGACCCCCGGGCCGGGCTCGCCGCTGACCCGCCACCACCTGCGCGCGATCGACGGCATGCACAAGCTGACCCGCGGCCTGCAACCGCACGTGCCCACCCCCCGCGACGACGCCGACTGGCACTTCGCGACACAGGTGGTCCAGGCCCGCGCCGTTTCGGCCGGCGTGGAGTGGCTGCGTTCCCGCGAGCGCTGCGGCGGGGTCGTCGTCTGGCAGCTCAACGACTGCTGGCCGGTGATCAGCTGGTCGGCCGTCGACGGCGCGGGCATCGAGAAGCCCCTGTGGCACGCCCTGCGCCGCTCGTTCGCCCCCCGGCTGGTCACGGTCCAGCCGGTCAGCCCAGGACCGACCCACGACCCCACCGGCGGCGACGGCCTCGTGCTCGTGCTCGTGAACGACTCGGGCGCCGGCTGGCGTCCCGGCGTCCTCCTGCGCAGGGTCGGGCTGGACGGCCGGGAGCACGCGCGCATGCTTGTGCGGCCCGAATGCCCGGCCGGGGGGATCGTCCGGCTGGCCGTCGATCCCGCGGTCGGCCGGCCCGCCGACCCGCGCGCCGAGATGCTCGTCGTCGAGGCCGACGGGGTGCGGACCACCTGGACCTACCGCCCGGAGCGGGATCTGGTGGCCCCGCCGCCCGAGCGGGCCGTGGACGTCGCCGTCGTCGGCGGCGCGCTGCACGTGACGGTCACCGCCGTGACCCTGCTCCGCGACGTGTGCGTGGCCGCCGACCGGCTCGCCGCGCCGCTCGGCCTGGAACCGCCCTCGCTCGCAGTGGACGACGCCCTCGTCACGCTCCTGCCAGGCGAGAGCCACGTTTTTCGGATAACGCGCCGGGACGGCCGCGCGATCCCCACGGATCGCGCCGCCGCCCTGTCCGGCGCGCTGCTCGATACATCGGTCCGGTCCTTCGGCGAGGTCACCGGTTCGACTGGCAACCCGCTCTGCGACGAAGGAGCACAATGAGACACCGAAGAACCCTCAGGATCCTGCTCGGCGCGATGCTGAGCGCCGTCCTGGCCGCGTCGATGGCGGTGCCGTCGATCGCGGAGGCGCGGGCCGCCCTGGCCGCTCGCCTCATCCATGTGGCCAAGACCGGCAACGACGCCAACGCCGGCACCCAGGCCCAGCCGTACCGGACGATCAACCGCGCGGCACAGGAAGCGCAGCCCGGTGACACGGTGGTCGTGCACGCCGGTCTGTACCGCGAGACGGTCAAGCCCGCGCGCGGCGGCACCGACGAGACCCATCGCATCACCTACACCAACGCCGGTGACGGCGAGGTGGTCGTCAAGGGCTCCGAGGAGATCAACACCTGGGCCAGGCACAGCGGCGACGTCTGGAAGGTCACGCTGCCGAGCACGTACTTCGGCGACTTCAACCCGTACGCGACCGGGCAGCCGCAGGGCGGAGAGGGCGGCGTCTTCGCCGGCTACACCGCGGGCGACGTCTACCTGGACGAGCAGGCCTACTACGAGAAGGCGTCGCTGAGCAACGTCCAGTCGGCGGCCAACACCTGGTACACGGAGGTGTCCGGCGGCAACACCACCATCTACGCCAACTTCGCCGGCGCCGACCCGAACGCCAAGCTCGCGGAGATCAACGTGCGCCGCCAGGTGTTCGCGCCGGACGTCTGGGGTCTCGGGTACATCACCATCAACGGGTTCACCGTCAAGCACGCGGCCGGCACCTACTCCGACTTCCCGAGCAGTCCCACCAGGCGGCAGGCGGGCGCCATCAGCGTCTACGGCGGGCTGAAGTGGATCATCCAGAACAACATCGTCGTCAACGCGCGCACGATCGGCATCGACATCGGCCTCGGCAATGACGAATGGGCCGGCAACCGGCCCGGCCAGACGCGGACGAACTTCCACGACACCGCCAAGTACGGCTCGCACATCGTCCGCAACAACTACATCGCGAAGTCCGGCCAGTCGGGCATCGCAGGCGTGTTCTCCTGGAACTCCGACATTCTGTACAACATGATCGAGGACACGAACTACCGCGGCGAGTTCAGCGGCGCGGAGACGGCCCCGATCAAGGTTCACTACATGAACGAGGGGCTCATCAAGGGCAACTACATCAAGAACTCCAAGGGCGGCAACTCCGCCGGCATCTGGACGGACTGGGGGAACCAGAACGTCCGCATCACCGGCAACATCGTCATGAACAGCCCGTGGGGCTACTACGCGGAGGCCGTCCACGGGCCCATCCTCGTGGACAACAACATCTTCATCGGCAACAGCGACATCCGGACGCTGGACGCGACCGGCATCGTGTTCGCCAACAACCTGTTCCTCGACAACGGCCGGATCAACATCGACGGCGGCGGCAGGGACGCCTACTACTTCCAGCCGGGCACGATGAACGAAACGACCGCGCCCACCTCGGTCCAGAAGTTCAACTGGTACAACAACCTGGTCCAGGGCTCGACGCTGCCCGAGAACGCGACCAACAAGACGCACGTCAAGGAGGGCAACTCCACCGGCGTCCTGTCCAACGTCCAGGTCACGTCGACCAACAGGGAGATGAAGCTCGGCTTCACCCTCGACGCCTCCGGCATCAGGGGCCTGACGCCCGTCACCAAGGCCAGGGTCGGCATCATCCCGCGTGCCAACGAGAGCATCGCCGCCGACGTGACCACCGACTTCTTCGGTAGCCCGATCAACACCGGCAACGTCATGGCGGGCCCATTCGCCGCCGCGAAGGGCGGCGCCAACTCGTTCACGCTGTGGCCGCCGGCGGGCCAGACGGTGCCGACACCGCCCGCGCCGCCGGCGGACGTGCCGGTCAACCTGTCGCTCAACTCGCAGGCCAGGGCCACCGCCTCCTACCAGGACGGCACCCTGACCGCCGACAAGGCGATCGACGGCAACGCCTCGTCGCGCTGGTCCAGCGACCACAGCAACGACCCCAACGCCTGGATCCAGGTCGACCTCGGTAACAGGTACAGCGTGTCCAGGGTGGCCCTGTCGTGGGAGACGGCCTACGCGAAGGCGTACAAGGTCCAGGTCTCCGACAACGCCCAGCAGTGGTCCGACGTCTTCTCGACCACGACCGGCGGTGGCGGCGTGGAATCCGTGACGATCGGGAGGAACGCCCGGTACGTCCGCATGCAGGGCGTCACACCGAACACGCAGTGGGGATACTCCCTGTACGAGTTCGAGGTGTACGGCAAACCGCAACCGGTCACCACCGCAGCGGTGACGACACCCGCCGCCGCCGAGGCCGGTACCGCCTCGGTGACGGCACTCGGCACCGCCCGGACCGGCGTCTCGTCGGCGACGGCACTCGGCACCACGAAGACGGCGGCGCTCGCGGCGGCCGCCGCCGCCCCCGGGACCAAGGCGCCCTCCACCACCTACCCGAGCACCTACACCGACTGGGCGAACGGCCTGCTCGCCGGCAACGGCAAGCAGGGCATCATCGTCTTCGGCAACCCGCGCGCCGAGACGGTCGTCTTCGACGACAAGGACTTCTTCATGGCGCGGTCGGAGGGCCGTCCGCACCGCACGTTCAACACCGTCAGCCAGGACAACATCAACAGGATCAGGGACCTGCTGATCGCCGGCAACTACCAGCAGGCGAACCAGCTCGCGGCCGACGTGCAGGGCTACCAGGGCGGCGGCGAGGGCAGCAAGCACCCCGGCTTCAAGATGACGCTCACGATGCCCGCCAGCGGCACGGTCACCAACTACGTGCGGTCCACCGACTACTCCTCGGGCGTCGTCGGGGTGAACTGGAACGACTCCAAGGGCGCCTGGCGGCGCGACTCCTTCGTGTCGCGGACGGACGGCGCCACCGTCCAGTACCTGCCGGCCCCGTCCGGGCAGCGGCTCGACGTCAAGCTCGGCCTGTCCATCGACACTGGCATGAACCTGCTCAACAAGGGCGTCACCTACGCCAACAACTCCAACACCACCTTCCTCAACCTCCGGGCCAAGTACCCGAACGGCAGCTACAACGCCGGGTACGAGGGCGTCACGCGGATCGTGACGGACGGGACCAAGACCATGTCCGGCACCGACGTGCAGGTCTCGAACGCGTCGTACGTGCTGCTGCTGTCGCTGACCCAGCGCTACAACGGCACCTACCAGGGCGGCGTCACCGCCGAGCAGGACTGGAACAAGCAGTTGCTCCAGACGAGGCTGGCGGCGCTCCCCGGCGACTACCAGACGTTGCTCAACCGGCACGTGGCCAAGCACAGCGAGATCTTCAACCGCGTCTCCCTCGACCTCGGGGCGAGCACGGCCGACCGCGCGAAGTCCAACGAGGAGCTGCTCGCCCAGCAGAAGTCGTCGTCGACCCCGAACCCGGCGCTGATGGAGCGGATGTTCTACTCCGGCCGCTACCACCTGCTGGCCTCCAGCAACGAGACGGCGGCCCCCGACCTGCTCGGCAACTGGACCGGCGACAGCAACGTCGGTTGGGACGGCTACTACCACCTGGACGCCAACCTCAACCTGCAGATCTCCGGTGGCAACATCGGCAACATGCCGGAGGCGATGGCGGGCTACTTCTGGCTCAACAAGCAGTGGCAGACCGACTTCCGGACCAACGCCAAGAAACTGCTCGGGACGCGAGGCATGCTGACGGGCGGTAACACGCCCAACGGGGAAGGCCTCATCTCCAACATCAACTTCGACTACCCGTACCAGTACGTCACCGGCGGGGAGTCCTGGCTGCTGTACCCGTTCTGGGAGTACTACCAGATCACCGGCGACAAGACGTTCCTCCAGAACCAGTACTACCCGCTGATCCGCGACATGGGGGACTTCTACCAGGACTTCCTGGTCAAGAAGGACGCCAACGGCAAGTACATCTTCGCCGGATCCATCTCCCCGGAGAACCGGCCGCCCGGCGGCGTGCCACTCACCGTCAACTCGGTCTACGACATCTCCGGCGCCCGGTTCGCGCTGTCGACGCTGATCGAGACGAGCAAGACGCTCGGCAAGGACGCGGACAAGATCTCGATCTGGCAGGAGCTGCTCGACCACCTGCCCCCGTACCTGGTCAACAACGACGGCGCGCTGGCCGAGTGGGCGTGGCCGGACCTGGCGAACAAGAACCAGTACCAGCACCGGCACGCCAGCGGCCTGATGCCCGTCTGGCCCTACCGCCAGGTCACGCCGGAGAAGAACAAGCAGCTGTACGACGCGGCCAAGGTGTTCCTGCAGAAGAAGGACGGTGGCAGCTACGAGAACGCCGGCCACGGCCTGCTGCACGGCGCGCTGATCGCCGCCGACCTGAACGACGCCGCCTCGGTCACCGCGAAGTTGCTGCGGTTCGCGAAGGAGGACTACTACTACACGAGCCTGGCGACGTCGCACTACAACGGCCACAACACCTTCGCCACCGACGTCGTCAACTCCGTGCCGACGATCATGATGGAGATGCTGGCCACGACCGACCCCGGCACGCTGGAACTGCTTCCCGCGCTTCCGAGGGACCTGAAGAAGGGCACCATCTCCGGCACGCGGGGCAAGAGCCGGTTCACCATCAACAACCTCACCTGGGACACCGACGCCCGCACGGTCAAGGTGACGCTCACCTCCGACATCGACCAGAACCTCACGCTGATCCAGCGCGCGGGCATCGCGACGATCACCAGCCCCGACATCACGGTCCAGAGCTCGCCGCTCGGCGACATCGCCCGCGTCCTGCCGCTCAAGCAGGGCAAGGCCGTGACGCTCAACCTGACGCTCAAGGGCGCCACGTCACGGGCCAACCTGGCCCTGGGCAAGACCGCGCGCGCCTCCTCGGAGTCCAACGCCGACCAGACCGCCGCCAAGGCGTTCGACGGCGACCCGGCCTCGCGCTGGAGCGCCAGCGAGAGCGCCGACAACTGGCTCCAGGTGGACCTGGGCGCCACCTACAACCTCAACGAGGTCGACCTGCGCTGGGAGGCCTCCTACGCGAAGCGCTACAAGCTCCAGGTGTCGGCGGACGGCACGACCTGGCGGGACATCTACACCCAATCCGCCTCGACCGGCGGCACAGAGAAGGTCACCGTGAGCGCGTCGGGCCGTTACGTGCGAATGCAGGGACTGGAGAAGTCCGGCCAGTGGGGCTACTCCCTCTACGAGATGGAGGTGTACGGCACCGCGTGAGCCCCGACGGCGGCGAGCGTCGGCGCGGGGCCGTGAGCCCGCAAACGACCCTCCGCGTGTGACGGTACCGCCGGTGTCTCCGCGCCTCGCCACCGCGGGCATGGCGAAAGGGCCACTTCCGCTGACCGGAAGTGGCCCTGAATCCACAGCACCTGCTCCGCCCGGCCCGTATCGCACATCGGTTCCCGGCAACCGGTGGAACCCGGCCGAGGTGCCGTGAAATCGGCGTCGGCCAGTGATGAGGCCATGAGCTGAGCCGACGAACCGGCCCGTCGATGACACTGATCTTCGCCGTCGTCAACCCCGAGATCATGGACCTGAAGCGGTGGCTACCTACGATGGCATCCAGTGCAAGCCGAGTGGCGGCACCCTTTTTGTCGTCATTATCACTAATGTGAAGATCGACCGTACAGCCCGCAGGGCGCGGGATTCGCGTTCGGCGCTGTACGGCAACTGGTGGACGATCGGCCGATTGCCCGATTCGTTGAGCCATCATGACCGGCGACCGTGGGCGCGCCTGTACCCTCACTGATCCGGGGAGCCGGCCGAAAGCGCATGCCACGATCGCCGGCATGGTGGCTAACAGGTTCGACCGTAAGGTCAGGTGCGAGTTCGAGGTTGATCGGCCGGGCGAGGCCGAGGAGGTCTTGAGTGTTTGCGGATGGCGCTGGGACAAGGTCGCACCCCAGACCTACCAAGCGGACGTGGAAGTGCGCGGCGGTATGTGGGGGGCAAGCCGCAGGGCGCGCGGCTTGCTGATCACCGAGTTGCATAGGCACGGCCTACGAGCCAGGCTTCGCTGGGTGCGACTGCTGGATGTGCCGATGCAGTCGGGCGACCGATTGCCCGTCCACGAGGTGCGCGTCTCGCGCCGGACCAGACTGGAGCGATTCTTGGTCGCGTGCGGGGCGCGTGACATCGGTGCCTGCATCCAGGCGGTGGACGGGCAGGACGCTCAGCGCCAGTTGATGTTACTCGTGAGCGCGCATGGAGAGGACCGCGACCTGAAGTGGCGTACCAGGTTCGGGCAGCCACTCCTCCCCGCCGTACCGGGGGCCGAGCGTCCCAAAGCCGTCGGCTGGACGCGCGCTCTCGCCGTCTCCGCGCTGTCGCTGGGAATCATCCTGGGATCGCTCGGCGGAGGTCTTGTGCCGATCGTCGTCGGCGCTGTGCTCGCCCCGCTGTCGGCTGCGTCGATGATCCGCCTACGACGCAGGCCAGCGTGGGGGCTGGTACCACTGACCGCCATGGGGGGCGGCGTATGGCTCGGATCGCTGACCGGCATGTGGTACGTCTGGCCGGCCGTGGCCCTGGCCGTCCTGATGGGTATAGGCCTGCGGCATCTCGCCCGTGATCTGTCCCTGGCAGAGAAGGCGTCTTGGGCCTTCCCTGCTGCCCTGCCGGTCCTCGTGCCCCTCACTGCGGCGATCGGGGACCTGGCCTACGGCCGCTACCTCGGCGCACTCGGCCTGTCACGGGAGGACATCGCCCTAGGATTGTGGGACCGGTTGGGCGCTGCAGCTGTTCCGGTGGGAGTAGCCTTCGGCGTCGCACTGACCCTACTCGGATGTGTCGGGTGGCTCAGATACCTGCACATACGGCTGCCCGTCGCCGCGGCGCTCATGGTGATCGGAATCTATCTGGTGTCCGGCGCCGCGACGGCCGCCGGACGCGGAGCGGACGCGGCCGCGCGTCCAGGACACGGATTCGGCGTGCTTCTCCCGGCCCGGGCCTGCGCCTTTCCGTTGAAAACGCGGATCGCGAGCAGAGGGTCGATGCTTCTCGTGCGGCCGCGCCCCCTGCTCTACCTGGAACTATCAGGCGACCGGATCGCGCTCTGGGATCCGGTCGCCGTTCACCGGCGGGGCCTGGAAAAGGTCGCCGCCGGCGATGTCCAGCTGGTGCGGATAGACGATGGCGAACGGGACTGTCAGGCGCTGGGCGTCGAGAGCTCCAGCAACTCCTCCACCAGCGTCCCTACGAGGCCGTCCGCCTTCAGTAGACGGGCGGCCTCGGCCAGGTGACGGCGAGCGGCCTCGGGGTTGCCGGCCAGCCGCTCAAGGCGGCCCAGCTCCAGATACCCCTCCGGGGCCAGCGGCACGGAACCGACCAAATAAGTGAAGGTATGCCGCGCGATCTTGACGCTGCCGAGCCGCAGGTGCACGCGTCCGAGCCGCAACAGGGTGGAAGGCACCGGGTCATGCTGAATACGGAGCATCTCGTCCAGGACGTTCGCGGCCTCCTGATAGGCACCTAGCGCTATCAGGCAGTCCGCCATAACGTCCAGTAGAGCGAGCCTGTCGGCGTCGCCGCTCGGGGTCATCGTTTCCAGCGTGCGAAGAGCCTCCCGGTGCTTGCCTTCGTTCGCCAACGCTCGGGCCTGCGCGACCTCCTCGGGTGGGCGTGCCGCCTCGACCCGCTTTCGCTCTGCGGTCCCGGAGAGCCGGCGGGAGGCGCCGCCTGTGCGGTCGGACACCCACAACCAGGCGTTGGCCGAGAAGTTACGCTCTGGCATGGAGCTCCGCACGTTCCAGAAGTCCTCCGGACGCATGTCGCGGAAGCCATGCCTGACGACATCGTTATAGAGGTGATCGGAGACGATCACCGCGAGTTCCGCCGCAGGGTGATCGACCAGCGCCTCCTTCACCGGCGGGCTGTCCAGCAGCCGGAAGCACTCGATGACGGCGGGGCCGCTGAATCCCGTGGGGCCGGTGGAGACCACGCCATTGGTCAGTGCGAGGCGCAGCCGGATACGCGCCGGCTCGGCCAGCAGCCGGTTCTCCTGGCGCAGCGCGGTCGACAACCCCCGCACCAAGTTCGGGAGCACCGCCGTCTCGTCGATGTCGCTCGGCGGCATGATGAGCACCCCGTCACCACTAGTCTGCACGATTTCCTCGGGCAGGTCGGCCTCGCGGCACGCGGCGTGCACGACCGTGATGAGACTCTGTTGGGCGCGTATCTGTTCGGGCACTGGGCGTCCGCTCCAGTCCTTGATATCGATGGCTCCGCAGAGCGCTCTTCGTGGCAGCGGCATGCGACATCCCCGTTTCGGCCGGTCGGGTGGGACATACAAGGTGGTTTCGTTCCCGAGATGACGTCATTGTGCTGGTCACCTGGCAGGAGTTACCCCTACTGGTGCGGGGAGCCGGGACACGACAGGGGCGTTCCTGAGAAGCATCCCGGCCCCAGGCTGACCGAGCGATCCGCCCCCGGCCATCCACAGGTGGCATGCGCACTGGGCGCGGCAAGGCAGGCGGCTCGCTAGCATTCCGGCGCGTCGAGAAGGACGGCTTCGGGTGGGTCGATCTCCGCGAAACGAGCAAGCCCGACCACATCCGTGATCACCACCCGTCCGCGCCGGCTCGCGATCAACCCCTTCATGGCGCTTATGGCCTTCTGGACGGTACCTTCCTTTGCTCCGATGAGCATCGCCAGTTCGGCTTGCAGCAGATCAGTGGTCCAGCATCCGTTGCTCCTCGTCGGGCACCGTTGCAGCTGGTACAGCAGGGCGCGGGCGAGCCGCCGATCCACTTCGTAGCCCGCCAGGTCCGCCCGGAAGACGTTGGCCTGCCTGAGCCGTTCGGCGGAGGTGGCGGTGAGAGCCCTCGCGGCCTCCGGGTGCCCTTCGATGAACCGCAGGAAGACATCGTCCGAGACGACCAAGGCGTCGGTCATCACCCGCGCGGCCACGCTCGCCGTGCGCGGCATCACACCGACCATGGCCATCTCTCCGACAACGTCCCCCGCGTAGCGGATCGCGAGAAGGGATTCCGAGCCGTTCTCCACCGTGGCGATCACATTGACGCGGCCGGTGAGCAGAAGATAGACCACTCCCCCCGGGTCACCCTGAAGGATCAGAAACTCGCCATGGTCGTAGGCTCGTACCCGGCCGAGTCTCAGCAGAGCATCTCGGGAGGGATGCGGCAGAGCGCCTAGGTAGCAGTTCTTGGGCCACGGCTCAGGGGGCATGAAGATCACCTCGGATCACGCCCACGGCAGGGGCGCTATTTGTCGTCCGGTGAGGCGCCACCGGATCGAGGTCGTTCTCCAGCAGCAATTCAATTATGACGTCACCCCCCTTCTGTGATGCGGCACTTGCGAAATGCGTGTGAACAAAATCCTGAATGTCGCCCGATACCCGTAAAAGGGCCGTGAACAGGAGCCTGCGCGCCGCCCTCGTGTCTCCTCGCTCGGCCGCCCGGTAAGCCAGTGAGACGAAAGGAAGCGGGCTGGGCGGGTCGGCCTCGGCCGCCGCGTTGAGGCAGGCGTCGGACGTGCCGTGTTCGTTCAGCGTCCGGAAGGCCGAGGCAAGGTCGAGAAGGAGCGCACACGCGAAGCGGTCCACCCCCGGCTCCGGCCGCATCTTGAGGACACGCAGACCCTCGGCCAGGTAAACCCTCGCCAGGTCCGCACGTCCCCGCAGGAGTTCGAGGCGTCCCAGACGCTGAAGCGCCGGCCAACTCGTCGGCCGGCAAGCCAGGAGGGACAGCCAGGTTTGAGCCGCCGCTTCCGCGTCGCCGAGGAGTCGCCGGCACTCACCGAGGGACAACAACGCCTCCTCCACGGCTGGCTCGTCTAGATCGTGCGAAAAACGCAGCGCCTCCTCCAGCTTCTCGGCCGCTCCGCTGTACTCCCCCTCCCGCAGGAGCCGCCCGGCGTACGACATCAGCGTTTCGACGTGCGGGGCCGAGGCCAGGGGCGCGCGCGGGCGCGCTGGCGGGCCATTGGTGGTCCAGCCCGGGACGTACACCCAGGCCGACGACGGGAAGCCGGCGCCAAGCCTGATCCGGTGATAGTCCACGGGACGGTGCCCGAGGAAGCCCCTGTTGACCACGTCATGGTAGAAAGCGTCCGACACGATCACTGTCAGGTCGCACTGCGGCAGACGGCTCAGCGCCACCCTGACCTGTTCGCTGTACAGAAGACGCAAACCCTCGGCGAGCGCGCGGCCCGGAATGCCAGGGGGCAGGGCCGGCCCCATGGTGAGCGCGAGTCGCACACGTAGCCGGGGGAGACCGGGCCGATGCGGGTTCGTTTCGATAAGGGCGATGCGCAACTCGCGAATCAGCGCGGGTACGTCGGCCGCTGGGTCGTCTCCGCCGCGCAGGTCCATGCGGACACCGTGGGCGAAGGCCGACCACGGGGAGTTCATGGTGAAGCCGCTGCGCAGGCATGCGGTCTCGAACGTGTCGGCCAATGCGCTCTGCAGGTGAATGCGATCGGGAATATGCCGGCCGTACCAGCCGTCAGCGTCGCTGGTCAGGCACAGCCGGCGGACGTCGGCGATGTCCATCAGAACTCGACATGGTCCAGTGGAATGCTCCGGAAGCCCTTGACCCGTTCGGGCACCTGGAGGGCTTCAGCCCTCGCCGTCGCCACCAGCGAGTTGAGCATGGTGCCCAACGCGGCCGTGATGGCCTGCGTGTCGGTTCCCGCATGCGGATCGGCGATGAACGCGGCGGCGGTCGCCATACGTTTGAGCACAGACTCCACCGCCTCGCCAAAACCGTACGTGATGACGTGCGGATGCGGACGCCATTCACGGCTGGTCAGGGCGTCGAAGGCGCTCGCCCACCGCTCTTCCGGGTCGGCGGGCGCCCCGTCGGTCAGCAGGAAGACCACGGGCCGCAAGGGACGCACATTGCGGGCGAGGAGCCGGGGGAGGTCGAACTCGATGCGGTCACGCAGGCTCTCGAACAGTGGTGCGAAATACGTAGACCCCCGGCACTCGACCGTCGGCAATCTGGTGAGTTCGGCGATCTCGGTCATCGCCAACACCAGGTGCGGACGGTTGCTGAAGGTCAGAATGGACAGGTGGATGAACTCTGAGATGCGTGGGCTGGAGTAGAGGGTGTTGATGATGTCCTCCAGCGTGCGGTTCAAAAGCGCCTCGTAAGGCCTCATCGATTTGGACACGTCGACCACGAGATAGGTGGGCAGACCCTGCGCGTGGGGCGCGGGCGAACTATTCATCATGTTCATGGTGACTCCAACACGTCATTTCATGAGAAGAGGGACGTCGCGAGTCCAGCCACCGCGAGCAGTGCCAGGGCCGCGACGAAAAGCGCGATCACCAGTGGCAGCAGGCTTCCCGCCGGTGCGTGCTCGGCGTCGATCCCCGCTCGCCCCTGGTCCGGGCGAGCGGACGGGCGGGCGCGAGCCGGCTCACCCGTCGAGGGGTGCGGATTCTCGGGAACCGAGGCCCGGCCGAGCGAGGAAGGTGAAGAGGAGCCGTAGGGCGCAGGTCCGAGCGACGCGGCCACGGAGATGACGGAGGGAGGCCGGGTATCGAGGGAGGGCGCAGCGGCAGTGGCCGGTTGGGCCGGTTGGGCCGGTTCGAAGCCGGGAGTCGATGCCAGCAGGGCGTGCAGCTCCGACATGGGTGGACGCCGGCTAGGGTCGCCGGTTGTCACCGCCGTCCAAAGTATCTCGCCCAGCGGACCTCCTCGGACGTCCGCGGGGAGCGCCGCGTGCGCGGCGGCCGGCTCGGGCCCGCGCAGCCCGGTAAGGCACCGAAGCACGAGGACGGCGAGCTTGTAGCGGTCGGTGTGAACGCTCAGCCGGCTCCCCGAGGGGACAGCCGGGTCGTTCCAGAACTTCGACTCGACCCAGAGCCGATCGGTCAGGCCACATGAATCCATGTCGATGAGGAAGATCTCGCCGGTGCCCCGGGCCCACAACGCGTTCGCGTACGACCAGTCGCCATAGACGATGTCATAGCGTTCCAACAGTACGCCGACGGCCGCGAGGTTCCGCGCCACTGCGAGTCGCTCCTGCGGCGTCGGCGTCGCCCATCCCCGTTTGGCGTAGAAGTCCAGATCTGTCTGGACAAGTTGGTCGATGTCCATCAGCCGATGCACGCTGGCCCCGGAAATCATCCGCATTTCCACACGGAACTCCGGTGGGGCCTTGGCCAGCACGACTCCGGCGGCACGCTCGCCATCCATCACCCGGCTGACGGGCCAGCAGAGGCTCCGGTCGACCAGGGCCAGGTCGGCGGGTGGCATCTCAGCCGGTAGGGCGATCAGGCGGTCCAAGACCTGAACGGGTTCGGTCGCCAGACCGGGTCGGTACAACTTGACCAGCCAGCCAGGATGCTCGGCGCTCTCGTAGAGAACCTGCGATTCGCCGTTCTCCTCCGCGATCACCACACCGCGCGCCGCAACTTCGGCGAGCGGGGTGACGGCCTCGAACGGGCTGTCCGACCACGTCTTCAACCGGGTACGCGGAGTCATCACGGGCACCAGACGACGACGGCGGTTCGATCGTCGAGTCGTCCGGCCGCTTCGAAACCGACGTCCCGCAAGAAGTCGGCGACGGGGGGCGGTGCCTCCCACCTCCGCGCGAACCATGAGGCGAGTGCGTCGCCTGGCTCCAGGGCGTCTCCCAGCCCATCGGTCGCCAGTGCCAGAACCGCGCCCGGGGGCAGTTCGGTGGTAATGCTCGTGACCCGGTCGGGATGGAAAGGCAGGAACTCCGCCAGCCTGCCGGCGTCGAGTCCGTCCTTCCGCGCGCCGATGAGCCTACGCCACCCTTCGGCCGTCCTCAGCCAGCCGCCGACGTCGGCCAGTGCCGCGAGCCAGACGGTGCGCCCGCCGCGGGCATCCGGTTGCACGGGGATGACCGCCACCAAGGCCGCGGCCCGGACGTCGTCCTCCTCCGCGCCGTGCTGCCGAGCCGAGCCCGCCATCTGCCTGGCCGCGTCCAGGAACACCTCCGGTGCGCACAGCGGCGTCCCGCTGTCCAAGTCGGATCGGATGCGGCCGACCAGGGCGGTTACGGCGACGTTGGCTCCCAGGTGCGATCGCTTGCTGTCGGACATGCCGTCGGCCACGGCCACGATGAGGTGGCTTTTGAGGGTGTTCCGGCCGAGCCGGTAAGCGTCCTGACGGGGGACTGCGGGCTCTTCACACCTGTGCCCGGGTCCTACGAGCGACGCCGCCCGCACAATGAGCTCGCCGACGGTGGCGGCGTCGGCGGCGATGCCCGCCAGAGCCGGCTCGTCCGGCAATCGCCATGGCAGACGGGCGGCTTCAGGGGGGTGACCGAGGGGACGAGGGAAGCCGGCCGCGCTCTCCGGCGCGGCCCGGTCGGAGCTAGTAGCCGGACGCCGCATCAGAGGTCCTCCTCGCCCTGACCGCGTTGCCAGGGGGTGGGGTTCCAGCCAGTTACGTGGTCCACCGACCCGTCCGTGACCTGGGACGGCAGTACGTCTTCCTCGTCGTCCCCCGAATCGGCGCGATGCCGACTGATTGCCTGAGGCTTCTCCGGCGGCGCAAGTTGTTGAATGCCGAAAGTGCCGGTGGGGGTCGAGCCGACGATGCCCGCGATCGGCTGGATGATCAATTGCCGGATCGTCTCCATCTCGGCTTCCTGGATCAGATCGTTGTCCACCATCTTGTTGAACAGGTCGATCCGGTTCTGCATGCTCATCTCCCTGCGCTTGCGGATGTCGGTGATGACGTCGCCGACCTGGTCCGGGGCGCGCTGGAGCAGCATCAGAATGAGGTCTTCCTCGGTGTGGATCCGGCCCTTGAGCCGAGACAGACCGGCCTCGGCAAGGTCGGCCTCGTGCCTCGCCTCCACCACGGCGGCGATCCTTTCGGCCGCCCCCCTGTCGTGATCGGCGCGTGCCGAGAAGCGGAACATCGAGATGCCCCCCGGGTAATCGTGTACCCGGCCGTGCCCGAGCGACTCGGTCAGATGCTGCTCCAGTTCGCCGTCCTGTTCGATTTCGTAGCTGCGCGAGATCGGCAGGACGGCCTCGGTGACCCAGGACTGGACGATCGCGTTGCCGTCACGGATGCGCGCCCGAACGATCTGGGCCGGGTGTGTCACCCGCCATCCGACGTCGATCGTCAGGCGGAACCGGGCGGCCTTGGACCTACTGGGCACCTCCAGGTGGAAGGAGGTGTAGTGGTCGGAGAGATCGACCTCATAACGCCAGCGATAGCGACGCATGGCGAAGACCCTCGGCGGCTTCTGCAGGTGGAAGACCTCGCCGGTGTCGTCGGAGTAGAGAAGCGCCCGGCCCGGCTGGATGGGCAGACGGCCGGCCGTGGCCACGGACTGCTCGACGAGGATCAGCGGTACCTGCGGTGGCGCGTACTTCGTCCAGTTGTCGTCGACGACCTGCCGGAAACGCTGCCTCTGTACCGGGTTGAGCGGGGGGTCCGGACGCTTTGGTAGGGGCTGGTTGACGTTCGAGGAGTGCCCCGGTGGGACGGGACCGCCGGGTGGCAGTGGGTGTTGCGCGTTCATGGGCGGGTTGGGAGGCATCGGCTGATTCATGGCCTTCGGCTTTCTGGTGAGATCAGGCGGAGCACTTCAACGGACGCGGTCGGCGCGCGGCGCGTCCCCTTGGCCCATTTGGCGGCCTCGTGAGCGACGATCGTGGCGCTGCGCGGTTCCTCCGCGACGGTCGCCAAAAGCAGAGCGAGGGACCGGCAGGCGTGCGGTCGATCATTTACGGCGTGCGCCCACTCGGCGAGGACGGTCTTGGCGTACGGGTGGAGCCGGGGGGCGGTGACCGCATCCCGCCAAAGTGCGGCGATCTCCCGATGCCGCACGGGGTCGCAGGTGGCTATATAGAGCAGGGCGGGCCAGATGACTCCGTCCACTTTGCGCACCAGATCGGCCGCGGTGAGCAGGAACGCCAGGCGGGCGGCCGGCTTGCGCCCGCGGTCGTCGAGCCAGGCGAGCAGTGTCGCGGGGGCCTCCAGCCGCTCGCCCTCGATCTCCCACATCTCGGTGATGCTGTTGCAGACGGCCATCGTCACGTCCAGGTCCTCCGACGAGCTGAGCTTCTCCAGCGCCTTGAGAGCGGCACCAGCGCCGGCGGCGGCGTACTCGATGCGCCATGACCGAGCCGCGGTCGCCTGTAGTGCAGGGGACGCGTCGGCAGACCAGGCGTGCACCAGGTTCCTGATCGGGGCGCGCAGATCTGGGTCCGTCTCCCCCGCGGTGCGCAAGGCCCTCGCCGCGGCGTCCCGCAGATCCGGCTCGTCGCTCTCCGCCCACGGTCTGATGACAGTGGCCCTGACATTGTCGAAGGACTGCACGGCCAGCACCCCGGTCGCCACGGCGGCACGAACACGCACCGATTCCAGCTCGTGTGTCGCGCACAGTCGCAGCCAGTTCAGCAACCGGGGACGGGCCTCGTCGTACTCGTTCCAAAAGTAGAGTAAGTACTTCCTCTGGAAGCCCTCGTCCCGATAGCGCACCGCCTGTGTCGGGGCGCCGCCGTGCCAGGTCTGCACGGTGGAGGGCGTCACATGTGCGCGAAGCTTCCGCAACCTCTGGCTCTTGCCACCGGCCAGGGGGGCCAGCCGGGGACGTTCCGCGCTTTCCAGCGGCGTCTCGGGTTCCAGCCCTCGTTGCAGCCGGTAAGCGGCGGCCGCGACGGTCTCGTACGGCTCGCCGCCGAGCACGGCCACGGCCAGCGCCATACTCTGCGTGGGCAGGTCGGGCAGGCCCTCGGCCCAGTCCTGGAAATCGGAGTCGCTTCGCAGCCCGAGCCGCTCCCGCACAGCGTCGAAGAGCGACCCGCCGGCCTGCGACGCCTCGGCAGCGAACTGGGCGAGAATCGCGGCGTGCCTGGGGCTGGCGTCCCTGGACAGCTCCTCCTGCACCAAGGCCATCAGCTCGGCGTTGTCGAAGATCCGGTCTATGGCCTCGCCGTCGAGGCTTTTGCGCAGATGCCGGTATATGACCTCGACGCGATCGGTGACCTCTCCCAGATCCATGACCAGCGCGGCCACCTCCGGATCGGTGAGCCGCCGGCCGGTGACCAGGGTCACCACGAGCCGGGCGTCGCATTCCTCCAGGACGGCCGTGAGCTTGGCCACCTCATAGGCGGTGAGCTCGCGAGCAGTGGCCCCGGGGAGGTCCGCGAGTATGTACCCGCCCCCCTTAATAAGGGTGTCGGCGGTGAGCGCCGCCGGTCTCGTCTGAGGGTCCAGCCGGAAGACTGCCGGGCAGCCGAGCAATAAGCGCCTGGCCGTCATGAACTTCCCGCGATCGGCGTCCGCCCTGACGAACACAACCCTGCCGGTGGCCATGGCCTCCCGCAGCGCGGCGAAGCCGGTCGGGGCCACGAACAGCTCTTCGGCCTCCGCAAGATCGGCCGGTTGCAGCCGCATCAGCCGAGGCGCATCCTCGGTCTCGGACACTGCCTGGTAGTAGATGTGCATGTCCCCGCCGGCCACGTTCTCTGCGCGGACCTTAGCGGAGGCGAAACTGGAGATGGCGTCGGCTTCGGTGTCCAGCCGGTCCTGCACGGTTCCCGGCTGGGCGGCGCGCGCGGCCAACTCACGGCCCAGGTTGCTGGCCTTACGCTCCTCGGGTTCGTGCTGCTCACCGTCCTGGTTCTGCTGCTCCGGCTCCTTCGGTTCCTTCTTCTCGGGAGGTGGTGCGGGCTCGCTCATCGGTCCCCTCCGTGATTGTGAATGTCCCCGCCGGCGATCTGGCCGCCCCGCATGTTGATCCGAGCCTTGGTGAACGTGGACACGGAAGGTCGCCGCGGCGTGTCCGTCTTCGGCGCCGCGCCGGCCATGCCCTGCTTCTCGTCGCCGACGCCCCCATCAGACGAGGCGGCGCCGTCTTCGTCCGCGTGCGCGTCGTGCTCGCCGGTCGTCTGGTCCGGTAGGGCGCACCCGGGCGCCCACAACCATGCATCTCTGCCGTGAACGTGCAATTTGCGCAGATCCCGCGTTTCCAGCGAGGTGAGCTGGCCCGCGATGGTGTCCTCGAAGATGGGTTTGGACACGACCACGACGAGATCGGCCTCGCTTCGGTCAAGGACTTCCAGGGCCCCCCGGCAGCCCGCCATCTCGTGCGCCTCGACGGGCGCGGGACCGTCGAAGCCACTCTCGGCGTTCCCGCCTACCATGCCGAAGTGAATCGCAAGCCGCAGGCGCAACCGTCCTTCCGTCGCCACCAGGCGGTTGTGCTCCCGAATCGCGATGTGTACCTGCTGGACGAAATGATCGGTCACCAGCGGTTCCGGAGCGCCCACCGGCAGCACGGCCAGCAGCCGGTGGCCCTCCCGCGTCCGGTGCCATTGATCAGTGCCGAGCCCGGCACGGCCTGCGGCGGCATCGAATGCCGTGCCCAGGCTCTCCCCGGTCAGCCGTTGCATCAGGGCCGTCCGCTTGTCGTAGCCGTGCGCGTGGACGGCTAGCACCAGCCTGCGCTCGTAGGTTCGCACCATGGTTCATCTCCAGCCGAGGACCATGAGCATGACCAGCATGGCCAAGGCGGCCGTGGCCAGCGCCCAGATCGGGACGGGCACTCGCTGCCGCCAGATGGGGGATGACGCGGCCGGCCAACGGCGAGCGTGACCGGCGTGAGACTGCGTCTCCCGGGATGCTCTGGCCCGATTCAGCAGTGCAGGCACGAGATGCTG
Organism: Sphaerisporangium corydalis; assembly: GCF_025506355.1. Taxonomy (GTDB): domain Bacteria; phylum Actinomycetota; class Actinomycetes; order Streptosporangiales; family Streptosporangiaceae; genus Sphaerisporangium; species Sphaerisporangium corydalis. Next base: position 58,298 of record NZ_JANZYP010000034.1, read on the forward strand.
CTCCAGCCGCTCCGCGTGGCCGGGGTTCGCCAGCTGGGCGTACAGGACCGTCAGCGCCCCAGCCCAGATGTGCGGCGCCAATGGGCGTGCGAGCAGGTCGTGCAATCGGTTCAGCAACCTATCGTCCGCCAGCTGCTCGCCGAACAGTGGGTACAGCAGCCCTGCCAGCCGAATGGCCGCCCGATTACCGCCTCGTTTCGCCAGCTCGGGCGCGTACCACTGGTAATGGGCAAGGTGGTTCATGACGATCTCGGCGTCCGCCTGCGACAGCATGACCCCGCGGCTCGCCGCGGCGCAGATCCAATCGACGAGCTCGAAGAAATTCTCTCTGCCGCGCTGGGCTTCCAGTTCCTCGTAAAGGGAGAACAGCGACCTGCTGTCCGGCGTCGCGACGGTGGCCGGTCGCTCGGGAGGGTACCTCAGGCGAGAGCCGGGCGGCCGGTGCGTCGGCCGTGCCGCGGCCGTCCTGCGTTCCGCCCGAGGAGCCGACCGGGTCCCGACGTGATCGTACTTGACGAGGCCGGGATGGGTCGCGGCCGCCTCGAGCCGGGCTCGCAGGGAATCGTGCCGGACGATCGGGTCGAGGATCGCGGCCAAGCCGGTCCCGCCCAGCTCGTCGTAGGCCGCGACCAGGCGGACGGCCACCAGATCGCACTCGTCACGGTAGGGAGGGTCAGCGTCGTCGCATAGCACGAGCATGGTCTCCTCTCGGAGCTGAGTGGGCGGAGCGCCCCGCTGTCCGGCGCGGTCACGGAAGACAATGTGAGGAAGTTGTGTAGCTACGCCGCCGGGCGGCGGCTCGTAGGTCGAGAACGACGGAGTCCAGCCGCAGTCCAGGTCACGCAGCAGCACGCCGGCCGTGTCCCGAAGCCCTCGAAGGTAATCGCCTTGCACGGCCGCGGGACCGCTCAGTCGGTCTACCGGAAGCAGCGCGGAAATGGGCTTGCCCGGCTCCCGCAACACGCTCGCGACCAGGCGGCAGAGGTCTTCGGGGCGTCGTGCCGGACTGTCGTCCTGCCACAGCCATCGCTCGGTGAACGCGTCCAGCGCTTCCGGGGAGATCTCCGAAAGCCGGTGACCGGGCTTCACCTGCCCGGGTGACGGACCGAGGCCCAATATGCCCGACACCCCCCACTGCTGGCAGGCGAGGGCGAGATCGATGCCGAGCGCCGCGCGTGGCCCGACGAGCGCGCGTGCCACCTGTGGATGGCGGCCCCCATCCTCCCTGGTGTATCCGGCATCGACGGCCGTGGCCTGCCTGTCATAGAGGCGCTGGACGATGGCGGCGAGGTCGTGCTGGGGGAAGACGAGGTACACCAGACTCCAGTGACCGTCCTCCACTCCTCGTGGGGGCTCCGCCGAGTGGACGAGCATCTGCTTGTACCTGCCGAGCGCCTGAGGATCTCCGACCGAGGACGCCGCCGGTCCGAAGTCCTCGTGCCGTAGCCAGCGGAACTCGATTTGCTGTACCGGCGTTGATCCCATCAGATACCGATCTTCCTAGCTTCGGGGGAAGTGAGGACGCCGGTCATCGCCATGAGGGAGATCAGCGGATTGAGCACCCGGCAGGGCCGTACCCCTCGGACGAACGTCTTGTCCACGACGATGTCGGACCCGGTCGCCGAGGCGACATGCAGGGTTGCCTTGCGGCCTTCGCGGTACGGCCGCGTCCACGCGTCGGCGTCCCTTGCCCGCAGGTAGGCGTAGACGTCGGCGCTCTCGTTGAGTGATGCTTGGGCGTCGAGCACCCGGTCCTCCTGCCGCATCCACAGCGTGACCGGATCATCGAAGCGCAGTAGGTCGGCCTTGCAGAGCACGACCGCCGCACTGACCTCCGCCAACCGGCCCGATCCCTCGAGCAGTTCCAGCACAGTGTTGAAGGTTCGGTCGCCGAGCTCGTCCTGGCCGAGCTCGGCGGCGTTGACCACGAAAATGAGACCGTCCACTACGTCCAGGAACTTCCGGGCGGCCTCGATCTCCAGCAGGTCGCCGCCGGCCACGTCGAACAAGGCGATCGGGCGGGCCTCGCCCTCACCGTCGCGGATCAGCAACACGTCCACCAGGCCGACCGTGCCGAGCCGGGTCTGTTCGATCACCTGAGACTTGTTGAGGAACGGACTTACCTGCTCATCGATCAAACTCTTGTGACCGGCGAGGGTCAGCGGCCGGTGACGCAAGCCGAAGCCCAGGCCGTGCTTCTCCATCTGTCCGATCATGGCGGTGAGCAGGTGGGTCTTCCCCGACTTTGTCGCGCCGATGAACCCGTACACAGCCGGCGCGCCGTACTGTCCATAAGCCAGTGGCAGGTAGTGCGCGGATCCGGGTTCCTCGGGGTCCACGCAGCGGACGAAGGCCGTGCGCATCATCTGCGCCCGCTGGGTGTCGCTGGCCGTGGCCGGGATCGTCAGCTCCGCGTAGCTCCCCATGAGCGGGTCGTACCGGTAGAGGGCGGGGTCGGCCCAGTCGACGGTCGAGGCGCAGATCGGACAGGTGATCAGTTTGCTGGTTACGGAAGCCGGCGATGGGCGTACCGGTACAGGAGAGGGCATATGCGCTCCGGAAGGGTGTGGGTCCGGATCAGCTCCGGCGCGGACGGCAGCGGACCTATGGGTATACGTGGCGACCAATTGGTCGGCGACGGACGCGTAGACCGGATGCGAAGCCGGTTCTTTGGCCCCCGTTCGGAAGCGGACGAAGACGCCGGATCCGCTGGGCAGCGCGGGACGGTCGTCGTAGGTCTCGAAGGTGAGCTTCCATCGCGTACGCCGCGACAGGTCGAAGGCCAAGCCGTCGAGGATCGCCTGCAGCCCCCAGAGCAGCGAGTACGCGTAGTCGGACGGCGGAAGCTCGACCACCCCTTCGCCCGTCGCGAGCACGTGCGACAGCAACGGCGTGAGCCGCGCCAGCGCCTCGGGAGAATGCGCCTCAGCGTCCAGGCTCACCCGATACTGATCCAGTGCGCGTATCTCGAGCGGTGCCAGATGCTCCCCCTGCGTGGGAAGCCATTGCCAGTCCCGCAGCTCCAGCGCGAGTCGCGGAGTGAGCAGCGCGGACGGGCCCACGAGCAGATGAGAGATCGCGCTGCGCCCTCCGCGCGGCTGTACCCGCCGGACGAATACGGCGTCCCGGTCGAAGTTTCCGTAGAAGTGGCTGAGGCCGGGTGAGCCGGATGGGCTCGTGCGCAACCAGTGCTCGATCCGCCGGTGGACGCGTTGGAGCTCTGGGGCCGCCAGGGTCGAGCGGACGGGGCCGAAGGCCGTTCCCGATCTCGTCCGCTGCCAGGAGTAGCTCGCCTGATGCAGGACGGTCGTCACCGCCACAACCGCCTCCTTCTCCTGGGCGGCTCGGATGGCTTCGGCGTAGTCCCAGAAGGCGCTGATGGCTTGTCCCGGTCCACCGTGTGGGGGTGCTTGCATGCCCGTAACCGGAGAAACTCCGCCCGCCACTGGCGTAGGTCCGTGTCCGGGACGGCGAGGCGGGGCACTGGATCGGCCAGGTTAAGCCTGTCGAGCAGCTCGCGGACCGACGGGCGCTCCCCTATGGGACCGAAGATTCCGCCCAGCAGATGAGCCAGGTCCGGCTCGTCGCACACCTGATCGCCGCGGACCAAATCGCGCCCTGTGGACACGTAGTAGATGAGCCGTCCCGCCGCCCATACGTCGTCCTTGTCGGTCACCGCGCCGTTCACCTGTCCGGGCCGCTGCTCAGGCGCTTGCCAGGGGGGTACGCCTACCACGGCTCGCGGGGCTCCGGCGATGGTGGCGTCGCTGAAACCGGTGATCTGCGCGCTCATGCCGTCCCAGTGGACGTTGAAGGGAGAGAGAGCGCGATGCGCGATCCCGGCCGCGCTGACCCACCGGACACCGGCCAGCAGGCTGCGCTGGAACGCCGATTTCTCGGTGGGGAGAATGCGCCCACCGGTGCTGCCCACTGGTTCCCCCCTGTACGGCGCGAGCAGTGCGAACGGATGCTCACCGTGCGCCTCATAGCCCAGAAGCCGGGACACGCAGGAGGGATAGGGGTAAGACCCGCACAGCCGCGACAAACGCAACCCGGCCAGGATTTCGTTGTCCAACGCGTCATAGCCCGCGCTTCGTCCCAGTTCCGGGCTGAGGTGGAGAACCTCGTTCGGCGTGCCGTCCACGTACTCGAGCGTGAGACTCCGGGACCGGAGGTGCGAGCCGACCGGAAGAGGATCCTCGCCGACGGCCGTCACGGTCGCCTCTTCCTGGACGCCGCGAACGTCCAGGAAGACGAGTCTCTGACCGGGCTGCGTCGTCATCGCGTAGCCTCCTGCTCCGGTTCCGCCGTCCAGCTCTGGTAAGCGACACCAGGGCGCACGGGTACCAAGCGGAGGGTGCCGGCATGCCTTCCTGAGGAGGTCCAGACGGTCCCTGCTGGGAGCAGGTCCTCCAGGGCGCCGCGGCCACGCTCGGGCGCGAATCGCACCACTCCGGATGGCGCCGCACTGAGGTCCAGCAGGGGCAGATCATCGGCCGAGCAGAGCTGCCACATGGCGTCATGCGGGTCGGCCGCGGCCGCCGTTACCAGCTCGGGCAACTCCTCACCGGGCGTGTCTATCGACTCGACGACCAGCTCCTTCCCGAACGGGGGCCGGCTGTACAGGCCGTGCTCAGCGGCGTGCTCCTCCCACGCAGTGACCAGCTCGGCGGTGTCCCGCCTCGCTTTCTCCCCGTGCTCGGCGATTGAGCCCGAGGCCAGCGTTCGTAATCGGGGAGCCATCGCCACGCGTACCAGATCGGCGAGGTAGCGTTCCACAAATCGGTCGCGTGTGCGGGGGAGCGCCCGGCCTTCGCCCAGCCGCTGCATTTGATCGTCGAGCGCGTCCGCCACCCGGTCGAGCGCGGCGCTCATCCTGGCGACCGCGTCGGCGGCGGCGATCGAGGCTCCCGCTCTCGTCCAGTCTTGGACGGCCTTGGCGACGAGGGCGAGCAGCTCGTCGACCGCCTTCTCCGCCGTGTCGAGCCCGCGCTCCGCCGCCCATCGGGCGGTCCTGGCGCGCCAGGAGACAAGCGAGCCCCAAACTGCCAGGACCAGCGCGGCGATGAGCAGCAGTGCCCACGCGACCGAAGGCAGCGGCTCGATGACGCCGAGCCAGGCAGCCGTCGTCCCCACCACTCCGGCGACGGCGTTGCATGCCAGCGCCGCGGCATGGCGGGCGAGACGACCGCCCGGTCCGCGCACCACGGTGAGCGCGACCAGCAGCGTCCATAGTGAGGCCATCATCAGCCCACTGGCCGGCCCAAACGGGGTGAGAGCCGCCATCGCCGAAGCGGCCAGCCCGATGACGGGCATCCACGGTTGAGGGCCGACCATCGCGTCGGGCAGGCGCAACCGCGCCGACAGCGCCTCCGGACAGGCTTGGTGCAGTTCGGGAATGCGCGTCTTGCCGCCGCGGGGCATGAGACGTTCCTGCAGCCGGTCCAAGCCCTCGACGAGTGTCCGCAGGGAGGTTCCAGCGCTCAGCCCCTGGTCGATGTATTTCTCGATGGAGCCACGGGTGAGCGTCGGATCGAACTCCTCCATGTCCGGCAGCACCACGCCGGCCCTCTCGATCACCTCGTGCTGTTCGGAGCTGAGACCCGTGCTGGCGTGCACTACCGAGAACAGGTCCTCCAGCCGATGCCGCAACTCGTCGAGGCTCTGGCCGGCCTCGGCGGTGACCGCCCCGGCCGCGGAGGTCGCGGCGAACAGCGACGTGGTCTCGCCTAGTTCATCCGCGGCCGCGGACGCCTCGGCCAGGGCGGACCTGGCCTGTTCCACGGCGTTCGCCAGCGGACTGCTCTCGCGCAGCCGGACCCCCTGAGCGGCGGGTCGACGGCTCTGGGGTACCGGGAGGTCAGGGGCCCTGCCCGCCGCTGTCGTGAGACGCTGTGCCGCCGCCGAGACGAACGCCTGGGCGAAGTCCCCCTGCCCTCCGTCGATCCCCGCCAGCCGGAGACCGGGATTGGTCATCAGGCCAGGTGACCTCTGCACCAGTTCACATGTCCGGCGGAAGATGCCCTCGTGAGAAAGCGTGTCGAGCAGGTGGGCCAGTGCACCCTCGCCGTTCTGACCCCGCTGCCTCCGGAGGGCCGGCGCCGCGGCAGCGAGCCGCCAGTCGATGCCCCACAGGTCGGGAACCCACAGGATCCCCGCCGCCTGAGCCAGGCTGCCCGGCACTTCCAGCCGCTGCGGGTTTCCCCCGATCGGGCCCACGGCCACGCACAGCAACTCATCGGTGTAACGCGAGGAGACGAGTGCCTCGTACGCCCGCTGATGCGGCTTCAGCGCGGTCACATCGTCGACCAGCAGCAGCAGCGTGAGGTCGGCCTGCCGCTGGTCCGACAGCAGCGTCCACGTCTGGTCCAGGGCCTCTTCGCCGGTGGTCCCACGCAGGTCGAGCCGGACGACTCGGCCGCTCATGACACCACCCCCGTCCGGCGCCGATACGACTCGTAAAGCAGGCGGAGGTTCTCGCGTGGGACGGACCCCTGGAACTTGACCTCCATGGCCGCCGGCAGCGTCTCGTGCCAGAACCTGCGCAGCATCGTCGCGCGCGCCCGGCTACCCTGGCTGATGTGCGGCAGCATGTCGTCGATGGTGGCGACCTGGGCCTGGGCCATGCCGACGACCAGTTCGAACAGCTTCGAGGGCGGGCCACCCCCTTCCTCCAGCCGATGCGGGACCGCCTCCATGAGTTTGGTGCAGAAGACCCGTTCGGCCTGGTCATTGTCGGCCAGGGTCCAGAGTTCGTACGCCTGAAGGAGGCTGCCCCAGGAGGACGCGTCCTCAAGCGCCTTGAGGTCCAGGGTCATGAAGACCTCGCTCAGCGTGACCTTCGCCTGGGACGGCGAGGACGGGTCGCCCAACACCTCGACGTACCCATTCCACATTGTGCATAGCAGCCGGTGCAGAATGCGCACCCGGTGCTCCTCCCGGGTGGCCAGGTAACCGAAGTCGTAGCCGGTGCGCTGACGCCAGGGCAGGAAGTCCTCCTGGCGTGGCCGGTGTACCGCGTCCGCCCATAAGCGCAGGACGTCACGGACCTCCTGCACGTCGGTGATTCCCATCGAGGACCGGAACAGCACGACCGAGATGGACTCGGCGGTCGTGTTGCTGAACTCGAAGGCGATGTCGCGGCCGATAGGCAGTTGCAGCGACTTGCGGAGGTAAGTGGCGATGGCCTGGTTCTCGCCTCCCGGGTAGGAGACCAGAACCTTCAATGGCCCGGAGCCCTGAGGGGTGAAGTTGGCAGGAATCAGACCGGTGAGCCTGCTGCTGAACTCGTTCAGCTCCACATCGTCGAACTTCGGCCGGTCGGTGTTCAGCCCGGCGGCCTGGTCGAGTAGATCGCGCAGTTTGGGCAGCAGCGTCGACCGCCCCTGGATCTCCTCCTGTAGGTAGGACTTGACCTCGGTCTTGATCCGCTGGCGCAACTCGTTCACGGCGCGTTCCGCGCTGCTCTCCATCGATTGACGGTAGATTTCACGCCAGCCGTCCTCGCCTATCAGGCGAAGGAGCACGTCGGCCTCGTCCGCCGAGGGCTGGAGCTGTAAGCGTTCCCTGATATGGGTGACCGTCCGGCGGTAGAACTGCTCCAAGGTTCCAGGAGGCAGGTGAAATGCGACACCGTCTCTGGGCCGGTACAGGTAACCGGAGCGTTCCCGGAACCGGTCAGGCTCCTGCTTGGCCACGTTGCTGAGCGCCGTGTTGAGCGCGCGGAGATGATCCTCAACCACAGCTAGAGAACGTGCCCAGCGCGAACGCAGGGAGGACCACGGCTCGGTCCACAGCACCCGGTTACGCCAGCGATACCAGGCGTCCTGCTCATGGCGGGCATTCGTGGGGTCCTCGTCTGTCCACCGCACCCTGAACACGCCAAGGCGGTCTCGCAGTGCCGGCAAGGAGGGCGGCGTCTCCTGTACGCCCTCCGGCGGCGGAGGAGATTCCATCCGCCGCTCCATCAGGCCAGCGGCGCCCTGCTGGTCGGACGGGTCTTTCAATGAGTTGTGACCGAAGACCACGCGGCGGACACGGAAAGGGTCCGTTCGGGAAAGCATGGTGCTCACCGCGCCGCCCGGGTCAAACTGGGAGACCATGGCGGGAATGGCCTGGTCCAGGTCGCTGCGCAGAGCTGCGAGGCTCGCCCTCATCAACGCCATGCGGTCAGACAGCGTCGCGGACACCTCGCGGGCCCCGGTAGCAGGTTCCGGTTCGTTGAACTCCACCTGTTGACGGGTGAAAAGCCGGCCGATGCCGGAGAGCGTGAAGAACTCCTCGATCAGCTTGCGGCTGGACTCGTTCACAGGGTCGGGCTCGCGCAGTTCCTCGATGCCGACGCGTATCAGACGGCTGGCCACGACGTCCGCCAGCTCTTCCACCGGCGTCGTCAGCGAGGTGACCAGAGCCGTGGACACCCCGCGGTTCCCTATGCCGTTCTCCGCCGGGATCTGCCGGTGAACCGCGGAGTTGATGAAGCTGTCAGCGAAGGACTGGTGCTGTTCGCCGTCGTTGCCGGCGTTATGGGTCAGCTCGGTGCCCACGAGCGACATGATCAGTGAGACCACGGAGCGGCGCAGGTCACTTGGCCGCGCGCCAGTCGGCCTGGAGAACAGAAAGGCGGTCTGAACGATGCCCGGGCGCATGGCGATGCGGCCCTCCACCGGATATCGGACTGCGACCTCTTCGGGGTCCACCGGTCCGCCCTCCAGGCCGGACAGGTGCCGTACGGCTGTGGGACTGTTCTGCCGGTCCACGAGCTGGAACAGGTCCAACAGCGCACGCCCGGCATTGAGCTCTGCGGCCCTGCCCCCACCCTGGCCCTCCTCGAACGCGGACGGCATGAGCACCAGCGGGTAGATCTTGAGCTGCAGGTCGGTGTTCTGGAACTGCCTGCTGATCAGATGGAAGTAGTCGTAGAAGATGCCGGCTCCGGTGCCTCCCGCGATGGAGAATGCCATGAAGACATCGACCACACGCGGGTTGATCACGCTGCCCGTGTCCGCCAGCTTGTACAGGTCGGTGGCCGCCTGGTTGCCGGAAAGATTGCCGATCGCCTTGTCCAGGTCCCGGATCGCGGGGCCGATGCCGGACCGAAACGTCTCGAAAAGTGCTGATCGGCCGACGGTCGGCATCTGGCCCGCGCCCTTGTAGAGAGGCAGCACCTGAGGTTCCCCATCGCTCGGTGGCAGCCATCGCTGAACAGCCGGACCGGCCGCCAGACGCAAGTTGACCGCAACCTGGGGATAAGACTGCACCTGCGGCACCAGGTCGCGCACGTAGTGGGCGGTCAGCTGCGCGGCGCGCACGTGCTGGGCTCCGGGTACCACATTTAGCGGCATCCGGTCCAGCTCGGCCTGATTGACATCGGCATACATGAACTGCAAACACGCAGGAAGTTGGTAGCGCATCGCGTCCTCGCGCTTGCGCTGGAACAGGCTCCCGTCAGGTCCGCAAATCTCCTCGCGGAGCCTGCGCTCCAGCTCGGCGCCAATCGCGCACCCGGTACCGCCGAGGCCCACGAAAAGGACTGGTTGATAGAGCTTCATATGCTTACGCCTCCGTGTTGGCCTCAGGCCCAGGGGTCGTCGTAGTCGGGTACGGTTTTCTGGCGCTCTTCCTGCGGACGTTCGGTACCGGGCCTGGGAGCGGACCGTCGCCGGTCACGCGGCCAGAGGGCACGCCGCCTGCGGTTGTCGCGGAAGACAAGGCGGTGACCGCTCGGCAGGAGCTCGCTCTCCGCGCCGAACGCGAGGCGATGACGATCCCCGTCCGGGGTACGCAACAGGACGCCGACGTCCTTGTCACGGCGCACCGAGTAGCAGGGTTCGCCGGCCCCTGATCGGAACGTCACGAGCCGGGTGTCGTAGCCGTTCGCGTCGCGGATCGTGAACCGGAACTCAGGCGACCATTTCGTCGGGGCCGGCAGCTCGCCGCCGACCTGAACTCCTTCCTTGCTCAGTGCCGCGTGCAAGCCCTTGACGTGGACCCGTCTCTTCCATGCCAGGCGCCACTGCCAGAGGGTCAGTGCGAGTAGAAGGAGGGCCACGGCCGCAGCGGCGAGTTGGCCGCGGTATCTGTCCCAGAACGTCTCGGGGGGTGCGACCGCGACTGTGAGCAGCCCGGATGCGTAGACCGCCGACTGGTCGCGCTCGTCTACCAGACGCACGGTCAGGGTCGCGCCGCCCAGTGCCGCGTTCGCACCGAATCGCACGACGAAGTCCTTTACCGAGTCTCCGGGCGGTAGTTCGAACCCAGCGGCGGGCGCCACATCCGCAGCCGTGTCGCCGTCGAGCTGCAGCCTGACGCGCCTGGCGCTGGACGTGGCGTTGCGCATAGTCAGCCGGCCTCGAATGGTGGTGCCGCGCCTGACGGTGCCGTCGGTGAAAAACTCGACGCGTCCCTGCGTCACGGTCTCGGGTGCTCCGACCTTGACGGTGATCGGCACCCGTTCCGCCCTGATGCCGGTGCCGGCCACTACCCCGGTGAGGGTAATGTCACCCGCTGTCTGCGGGGCTTGGAACGTACCCGCGTAGCGGCCGTCGTTGGCCCGGTCGTCCGGCGTTTCGCCGTCATCTCTGAGCTGGATGCTCTGCTGGCCAAGCAGGCCGCCGCCGGCCGCGGTGACGGAGAAGGCTAAGCCGCGCAGAGCCTCTTCGTCGGTGATCGCGCCCTTACGCGTGATGAGCGAAAGCCAAACCCTGACATTCTGCCCGGTACGGGCGAAAGGCGGTTCCGGCACGATCGCCGCCTGCACCGCGCCCTGCCACAGTGCCGTCGCGCTCACGAGCTGGTCGGCGAGCCGCTCGGGGGCCTTCAGTCTTACCGTCCAGGTGCCATTCACCGGGTTGACGATGCGTAACGCTTCGGTGGCGGTGTTCTCGCCGCTCCGGGCGAAGGAGGAGTCACCGAATTGGCCACTGCCAGGGACCACCCGCCCGTTGGGGTCGATGAATTGGGCAAGCACGCGGGGGTCGCTCTTGCTGACGGTGATGGTCCCGTCGGTGGCGATGACCGGGATGTCGATCGTCAGATCCCGGGATTGACCGCTTTTCAGCGTTCCAGAGTCGGTCCGGCTAAGACCGGAGCAGGTGGCCGCGGCGTACGCCTCGTACAAAGATCGGGTGACGTCACGAGCGTCACGGACGACCCGTGCCTTGGGCTGGGAATCACCGCGTTCGTCGCAGCCCTCGCGTGAACCGCCGATGGCGAATCGGTCGAGGCTGTCCTGGGTGACCGCAGCGCCGAAGCCGAGCGGCCAAATCTGCACCCCCGCCTGCTGCGCTTGGCCGATGAGAGTGGTGAGTTGCTGTTCTGCGGCCTCGTTGCGGCGCTCCCGCACGCGCGGGTCCGTGCCGAGGCCGCTCCCATAGGAGGGACTGAACGGCACGTCCAGCCGGCCATCCGTGAGCAGGAAGATCACTTTGAGTGCCCGCCGCGGCGAGCCGTCGCGCATTGTGGACAGTGCCTGGGCCAGAACGGCGACGTGGTCGGTGTCGTTGCCCTCCGCCTTGGTGCGCAAGTGCAGACCCTTCACACACGTGGACAGGTACTGCAGGCTGACGTCGCTGTCGGCTACGGTGGGGCGGCAGATCTCGTCCACCGCGCGCTGCCCGGCGGCGCCGTTGTTGCTGCCGAAGCCGAGCACCGTGACCCGGCTGAGAGGGTTCAGCACGCTCCGCGCGATCGTGGTGGAGGCTTCCACCTCCCGGGACACGTCGGCGGCGCTAAGGCTGCCGGACTCGTCGACGGCAACCACCATGTCCAGCGGAATCGTCTCAGGAATTAGGTCGGCGGTTGCCGACCGGACAGGGAGGGATACGGGAATGGTCAACGCCAGGGCGACGACCACACGTGAAACCCTCCCGACCCCCCGTCGCACGCTCGTTCTCATACGTTTTTTGCCTCCCGACGCGCCCCAACAATGGAATAGCGATAGTGATTCATGAATCTTTCGTCCCCCAGATGGGACGCGCCCGCTCGCATTGCGTTGTCACGGTTGTCGATTTCCGCGGCCGCTGGAACGAACAGTTACGTCACTGTGACCAAAAATCGGAAGTGTGATGTTTTTGTGAGGAATGTCTGGAATGGGTGATCGTGCCTATATGAGAGGAAGGCGTTGCTTGTGCATGCTCCTGCATGCGAGGGGAGGCCAACCCGCAGTGGTGCGGATAAGTGAACGATCCACATAGATCCGCAGCGCTTCGTCGGAGCAAGCGATCTTGAGTGGTCTTCATGGTCCGAGCGGCCCACGACCAGCGACTTTATTCGCGGTGAGGCTATCCAACCCCGGGCACACAAAGAGTAATAGTGGGATTTGTCGTATTTGGTATATGCAAGCACCGATCAACGGTGGCTTACCTTAGATCCCGACTTAGGGCTCACACATGCGCGACCGCCAGGAAAGAGTGAAGTGGGGACAAAAGGTGGCAAAAATGGCCCCGCAGGGACATTCCACTGGCGCCGGTACTCGCAGAGCGCGTCTTGGTCAACCCCGACCCGCAGGGGTGCTCCGGCGATTACCAGCTCCACCGCCAGGGCGGGCAGGTCGGCCCTTAAGGGGGAATGCTCCTAAGATCGTGTGGATCACGTACACGGTCGCTAAATCTGCCTGTCCGCGGAAGTTCTCCACCCTCCCGAGACGCCCCATGGCTCGCCTGCATTCCGCCCCGCATCCGCACGGACGCTTCGATCGACAGCACTGTTGCCGACCCGATCCGTTCGGCCCCGTACGCGGGGATGCTCTTGGAGATCATCACCCGTGCCCACCAGCCAGCCTTCAGGTTTGGCTAGCCTGCGGTGAAAGGTTCACTTGACATTCAGCCAGCGATCAGTGCTCAAGCTTGGCAAGTAGGGAGCGGTCCGGGTCGCCCCTCAGACACCAACCGTCCTCGAATGAGTGCGGTTTGAGGGACAAGCACTTGTACTCTTGTGGCTGGCAGACCAGTTGCACGCCCAGATCGCTGACAGGCAGATCTGCCGTGCTTGAGGTGCGTCCAGAATGATCCGTCTCTTGTCTATTTGAGGCTGAGAGCGAGGCGCTCTGACGGACCGGCATTAGGGGTTCTCACGGGGACCGGGGACGAGCAGCCCCCGGTTGAACGCCTCGTGTCGGCGTTCGGCGAGGTGCCAGTTGACTGCCTGGTGTAGCAGAAGCCGCTTACATCTCCCCAAGGCGTGCTCGGTCAGGTCGTGTGGGCGACGGCGGTGCCCGTCAGGTGGAGGCCGACGGTCTGTCCCGGGGAGGGCAGGGACCGGCCGGCGCAGCGGGCGGTGACGGTGAGGCCGTCGTGGGTGTCGATCCGCAGGCGGACGAGGCCGTCATGGCCGCGGAAGTCGACGTCCAGCGCGGTCGCCCGGGCGTGACCGGGCGTGGGGTCGGTGATCACGATCTGCTCGGGCCGGACGAACACGGCGCCCGGGCCGTGGGCCGGTCGCGTGAGGTCGACGCGGCCGAGCGCCGTCTCGGCCGTGCCGCCGTCCAGGAGCGCGGGAATCTCGGTCAGCTCCCCCACGAACGCGGCGACGTCGCGGTCGGCCGGGTGGCGGTAGATCTCCACGGGGGGACCCGCCTGCGCGATCACGCCGTCACGCAGCACGGCCACCTGCCCGGCGAGCGACAACGCCTCGGCCTGGTCGTGGGTGACCAGCACGGTGGTGGTCCGGGTCGCCGCGAGCGCCGCCGTGACCGCGCGCCGGGTGCCGGCCCGCAGCTCCGCGTCCAGGGCGGAGAACGGCTCGTCGAGCAGGACGAGGTCGGGCCGGGGTGCGAGGGCCCGGGCCAGGGCGACGCGCTGCTGTTCGCCTCCCGACAGCTCGTGCGGGTAGCGCCGTCCGTACCGGCGGTCGAGCGCGACGAGTTCGAGCAGCTCGGCGATGACGCGCTCGTCGCGACGCAGGCGGCGCGGCAGGCCGAAGGTGACGTTGGCGGCCACGGTGAGGTGCGGGAACAGGTTCCCCTCCTGGGTCACGTAGCCGATGCGGCGGCGCTGGGGGGCCACCATGGCCTCCGGGGACGTCAGGGTCCGACCGGCGACGGCCACCGTCCCCGCGCCTGGCCGGTCGAGTCCGGCGACGATCCTCAGGAAGGTCGACTTGCCGCAGCCCGAGCGTCCGATCAGGGTCGCGAGCGTGCGGGTGCCGATGGGCGCCAGCAGGAGGGTCGACGTCAGCTCGGTGGCCACCGCGAGGAACACCAGCGCGGCCCCGGCGGCGGCACCGCGCCCGATCAGGGGAAGGGTGACCCGCAGGGTGACCGCGAGGGGCCCTACCCCCAGGGAGCGGGCGACGTCGTCCAGTTCCGGCGGCGTCTGCCGCAGCGCGGCGCGCAGGCTCACCATGGCGCGCGGCATGAACAGCACGGCGTACACGGCGATCAGCATGGCCGTCGTCTGGTAGAGCGAGGGCAGGTGGCGCACGGTGAGGGTGATCAGCGCGAGCGCGACGACGATGCCGGGCAGTGAGTTGCCCAGGTAGGTGCTGCGCTCGACGACGCGGCTCAGGCGCCCGGGGCGGCGGACCGACAGCCAGGCCACCGGGAAGGCCAGTGTGGTGGTCGCCACCGAGGACCAGCAGGCAGGCCAGGACGACCACGCCGGCGAGGGCCGTGGCCGAGGTTCCGTCGAAGGTGGACTGGTACTGGTCGTAGATCGCGGTGGTGAACGTGTCGAAGCGCAGGGCCTGCAGGGCGCCGAACTCGGCCAGCAGGTGCACGCCACCAGCAGGGCGCCGCCGGAGATCGCCGGACGCGCCTGCGGCAGGACGACCCGGCCGAACGTCCGCCACGCGTCGTCGCCGAGAATCCGGGACTGCTCTTCGAGCGCGGGGTCGATGCCGCGCAGCGTGGCCGCGACCGGCAGGTAGACCAGCGGGAAGTAGGACAGCGTGGTGACGAGCACCGCGGCGCCCAGACCGGCGAACGACGGTGACAGCGAGTACCAGCCGAAGCTGTTCACGAACGCGGGCACCGCCAGGGGCGCGACCATCAGCGCGGTCCATATCGGGCGCCCGGGAAGGGTCGTCCGTTCGACGAGCCACGCGGCCAGGGTGCCGACCCCGGCGCACGCCACCGTGCCCAGCGCGACGAGCAGCGCGGTGTTGGTGAGCAGTTCGCCGACGCGGGGCCGCCAGAGCAGGCGGGCGGCGTCGCCGCCGGCGAGCACGCCGGCGGCCACGTATCCGGCGGGAAGGAGGGTGAGCGCCGCCACGGCGATCGCGGGAACCCACTGGAGCGGCGGGTACCGGCGACCGGTACCCGCCAGGAGACCCCGGCTCACAGCAGGCCGACCCGCTGCATCTCCTCGATGACCTTCGGGCCGTTGAGCGTGTTGAGGTCGACGGAGGGGGCGTCCAGCTCGGCGAGCGGCTTGAGCTTCGGGTTCGCCGCGACCCCGGCGCCGACGGTGTACTCCAGGGCCTTGCCGTCGGCCAGAAGTTTCTGTCCCTCGGCGCCGCTCATGTAGGCGAGGAACCGCTGCGCCTCGGCCGGGTGCTTGCTCGACTTCAGCACGCCTCCGCCGGACACGCTCAGGAACGCGCCGGAGTCCTTGCCGCCGAAGAACTCGAGCTTGGTGTTGGCGCTCCCTGCGCCGCCGTCAGCCTGGTCGCCGTACCAGTAGTAGTGGTAGATGACGCCGCCGGGGACCTCGCCGGAGTTCGCCGCCTTCATGATGGTGCTGTTGCCTCGGTACACCTTGGCGTTGGCCTTGACGCCCCGCAGCCATTCTGCCCCGGCGGCCTCGCCCCTGACGGCGTAGACGGCGCTGACGATGGCCTGGAAGTCGGCGCCGCTCGGGGAGATCGCGAAGCGGTCCTTCCACTCGGGCTTGGCCAGATCCATGATCGACTTGGGCAGGTCGGCGTCCTTCAGTTCGGTGGCGTTGTAGACGAACACCGTCGAGCGGGCCGCGACGCCGACCCAGTCGCCCTTGCTGGAGGAGTACTGCGCCGGGACCTGCGCCCTGGTCGTCTCCTCGACGGGCACGAACAGGTCCTTGCTCGATATCAGCGCCATCGCGGGCGAGTTCTCGGTGATGAACACGTCGGCGGGTGAGGCCGCGCCCTCGGCGACGATCTGGTTGGCGAGCTCGAAGTCGCTGCCGTTGCGTACCTCCACCTTGATGCCGGTCTTGGCGGTGGAGGCGTCGGCCCACGCCTGGCCGACCTCCTCGTGCTGGGCGTTGTAGAGCACGAGGGCCGGTTTCGCGGCGGCGGGCGCGGCGGCCGGCGTCGTGCCGGCAGCGCAGGCGGTGAGGCCCATCGCGGCCGCGCAGGCGGACGCGATGAGGATATGTCTGACGATGCGCACGCGAACTCCTTCTCAGCGGATCTGTACCTTTAGGAAGGTTAGGCTTTCTTTAGTTAGAGTCCCTCCCTAAAATGGGGGGAGTGCCGCACCTTGCCGTCCTCCTCGTCGACGACCATCGCGTCTTCACCGACTCCCTGGCGTTGTGCCTCGACCTCGAACCCGACCTGCGCTGCGTCGCCACGGCGCACACCGGGCGTGACGGACTCGCCAAGGCCGGGGCCGGGGCCGTGGACTTCGCCGTCGCGGTCGTCGACCTGCGACTGCCCGACATGGACGGGCTCGCCGTCATCGCCGGGCTGCGCCGCCTGCGTCCCGAAGCGCGCGTCATCGTGCTCACCGCGCACTGCCGCGAGGACCTGGCCGAGCGGGCGATCGCCGCGGGGGCGGTGGCGTTCCTGGGCAAGGACGCTCCGATCACCCGGATCCTGACGGCGATCAGATCCGCCGACGCCGCGCGCCCTCTGGTCGACCCCGGGCTCCGTCGCGCGAGCGGCCGGATCCGGCTCACCGATCGCGAGTACGACGTCCTGCGCGAACTCGGCAAGGGCCACGACGCCACCCGGATCGCCCTCGCCCTGGGGATCTCACTGCACACCACGCGCGATCACATCAAGGCGGTCCTGGCCAAGCTCGGCGTGCACACCCAGCTCGACGCGGTCGTCTCCGCCGATCGGCTCGGGCTCATCACCGTCGGCTCGGGATTCTGACCCATGACCTCAGCGACGGGGCGCCGCGTGCTGTGGCGCTCGCTCCTCCGGCACCTGGTCGTCGCCGCCGTGGTCGCGGCCGTGACGTGCGCGCTGACCGCCCTCGGCGTGCGGCGGTTCGCCGCCGACGACACGCGCCGGCGGGTGGAGAGCTCCGCGCGCCAGGTCGCCGGTATCGTCCTCGCCCCGATGGCGGAGAAGAGCTTTCGTACGCCTCAGCGGTCAGGATCGCGACTACTTGTACGACCGCATCGCGCCGTTCCTGAGGTCCGGTGCGGTGCAGCGGGTCAAGGTGTTCAGGGTGGACGGTGACCGTGCCACCGTCGTGTTCTCCGACGAGCCCCGCGTCGTGGGGCTTTCCGGCCGGCTCGACTCGCGGCTCGCCACGGGCATGTCCGCCGGCCAGGTGATCGTCCGCACCGTGCCGGTGGAGCCGAGCACCGCTACGAGAACGGCCTCGCCGGGACCAGGATGGAGGTGTTCCTGGGGTTCCGTGACGCCGCCGGCGACGACATGCGGCTGGAGCTCTACCTCCCGGAGGACCAGGGCGGCACGACCAGGCGCGCGGTCCTCGTCCTGCTGCCGATGCCGCTGATCGGCCTGGTGCTCCTCACCCTCGCCAGCGCGCCGCTTTCGATGGCCCTGGCCCGCCGGATGGAACGCACGCGCGCCGAAGGGCGTGCCGCCCGCGATTACGGCCTGGCCGCCACCGAACTCACCCGCCGCGACCTGGCCCGGCGGCTGCACGACGGGGTCATCCCCGACCTCGCCGGGGTCGGGCTGCTGCTGCAACGGGCCCGGCTCACCGGCGGCCGGCGGCGCGAAACCCACGCCGTGACGCCGGACGCGGACCCGCTCGGCCGCGCACAGGACCTCCCGGACGCGGACCCGCTCGGCCACGCGCAGAACCTTCCGGACCCCGACCTGCTCGGCCACGCGCAGAACCTTCCAGACGCCGACCTGCTCGGCCGCGCGCAGGACCTCCTGGCCACCGACCTGCGGGAGCTGCGCGCGCTGCTGACGGAACTGCTGCCGGCGGACCCGGTCGGCCGGGACCTCGGCGCCCGCCTCGCCGACCTCGCCTCGCACGTCAGGCGCAGCGAGGACTCCGGAACCGTGCCGGCCGTCCACATCGACGCGATCGAGGACGTACCCGGCGGGCCCGCGCTCGTCCTCTACCGGGTGGCCGGCGAGCTGCTCCGCAACGCGTTCCGGCACGCGCGGGCACGCACGATCCGCGTCGGTGTCACGGCGCAGGACGTGGGGGGCGTGGCGATGATCGAGCTGACCGTCACCGACGACGGAACCGGATTCGACCCCCGTCACGACCCCGGCTCCGGGCACGTCGGCCTGCGACTGGTCCGCAGGGTGGTCGACGACGGCGGCGGGCGGCTCACGATGGTGAGCGCACCGGGCGCGGGCACCACCGCGACGGTGTCCGTCCCCCGCGCCACGGCGCATCCCCACCACTGACCAGGCGCGGGCCCCTGATGACCGGGCCGTGTGAGGTCGATCAGTGTTCGGTGACGTCTCCTTGGTCGGGTCGTCGCCACGCGGGCCCGCCCGGATGATCTCGCTCGTGCACGTCAGGGGCGCGTCGGCACGGACCACGCTCATCATGGCGGCGAACGTGCTCGGGTCGTCCGGTCGGTAGCCGTGCGTGCGGATGCCGATGAGCAGCTTGGTGCCCTCAGGCATCGCGCCGGGCCTGATGACCAGTCGCGGCAGCCCGTCATCCCCTTCTCCTGGCCGACGACGCGCTCGAAGCCCTCCTCGTCCCTGCCACCGCTGGGTAACATCACTTGTTGATCATGACCTGGGCGGGGACGCTGGCCTGGGCGAGGGCGTTGCATGGTCGGCGGGTTCAGCGACTCCTACTTGGTGAGCTTCACGGTGACGGTGCCGTCCGCGTCGGAATCGACGGAGAAAGCGGCCATCTGGACGTGCACGGCCGGTGGCATGTTGACTTGCGATCCCGAGGGTCTTCGCGGTGGTCTCGGTGTCGAGGTCGAGGAGACCCGCAGCTCCACCACCTCTCGCTGGCGCTTGGGCCGCCGCAGGGCGGCCAGCAGGGCCGGGTCCACGTCGGGCTCGCCGGGCTCCACCGGCAGGGCCGCATCATGGCCGACGAGGGCGACCTCATGGCGGCGCCGTCGCCAGGACAGGCACGCCCGCTTCCTTGCGTGATCAAGGGTGACCTGCCTACATCCCCCGCTGCCGGGGAGTCTGACAAGCGGAAGGCCATGCGCTCAGTCGGACATGGGCGGTGTGAGGTGGTGGAGGAAGGCCTCGGCGATGACTCTGAGGCGGTCGGTGCGCCAGACCGGGGCGTAGTCGAACGTGGCGTCGCCTTCTATGCCCCGCTGCGGTCGCCCGTGCGATCGCGGCCTGGACCTGCGTGCGCGGGCCGCAGATCGTCCAGGAGCTGGCGGCCGAGCGGGGTCAGCTCGACCCTGCGGGTGGTGCGGTGGAACAGTGGGGCGCCGAACAGGCGCTCCAGTTTGGCGATGGTCTGGCTGATCGTCGCGGCCGAGACTCGGAGACGCTCGGCCGTGCGCGCGAAATGCAGTTCCTCGGCGAGTACGAGGAACACCTCGATTTCCTGACGCTCCACCGCTCCCCTATTCTTCAGTGTGGCTGAACAATTGTGCCGGATCTCGTCATTGATGAGGTCCTGCGGTCAACGGGACGATGTGTCGGCGGGCCGGCGATCAGATTGCCGGCGAGCCGACATCGAAGGGGGACCGATGGACGACGGACAGGCACGCGGTCGCACGTCTCACGACAGGCAGGACGATCCCGATCACCGGGCGCCTCGCCCATGGGAGCCGGTGACCGGCCTATGGGAAACGGTCCCCCGGCTGCTCGGCGACAACCGCTACCTCGTGCTCGCCACCGCCGACCGCCAGGGACGGCCGTGGGCCACGCCCGTCTTCTTCGCCGCCCTCGACGAGGACCGGCTCTTCTGGGTGTCGGCACCGGACAGCAGGCATTCCCGTAACATCGCCGAACGCCCGGACGTGGCCATCACGGTCTTCGACTCCCACGCGCCCATAGGCGGCGCCGAGGCGCTCTACCTGGAGGCGACCGCCGGCCCCGCCGACGACCTCCTCACGGCCCTGGACACGCTCAACGCCCGCGTCCCCCCAGGCAAGGAACTCACCGGCGACAACCTCGCGCCGTCCGGCCCCCTGCTGGTCTATCGCGCCGACGTGCGGCGGCACTTCATCCTGATCGGGGGCAGGGACTCCCGCTTCGACAACGTCACCGACGGACGCCTCCCCGTCACACGCGACCAGTAGGAGCCGCCTCCCTGTCGCACGCGACCAGTAGGAGCCGCCTCCCCGTCGCACGCACCCAGTAGAGGCCCCCGACCACGGCCGCGAGGCCGACTCCCCCGTGACGAAGGCCGCCGGACAGGACGTGCCGCTCAGCCCTGGTGCGGGCTGACCCCCGTCACGGCCAGGCCGAGCAGCCGGGTCGCTTCGGCGGCGGGGTCCGGGTGGTGTTCGGTGGCCAGGGCGATGCCGGTGATCAGGGTGAGCAGGTCGGCGATGGTCACGCCCGGGGTCAGCGCGCCGTCGTCCGCAGCGCGGCGCGCCAGTGGGGCGCCCGCCTCGGTGAGCTGCGCAGAGCAGCAGGTGTCCGGCGGCGCGCCGGGGTCGCCCGCCTGGTCGTGGGTCAGTGCGATGGCCAGCCCTCGGATGGTGGCGGCGTCGGCGGTGACGGCGGTCAGCCATTCCAGCAGCGCGGCCCGGGTGTCGGGCCTGGCGGTCAGGTCGCGGGCGTGGGCACACAGGGTCTCGACCCGCTCGCGGAAGACGGCCTCCAGTAGTGCCCTGCGGGTGGGGAAGTGCCGGCGGACGGTGCCGGATCCGACGCCCGCGGTGCGCGCGATCTGCTCCAGGGACGCGTCGGCGCCGTGCGCGGCGATCGCCTCCTCGGCCACGGCGAGCAGGAGCGCGTAGTTGCGCCGGGCGTCCGCCCGCTGGACGGGCATGGCGTCACCTCACATTTGCTAAGTGGCGGGGTCCGCCGTATCTTACCTGAATATAAACGGCGGGGTCCGCCGTTTAATCCCAGGAGATGCCTCATGCCTGCCGATCCCGCACCCGTCCTGGTCACCGGCGCCACCGGACAGCAGGGCGGCGCCACCGCCCGTGCCCTGCTCGCGTCCGGCGTCCCCGTCCGCGCACTGGTCCGCGACCCCTCGACCGAACGGGCTAAGGCGGTCGAGGCGCTCGGCGCCGAACTGGTCACCGGCGACCTGCACGACCGCGACTCCGTGACCAGGGCCGCGGAGGGCGCCCGAGCCGTCTTCTCGGTGCAGATGCCCGGGATGAAGGGAGATGCCTTCGACTTCGAGGGCGAGCTGGCCCAGGCCGTCAACCTGGTCGAAGGCGCCCTGGCCGCGGGCGTGCCGCAGTTCGTGCACACGTCCGTCTCGGGCGCGGGGCGGCACACCGGGGTCCCCGGCTGGGCCGAGGGCCGCTGGGCGGCGATGGAACCGGTCTTCGCCGCCAAGTCCGGCGCCCAGGACCGTGTGCGTGCGGCGGGCTTCACGCACTGGTCGATCATCAAGCCGGGCTTCTTCATGGAGAACTTCCTCCCGTCCACGGCGTACCTGTTCCCTCGCGGCGTCGAGGGCGGCCTGGTCACCGTGCTCCGGCCCGAGACCCGGCTGTCCCTCGTCGCGGTCCGCGACATCGGCACGGCGGCCGCCGCGGCCTTCGCCGCGCCCGAGCGGTTCCACGAGGTCGAGCTGGAGCTGGCCGGTGACCTCTTGACGCTGACGGAAATCGCCGAGGTCCTCTCCCGCGCCCTGGGCACGGAGCTGGCCGCGCCCGACATGACCATGCGGGAGGCGGTCACCGCGGGCATGCCGGGGCCGGGCGTCACTTCACACGAATTCATCAACGTGGCCGGTCAGCCGGCCAGACCGGAGTTCGCGCGGGCCTTCGGCATCCCGCTCACGACCTTCGAGGAATGGGCGCACGAGCACCTGCGGGCCACGCCCTGACATCCGCCCGCCGGCCACCTCGTGAGCAGGTCAGCCGAGCACGACCTCCCCCGAGCGGTCCGGGACGGCGTCCAGTGCGGCGAGCGTCGCCTCGTCGAGGACGAGGGAACCCGCCGCGACGTTCTCCTGGAGGTGCCCGGCGTTCGCGGTGCCCGGGATGAGCAGGACGTTGGGGGCGTGGTGCAGGAGCCAGGCGAGGCCGACCTGCGCGGGGGTGCCGCCCAGCGACCGCGCCGCGGCCACGACCGCCGGCTCGTCGGTGACTTTCGGCAGGCCGGGGAGACCGCTGCCGAGCGGGAAGAACGGCACCCAGGCGATGTCCTCGGCGGCGCAGAGGTCGAGCACGTCCTCGCCGTCGCGTGACACGAGGCTGTAGGCGTTCTGCACGCAGGCGATGCCCGCCGGGAGCGCCCGGCGCAGAATGTCCGCGGTCACGCTGCCGAGCCCGATCGCGCCGATCTTGCCCTCGTCGCGCATCGCGACCATGACCGCGAGCTGGTCGTCGAGATCGACCACCTGGTCGCCCTCGGGCCGCAGACCGGGCCCGGCGTCCATGCGGCGCAGGTTCACCAGCGGGATCCGGTCGAGTCCGAGGCTCGCGAGGTTGTCCTCGACGCTCGCCCGCAGTTCCTCGGGCCGCTGCGCGATACGGAGCGGTACGGGCCCGCCGGGGTTCGGGGTGGCGCCGACCTTGCTGGCGACCAGGACGCCGTCCTCGGGGCGGATCGCCTCGCGGATGAGGTCGTTGACGAGACCGTCGCCGTAGAACTGGGCCGTGTCGATGTGGTCGACGCCCAGCTCGACCGCGCGCCGCAAGATCGCGATGGCCGCGGCGCGGTCGCCCCGCAGACGCAGTTGCATCGCCCCGTAGCCGACGCGGGAGACGGTGCGGTCCCCGAGCCGGCCGGGGCCTCCGGGGCGCGCGGCGCCGGTGGACTCAGGAGTGGGGGTACCGGTGGGAGTCATGGAAGTCCCGTCCTCGTCTGGTGACGCGGAAAGCGGAAAGCTCTCCGGATTTCGACTGCCACAGTACCGGAGATGTCTCCGTTTGACACGACCCGACCACGACACGTGGCACCCAGGCCTTCCCACCCGCCGACGCCTATCCCCGAGGACCTCCGCGATCAGGACCGGGGCGGTCAGGACCAGGCGATCTCGCCGGTCCGGTCGACGAAGCGTCCGGAGCCCGCGCCGGGCTTCTCCGTCGCCAGCCCCACGATCGCGTCCGTACCCTCGGTGACGGTCTGCGGGCCGCTGTTTCTGGTGAAGTCGGTCGCCGTGTAGCCGGGGTCTGCGGCGTTGACGCGGACGTCCGGCAGCGCCTTGGCGTACTGGGTGGTCAGCATCGTGAGCGCCGCCTTCGAGGCGGTGTAGATCGGCGCGATGACCGAGGACTCGGCCCGCGACGGGTCGTGGGTCAAGGCGAGCGAGCCCATCCCGCTGCTGACGTTGACTATGACCGGGTCCGGCGATCGGCGCAGCAGCGGCAGGAAGGCGATGGTCGTCCGGATCACTCCGGCGAGGTTGACGTCGAAGACGCCGAGGGCGTCGGCGCCGGTCAGGGTGGTGGGGTCGCCGAAGGGACCGTGGACGCCGGCGTTGTTGACCAGGACGTCGATCGAGCCCTCGTGATCGGCGACGTCGGCCACCGCGGCGGCCACGGACGCGTCGTCGGTCACGTCGATGCGGACGAACCGCGCGCCGAGCTCGGCGGCGGCCCGCGCGCCCCTTTCGGGGTCCCGGGCCCCGACGAGAACGGTGTGACCGAGTTCGATGAGACGGCGGGCGGTCTCGCGGCCGAGGCCCTTGTTCGCTCCGGTGATGAAGGTGATGGTCATATGGTCATTGTTCGGTCCACCTGCGACATCCGGCCAGGGACGCCTCGACGGTAGGAGCGGCGGTACCACCATCGAGACGCGTAGGGCGACCGGGGAGGCGGGAGGATGGGTGTCATGACCACGACACCGGGGGCCGGGCTGGGGGCGATGATCCGCACCTGGCGGGACCGGCTGCCCCCGTCGGCCGCGGCGCTGCCCGTGGGCCGGGCACGCCGCGCCATCGGGCTGCGCCGCGAGGAGCTCGCCGAGCTCGCGGGCGTGTCGGTCGACTACGTCGTGCGCCTGGAGCAGGGACGGGCCACGGCGCCTTCGGCACAGGTGATCGCGTCCCTGGCGCGTGCCCTGCAGCTGACCGTCACCGAACGGGACCATCTGTACCGGCTGGCCCGTCTTGTGCCGCCGGCGGCCGACGCGATCTCCGACCACATCCCGCCCGGCGTCCACCGTGTGCTCACGCGGCTGGGCGATGCCCCGGTCGCCGTGTTCGCCGCGGACTGGCAGCTGATCTGGTGGAACCTCGGCTGGGCCGCGCTGCTGGGCGATCCCTCGTCGTCGCCGCCTCGGCTGCGGAACTTCGCCCGTGACCGGTTCCCGGTGGACGCCGGTCCCGCTCACCTCGCGCCATGGCCGGTGGCCGAACTGGACAGGGACACCACCGACCTCGCCGTCGTGTCCGACCTGCGCCGCGCCACCGGCCGTTTCCCCAAGGACGCGCGCCTGGCGGCGCTGATCCACGAACTGAGCACGGGCAACCGGCGGTTCGCCGAACTGTGGGCGATCGGCACGGTGGCCGCCCATCGCGAGGACCACAAGACCATCGAGCACCCGTCGGTGGGACCGATCACGGTGGACTGCGACGTGCTGACCGACGGCGACTCCGAACACAAAATCGTGATCATGACCGCCGCACCCGGCAGCGCGGACGAGACCAAACTACGGCTCACCGTGGTCACCGGCCCACCCGCCACCACGACCAGCCCACACCCACACCGCTAGCCGCCCGCGCCCGGGCCCACCCCCGGAAGAACACCGGCCTTCCCGATCATCTTCGCCCCCACACGGAACACCTCGGCCAGCGCCAGGAGCGACAAGGCGCCCACCACAGGGATCCACGACAGGGCGAGCAAGGGCCGGAACGTCTCGGTGAGCCCCACCCTTTCGAGCACCATCATCGACGCGAGGTAGGGCAGGAAGGGCCCCACCACACCCGCCACGACCAGCGACACCGCGAGCCAGATGATCCGAGCGGGATCACCCTCCCTGAACGGCACCCCTCGCAGGACCGAGACCAGCACAGCCCGGACCAGCAACCCGGCGACGCCCGCGCACAACCCGCCGAGCAGGACGTCACCGCGCGAGAGCACCTGTTCGGCGACCGTGGAGCCCCAGACGTCCAGCGACATCGTCTCTCTCGGGAGCACGACACCCGAAGGAAGTCCCTCACCCGTCAGCCGCAGGCGATCCATGGCGCCCAAGGCGGGAACCACCCGTATCATCACGTATCCCTGCGCCTGGGTGACCCCGTTAATGGCGAACGCGACTCCCCAAACCGCCGCCAAAGCCCCGGCGAGCCACGTCACGGTGGCCCCCACGATCACGAGCGTGCGGTTCATCAGCACTCCAGAGGTAGCGGGGTGTTTAAAAATGCTCCGCTTGCCCGTCACGATACGCCGAAAGTGTCTCCCGCCGGTTGTACAGCGCGAACGAACGGTACGGCCCGGGAAGATGTTGTAGCGCTATCGTCAGTCGCTTTCTGACGACCTTCGGCTACTAGTGCCGCAAAGACAGCAGCGTTCGAATGTGAATGGCTCTGTGCGGGTCCGGTTCCAGATGATGGTGTTCGCCTCGTTGTACTCGGGATTGATGAGCCTGGCGACCACGAGCACGGTCACGGATGCCGCGCCGGCTCTGTGCAGGGCGGATGCGGCGCTCTGCACGTGGGCGCCACTGACAAAAATGTCGTCCACGAGTAGGACCACCTTGCCGTCGACGCACCCCGTCACTTTGAAAGCGTGTTCGTTCGACACCCTGGGGCCGACCACCGCGGCGCCTATATCCGGCCACAGGACCGGCTTGTAGAGGTCCTTCAGAGCGGCGATCATCTGGATGACTTTGGGCATGGGATGGAAGGCCGGGAGTGGCTCACCCGATCGCGTACTAGGGACGCTGGTCACCAGCGTGAAGTCTCCTCCTGCCACCCGTTTCAAGCATCGAGCGTGGGCGGCGTAGAACCGGGAGATCGTGGCCGCCAAGAACGTCGTCCGATCTGGACCGCCACGCCGCGGGGACTGGTTACCCGAACGGGACACGATGTCGTAAAGCTGGTCGTCCTCTTTTATGCATAACGAGATGGGGACGACGTTCCGGACCGGGCGACGAACGTTCCTTTTTGTGTCACGGCAGCCGTCGCATATGGCATAGCTGTCGTTGGGTCCCGAGTGGCAGATCCGGCAGACACCAGGGCCCGCCGCCGGGACGTTCCGATAGAGATTGATGTACCAATCGGTCATCTCGCGGGCGGCATCACCCATGATCAGAAAATCTTCAGATTTCGGGTCACGTCTAACAGATTCACCACCTGGGACAGCAGGTCGTCAATATCCCGTACGACAGTGACTCCTCCTCGGTAAGCCATGCGCCGCACCCATTGGTGTTGCTCATGGAGCCGGTGAGGCACGAACAGATGCTTCCCCTGAGCGAGCGCGACCTGCGCCTGCAAGGCTGGGCCGCTGCCGTCGTCGCCGTTCGCCAGATAAACCGCACCGGCCAATCCGCTGGTCATGACGCGGGAGACGGAGACGGTCGTGTGCGTGACGGGGGCTGACGGCCAGAACGGCGAGACCAGGGCACCGCTATGAGCTATCTCCTTGGCCAGAGTCGCGTTCTCCTCCGAAGCGACCTGCAGAGCGATGCCTTGCGTCAACGTGGCGATCGTGCGGCCACCCGCCGCCAGAGCGGCGGCATGGACGCCTGAGTTCAGGTCTGCGACCACAGTGAGGCCCGCCTCCGAAAGAGCCCTGACGTCCTGCTGTACCTGTCCGATATCCGGCCCACCGGGATGGTGCTCGCCGACGACCGCTATGGAGCGATCGTCCTCGTCGATCAGCCGGCCACGGATCCAGAGGAAGGGCTGGAAATTGTGGGCGAAGTCCAGGTTGCCCGGATACTCCTCATCCAGGACGGTCACCAGCTGTGCGCCGTCGGCACGAGTGGCGGCGATGAGTTCCTCGGCCCGCGCGAGTGCACCGGCCGGGCAACGGGAGACGACCTCGGCGGCGTATGTCCGATCCTCCTGATCCAGGCCCGTGTACTCACCGTCCAGAAGCGTCAGGGCGCTGCCGGCGGCCTGGATCACGCGGGCCGTGTGATGCCATGGCCCGACGGTGGCCTTGGTCAACGCGAGAACCGCGGCCTGTTCTTGGACCTGGGACATCTTCGCCACCTTCTCGAACGTGAATTCGATTCGAACGTACGCCGGTCGAGCGCCGGCCGTCCAGCCGACCGCGAGAACGAGCCTGGCGACAGGGACTGATCCATCGCTCGGTTTCGACCGAACCGGTAGGCGTCACCGCAATCGATCTCGAAGCCAACCCCTGCCACCCAACCCTCCTCTGTACGGGCGCTCACCTGCTTATGCGCCCCTAGCAGGGTGGGGAGTACGCAATGGCGAGGGTGGTCTGAAATGTTTCGGTTGTTGGGCGTGGGGGTTTCTTATTGGGGAGCGGGTTACTACTATTATGTTTCGTTGTTGAATCGAAAGTTTTCGGGGGTCGATCCCGAGGGAGTTCGATGAGACGTTTTCTGATCGTCGGTGCCGCCGTGCTCACGTTGGCCGGGGCGCTGGGCGCCTTACCCGTGCTCGCGGCCGAGCGGCATCCCGTGCTCGCCGAGCAGAGTCTGCGCTCGGTCGCCGCCCGCCACGAGCTCGCCATCGGCACCGCGGTCGACATGGCCGCGCTGCGCGACGCGGCCGATCCGCAGTACCGCGCGCTGGTCGCGTCGCAGGTCTCCACCGTCACCGCCGAGAACGTCATGAAGTGGGAGGCGCTCGAACCCACGCGGGGCGTGTACAACTGGGGCCCGGCCGACGAGCTGATCGACTTCGCCCGCAGGAACAAGCAGCAGGTCCGCGGGCACGTGCTGGTCTGGCAGAACCAGTTGCCGACCTGGCTCACCCAGGGCGTCACCGACGGGACGATCAGCGACGCGCAGCTCCGTGACATCCTCCGCGCCCACATCACCACCGTGGTCAGGCACTTCAAGGGCAAGATCTGGCAGTGGGACGTCGTCAACGAGGCGGCGAGCGACCCGTGGGACACCCCGGCGTCGATCCACCTGAAGGGCTTCTGGGCGCAGCATCTCGGCTCCGGCTTCATCGCCGACGCCTTCCGGTGGGCCCGCGCCGCCGACCCGGGCGCCCTGCTGTTCTACAACGACTACAACATCGAGGCGTTCGGGGACCGAGGCCCGTCCGACAAGACCTGGTACGTCTACACCATGGCCAAGCAGCTGCGCGCCGCCGGCGTCCCCATCGACGGCGTGGGCAGCCAGGGGCACCTCGGCACCCAGTACAGCGACTACGACGCCTTCCAGGTGGGCGAGGTGCTCGACGCCTTCTCCGACCTCGGGCTGGCCACGGCGTTCACCGAGGTGGACGTGCGCAGCCAGATGACCGAGGGCGTGCGCGCGGGCGACTCCAACGAGATCAACCCCCGCCTCCAGGCGTCGGCGGCGAACTACAGCGTGCTCCTGCAGGCGTGCCTGGCCAACCGGCACTGCCTGTCGTACACCGTCTGGGGATTCACCGACCTGCACTCCTGGGTGCCCGGCTGGTTCACCGATCCGCCGGAGGGCCTGGCCACCCTGTACGACGAGTCCTACCGGCCCAAGCGCGCCTACAACGTCGTCAAGGCCGACCTGGCCTACGCCGGGCCGCCCTACGTCCTGCCGAGGATCCCGCAGAAGCCCCGCCGATGAGCTGACCGCCGCCCGGCCGCGTACGACCTGAGTCGTACGCGGACCGGCGAGCGCTCCCTTTCGGGCTGATCCGAGGCCGGCGGTCCGGCTCCTAGCGTCGGTCCCATGACCGATCAAGCATCCGCCGCCCAGGACGAGGGCGCGTCGTTCCTCGTCCTGGGCCTTCTCGTCATCGCCGGCACCGTCGGGTCGTCGGCGACCCTGCACTTCCCCGAGGTGCTGCTCGACCCGCCCTCGTTCGCGGCCACGCTGGTCACCGGCGACCTGATCGGCGTCATCCTGAGCCTGGCCGGGCTGGTCGTGTCCGGGTTCGTGCTCATGGTCCTGTCGCGCCGGATCGGCACCGCCCACGGGCGCTCGGCCGGCGCCGTGCTCGGGCGTTCACTCGGCACCGCCCACGGGCGTTCGGCCGGCGCCGTGCTCGGGCGTTCGCTCGGCGTCGCCGCGGGGACGTGCTGGGGGATCAGCCCGCTCATTGGCCTGCTGCTGATCCCGCTGTGGATGAACGACGTCGGCGCCGGGATGTCCCTTCTGTCGTGGATCGCCTTCGCCGGCGCGGCCGTCGCCGCTCCACTGCTGCTGGCGAGCTGGACGATGGTCCTGGTCAGGCGGGATCCACGCGGTCGCGTGCTCGGCGTGCTCGGTGCGACCGGCCTGTCGCTGACCGCCGCGCGTTCCTCGCTGTGGGCGGTGAACGCGATGCTCCCGCCCGAGCGCGGCCTCTACCTCACCTCGGCGATCCTGACCGTCGCCGCGATGCTCATGTTCCCGCTCTGGCCGGCCTGGCTCATCCGCAAGGGCATGACGCGAAGGCGCGCCTCCGCGGTGCTGGCGCCGCTCCTCGTGCTCGGGTACGCCACGGCCACGATCGGTCTCGCGCCGGCGCCCGGCGGGGACGGCGTCCCGGCGGTGCCGAGCGCCGCCGGCTCGGCCGTCTACCTGGTGGCGATGACCGTGCCGGCGCTCCTGCCGATGCCGGTGAACGAGACCGAGCTGGACGCCGATCGGCGGCGGGACCTGGCCATCCGGCCGGCGCTGCCGGCGGACGCGACCATGGAGCGGGTCGACGCGGGTGGCGTCCCGTCCGAACGGATCTGCGCTGGTAAGACCTCCGCCGGGCGGATGATCCTTTATCTGCCCGGTGGCGGGTTCATCCAGCCAGCCGGCAACGGGCCTCGCTGGTTGGCCGCGGCGATCTCGCGGGAGACCGGCGCGTGCGTGCTGCTGGCGCACTACCGCCTGGCGCCCGAACATCCCTACCCGGCGGCCATGCGGGACGGCGTGAGCGCCTACCGCTGGCTACGCCTTCAGGGCATTCCGGCGTCGCGCCTCGCGATCGTGGGCGACTCCGCGGGTGGCAACCTCGCCTTGACGACCGCGCTCTTCTTACGCGGCAGCGGTGAGGCGCTGCCGGCCGCGCTCGTGGCGATCTCACCCGTGACCGACCTGACGCTCCGGGGCGAGACGTTCCGTACGCTGTCCGACCGCGATCCGGTCCTGACACCGGGAACGATCAAGCTCACGTTCGACAGCTACACCCGGGGCGGCACGATCGACCTGCGCGACCCGCTGCTGTCCCCGCTGTACGCCGACCTCGCCGGGCTTCCGCCGACGCTGTTGATGGCCGGCACCCAGGAGGTCCTGCTCAGCGACGTGACCCGCCTCGGCGACCGGATGCGCGAGGCCGGAGTGCCGGGAGAGACGCAGGTGTGGCCAGGCATGCCGCACGCGTGGCCGCTCGTGGTGCAGGAGGCGCCGGAGAGCCGGATGGCGGTCGCGCGGGTCGCCGGCTTCCTCGCGCGGAACCTGCCGACCGTACGATGACGTGCATGCCGGATCGGTGTCGTCGCTGGTGGCCGGTCGTGCTCTTCTGGGTCGTGATCGTGGTGGCGTTCGCCCTGGCGCTGTCGCGGGTGCTGCACCCCGTGCTGCTGATCGGCCCGATGGTCGCCGCGTACCTGGTCGCCAGGTACGGGCCCCGGGGCCATCTGTGGGCGGCCTGGACGCCCACCGTGCCGTTCATGATCGAGTGGGTCGCGAACGGCGGGCCCTGGTGGGACGCGGTCGTGGTCGCCGTGCTGTTCGAAGGGTGCCTTCTGCTGGGGCTGACGATCCAGACCCGGCGCGCCTATCTCGCGGCGTTGGAGGAGCGTGCGCGCTGGCTCGAACGCGACCGTGAGCAGCAGGCCCTCCTCAGCGCCACGGCCGAGCGCACCCGGATCGCTCGCGAGGTGCACGACATCGTGGCGCACAACCTCGCGGTGATGGTCGCGCTGGCCGACGGAGCGGTGGCCTCCGCCGCCGATCCCGCGCGTTCGGCCGACCTGATGGCCAAGACGGCCATAACGGGCCGGGAGGCGCTGTCCGAGGTACGCCGCCTGGTGGGCGTCCTGCGTGACGACGGGGCCCAGGACCTGCGGATCGACGCGCTGGTCGAGCAGGTGCGCGGTGCCGGGCTGCCGGTGACGCTGACCCGCGAGGGCGCGGCCGGTACCGTGATGGATCTGGTGGTGTACCGGATCGTCCAGGAAGCGCTCACCAACACCATGAAGCACGCGGGACGCGAGGCGACGGCCACGGTGCGGTTGCGCTATGGCCCGGCCGAGGTGGACGTCGAGGTCGTCGACGACGGTGACGGCGGACCCGCCCGGCCAGCGGGTGCCGGGCACGGGCTGGCGGGGATGCGCGAACGGGTGGCCTCGTACGGGGGCGACGTGGCGGCCGGGCCGGTACCCGACGGCGGCTGGCGCGTCCACGCACGCCTCCCGGTGCCGTCATGACCAGCAGCCGACGCGTCCACGCGCGACCGGCGGTGCCGTCATGATCAGCGGCTGGCGGTGCCGTCATGACCGTTGAGCGGTACGTCCGTGCGCGACCGGGGGTGCCGTCATGACCATCCGGGTGCTGTTGGTGGACGACCAGCCGTGGTTGCGGCTGGGGTTCCGGGCGGTGCTGGAGCAGGAGCCCGACATCGAGGTGGTCGGGGAGGCCGGTGACGGGGAGCGGGCCGTCGCCCAGACGCGGGCGCTGCGGCCGGACGTCGTCCTGATGGACGTGCGAATGCCTGCGATGGACGGGATCGAGGCGACGCGGCGGATCGCCATGTCGGACTCTCCGGCGCGTGTCCTCGTGTTGACCACCTTCGACCTGGACGAGTACGTGTTCGCCGCGCTGCGTGCGGGCGCGAGCGGGTTCCTGCTGAAGGACGCGCTGCCGGCGGACCTGCTGAGCGGCATCCGCGTGGTCGCCTCCGGAGACGCGGCCGTCGCGCCGGGGGTGACGCGGCGGCTGATCTCGGCGTTCGCCGCCCACCTGCCGGTGCCGGGCGCTCCGGCGCCGCTCGACGGCCTGACCGCGCGGGAAAGGGACGTGCTGCTGGAGCTCGCCCGCGCACGCTCCAACGCCGAGATCGCCTCGCGGTTGCACATCTCCGAGGCGACCGTGAAGGTCCATGTCGGACGGGTGCTCGGCAAGCTCGGCCTGCGCGACCGGGCGCAGGCGGTGGTGTTCGCGTACGAGAACGGCGTGATCCGCGCCGGCGACGAGTGACTCCCGCCGGATAAACCCAGACGACTCCAGACGACTCCTGGGGGACGAACCCGCGCTGGGCTGACATGCGTTTTGGGACAAGGTGTCGGGGGGTGCCGGACCCGCCGGACAAGGTGTCGGGGGTGCCACGACGGCCGGGGCTCACAGAGTTATCCACAGTATCCACAGGTTCGTACACAGGTTCGAAATGGCGGTGGATACTCAGAAGCGGGGGTCGGCGGCGGACTCTGTGTTCGCATGGCGATCACGAATCCGATGACCCGCGGGCGTACGGCGGGCCCTGACCGGGTCGAGCCGACAGAGGAGAGGGAGACGAGGTGGTGTTCACGGGGACGTGGCGGAGGCGGCGCGTGAAAGCGGCGGATGAGGGTGCGGGATGGGGCGACGGGGTGGGCCGGTCAATGACCGGCGGGAGGGCTGGTTCATGGGCATTGGGTGGCCCATAACACGGTGGTAGGGGGGAAGTGGCGTATCCCCGGCGGGGCTCGGCGAGCTTAGGTTGGCGGGAGCCCCACCCGAGGACTCCACAGGTCACCGGCGTGTCCGCGCCGGTGATCCCTTCGGTGCGCCTCATGGTGGTCACCCCCCTGACTGAGGAGACTCTCGATGCGCCTGTCAAGGTTTCTCCGCAACATCTCGGCCCTGTTCCTGGGGCTGGCCTTCCTGTTCACCGTGTCACCCGCCTGGGCGGACCCTGGGACCGCAGCGGCGGACACCGGCGCCACCACGGCGGTCACGCGAACCGATGCCGCCTCGACGGTCGCGCAGACCAATGACTCGACGGTGGCGCGGAGCAGGGCCGCCTCAGCGGAGGTCGCGGTGCGCGTGCTCCGGTACGACGCCAGCCGGGCCGCCGAGTTCCGTACCGTGATGGACCAGGCCGCGCAGATCTGGAACGCCAGTGTCAGCAACGTCCGGCTCGTGGCGGGTACGCCCGCCGACTTCGTGGTGCTCGCCGACAACGGCTGGCCTCGCACGAGCACCAGCAGCCTGGGCCGGGGCACCATCTGGATGGGCAGGGAGGCGACCACCGAGGGGTACTACCCCCCGCGCATCGCCACTCATGAGATCGGCCACATCCTCGGCCTGCCCGACCGGCGCACCGGCCGCTGCACCGACCTGATGTCCGGGTCCAGCGCCCCGGTGAGCTGCACCAACGCCAACCCCAGCTCGGCGGAGCGCAGCCAGGTCAACGCCAACTTCGCCGGCGCCACCCCGCTCATCGAGTTCGACAAGCTCTACGTCGACCGCCCGGACGGCGCCCTGGTCCCGTAAGGGCTCGCGACACAGCTATCACCGCCCCCGGAGTTTCCGGCCCATCGTGGCCGGAAACCCGGGGGCGCTTGTCGGTGTCGCCCCACCCGGCACCGGGTTGGGTGGGCCAGCCGGCGTCGCCCACCCAACCCCGCGGCCCCTCAGGAACGGTGGGAGTCGGTGTGGCCCACCCAACCCGTGCCGCACCCGGGGACGATGGGACACCTCACAGCTCTGGCCAGGATCACGCACTTGAGGACCGCAGGGCTCGCGGCTCGGTCGGTGGGCTCGTCGGTGTTCGGCCCACCCGGCACCGGGTTGGGTGGGCCAGTCGGTGTTGCCCACCCAACCCCTCGCCCCTCAAGGACAGTGGAAGTCGGTATGGCCCACCCACGTACCGCACCGGGACGGTAGGACACCCCGGCCCTGGCCAGGTCACGCACATGAGGACCACAGGGATCGCGGCCCGGTCGGTGGGCTCGTCGGTGTTTGCCCCACCCGGCACCGAATTGGGTGGGCCAGTCGGTGTTGCCCACCCAACCCCTCGCCCCTCAAGGACAGTGGAAGTCGGTATGGCCCACCCACGTACCGCACCGGGACGGTAGGACACCCCGGCCCTGGCCAGGTCACGCACATGAGGACCACAGGGATCGCGGCCCGGTCGGTGGGCTCGTCGGTGTTTGCCCCACCCGGCACCGAATTGGGTGGGCCAGTCGGTGTTGCCCACCCAACCCCTCGCCCCTCAAGGACAGTGGAAGTCGGTATGGCCCACCCACGTACCGCACCGGGACGGTAGGACACCTCGGCCCTGGCCAGGTCACGCACTTGAGGACCACAGGGATCGCGGCTCGGTCGGTGGGCTCGTCGGTGTTTGCCCCACCCGGCACCGAATTGGGTGGGCCAGTCGGTGTTGCCCACCCAACCCGCGGCCCCTCAGGGACGATAGGAGTCGGTATTGCCACCCAACCCCGCGTCCCCTCAAGGACGGTGGAACTCGGTGTGGCCCACCGACGTACCGCACCGGGACGGTGGGACACCTCATGCCCTGGCCGGGGTCACGCGCTTTGAGGGACTCCACAAGGCCACCCGCGATGGGGAACTGGGTGGCGACCCAACCGTGGTCTCGCGTTAACCCACTACCCACCTCCCAGCCCGGGACACAGAGCCGGGTGGGCGATACGCAGGCCCACCTCGTGCCGGCGGGAGCGGGCAGCGTCCCCGCCGGTCACTGTGACCCGCCCCAGCAGGTCACGGGCTTGGGTGGGCAACAAGCGCAGGCCCACCCAACCCGGCGCCGGGTGGGAGGCACCGACAAGCCCACCGACCAAAACAAACCCGCACACCCAGCAGGACACGAGGCCAATGGACATCGCCGACATACCCCGCACAGAGATCGCCCGCATGCCCCGCAGAAAGGGCTACACAGACCCACCCCGTGCCGGCGGGAGCGGGCAACGTCCCCGCCGGTCGCTGGTGACCCGCCCCAGCGGGTCACGGGTTCGGGTGGGCAACAAGCGCAGGCCCACCCAACCCGGCGCCGGGTGGGAGGCACCAACAAGCCCACCGACCCAACCAAAACAAACCCGCACACCCTGAACCGCGCCGGGTTTCGTGGAGACTCGGCTACTTGGTTTCTGCCGCGGTGACTGCGGCCTGTTGGTGACGGTAGTAGATCGCTTCGTACTCTGCGGGTGGGATGTCGCCGCAGGCGGTGTGCAGC
>NZ_JANZYP010000035.1:0-23854 GCF_025506355.1 Sphaerisporangium corydalis
CACGGTTTTGGTGAACTGCTTCAGCAGCCCCTCCGGCCCGGTCAGCGACAAACCCTGCTCCTTGGCCAGCCGCACCAACTCCGCAGCGGCCTGCGCCTCCGCCGACGGCTCCGGCTTGTTCTTCCTCGCGGTCACATCGTCCAGTGTCGTGGTCATCACGGCACCTTCCTCACCGGGCACCACGCCCAGTGGGTCAGGCCGGAAACACCCTTAGATCCACAGTCCCCGCCGATCAGATTCGGCATGTCCCGGAGGCCGTCTGTCGGCTGGTCGGGGGATTCGTACGGCCGGTGAAGGCGGCCTCCGGTCGTGTGTCGTGACAGTGGGCGGCCGACCCTGATCTGCGGTTTTCTGTGCGAGCAGTTCGAGCGGTCCCCTTTTAGGGGCTCATCCCCTTCTCTTTCCCTATAACATCAGCCGGGCGACAGACGCGGTCCGGCCTCCTGGTTCTCTGCTCTGTGTGTCCTTGTGGGGAGAGTGGCGCAGAATACTGATGGGGGCTTGGCCGGGGTCGTTCGGGCGTAATTCTAGGGTTGGAGTATTGCGCTCGGCTGGATCAACTTCGGTCATGAAAAGGTTACGTCATGTTTCCCCGAATCCTTGGTGCCTTGGCACGACCTGAATCGAACTCTCGCGATCTCGCTGAGGAGAATGCGTGCGCGTACGGAGCGCGACTGCTCAGTGAAGCGCGAGAGGAGCTGACCCGGGCGGATGCCAAAGCTCAAGTCCTCTTAGGGATCGTCGGTCTCGGCCTGGGGGCCACCGCTGCCGGACTGTTCGCCGGTAGTTGGTCGCCGTTCTCCCTGTCCAACAAGGTGGAATGGCTGTGGTGGTCGGGCTCCGGCGCGGCATTCCTGGCGCTCCTGTTCCTGGCAAGCGCCGTCTACCCGCGGACGAGCAGGTGGGGAGCCTTGGACGCCCGGCCGGTGATCTACTGGGCGGATATCCTGCATTACGCCTCGACGGAAGAGGTCGCCCTCGCGCTGAAGACATCCCGCGCGTCCGACCTCGAGAGAGTGGCCGACCAACTGCGACTGGTGGCCGGCATCGTCGACCGCAAGTACCGCCTCATCCGCTGGGGCTTCTGGTTGCTGCTGGTCGCGCTTGTGGCGACGCTGTCCGCTGCGCTGATCAACATTGTGCTTCGTTGACGGGGAGCTTCTGGTGGGGCGATTCGAGGGGTGGGGGATCTTAATTCGGTTGCGGTGGGGGTGGGGGTCTGGCGTTATTGGGGGGGGGTTGGAAATCTGCTCGAGGAGGCGGTGCGCGATGGTGTTCAGCAAGGTGACGGGCGGGCGTGCGCCGATCCGGATGTGGGCGGATCCCGACGAGGTCGAGCCGCAGGCGATGCAGCAGTTGCGCAACGTCGCGAACCTTCCCTGGACGCATGGTGTCGCCGTGATGCCGGACGTGCATTACGGCATGGGGGCCACCGTGGGTTCGGTGATCGCGATGCGGGACGCGGTGTCGCCGGCGGCGGTCGGGGTGGACATCGGGTGCGGCATGAGCGCGGTGCGGACCTCTCTGAGGACCGAGGACCTTCCGGACAACCTGCCCTATCTGCGGGGGCGGTTGGAGCAGGCCATTCCGGTGGGATTCGGGAAGCACAAGAGCCCGGTGGACGTCTCGAAGATCTTCGGCCTGCCCCAGGCGGGGTGGAAGGAGTTCTGGCAGGACTACGAATGGCTGGCCCCTTCGGTGCAGAAGCTGCGGGCGCGGGCCGAGGTCCAGATGGGCACCCTGGGCGGCGGCAACCACTTCCTGGAGGTGTGCTCCGACGACGAGGGCGTGGTGTGGGTGGTCCTGCACTCGGGCTCGCGCAACATCGGCAAGGAACTGGCGGAGTACCACATCGAGCAGGCGCGCAAGCTCCCGCACAACGAGGGACTGCCCGACAGGGACCTGGCGGTGTTCGTCCAGGGCACCAAGAAGATGGACGCCTACCGCTCCGACCTGTTCTGGGCGCAGGACTACGCCCGGCGCAACCGGACGGTCATGCTCGCCCTGGTCTGCAACGTCCTGCGCAAGCACTTCAAGCAGATCCGCTTCGAGGAGCCCATCTCCTGCCACCACAACTACGTGTCGGAGGAGACCTACGACGGGGTGAAGCTGCTGGTCACGCGTAAGGGGGCGATCCGGGCGGGCAGCGGGGAGCTGGGCATCATCCCGGGGTCCATGGCGACGGGCACCTACATCGTCAAGGGACTGGGCAACGCCAAGGCGTTCAACTCGGCCTCGCACGGGGCCGGCCGGAAGATGAGCAGGACCAAGGCCAAGAAGACCTTCACCCTGAGCGATCTGGAGGCGCAGACGAGCGGGGTCGAGTGCCGTAAGGACGCCGGGGTGCTGGACGAGATCCCGGGGGCCTACAAGGACCTGGAGTCGGTCATGGCCGCCCAGACCGACCTGGTGGAGGTCGTCGCCCACCTCCGCCAGATCATCTGCATCAAGGGTTGAGACCTCTGGTCTGGTCAGGTCAGCATCATCGGCGGCAGGGGTTGGAGCGACCGGCGTGTCGTCATCGGGGGCGCGCCGGTCGGGGCCTGGGGGGAGACGTGGGCGTCGGCCGGGTTATGCGGTGAGTTCGGTGAGGTCTTCCTTGGTCAGGTGGAGGGTGGCGGCGGAGAGGTTCTCCTCCAGGTGGGCCAGAGAGCCGGTGCCGGGGATGAGCAGGATGTTCGGCGACCTGGCCAGCAGCCAGGCCAGGGCCACCTGCGGGACGGTCGCGTGGTGGCGGGCGGCGACGGCGTCCAGGTGCCGGGCCGTGAGCGGCTGGAACCCCCCGCCGACCGGGAAGAACGGGACGTAGGCGATGCCCGCCGCCGCGCAGGTGTCGACGAGCCGGTCGTCGTCGCGCCGGGACAGGTTGTACATGTTCTGGACGCAGACGATCGGCGCGATCTCGCGTGCTTCGGCGAACTCGGCGGCGGTGACGTTGGAGATGCCCAGGTGGCGGATCAGGCCCTCCTCGCGCAGCGCGAGCAGGGTCTCCAGGGGGCCGGCCAGGGAGGTCTGGCCGCGGTCGCCCATCCGCAGGTTCACCACGTCCAGGCGGTCCACGCCGAGCGAGCGCAGGTTCGCCTCCACGCCACGGCGCAGGTTTTCGGGGGTGAGGCCGGTCATCTCCGCCGCCGGCAGGGAGATGTCGGAGCCCTCGACCAGCGCACCCACCTTGGTCACGATCACCAGGTCGTCCGGGTAGGGATGCAACGCCTCGCGGATCAGCTCGTTGGCGGCCACCCCGTCACGTGAGTAGTAGTGCGAGGTGTCGATGTGGTTCACCCCGAGTTCCACGGCCCGGCGCAGGACGGCCAGGGCCGTCTCCCGGTCCGGCCGGTCGCCCCTCGGCCAGCCGGTCAGCCTCATCGCGCCGTACCCGATCCTCGCGACGCCCAGGTCGCCGCCCAATGCCCATCGTTCAGCAGTCATGGTCACCCACCGTAGATGCTTCCCACGCCGGCCGGTCCACGGGCGGACATATTGCCGGACACGCCGCCGATCTCCGGCTGCGAGCCCGGTGCCGCGGCGGCTGCCGGCGTGCTGGGGTGTCTGGTAGCGTCGCCGTGCACGTGACCGACCCGAGGAGGGTCGTGCGCGTGACCGACCCGAGGAGGTGAGACCCATTACCGCTGTATCAGGCTGGGTGCTCCCCTCCACCAGGGTTGTGCGGTCCATCTGACATAGGTGGCCCCGGGAGTGCCCGCAGGCATCCCCGAAAGGCGACGAACCTATGCGCGACATCTCACGGACGCCCTCCGACGGCGTCCAGGAGACCCCTCCCGCCCGTACGCCGGCCGCCGCCGGTGCCTCAGAAAACGTTCCCGCCGGTACGCCGGCCGTCACCGGTGCCCCAGGAAACGTTCCCGCCGGTACGCCCGTCGCCATCCCGGACTGGGCCCGCGGGGTGGGCACTTTGGTGGTGCTCAGCGGTGCGGGCATCTCCACCGACTCCGGCATCCAGGACTTCCGCGGGCCGTCGGGGTACTGGACCCTGAACCCGGACGCGCCGAGGAAGCACACCTACCAGGCGTTCCTCGCCGATCCCGAGTTGCGCGGCCGTTACTGGAGGTCGCGCTACGAGCACCCGATCTGGGGGGCGGAACCCAACCCCGGTCACCTCGCCGTCGCGAGCCTGACGGGCTCCGGCGTCGACACGACGGTCGTCACCCAGAACACCGACGGACTGCACCAGCGCGCGGGCACGCCGGCGGACCGGGTGATCGAGCTGCACGGGACGATGCACGAGGTCATGTGCGTCGCGTGCGGGCACCGGTTCCCGACGGTGGACGCGCTGGCCAGGATCGAGGCCGGGGAGGCCGCCCCGGGATGCCCGCAGTGTGGGGGGATCACGAAAACCGCGAGCACCATGTTCGGGCAGACCATGTCCCCGGAGGTGTTCGCCCGCGCCGAGCGGGCCGTCACGACCTGCGACCTCCTGCTCGCCGTCGGGACGACGCTCACGATCGAACCGGCGGGCTCCCTGTGCGCGAAGGCCGTGCACGCCGGGGCGGCACTGGTCATCGTCAACTGGGACCCCACCCCGTACGACGGCATCGCCACCGACATCATCCGGGACCCGCTGAGCGAGGGCCTTCCTCGTGTCGCCCGATGGTTGCGCGCCGCCACGACCCCCTCGGGCACCGGGCCGGTACCGGGCGGTCCCGGCGGGCGCGAGGTGGCCCGGTTGTGGCGGGCGGCGGAGGAGTACGGGCTGGGGTTGTCCGGTGAGGTGGTCGCGGGGGCCGTGACCACCGCCGTCCTGTGCGGTGCCGCCGACGAGGAGCAGGCCCTCGCCTCGCTGGAGCACATCTCCGCGCTGCGGGATCCCGCCACCCGGACCCGGGTCGCCCGGTGGCTGCGCGAGGCGTACCCGCCGTCAGGCCCGCCGCCGTACTGGGACGACTCGCTCCCCGGTCCGGTGACCGAGGAGCTGAGCCCGTCGCCGTACTGGGACGACTCGCTCCCCGATCCGGTCGCCGAGGAGCTGGTCGCCGCCGTGGCCACCCCCCGGTTCCTCCTCCGGATGTTCATGGGGACGACCGAGGAGCAGGAGCGGCGGGCGCTCACCGTCCTGGCCCGCGCCGCGGCGACGCGCCCGGGGTCGCGGGCCCGCCTCACCGAGCTGCTGTCGGTGCTGCCCGGCCTGTCGCCCACGGCGGTCGGCGTGGCGCTGAGCGGCGGGCATCCCGCGCCGCTCGCCGAGGCGCTGACCTCGCTGGCCAGGAACGCCGCCCTGCCCGCCGAGCTGCTGGACAGCGTGCCGCCGGGCACGACGGTGCTCGGCGAGTTCCCCGTGCTGCTGGCCGCCGACCTCGTCGGGGCCTACGAGCGGCGTCTCGAACGGTATCCGGAGTCGGCGCCGCGCGGCCTGGCGAAGATGCTCGTCGAACTGGCCGGGCGGCTGGCCGACCTGGGCCGGGCCGAGGAGGCGCTCGCCGCCGCGCGGCGGGCCGTGGAGGTCGCCGAGGGGCTGGCCGAGCCGCAGGACCTCCCGGCACGCGCCGCGGCGGCGGTGCGCAGGGCCACGGATCTGGCTCGCCAGGGGAGCGGCGACCTCCCGGAGACCGGCGCGTAGCCCGGGTCCGGCGGCGCCCCCGCCGGCGCGTCCGGTCCGCGTCCGGTCCGCGTCCGGTCCGCGTCCGGTCCGCGTCCGGTCCGCGTCCGGTCCGTGTCCTGCTCGGTCGTGGCGCTCGCGTCCTGAGGCCCGCGCCGGTCAGGTTTCCGTCAGGAAGGCGTTGACCATCCGTTCGGATGTAAGTAACTTCCAGACAACGCGATGACCTTGCATGAAATCTTCCTACATGCGATGGGTTGGGAGGACAAATGCGTTACCGGCGGTTACTGGCTCTGGCGGCGATGGTGGTACTCGGGGTGGGGGCGGCCCCGGTCGTGCACGCCGACCAGGGCAAGGATCCCTGGATCCTCCGCAAGATCGCGAGCATGAGCCTGGAGGAGAAGGTAGGCCAGCTCTTCGTCGCCGACGTCTACGGGGAGAGCGGCGACACGGCCGCCCCGGCCGACGTGGCCGCGAACCAGGCGATGTACGGTCCCGGCGTCAAGAACGGCGACGACCTCATCGCCAGGTACAAACTCGGCGCCGTCCTCTACTTCCGGTGGGCGAACAACCTGAACGACCCCGTCAGGACGGCGGGGCTGTCCAACGACCTGCAGCGGGCCGCGCTCGCGCAGCCGGCGAGGATCCCGTTGCTGGTCGCCACCGACCAGGAGCACGGCGCCGTGTACCGGCTGGACGAGCCGTTCACCGCCTTCCCCGGGCAGATGGCGCTCGGTGCGGCCCGGAGCGCGGCCGGCGCGCTCACCGCGGGGCTGGTCACCGGCCGGGAGCTGACCGCACTCGGCATCAACCAGGACTACGCCCCGGTCGCCGACGTCAACATCGACCCGGGCAACCCGGTGATCGGCGTCCGCTCGTTCGGGGAGGACACCGATCTGGTGTCCGGCCTGACGCGCGCCTCGGTCCTCGGCCTGCGGCAGGGCGGCGTCACGGCCACCCTGAAGCACTTCCCCGGCCACGGCGACACGATCACCGACAGCCACAACGGCGTGCCGTGGATCTTCCACACCAAGGAGCAGTGGGAACGGATCGACGCGCCGCCGTTCCGGGCCGGCATCGCCGCGGGCGCCGACATGATCATGACGGCGCACGTCGTCATGCCGTACCTGCAGACCGACTGCGACGTGGCCACCCAGCAGGGCTGCGACCCCGCGACGCTCGACCCGGAGATCATGACAGGGCTGCTGCGCGGCGAACTCGGGTACGACGGCGTCGTGGTCACCGACTCGCTGTCCATGCAGGGCGTGCGCGACAAGTACGGCGACGAGCGCATCCCGGTGCTCGCGCTCAAGGCCGGCGTCGACATGCTGATGATGGTCGACGACACGGCCAGCACGATCTCCCTGGACGTCGCGTACAACGCCGTGCTGAACGCCGTCCGCTCGGGCGAGCTGACCAAGGCGCGCGTCGACGAGTCGGTCTACCGGATCCTGCGCCTCAAGAAGCAACGCGGCCTGTTCAGTGGAGACCGGCAGGTGCCCGAGAACAAGGTGCTCGACCGCGTCGGCACCCCGGCGCACAAGGCGCTCGCCCGCGCGGTCGCCGACCGCGGCGTGACGCTCGTGCGCAACGACGACGGCGCGCTGCCGCTGAGGAACACCGGTCAGCGGGTGCTGGTGACCGGCTACCGCAACGTCGCGCCCCCGTCCACCAAGATCCCGCCGACCGAGCGGCTGGCCAAGGCGATCGGCGACCTCGGCGTCACCACCGACCTGTTCGAGACGGGGACGGCCCCCGGCCAGGCCACCATCGACGCGGCGGTGGCCAAGGCCGCCGCCGACGACGTCGTCGTGGTCACCACGGCGAACTCCAAGAGCTCGGCCGCCCAGCGCAACCTGGTCAACGCGCTGCTCGCCACCGGCAAACCCGTCGTCATCATCGCCACCCGCAACCCGTACGACATCGCGGACTTCCCCGGCGCCCCGGCGTACCTCGCGACGTACTCGTGGGAGAAACCGGCCATGGAGGCCACCGCGCGGGTGCTCTTCGGCCGGACCGCCCCCAAAGGCAGGCTGCCGGTCACGATCCCGGCCGCCGACGGCTCCGTCCTCTACCCCTACGGACACGGCCTGAGCTACTGACCCTCCCCAGAACGGAGCACCATCTGATGGGCAGGCTCTTCTCCCGGAGAGCCCTGCTGTCCACGGCGGCCGTCGCCACGGCCGGGACAGGCATGGGCATCCCCTCCTTCGACCACCGTCCATCGCCCCGCGGCCTCCGGACCGGCGTCCAGGTCCTGATGGCCGCCGGCTACGAGCTTGTGCGGGGCCGGAGGACCGGCATCGTGACCAACCCGACCGGCGTCCTGCCCGACCTCGGCCACGAGGTCGACGCGATGGCCGCCAGCGACGAGATCGACCTCGTCGCGGTGTTCGGCCCAGAACACGGGTTCCGGGGGACGGCGCAGGCCGGCGGCTCCGAAGGCTTCACCGTGGACGAGCGCACCGGGCTGCCGGTCTACGACACGTACCTGAAGAGCGGCCAGACGCTGGCCGACGTCTTCACCAGGTCGGGCGTGGACACGATCATGTTCGACATCCAGGACGCGGGCGCCCGCTTCTACACCTACATCTGGACGATGTTCGACTCCATGGAGGCGGCGGCGCTGGCCGGCAAGCGGTTCGTCGTCCTCGACCGGCCCAACCCGATCACCGGCCGCCGGGCCTACGGGCCCGTCATGACGCCCCAGTTCGCCACGTTCGTCGGCCGGGAGGCGATCTCCCAGGCGCACGGGATGACCGTCGGCGAGCTGGCGAAACTGTTCAACGGCGAGTTCCTCGACCCCCGGGTGGATCTCACCGTCGTGAAGATGCGCGGGTACGAGCGGGACATGGCCTACGAGGACACCGGCCTGCCCTGGGTCCCGCCGTCGCCGAACATGCCGACCGTGGACACCGCGCTGGTGTACCCGGGCACCTGCATGTTCGAGGGCACCAACCTGTCGGAGGGACGCGGCACGACCCGGCCCTTCGAGCTCATCGGCGCCCCGTACGCCGACCACCGGTGGGCGGACGCGCTCAACGCGCTGGGCCTGCCCGGCGCCCGGTTCCGGCTCGCCTACTTCACGCCGACGTTCTCCAAGCACCTGAACACGCTGTGCGCCGGGGTGCAGCTCTACGTCACCGGCCGGGAGGCGTTCGACCCGGTCAGGACTGGAATCGCGATGATCGTCACGGCCAAACGGCTCTACCCGGACGCCTTCGCCTGGCGGTACGACACCTCCGACCCGGCCCGGCCGTACTGGATCGACAAGCTGACCGGGTCGACGCGGGTCAGGACCGACATCGACGCGGGGAAGGACCCTGACCAGGTCCAGGCCGGCTGGTCCGGCGAGCTCAAGGCGTTCGCCGATACGCGCGAGAAGTACCTGATCTACCGTGGAGGCGACCGGTGACGCGCGCCCTGCCCGTCCTGACACGCGCCCTGCCCGTACTCCTGGCGGCGGCGCTCACCGTCGGCGTTCCGTCGACCGCGGCGGCGCTCACCGTCGCGGCCCCGTCGGCAGCGGATGCGCGCACCGCGCCGACCCCGCCGCCTCCGGCGCTCAACGCGGCGACTCCACGCGAAGCGACCCCGCCCCCGGCGGACACCTCCGAGGGCCCGCCGACCGTCACCGCCGGCGACGTGCGCTTCGCCGACCACCGGCTGCGGTACGGCGACGCCCGCACGGCGGGCCTGGTCCCCGAGTACGTGGACCGGATCGCGGCCGACGCCGCCCGCTTCACCGAGCCCTCCCCGGTACGCCCGCTCTACGCGGGCGCGGTCGTGATCGCGGGCCGGGGCGGCGTGATCGCGACCCACGAGGCGATGGGCAAGGCGGTGCGGTACGCCGACTCCACGCCCACCGAGC
Organism: Sphaerisporangium corydalis; assembly: GCF_025506355.1. GTDB lineage: Bacteria > Actinomycetota > Actinomycetes > Streptosporangiales > Streptosporangiaceae > Sphaerisporangium > Sphaerisporangium corydalis. The sequence continues at coordinate 9,426 of NZ_JANZYP010000035.1, forward strand.
TGCCGCCCGACCAGCAGATCCCCATGCGCAAGGACACGATCTTCGACATGGCGTCGGTGTCCAAGCTGTTCACCTCGATCGTGGCCGCGCGGCAGATCGAGCTGGGCCGCATCGGGCTCGACACCCCGGTGACCGCGTACATCCCCGAGTTCGCGGCGAACGGCAAGGCCGGGATCACGGTCAGGAACCTGCTCACCCACACCTCGGGGCTGCCGGCGTGGATCCCGCTGTACAACCGGCCGACCGTCGAGGAACGGTACGCGGCGGTGTGGAACGTCGCGCCGGCGAACCCGCCGGACACGGTCTACGTCTACTCCGACCTCAACCTGATCACGCTCGGGGTCATCGTGGAGCGGGTGACCGGCGAGCGGCTCGACGCGGTCGTCGCGCGGGACCTGACCGGGCCGCTCGGGATGCGCGACACCGGCTACAACCCCGCCCCGGAGCTTCGGCCGAGGATCGCCGCCACCGAGTACCAGACCACCACCGAGCCCGACCGGGGCATGATCTGGGGCCAGGTGCACGACGAGAACGCCTGGTCGCTCGGCGGGATCGCGGGCCACGCCGGGATCTTCTCCACGGCCCGCGACATGGCGGTCCTGGCCCAGACACTGCTCAACGGCGGCCACCTCGGCCGGGCGCGCGTCCTGTCGGAGGACTCGGTGCGGCTGCTGCTGACGAACTTCAACACCGCCTTCCCCGGCAGTTCGCACGGCCTCGGCTTCGACCTCGACCAGAGGTGGTACATGGACGGGCTGTCCTCACCGGTGACCGGCGGGCACACCGGCTACACCGGGACGTCGATCGTCATCGACCCGCTGTCCGGCTCGTTCGTCATCCTGCTGACCAACCGGGTGCACCCCAGCCGGGACTGGGGCTCCAACAACCCGGCCCGCGTGGCGGTCGCCCGCGACCTGGCGCTCGCCGTCCCGGTACGGCCCGCCAAGGGGCCGGACGCGTGGTTCTCCGGGGTCGCCGACGCCCGGACGGCGACGCTCACGCTGCCGGTCGGCGCGCCGCGAGGGGGCCGGCTCACCTTCGCCCTGTGGTACGACACCGAGGCGGACTCCGACATCGGCTCCCTGGAGGCGAGCACCGACGGCGGGGCCACGTGGAGCCCTTTGCCGATGGACCTGGCCGCCGGCCCGCACCGCTGGTCGTCGGACGGCACGTTCTCGGGTTTCGAGGGCCGCCGGTGGCTGGGCGCGCGGGCCGCCCTCCCGGAGGGGACCACCGGCGTGCGGTGGCGGTACGTGAACGACCCGCTCTACCAGGGCCGAGGCGTGTACGTGGACCTGGTGCGCGTCGACGGGCCCGGCGTCCGCTTCGACGAACGGAACCCGCGCGACGCGTCCCTGTTCGCCCCCGACGGCTGGACCCGGTCCACGCACTGACCTTCCCGCAGCCCCCGGTGCCGCGCGTCCGGAGGCGGCACCGGCGTGAAAGGGTCGGACAGGGCGCTCAGGACGTCCGTACGGAGGGGGCAGCAATGGACCAAGGCATGAGCGGCACGCTGAACGAGGCCTACGAGCGGTTCCGCGACACCGGGCCGGAATGGGGCGAGGACACCCTGACGAACCACGGCCCGATGGCGGCCGAGGTGCTGGTGCGGCGCGGGCGGGCCGACGAGGTGCCCGCCTGGGTGCACGCCTACATCCGCCGCCTGGACGAACTGCCGGCGCCGAGCGAGCGTGTCACCGAGGAGAACTGGCGGCTCGCGCTGGGGGACGGGCGGCGCGTCGGGGACTGGAGCGCCTACTTCGAGCGGCAGACGCGGGAGCACCCGTGGCGCGAGGTCCTGGTCACGTGGTGGCCGAGGCTGCTGCCGGGGATCGCGGCCGGCACCACCCACGGGGTGATCCGGGTCGCGCACGCGGTACGCGCGCTGACCGCCGGCGGCGCGGAAGGGCCGGCGGCGGTCACCGAGCTGGCCCACGGGCTGGCGTTCTGGGCGGCGCGATCGTTGTCGGTGCCCGAAGCACCCGCCCCGTCGGGCGGGCTGCCGCCGGCGACCGCGCTCGATGCGGTGGCCCGCATCCCCGAGCAGCGGGGCAGCGTGGCCACGCGCCTCGGCCGGCTGCCGGGCCTGGCCGGCTGGCCGGGATCGGTCGCGGCGCTGCGTGCGCCGTCCGGCCCCGACGACGCGCGGGACCTTCTCGGTGAGCTCGTCACGGCGGCCACGCTGCACTACCTGACCCACGGGCACGGGAGCCCGGTGCTGCTGGTGCACACCGCGACCGCGCCCAACGCCGTGCTGCACACCCTGCCGGTGCTCCCCCGTGAGATGTGGGCGCCCAGCCTGACCGCGATCTGGCGGACGACGGCGGCGATCGTCTCGGCGTACGCCCCGGCCGGCGCCGCGCCGCGTGCCGCGCTGCCCGTCGCGCCGGAGGCGGACGACCCGGTCGCGGAGGTGCTCGACCGCGCGGTGGCGCACGGGGACGAGCACGTCATCAAGTTCACCGACACCGCCGCGGAGGTGTACTCCCGCACCGGCGACCCCGGCGCCCTGGCCGCCGCCCTGCGCGTCGGCGCGCTCATCGCGGCACCGTGAGCCCCCCGGCACCGTGAGCCCCGCCGCCGCCGTGAGCCCCGCCGTCGCGTGAGCCCCGTCGCCGTGGGCCGGGTCAGCGGGTGAGGAGGTCGCGCAGGGCCTTGGCGATGTCGGCGGGGGCCTCCTCGGCCATGAAGTGACCGCAGGTGACGGTGGCGTGCCGCAGGTCCGGTGCCCAGGCGCCCCACAGGGCGGCGGCGTCGAAGCCGAGGGCGGCGCCCCAGTCCTGCTGGAGCACGGTGACCGGCATCCCCAGCCGGTCGCCGGCGTCCCGGGCGTCCTGGTCGTGGTCGCGGTCGACGCCGGCGGAGGCGCGGTAGTCGGCCACGATCGAGGGCACCGCCTCCCGGCAGGCGTCCAGGTAGGCGGCGCGGACGTCGGCGGGGATCGCGCGCGGGTCGTTGGCCCAGATGTCCAGGAAGTGGCCGAAGAAGGCGTCCGCGCTCGCGGAGATCATCTGTTCGGGCAGGCCGGGAGGCTGGGCCATGAGGTAGAGGTGGAAGGCGATGGAGCCCCCGGCACCATGCAGCACCTCCCACATGTCCAGCGTGGGGAGCACGTCCAGGACGGCCAGGTGCGTGATCGCCTCGGGGTGGTCCAGCCCCGCGCGGAAAGCGACCAGGGCGCCGCGGTCGTGGCCGGCCAGGGCGAAGCGCTCGTGCCCCAGCGCCCGGGCCAGGGCGACGACGTCGGCGGCCATGGTGCGCTTGGCGTAGGTGCCGCCGTCGGTCTCGGCGGGTTTGTCGCTGGCGCCGTAGCCGCGCAGGTCGGGGCAGATCACGGTGTGGTCGGCCGCGAGGTCGGCGGCCACGTGCCGCCACATCAGGTGGGTCTGCGGGAACCCGTGCAGCAGCACGATCGGATCGCCCGAGCCGGAAACGGCGGCGTTCAGGGACACACCGTCGGCGACCGGGACGCGCCGGTAGGTGAAGCCGGGAATGGCGGGGGTCATGGTGGCGCCCTTCTTCGGGAGTGAACTTGCCGACTCGCAGCCTGCCTGGCACGGATGAGCACCCAATGAGCGCGCTACCGTGACCTGGGACGACGCGGGGGATCGCGTTAGGGGTTCAGGGGCGGTGTCGGCCTGGGACGAGGGGGTGGCCTCAGGGGTTCGAGGGCGGTGTCGGTCTGGGACGACGCGGGGGTCGCGTTCGGAATTTCGGGGCGGTGTCGGTCTGGGACGGCGCCGGGGGAGAGGGTCGCGTTCGAGGTCGGGGGTCGGTCTGGGCGACGCGGGGAGGAGGGGGGCGGGGTGCGGGTCGTGTTCGGGGTGCTGGGGTCGGTGTCGGCCTGGGGCGACGCCGGGGACGCGGTCGCGCTGAAGGGGCCGCGCCATCGGGCGGTGCTGGCCCGGCTGATCGTCGCCGAGCGCCGCGTGGTCCCGGTCGGCCGCCTGGTCGAGGACCTGTGGGACGACCCGCCGCCGGGCGCGGTGAGCGCGGTGCGCACCTTCGTGGCCGCCCTGCGCCGCGCGCTGGAGCCGGAGCGCCCGCCGCGTGCGGCGCCCCGGCTGCTGGTCACCGAGGGGCCGGGGTACGCGCTGCGCGCCGAGCCGGACGCGGTGGACGCCTGGCGGTTCCGGCGGGTGGTGGCCGGCGCCGCGACGCTGCCGCCCCGGGACGCCCTCGCCCGGCTGGAGGAGGCGCTGGGATGGTGGCGCGGCCCCGCCTACGCCGACTTCGCCGAGGAGGACTGGGCCCGCGCGGAACGCTCGCGGCTGAGCGAGCTGCGTTCGCACGCCGTCGAGCGCGTCGCCGAGGCCCGGCTGTCCCTGGGTTCGGCCGCCGAGGCGGTGCCCGACCTGGACGCGCACGTGGCCGAGCACCCCTGGCGCGAGGACGCCTGGCGGCTGCTGGCCCTGGCGCTGTACCGCTCCGGCCGGCAGGGCGACGCGCTCGCGGTGCTGCGCCGGGCGCGGACGCTGCTCGTCGAGCAACTGGGGGTGGATCCGGGCCCAGGCTTGCGCCGCCTGGAGGCCGACATCCTCGGACACGCCAGCCACCTCGACCCCGGCGAGAACGGTCCCTCAGGTTCGGCGGCCACCCCTGCGGGGGCGGCGGCTTCACCTGCGGGTTCGGCGGGTTCACCTGCGAGCACGGCGGCCACACCTGCGGGTGCGGCGGAGCATGTGGGGGCGCAGGGGGCCGCACCTGCGGGTGTGGCGGAGCAAATGCGGGCGCGGGGGGCCACACCTGCGAGTGCGGCAGAGCACGTGGAGGCGCGGAGGGCCGCGCCTGAGGGTGCGGCGGAGGAAATGCGGGTGCGGGGGGCCGCGCCTGAGGGTGCGGCGGAGCGTGTGGGGGTGCGGGGTGGCGTGGCTGCGGAGCAGGTGTGGGCGCGGGCGGCCGCGGCCTACGATCGCGCCGTGGCGCCCGGCGCCCGGGTTCGCCTGGAGTCGACGGTGGGTCTGTTGCGCGATCTCGCGGTGACCGGGGGTGGCGGCCTGCGGGAGGCCCGCGAGCACCGGGTGGCCGCCGTCACTGCCGCCGAGGAGCTGGGTGACGCCGAGCTGACGGCCCGGGTGATCGGCGCCTACGACGTCCCGGCGATCTGGACCCGCCTTGACGACCCCCCGCAGGCCGCGCGGGTCGTGGCGGCGGCCGAGCGTACCCTGGCCGCCCTCCCGCCGGACGCGCACCCGGCGGCGCGGGCCCGGCTGCTGGCCACGATCGCGATCGAGTCGCGCGGCACCGCCGCACCGCGCGGGCCGCGGGCGGCCGGGGAGGCCGAGCTGCTCGCCCGCCGCGCGCGGGACCCGGCGCTGCTGGCGTTCGCACTCAACGGCGTGTTCATGCAGACCTTCGACCGCGCGGGCCTGGCCGGGCGCCGTGAGGAGATCGGCGCCGAGCTGGTCGGCCTGTCCGCCCGGCACGGCCTGGTCACCTACGAGGTGCTCGGGCACCTCATCGGCCTCCAGGCGCGCTCCGCGCTCGCCGACCTCCCCGGGGCCGACGCGCACGCGGCCGCCGCCGACCGTCTGGCCGGGCGCCACGAGCTGCCGCTGGTGGGCGTGTTCACCCAGTGGTACCGGGCGCTGCGGCTCGACCTCGCCGGGGGCGCGCCGGTGGCGGAGGTGGAGGCGGCCTACCGCGCGGCCGCCGCGCGGCTGGACGGCGCCGGCATGCCGGGACTGGAGCACGGGCTGCTGCCGCTGGCCCTGCTCTGCCTGCGGCTGCGGCACGCGGAACCCGTCGTCAGGCCCGGCGAACGCGCCGGCTGGGGGCCCTACGAGCCGTGGGCCCGTCCCCTGGTCCTGCTGGAGCGGGGCCGCCGGGCCGAGGCCGCCGCCGCGCTGCGCCGGATCCCGGACCCGCCCCGCGACCTGCTGCTGGAGGCCCTGTGGTGCCTGGCCGGGCGGGCGGCGGCCGCTGTGGGCGACCGGGCGACGATGGAGCGCGCCCACGCCGCGCTCACCCCGGCGGCGGGCGAGCTGGCCGGCGCGGGCAGCGGCCTGCTCACCCTGGGCCCGGTCTCGGCACACCTGGACGCGATCGCCGCCGCCCTGCGGGACTCGCGGTGAGCCTGACCCTCTGGCGTGGTCACGGTCCCTGGCGTGAGCGCGGCCCCAGTGTGAGCGCGACCCCTGCGTGGTCACGATCCCCGGCATGAGCGCGGCCCCGGCATGAGCGCGGCCCCGGCATGAGCGCGGCCCCGGCATGAGCGCGGCCCCGGCGTGGGGGTGGTCAGTGGGTCAGGTGGGTGGCGATGCCGTCGAGTACGTAGTTCAGGCCGGCGTCGAAGGTGGTGTCGGGGCCGGGGTGGGTGGCGTCCGTGACGACCTTGACCAGTGTCGGGTAGCGGCCGGTGGCCAGCATCCGGCCCATGTACGGGCCGAAGGCGTCCTGCCACTGCCGCTCGTCCAGGCCGGTGGCGCGTTCGGCGCGCAGTTCGGTGATCTCGGCGCGGACCGCGCCGACGACGTAGGCGTTCACCGTGCTGACGGCCTGCATCACGGTGTCGATGTGGCCGAAGCCGGGCGCGTCGTCCAGCGCGGCCATTGACGCCTCCAGGTAGGCCAGCGCGTTGGGGCCGACGTGCGGCCGGCCGCCGAGCAGGTCCGCGAACCACTCGTGGCGGCGGGCGGCCTGCCGGGTGCGGTGCGCGAGCGTCCGCAGGGCGGCGCGCCAGTCCTCGGCGGCCGGCCCCGGCGGGGTGATCTCGCCGTACACCGCGTCGGCCATCAGGTCGAGCAGCTCGTCCTTGGTGGACAGGTAGCCGTACAGCCGCATCGGCCCGGCGCCGAGCGCGGCGGCGACCTTGCGCAGGGACACCGACTCCAGGCCGTCGGTGTCGGCCAGCTCGACGGCGGCGCGGACGATGCCGTCCCTGCTCAGCGGGCTGGGCGCCGGCCGGCTCGGCGGTTCTGGCCGCTCCCAGACGAGCCGGGGCTCGCCGCCGGGCTCAGATGGTGTCGCCATCGCGCCTCGTCTTCCGTCGTCCGGCGAATCGGCACAACGATACACCGCGCTGTGCGATACGGTGTATCTCACAATACGATGTATCGAGGAGGGGTCATGGAAACGGAATCGACGTCGGTGCTGATCGTCGGCGGCGGGCTCGCCGGCCTGTCGGCGGCGGTGTTCCTGTCCTGGCGCGGGGTCCCCGCGCTGCTGGTCGAGCGCCACACCGGCAGCTCGCCGCATCCGCGCGCGGTCGGCTTCACCCCGAGGACGCTGGAGCTGTACCGGGCGGCCGGGCTGGGCCCGCGCGTCCCGCAGGCGCCGCCCGGCTTACGGCTGCGCCGGGCCCGGGTGCGCAGCCTGGCCGGGGAGTGGTTCGAGGAGTCCTCGTGGACGCCCGGGGCCGACGACGGACCCACGATCGAGCAGTCGCCGTGCACGGGCGCGGCCATCGCGCAGGACCGGCTCGAACCCCTGCTCCGCGACAGGGCCGTCGAGCTCGGGGCCGACGTCAGGTTCGGCACCGAACTGGTGTCCTGGCACCAGGACGCCGACGGGGTGCGGGCCGTGCTGCGAACCCGGGACGGCGCCGAGCACAGGGTGCGCTCGGACTACCTGATCGCGGCCGACGGCACCCGCAGCCCCGTACGGGAGGCCCTGAAGATCGGCCGGAGCGGCCGAGGCCATCTCCGCACCTCGCGCAGCGTGCTGTTCACCGCCCCGCTGGAGGAGTACCTCAAGGCGGGGGTCAGCCAGTTCGAGATCGACCGGCCGGGACTCCAGGGGTTCCTCACCACGTACGGCGACGGCCGCTGGGTGCTGATGTTCGCCGACGACGAGGACCGCGACGAGGACACCCTGAAGGCCATGGTGCTCCAGGCGATCGGCAGGACCGACCTCCCGGTCGAGCTCGTCACCACCGGCCGATGGGAGCTCGGCGCCCTGGTCGCGGACCGGTTCACCTCCGGCAGGGTCTTCCTCGCCGGGGACGCCGCGCACACCCTGCCCCCCTCCCGCGGCGGCTACGGCGCCAACACCGGCATCGAGGACGTCCACAACCTCGCCTGGAAGCTGTCCGCGGTCCTGTCGGGCGAGTCGGCGCCCGGCCTGCTCGGCACCTACGAGCCCGAGCGGCACCCGATCGCGTGGCTGCGCCACGAGCAGATCTTCGCCAGGGCCGACTACAGCCGGCACGCGGGCGGCGCCGCCGGCGCGACGATCATCGACGACGAGGCCATGGAGTTCGGGCAGCTCTACCGATCGGCCGCGGTGCTCTCGGCCGGCGACGACCTGCCGCCCGCCGCCCGGCCCGAGCAGTGGGCCGGGCAGCCGGGGACCCGAGCGCCCCACCTGTGGCTGACCCGGGACGGCGAGCGCCTGTCCACGCTGGACCTGTTCCAGCGCGGGTGGGTGCTGCTCTCCGGGAACGACCACTGGGCCGCCGCGGCCGGGCGGGCCGGCGAGCTGACCGGCGTCCCGGTGGACCACCAGCGGATCGGCGGCACGCTCCTGCCGGACGAGCCGGAGGCGTTCCCTCGGGCCTTCGGCCTCTCGGCGGACGGCGCGGCCCTGGTCCGGCCGGACGGCTACATCGCCTGGCGCTCCCGCGACCTGCCCGCCGAACCGGCCGGCGCGCTGACCGAGGCGCTGTCCCAGGTGTCCTTCGCCACCCACACCGCCACCACGGCCCCCGCCGCCTGACCACCACCCGTGACCCCCGCCGCCCGGGCGGCGATCAGGTGGCGGGGTGGTCGTCGACGATCGTGACCACGCCGAGGCGCACCGGGCCGTTGAAGCTGCGGGCCTGCTGCCAGAACGCCCGCTCGGCGCGCGCGCTGTCGATGAGGTACATGCGGGGGCTCATCCACGGGGTCGCGGCCGGCGGCTCGGGGGAGGGGCCGACGACGACGTACCCGATGACCGACTCCGCGCCGGGGCTGATCGACCAGGTCTGCCCGCAGTCGGAGCACAGCACACGGGTGAGCGCGCCGGTCGCGGTGGTGATGTGTTCGTAGCTGTGCGCGTGGACCTCGGTGAGTGCCGGGTCGAGTGCGGGCGCCTGGGTCTGGTCGATCATGCCGCGTGCTCCTTGCTGAGGCGGGCCGTCAATGACAGATACGTAGCGTGTCTCGTTCCGGTCGAGGCGGGCTCGTCTCAGGGTGGTACGAGCAGGGGACTCGGGTGGGTATTGGGGTTGAAATAGGGACATTTGGGGCTAGACGGGATGGTTTTCCGCAAGGGAGGCCGAGATTGTGCGATCGTCCAGGCGGTTTGGCGGGGCGGGGGGCCGCCTCGCGGGCGGCGGTCGGCATGACCAGGTATCAATCGCGAAACGTCCTTGACACAAAGCTGATGTGAACGCTAACAATTAACGCACTCACATCGGGGCGTCCCGGTGCCGGTCAGGCGTGTGGGAAGCAACGGAAGGAGGCGGGGACCGGACCATGGCTCGTAACATCCATCGCTCGCCCGTCATGGCGGACGTGGCCCGGCTCGCCGGCGTTTCGCACCAGACCGTGTCCCGGGTGCTCAACGACCACCCGAACGTGCGCCCGGAGACCCGCGACCGGGTGATCGCCGCCATCGAGGGCCTGGGCTACCGCCGCAACTCGACCGCCCGCGCCCTGGTGACCAAGCAGACCAACACCCTCGGCGTGGTCGCCTTCGACACCACGCTGTACGGGCCGGCCAGCACCCTCTACGGCATCGAGCGCGCCGCCCGCGACGCCGGGTACTTCGTGAGCATCGTCAGCCTCCGCGAGCTCACCCGCGACGACCTCGCCGAGGCGCTCGACCACCTCGGCCGCCAGCAGGTGGACGGCCTGGTGGTCATCGCCCCGCAGAGCGCGGTGGCGGTGGCGCTGTCCCAGATGCCGCAGCCCGTGCCCGTCGTCACCGTGGAAGGGGACGCCGACGTCGGCCTGCCCGTCGTGAACGTCGACCAGCGCAGGGGCGGCGTGCTCGTCACCGAGCACCTGCTGCGCCTCGGCCACCGCACGGTGTGGCACGTCTCCGGCCCGCAGGACTGGCTGGAGGCCGAGGGCCGCATCGAGGGCTGGCGCGAGACGCTCCTGGCGGCCGGCGCCCCGGTCCCCGAGGTGCTGACGGGCGACTGGAGCCCGCGCTCGGGGTACCGCTGCGGCCAGCGCCTGGCCGGGATGGCCGATCTCACGGCGGTCTTCGTGGCCAACGACCAGATGGCCCTCGGGGTGCTCCGGGCGCTCGACGAGGCGCGCGTCCGGGTGCCGGACGACGTGAGCGTGGTCGGGTTCGACGACATCCCCGAGTCCGAGTTCTTCGCCCCGCCGCTCACCACCGTCTCCCAGGACTTCTCCGAGGTCGGCCGCAAGGCCATCGAGCTCCTGCTCGACGCGCTGGCCGAGGAGCACGAGCCCGCCCGCCCGCCAGGTGAGCCGCCGGGCGGCCCGGCCGAGGACACGCCGCCGCCCCCGCACGTCGTGGTCCAGCCGCACCTGGTGGTCAGGCGCAGCTCCGGCCCGCCGCGCGCGGCCTGACACCGATGCCTCCGGCGCCCCCTGAGTTCCGCCGCTCCGAAGCGTCCGGACCCTGACCCGCCAGAACCCGACCCGCCTGGACCTCGACCCGCCCGAAAACCCGACCCCGACCCCGTCCGCCATCGAACCCGTCCGCGAACCCGTCAGAACCCGACCCATCCGTCCGCCAGGCCGCCGGCCACGCCCCTGACCCCCGACCCCGACCCCGACCTCAGGAAACGTCCGCCCGTCCGTACCGTTCCACACGTCCACCCCCGAGTTCTCAAGGAGTGCCATGGGTGATGTTAACGCTAACACCGCCTGCGTCGTCGGCGTTGACTTCGGCACGCTGTCCGGCCGGGCCGTCGTCGTCTCCGTCGCCGACGGCACCGAGCTGGGCAGCGCGGTGCACGAGTACCCGAACGCGGTCATCGACGCGGTGCTCCCCGCCACCGGGGCAGCGCTGCCGCCCGACTGGGCGCTGCAGGACCCCGAGGACTACCGCGAGGTGCTGCGGACCGCCGTGCCGGCCGCCGTCGAGGCCGCGGGCGTCGACCCCCGGCAGGTCATCGGGATCGCCACGGACTTCACCGCGTGCACCGTCCTGCCGGTGCTCGGCGACGGCACCCCGCTGTGCGAGCTTCCCGAGCTGCGGGACCGCCCGCACGCGTACCCGAAGCTGTGGCGCCACCACGCGGCCCAGGCGCAGGCGAACCGGATCAACGCGCTGGCGCACGAGCGGGGCGAACCCTGGATCGGCCGCTACGGCGGGAAGATCTCCTCCGAGTGGCAGTTCGCCAAGGCCCTGCAGCTCCTGGAGGAGGACCCGGAGGTCTACGGGCGGACCGAGCGGTGGATCGAGGCGGCCGACTGGATCATCTGGGAGCTGTGCGGCACCGAGACCCGCAACGCCTGCACGGCCGGGTATAAGGGCATCTTCCAGGACGGCGGGTACCCCTCGGAGGAGTACCTGGGCGCGCTGAACCCCCGCTTCGCCGACTTCGCCCGCACCCGCCTGGAGCACCCGATCTCGCCGCTCGGCGCCAGGGTGGGCTCGCTCACCGCCGAGGCGGCGAAGTGGACGGGACTGCCCGAGGGCATCGCCGTGGCCGCGGGCAACGTGGACGCCCACGTGGCGGCCCCGGCGGCCCAGGCCATCGAGCACGGCCAGATGCTCGCGATCATGGGCACGTCCACCTGCCACGTCATGAACGGCGGCGACCTGGTCGAGGTCCCGGGCATCTGCGGGGTGGTGGACGGCGGGATCGTCGCCGGCAGCCACGGCTACGAGGCCGGGCAGAGCGGGGTGGGCGACATCTTCGCCTGGTGGCTGCGGCAGGGGCTTCCCGAGCACTACCACGAGGCCGCCCGGTCGCTCGGCCTGGACGCCCACGAGTACCTGACCCGCCTCGCCGCGGGGCAGCCCGCCGGCGGGCACGGGCTGGTGGCGCTCGACTGGCAGAGCGGCAACCGGTCGGTGCTGGTCGACCACCACCTGTCGGGGGTGATCGCCGGGCTGACGCTGGCCACCCGCCCCGAGGAGGTCTACCGCGCGCTGCTGGAGTCGACGGCGTTCGGCGCCAGGAAGATCGTCGAGACGTTCGAGGCCGCCGGGGTGCCGGTCACCGAGTTCGTGGTCACCGGCGGGCTGAAGAAGAACGCCTTCCTCATGCAGATCTACGCCGACGTGCTGCGCAGGCCCATCGCCATCGGCACCTCCGAGCAGGGCCCGGCCCTCGGGTCGGCCATCCATGCGGCCGTGGCCGCCGGCGCCTACCCGGACGTGCGCGCCGCCTCGGGGGCCATGGGCGGTGTCGAGCGCGGCGCCTACGTCCCTGACCCGGCCCGCGCGGGCGTCTACGACCGCCTGTACGCCGAGTACCTGCGGCTGCACGACTACTTCGGGGTCGGCGCGGACCTCATGCCGCACCGGCTCCGCGAGATCAGAGACGAGGCACTGAACTCATGAGCACCTTGAGCCGCCTGCGGCGGGAGGTGGCCGCGCTGCACGCCGAGCTGGTCCGGTACCAGCTCGTCGTGTGGACCGCGGGCAACGTCTCCGCGCGCGTGCCCGGCGAGGACCTGATGATCATCAAGCCGAGCGGGGTGTCGTACGACGAGCTGACGCCCGAGTCGATGATCCTCTGCGACCTCGACGGCGCGGTGGTCGAGGGCGACCACTCGCCCTCCAGCGACACCGCCGCCCACGCCTACGTCTACCGGGCGATGCCCGAGGTCGGCGGCGTGGTCCACACCCACTCCACCTACGCCACCGCCTGGGCCGCGCGGCACGAGGCCATCCCGTGCGTCCTCACCGCGATGGCCGACGAGTTCGGGGCCGAGATCCCCGTCGGGCCGTTCGCCCTCATTGGGGATGACTCGATCGGACGAGGTATCGTCCAGACCCTGTCGGGGCACCGCTCCCCGGCCGTGCTGATGGCGGGCCACGGGGTGTTCACCATCGGCAAGGACGCGCGCGCCGCCGTCAAGGCGGCCGTGATGTGCGAGGACGTGGCGCGCAGCGTCCACATCTCCCGCCAGCTCGGAGAGCCCCGGCCCATCGCCCAGCAGGACGTGGACCGGCTGTACGACCGCTACCAGAACGTGTACGGGCAACGATGACCGGACTCCGGGCACGCCCCGGTCCGGCCCGCCGGACGGCACATCCCCCCCAAGGGACTCCCAAGAACCGGAAGATCACCGCGGCGCCCGCCGCCGTACCGGAACCCCACCCGCAAGGAGCAGAACGATGAGATTGACAAGATTGGCGACGGTGGTCTCCGCCCTCGCGCTCGCCGCGTCCATGACGGCCTGCGGCTCCAGCGAGAAGACCTCCGACGCGCAGGCCTCCTCCGCCGCCACCGCCGGCACCGCCGGCGCCCTGGTGGGCGTGACGATGCCGACCAAGTCGTCGGAGCGCTGGATCCACGACGGCGACAACGTCAAGGCCAGCCTGGAGAAGCTGGGCTACAAGGTCGACCTGCAGTACGCGGAGAACGACATCCCGACCCAGGTCAACCAGATCGAGAACCAGATCACCAAGGGCGCCAAGCTGCTGGTCATCGCCTCGATCGACGGCACCGCCATCACGACCCAGCTCCAGGAGGCGGCCGACAAGCACATCCCGGTCATCGCCTACGACCGGCTGATCCGCAACAGCCCCAACGTCGACTACTACGCCACCTTCGACAACTTCAAGGTCGGCGTCCAGCAGGCCACCTCGCTGCTCGTCGGGCTGAAGCTGAAGACCGAGGACGGCGCGGACGGCTCGGCCAAGGGCCCGTTCAACGTCGAGCTGTTCGCCGGTTCGCCCGACGACAACAACGCCACGTTCTTCTTCAACGGCGCCATGTCGGTGCTGAAGCCCCTCATCGACAAGGGCACCCTGAAGGTCAAGAGCGGGCAGACCGACTTCAAGACCGTCGCCATCCTGCGCTGGGACCCGGCCACCGCGCAGAAGCGCATGGAGGACCTGCTGACCAAGACCTACAGCGGTGGCGCCAAGGTCGACGGCGTCCTGTCGCCGTACGACGGCCTGTCGATCGGTATCCTGTCGGCACTGAAGAGCAACGGCTACGGCACCTCCGGCCAGCCCTACCCGATCGTGACCGGCCAGGACGCGGAGCTCGCGTCGGTCAAGTCGATCATCGCCGGTGAGCAGTACGCCACGATCTACAAGGACACCCGTGAGCTCGCGGACGTCACCGTCAAGATGGCCGACACCGTGCTCAAGGGCGGCAAGCCCGAGGTCAACAACACCAAGGACTACGACAACGGCAACAAGGTCGTACCGTCGTACCTGCTCGACCCGGTGATCGTCTACAAGTCCAACTACGAGAAGGTCCTCATCGAGACCGGCTACTACAACCAGTCGCAACTGGGCTGATCTCACGGGGGTGGGGGGGCCGCCCCCCCCCCCCGCCCCCCCCCCCCCCCCCCAAACCCAAACCCCTGCAAAAGAACACACCCCAACAAGCGCGG
>NZ_JANZYP010000035.1:23864-93547 GCF_025506355.1 Sphaerisporangium corydalis
CCCCCGCGGGCCCCCCCCCCCCCGGGGGGGGGGGGGGGGGGGGGGGGGGGCGCCCCCCCCCCCCCCCCCCCCCCCCCCCCCGGCGTGACATCCATCGAGAGACGTGAACGACATGACCGACGACATCCTGCGGATGCGTGGAATCACCAAGACGTTCCCCGGGGTCAAGGCGCTCCAGAACGTGAACCTGTCCGTACGCCGGGGCGAGATCCACGCCATCTGCGGCGAGAACGGCGCGGGCAAGTCGACCCTGATGAAGGTGCTGTCGGGCGTGTACCCCCACGGCTCCTACGACGGCGAGATCTTCTTCGACGGCGATCCGTGCCACTTCTCCGACATCCGGGACAGTGAGCAGCGCGGGATCGTCATCATCCACCAGGAGCTGGCGCTCTGCGCGCACCTGTCGATCGCCGAGAACATCTTCCTCGGCAACGAGCGGGCCGCCCGCGGCATGATCGACTGGAACCGCACCAACCACGAGGCCTCCGCGCTCCTGGCCCGCGTGGGGCTGCGGGAGAATCCGGTGACCCCGGTCGCCGACATCGGCGTGGGCAAGCAGCAGCTCGTGGAGATCGCCAAGGCGTTGTCCAAGGAGGTGCGGCTGCTCATCCTGGACGAGCCGACGGCCGCGCTCAACGACGAGGACTCCGCCCACCTGCTGGACCTGCTGCGCGGCCTGCGCGACCAGGGCATCACCTGCGTGATCATCTCGCACAAGCTTAACGAGATCGCGGCCATCG
Source organism: Sphaerisporangium corydalis (assembly GCF_025506355.1). Taxonomy (GTDB): domain Bacteria; phylum Actinomycetota; class Actinomycetes; order Streptosporangiales; family Streptosporangiaceae; genus Sphaerisporangium; species Sphaerisporangium corydalis. Next base: position 24,605 of record NZ_JANZYP010000035.1, read on the forward strand.
CCGACTCCATCAGCATCGTGCGCGACGGCCGCATGATCGAGACGCTGGACATGAAGTCCGGCGAGGTGACCGAGGACCGCATCATCGCGGGCATGGTCGGCCGCGACCTGGAGCACCGTTTCCCGCCGCACGAGCCGAACATCGGCGAGGAGGCGCTGCGCATCGAGGACTGGACCGTGCACAGCCCGACCCAGCGCGGCCGGGTGGTGGTCTCGGGGGCCAACCTTTCGGTGCGCCGCGGCGAGATCGTCGGGCTCGCCGGCCTGATGGGCGCCGGGCGCACGGAGCTGGCCATGAGCGTCTTCGGCCGCGCCTACGGCACCGGCATCAGCGGGCGCGTGTACCGGGACGGCCGCCAGGTCGAGATCCGCACGGTGGGCGACGCCATCAAGCACGGCATCGCCTACGCCACCGAGGACCGCAAGCGCTACGGCCTGAACCTGATCGAGGACATCAAGCGCAACGTCTCGGCCGCCAACCTCTTCAAGCTCGCCCGCCGCGGCTGGGTCAACGAGAACGAGGAGTACCGGGTCGCCGAGGATTTCCGGAAGAGCATGAACATCAAGGCCCCCAGCGTGCTGAGCGTCACGGGTAAGCTCAGCGGCGGCAACCAGCAGAAGGTCGTCCTGTCCAAGTGGATCTTCTCGGACGCCGACGTGCTCATCCTGGACGAGCCGACCCGCGGCATCGACGTGGGTGCCAAATACGAGATCTACACGATCATCAACCGGTTGGCCGACGAGGGTAAGGCGGTCCTGGTCATCTCCTCGGAGCTGCCCGAGCTGCTCGGCCTGTGCGACCGGATCTACGCCCTGTCCGCCGGTCGCGTCACGGGTGAGGTCCGCCGCGAGGACGCCACCCAGGAACGGTTGATGCAGTACATGACGAAGGTGCAGGAGTAGACCCGATGAGCAGTATCTCCCCGGCCAACGCCGACGTCGTCCCGGGCGGGCAGGACACGGGCCCCGCCCAGCCTCCCGGCCGCGCCTCGCTGCTCGGCATCTCCCTCAACCTGCGGCAGAGCGGCATCTACATCGCCTTCGCGCTGATCGTCGTGCTGTTCTCGGTGCTGACCGACGGTGCTCTGCTGCAGCCGCAGAACATCTCCAACGTCATCGTCCAGAACTCCTACATCCTGATCCTGTCCATCGGCATGATCCTGATCATCATCGCCGGGCACATCGACCTGTCGGTGGGCTCGGTGCTCGCGGCCACCGGCGCCATCGCCGCCGTGCTGATGGTGAACTACCACATGCCCTGGCCCCTCGCGCTGCTGCTCACGCTGATCGCGGGCGGCCTCATCGGCGCCTGGCAGGGATTCTGGATCGCCTACTTCGGCATCCCGGCGTTCATCGTCACCCTGGCCGGCATGCTGCTGTTCCGCGCGCTCACCCTCACCGTGCTGGGCAACCAGGGCATCGGCCCGTTCCCCGACGCGGTGCGCACGCTGTCCAACGGCTTCACCGACGGCTACCTGGGCAACATCGGCCTCGGCCCGCTCGGCGGCGCCGACCTGTTCAGCATCCTGCTGGGCGTCGTGGCGGTCGCCGGCATGGCCACGGCCCAGTGGCGCACCCGCGCCGCCCGGGTGCGCTACAACCAGAGCGTCGACCCGCTGGCGCTGTTCCTGCTCAAGATCGTCGTCGCCGCCGCCGTGGTCATGGCCATCGTGGTGCAGCTCGCGCGGTTCAAGAACCTCCCCTGGGTGCTGGTGCTGCTGGCCGTGCTGGTGCTCGCGTACTCCGTGATCACCACCCGTGCGGTGTTCGGCCGGCGGATCTACGCCATCGGCGGCAACCTGCAGGCGGCGGTCCTGTCCGGCGTCAAGGTCAAGTCGGTCATCTTCTGGATCTTCGTCAACATGGGGGTGCTGTCGGCCCTGGCGGGTGTCATCTTCGCGGGACGGCTCAACCAGGCCGGTCCCACGGCGGGCGGCTCGTTCGAGCTCGACGCGATCGCCGCGGCGTTCATCGGCGGCGCGGCCGTCCAGGGCGGCGTCGGCAAGGTGGTCGGCGCGATCACCGGCGGCCTCATCATGGGTGTGATCAACAACGGCATGTCCCTGATCGGGGCGCCCAGCGAGCGGGTCATGCTGGTCAAGGGCATCGTCCTGCTGGCCGCCGTCGCCTTCGACGTGTGGACCAAGCGGCGCGCCGGCAGCGCGAGCCAGTAGCGCGGCCGGGGGTCACCCCCGCGCCCGTCCGCGCGACCCCTGCGCCCGTCCGCGCGACCCCTGCGCCCGTTCGCGTGACCCCGGGGGCGTCCCGGGGTCACCACGGTAACGAGGCCGGGCGCCAGGGGGGTCCCGCATCCGACGTAGGCTGGCGGTTCGACCGGGTATGCCGTGTACGCAACCAACCAGGGGGCCCTCGTGCTCGTTGACTCCTTCGGGCGGGTGGCGACCGACCTGAGGGTCTCGCTGACCGACAAATGCAACCTCCGCTGCACCTACTGCATGCCGCCGGAGGGGCTCGACTGGCTCCCCAAGCCCGACCTGCTCACGGCCGGGGAGATCGCCCGCCTGGTGGCGATCGGCGTGGAGCGTCTGGGCGTCACCGAGGTCCGCTTCACCGGCGGCGAGCCCCTCCTGCGCCGGGAGATCGTCGAGATCGTCGCCGGCGCCGCGGCGCTGCGGCCCCGGCCCCAGGTGTCGATCACCTCCAACGGCATCGGCCTGGCCCGGGTGGCCGGGCCGCTGGCCGACGCTGGCCTGGACCGGGTCAACATCTCCCTCGACACCCTCGACCGCGAGATCTTCCTGCGCCTGGCCCACCGCGACCGGCTCCCCGACGTCCTGGCCGGCCTCGCCGCCGCCGAGGAGGCGGGGCTGCGCCCGGTGAAGGTCAACGCGGTGCTCATGCGGGGCGTCAACGACCACGAGGCCGGGCGCCTGCTGCGCTACTGCCTGGAGCACGGCTACGAGCTGCGGTTCATCGAGCAGATGCCGCTGGACGCCCAGCACGGCTGGCGCCGGGAGGACATGGTCACCGCCGACGAGATCCTCGGCCTGCTCGCCCCCGAGTTCACGCTCACCCCCGACGACCCGGGTGAGCGGGGCAGCGCCCCCGCCGAGATCTTCCTGGTGGACGGCGGCCCGGCCAGGGTCGGGGTCATCGGCTCGGTGACCCGCCCGTTCTGCGGCGCCTGCGACCGGGTGCGGCTGACCGCCGACGGCCAGGTGCGCAACTGCCTGTTCGCGACCGAGGAGTCCGACCTGCGCGGCGCCATGCGCGCGGGGGCCACCGACGACGACCTCGCCGCGCGCTGGGTCGCCGCCGTGCGCGGCAAGCGCGCCGGGCACGGCATCGACGACCCGAGCTTCCTGCAACCGGTCCGCCCCATGTCGGCCATCGGCGGCTGAGGTGCCGCCCGGAGGTCCTCCTCCCTCCCCGCGGGGCCGCCAGGCCGCCACGGGGCCGCACAGCGCCGCGCAGACCCCACCCGCCGAACGGCCCGTCGTCTTCGACGCGGTGCTGCTGGCGGGGGGCGGCGCGCGCAGGCTCGGCGGGCGGGACAAGCCCGGGGTGAGCGTGGGCGGGCTGACCCTGGTCGAGCGGGTGGCGGCGGCGGTGCCGGACGCGGTGCGCCTGGTGGTGGTCGGCCCGGCGCGCCCCGGCCTGCCCCGCGCCACGTTCGCGCGCGAGGACCCCCCGGGCGGCGGCCCGGTCCCCGCGCTTCGCGCTGGGCTTTCGCGCGTCGCCTCGCCGTGGGTGGCGCTGCTGGCCGCCGACCTGCCGTTCCTGCTCCCCGGGCACGTCACGGCGCTGTTCGGGGCCGCGGGGCCGCGCGCGGGCGCGGTGCTGGTCGACGACGGCGGGCGCGAGCAGTGGCTCACCGGCGTCTGGCGCACGGCCGCGCTGGCCGGCGCGCTCGCCGCGTACCAGGGGCGGTCCCTGCACGGGCTGCTGGCGCCGCTCGACCCGGTGCGGCTCGGCCTGCCGGTGGGCGACGACGGCCGGGTTCCGTGGTTCGATTGCGACACGATCGAGGACGTGCGGGACGCCAGGAGCCGGGTCCCGGGCGCGTCCGGCGACCGCTGACATCAGCGGGCGAGCGGTGACCCGGCCTTCCCGCTCGCCGACGACGCAGGACGAGAGGGACGCGATGAACGTGCTGGCGGAGTGGACGGCGCTGGTCTGCAAGGAACTGGGCATCGACCCCGGGCGGGTCGACCGCGACGCGGTGCTCGATCTGACCAGGGACGTCGCCCACGGGGTGGCCCGGCCGGCGGCGCCGCTGACCGCCTACCTGCTCGGGCTGGCGCAGGGCGCCGGCACCGCGCCGCCCGAGGCGCTGGACCGGCTGTCGACGCTGGCGCGCAACTGGGGTGAAGCCACGGCGGAGACGCTGGGGGACCGCTGATCCACCCGGAGCATGCGAGCCGTCCGGAGCGTGGATTCGGGGAAGACCGGCATCACGCGGATCCGGGGAAAAGGTTTTGAGATGGGCGACGCCGGGTGGTTACGGGGGCAAACCACCCGGCGTCGCTTCATCGGCGTTCCGACGGGGGCCCGGAACGCCGGCACGAGCGCTCCGACGGGGGACCAGAGCGCTTGTCTAAAGCGTACACCTACAACCCATGGGGTGCGTCAAGACTTTGTCACGACCCGATCTCGCGTCGGTGCCTTGGTATCCCGGTTTGGTTAGGTCGTTCCTCGTCGGAGGGCGGGCTCACGTCACGATTGGGCTGGTTGGCCCCAAGTACGGCAACGTACGGCAAAAAGATCGCACCGGCGACGAAGAGCGCCCTGACGGGCCACGGAACGGTGGCCACCACGGCGAGCACCAGGCACAGGGTGCGGATGCCCATCTGGATGAAGTAGCGCTTCTCCCGGCGTCCGATGTCGGCCGTCAGGGAGGGTCGCGCGTCCGTGACCTGATGTACGACCTTGCGGCCGTGCCATACCTTCACAAGTTCCACGTTAGACCCCCTATTCCAAGGTCCCGACAGCGGCCACGGAGCGCGGATCGACATACGATCAAGGCCGACGTTAGGAGAGTGGGATGAGTGATCGCACGTACCGCGTGACCGAGATCGTCGGCACGTCGTCCGAGAGCCTCGACGCGGCCGTCCGCAACGGGGTGCGCCGCGCTTCGGAGACCCTGCGCCACCTCGACTGGTTCGAGATCACCGAGGTCAGGGGTCACATCCAGGACGGCGAGGTCGGGCACTACCAGGTGGGGATGAAGGTCGGCTTCCGCCTGGAGGACTCCTGAGGCGCCCGGCGTCCCGCAGGGGCCCCTGAGGGACCGGACGCCGCCGGGGTCACTTGACACCGGGGAGTCATGAGGGACGGGCGTGACGGGCCGCCGCCGGCGCCGGGGAGGCCCCCGGCGCCGGCGGCGGGCTCAGCTCGCCTGGCTGACCGTCGACATGTTGAAGTCGGGCACCCGCAGGGCCGGCATGATCGTGCGGGTGAAGTAGTCGTTCCACTCGCGGGGGAGCGTCTGCCCCTCCCGGCCGATCTCGGTGAACCGGCCCAGCAGGTCGACCGGGCTCTCGTTGAAGCGGAAGTTGTTCACCTCCCCGACCACCTCGCCGTTCTCGACCAGGTAGACCCCGTCACGGGTCAGGCCGGTCAGCAGCAGCGACTGGGGGTCGACCTCCCGGATGTACCACAGGCAGGTGAGCAGCAGGCCGCGCTCGGTCGAGGCGACCATGTCCTCCAGCGACCGCCCGCCCTCGGGACCCGACATGATCAGGTTGTCGATCACCGGGGTCGCCGGGAGGCCGGTCAGCTCGGCGGAGTACCGGGTCTGCAGCAGGGCCGACAGCGACCCGTCGCGGACCCAGTCGGTCGGCGGCAGCGGCAGCCCGTTGTCGAACACCGACCGCTCGCGCCCGCTCGCGTGGGAGATGACGAACGGCGCGCACTCGATGCCCGCCGCCCCCGGGTCGCTGCGCAGCCGCACCGGGGAGGTGGTGAGCGACTCGCCGACGCGGGTGCCGCCGCCCGGCTTGGAGAACACCGTGCGGCCGTCGGCGGCGTCCCTGGCGCCCGCCGACCAGTAGAGGTAGATCATCAGGTCGGCCACCGCGGAGGGCGGGATCAGCGTCTCGTACCGGCCCGCGGGCAGGGCGACGCGGCGCTTGGCCCAGTCGAGGCGGCGCGAAAGAGTGGCGTTCAGCGCCGACACGTCGACGTCGGTGAAGTCCTTGGTGGCCACGCCGGTCCAGGCCGAGCGGCTCATGTCGGGCGACTTGGCGTTCAGCTCCAGGCGGCCGGTCGGCTGGTCGTGCCGCAGCCGCAGGCCGGTGGAGGACCCGACGAACGTCGAGGTGACGATGTGCTCGGCGAACCCGTACAGCTTGCGGTTGGCCGTCTCGGCCACCGCGAACGCCTCGCCGAGCGCGGGCGCGAACTCGCCGAACACCCCGATCGAGGTGGACTCGGGCGGCAGGTCCCAGCCGGGCGACTGCGCGGCGGCGACCAGCGGGCGGGCGTCCTCCGACGGCGGCGCGGTGTGCGAGGCCAGGTCGGCGGCGGTGACCACGTCGGCGAGCTGGTCGGGGCGCACCGCCGAGCGCGACACCACCCCGACGCCGCGGCCGGTCACCGAGATGACGGTGAGCTGGGACGAGCGCGCGACGCCGTTGGTGGTGAGCGTGTTGCCGGCGAAACGGAGGTTCGCGGTGGACCCCTCGTCGACGATCACGACGCAGTCGTCGGCCTTGCTGAGCGCAAGGGCACGCTCGACGGTCTCCTGAGGAGTCACTTTCCACCTTCCTGGACGGTGTTGAGGATCTTGACCCCGCGGAACAGCGCCGACGGGCACCCGTGGCTGACCGGGGCCACCTGGCCCGGCTGGCCCTTGCCGCAGTTGAACGCGCCGCCCAGGACGTAGGTGCCCGGCCCGCCGACCGCCTCCATCGACCGCCAGAACTCGGTCGTGGTGGCCTGGTAGGCGACGTCGCGCACCTGGCCGGTGAGCCGGCCGTCCTGGATGCGGTAGAACCGCTGGCCGGTGAACTGGAAGTTGTACCGCTGCATGTCGATGGACCAGCTCTTGTCGCCCATGACGTACAGGCCGCGCTCGACGCGGGAGATCAGCTCGTCGGTCGAGGGGCCGTCGATCGCGGGCTGGAGCGAGACGTTGGCCATCCGCTGGATCGCGACGTGCCCCGGCGAGTCGGCGTACCCGCACCCGTTGGAGGGCCCGAGGCCCTTGAGCAGCGCCATGCGCCGGTCGAGCTGGTAGCCCACCAGCGTGCCCTGGCGGATGATGTCGAACTGGCGCGTCGCCACGCCCTCGTCGTCGTAGCCGATCGAGGCCAGGCCGTGCTCGGCCGTGCGGTCGCCGGTGACGTTCATGATCGGGGACCCGTACGCGAGGGTGCCGAGCTTGTCGAACGTGGCGAAGCTCGTGCCGGCGTAGGCGGCCTCGTAGCCGAGCGCCCGGTCGAGCTCGGTGGCGTGCCCGATCGACTCGTGGATGGTCAGCCACAGGTTGGAGGGGTGGACCACCAGGTCGTAGGCGCCGGCCTCGACCGAGGGGGCCTTGAGCTTCTCCTCCAGCAGCTCGGGCAGGGTGGCCAGCTCGGCGGGGAAGTCCCAGCCGGTGCCGGAGAGGTACTCGTAGCCGCGGCCGGACGGCGGGGCCAGCGTGCGCATGTCGTCGAAGCGCCCGTCGGCCGCCCGCATCACCGTCAGGACGGGATGGGTCCTGACCCGCTGCTGGGTGGCGTCGGTGCCGGCGGTGTCGGCGTAGAACTTCTGCTCCTTGACCTGCATGAGCGAGGCCGAGACGTGGTCGACCCTCGGGTCCTTCAGCAGGCCGGCCGACCAGTCGCCCATGAGGTCGACCTTGTCCTTGAGCGCGACGGTGAAGGGGTCGACGTCGTAGGGCGACACCCACGTGACGCCCGCGTGGACCGGCTCGGGGGCCAGCTCGACCGGCTCGCGGTTCACCGCGGCGGCGACCTTGGCCACCTCGACGGCCTGCTCGGCGACGGCGGCCGCGGCCTCGGGGGTCAGCTCGATGCCCGCCGCGAAACCCCAGGTGCCGTCGCGGATGACCCGCACGGCGTACCCGAGGTCGTCGGCGTCGGAGGCGCCCTCGAGGCGGGCGTCGAACAGGCTCAGGGTCTCGCCGCGCACCCGTTCCAGGCGGAAGTCGGCGTGCTCGGCGCCCAGGTCACGGGCTCGTTGCAGGGCCGCGTCCGCCAGCCGCCGCAGTGGCAGGGCGAGAAAGTCGGGATCGATCTGGCGCATGTCCACGATCCTAGCCGTGTGATCTTGTACGGGGCGGATAAGGGTTTACCCCTGAGTAGGCGATAGCGTCGTGCGCATGGCTCGCTCAGTACTCGTAACCGGTGGAAACCGCGGGATCGGCCTGTCGATAGCCCGCGAGCTGGCCGCCTCAGGGGACGCCGTCGCCGTGACCTACCGCTCCGGAGAGCCCCCCGAAGGGCTGTTCGGCGTGAAGTGCGACGTGACCAGCTCCGAGGAGGTGGACCTCGCCTTCTCCAAGGCCGAGGCCGAGCACGGGCCCGTCGAGGTCGTGGTGGCCAACGCCGGCATCACCAGGGACACGCTGCTGCCGCTGATGAAGGAGGAGACCTTCACCGACGTCATCGACGCGAACCTGACGGGCTCCTACCGCGTCGCCAAGCGCGCGTGCCGCGGCATGCTGCGCATGCGCAGGGGCCGCATCATCCTGGTCTCCTCCGTGGTCGCCATGCTCGGCTCGGCCGGGCAGTCCAACTACGCCGCCTCCAAGGCGGGCATGATCGGCTTCGCCAGGTCGCTGGCCCGCGAGCTCGGGTCGCGGGGCATCACCGTCAACGTGGTCGCGCCGGGCTTCGTCGCGACCGACATGACCGCCGCGCTGGACGCGGGCCAGCAGGAGGCCATACTCAAGAACATCCCGCTGGGCCGTGCCGCGACCGCGGCCGACGTCGCGCGGGCTGTCAAGTTCCTGGCGAGCGACGACGCCGCCTACATCACCGGGGCGGTCGTCCCGGTCGACGGCGGCCTGGGAATGGGGCACTGACATGGGAATTCTCGACGGCAAACGGCTACTGGTCAGCGGCGTGCTGACCGACGCCTCGATCGCCTTCTCGGTGGCCAGGCTGGCCCAGCAGGAGGGCGCCCAGATCGTGCTCACCGGCTTCGGCCGGCTCAGCCTGGTCGAGCGCATCGCCAAGCGGCTCCCCGAGCCGCCGCCGGTGGTCGAGCTCGACGTGCAGAACACCGAGCACCTCGACACCCTCGCCGACCGCGTCGGCGAGCACATCGGCGGCCTCGACGGCGTGGTCCACTCGATCGGCTTCGCGCCGCAGACCGCGCTCGGCGGCAACTTCCTCAACACCAGCTGGGAGGACGTGGCGACGGCCGTGCACGTCTCCACGTTCTCGTTCAAGTCGCTGGCGGTCGCCTGCCTGCCGCTGATGAAGGACGGCGGCGCCGTCGTCGGCCTCGACTTCGACGCCACCAAGGCCTGGCCCGTGTACGACTGGATGGGCGTGGCCAAGGCCGGCCTGGAGTCCTGCTCGCGCTACCTCGCCCGCGACCTCGGCAAGCACGGCATCCGGGTGAACCTCGTGGCGGCGGGCCCACTGCGCACCATGGCCGCCAGGAGCATCCCCGGGTTCACCGACTTCGAGGAGAGCTGGCCGGCCAAGGCCCCCCTCGGGTGGAACCTCGCCGACCCGCTGCCCGCCGCCAAGGCGTGCGTGGCGCTGCTGTCGGACTGGTTCCCCGCCACGACGGGCGAGATCGTGCACGTCGACGGCGGCGTCCACGCCATGGGCACCTGACGCCGGAACCTCCCGGGCGTCCCGCACGGGGACGCCCGGCGCGCGCACGCGGGTACGCGACCGCGGACGGGTAGGCGGGCACGCGGCCGGGTACGCGGGCCGGGTGCCTCAGGCCAGCCGGTGGCGGCCGGTGTCGGGGCGGCGCAGGCCGTCGAAGGGCATCGACTGGGGCCCGCTGTCGTCGCGGCGCGCCTGCACGATGCGGGTCACCAGGATGGCCGAGGCCAGCAGCACCGCCGTCAGCGCGGTGCCCACGACGTCGTAGGGCCGCGTCGGCACCACCTTGTGCGCGTCGAGGCGGCCCGCCAGCACCGGAAGGGGCTGCCCCGGCCACAGCGGGATCAGCGGCGGCGCCTCCACGTCGGCCGAGGGCCGCCTCACCGGCGGGGACGAAGGCGCGGCGCGCCCTCCCGCGTCACGACCGGAGCCGCCCGCGGCCGTGCCGGTCCTCGGCGTCGGGCGGGCCTCACCCGACGGCCGCGAGGGCGCCGTCTCCCGGGCGGGGGGCGAGGCGGGCTCGGTGGCCGTCCTGGAACGGTCCCGGGGGGCCGGGGCCTGCGGGGACGGCGAGGGCCGGGCGTCCTGCGCGCAGTCGGGAGGCGTGACCACCGGCAGGCACGCGGTGTCGACGGGCACGCCGAGCACGCTCGCCCCCGCGGCCTCGCTCGGCTCCGGCGACGGGGTCGCCGAGGCCGACGGCGAAGGCGCGGGCGTCGGCTCGCCGGTGACCTGCGGTGTCTGCTCCTCCACGGTGTCGGCGAGCGGCGACGGCGCCTCCTCGGGCGGCTCGGTGGCTTCGGTGGAATCGGTGACCGGCGAGGAACCGTCGCCGGCGAGCTCGGGGACGGTGTCGGCGACCTGGCCCGCCAGATCGCACACCTCCCCGGCCAGGCTGGACACGGGGTTCCCGCCCCTGTCGCAGTCGGTCACCCGCTGCGACGCCGCCAGGACGGGGCTCGCCGCCATCAGCACCGTGCCCCCGCTCAGCGCCAACGCCAGCGCTCCCGCCGAAATGGCGGTCGTGCCCTTACGCATGGTTCCCCTCCATCGTCTTCCACACGCGCAACGGAGGCGCGGGCTCCCCTCCCGCCACCTCCAAGACCATCGTGTTGCACCACGCCGGTCTTTCCCCGAAAAGATGCGATTCGGTATCGAGTAGTGATACGCGAACGCGATTCCCGTTCCGCGGCTCGCGAGGCCGCGCCCCGGGCCGCGCGCACACCGCCTCAGTCGACGGCCGACACGTCGTCCAGCGCCTCGCGGATCTCCATCGGCAACGTCAGCTCCTCCGCTTGCAGCACGCCCTTGAGCTGGGCGTGGGTGCGCGCCCCGACGATGGCCGCGGCCACCCCCGGCTGGTCGCGCACCCAGGACAGGGCCACCGCCAGCGGGGACACCCCGAGCCCCTCGGCGGCGGTGGTGACCGACTCCACGACGCGGCGGCACCGCTCGTCCAGATAGGGCTGGACGAAGTCGGCGAAGTGCGGCGTCGCCGCCCGCGAGTCGGCGGGGATGCCCACGCGGTACTTGCCGGTCAGCACGCCCCGCCCGAGCGGCGACCAGGCCAGCACCCCGGCCCCGACGTGCTCGGCGGCGGCCAGGACCTCGCGCTCGGCGTCCCTGGCGAGCAGGGAGTACTCCACCTGGGCGGACACGATCGGCGCGCGCCCGGCCGCGGTGCGCTGCCACACCCCCGCCGCGGCGAGCTGCCACCCCGCGTAGTTGCACACCCCGGCGTACATCGTGCGCCCCGAGGAGACGGCGGTGTCCACGGCCGCCAGGGTCTCCTCCAGGGGCACCTCGGGGTCGAAGGCGTGGAGCTGCCACAGGTCGACCTCGTCGACCCCGAGCCGGCCGAGGGAGGCGTCCAGCGCCGAGATGAGGCCCCTGCGGGAGGCGTCCCTGGACCGTGGGCCCCGCGGCGTCAGGACGGACTTGGTCGCGACGACCATCTCCGAGCGCGGCACCGAGTCGCGCAGCAGGCGGCCGAGCAGCAGCTCGGCGTCACCGCCGGCGTAGACGTCGGCGGTGTCGACGAGGGTTCCGCCGGCCTCGGCGAAGGCGACGAGCTGCGCGGCGGCCTCCTCGGCGCCGGTGTCACGTCCCCAGGTCATGGTGCCCAGCCCCACCCGTGACACCGTCAGACCGCTACGACCGACCAATCGCTGATCCATGATCCGGCCAGGCTACCGCGTCGGACGTCTCACTTCCCTCGATGGCCCGGGGACGCGCCCTGGGCGCCCCACCTGCCCTAGGCTGGCCCGCACTATGGACGCACTGCAAGCGATCGTGCTCGGGATCGTTCAGGGGCTGACCGAGTTCCTGCCGATCTCCAGCTCCGCCCATCTGCTCATCGTTCCCCGGCTCTTCGGCTGGGCCGACCCGGGCGCCGCGTTCACCGCGGTGATCCAGCTCGGCACCATGCTGGCCGTCGTCATCTACTTCTGGCGCGACATCGTGCGCATCGTGTGGACCTGGCTGCGCAGCCTGTGGACCCCCGAGCTGCGCGGCGAGCTGGACGCGCGCATGGGCTGGTACATCGGCCTAGGGACGGTGCCGCTAGGCGTGCTCGGGCTGGTGTTCAAGCACCAGATCGAGGGGCCGGCGCGCAACCTGTGGCTCAACGCGAGCATCCTGATCGTCTTCGGCCTGCTCCTGCTGCTGGCCGAGCAGGTGGGGCGGCGGCGCCTGCCCATCGAGTCCCTGACCCTGAAGGACGGCCTCATCATCGGCGGGTTCCAGGCGCTCGCCCTGGTGCCGGGCGCCTCGCGGTCGGGGTCGACCATCACCGGCGGGCTGTTCCTCGGCTTCACCCGCGAGGCCGCCGCCCGCTACTCCTTCCTGCTGTCCATCCCGGCCGTGGTGCTGTCGGGGCTGTTCGAGCTGAAGGACGTCGGCGCGGGCGCCGGGCCCGACCTCGTGCCGACCCTGATCGCCACCGCCGTGTCGTTCGTCGTCGGGTACGCCTCGATCGCCTGGCTGCTCCGCTACATCACCAAGCATTCCATGATGGTTTTTGTCACCTATCGGGTCTTCATCGGCGCCTTCTTGTTGACACTGTTGTCTCTAGGGGTGATCACAGCCCAATAGGCTTTGCTTTGTGACCACTTTGCTTCTGGTGCGACACGGGCTCACGGACCTGACCGGGCCGGTGCTCGCCGGGTGGACCCCCGGGGTCCACCTGAGCGAGCGCGGGCGGGCCCAGGCCGCCGCACTCGCGGCCCGGCTGACCCCGCTGAGCCTCGACGCGATCGTGTCCAGCCCTCTCGAACGCTGCCAGGAGACGGCCCTGGCCGTCCTGCACGGGCGCGAGGGCCTCAAGCTCGAAAGCGACGACCGCTTCGGCGAGTGCGGGTACGGCGAGTGGACCGGCCGCCCGCTGAAGGAGCTGGCCGAGGACCCGCTGTGGCGGGTCGTGCAGCAGCACCCGAGCGCGGTGGTCTTCCCCGGCGGGGAGTCGCTGGCGGGCGTGCAGCGCCGCGCCGTCGCCGGGGTGCGGCACTGGAACGCCAAGCTCGGCGAGAACGCGACCTACATGGTGTGCAGCCACGGCGACGTCATCAAGGCGATCGTGGCGGACGCCATGGGGCTGCATCTGGACCAGTTCCAGCGCATCACCGCCGATCCCGCGTCGCTCACGGTGATCCGGTACACCGCGCTGCGGCCTTTCATCCTCAGAGTCAACGACATAGGCGGCGGGGTGGAGAACATCCTCCCCCCGGCTCCCCCGCCTGAGGGTTCGGAGCACCAAGACGGGGGAGAAAAATTCACCGAGAGCGACGCCGCTGTCGGCGGCGGAGCCGGGACCACGTAAGGTCGGGCTATGCCGGTCTTCGACTACGATCCGCCAGACAGGTTCGTGGCCGGTGCCGTTGGGCAACCGGGATCACGCGCCTTCTTTTTGCAAGCCCGCGGCCAGGGGCGTGTGACGACGGTGGGCTTGGAGAAGTTCCAGGTCGCGGTACTGGCCGATCGGCTCGACGAGCTGCTCGACGAGGTGCTGCGCCGGAGCGGGGGCACCGCCCCGGTGCCCGCGATGGCACCGGTGGAGCTCGCCGACCAGGCTCCGCTCGACCTGCCCCTGGACGAGGACTTCCGGGTGGGCACCATGGCGCTGGCATGGGACCCCGACACCTCGCAGGTCGTGATCGAGGCGCAGGAGGCCGGGGAGGACGACGAGGAGCCCCCGGAGGTGGATCCCGACCGGCCGGAATCGGCCGTCCTGCGGGTCCACATCAGCGCCGCCGCCGCCCGCGCGTTCACCCAGCGGGCTCTGGAGATCGTCGCGGCCGGACGGCCGCCGTGCCCGCTGTGCGGGCAGCCACTCGACGCGGAGGGACACATCTGCGTTCGCCTGAACGGCCACCGGGGGGACAGTACGTGAGTGCAGAGAGCGACCCCCGGCTCAGTAGCATCCCCGGATCGTCCGGGCTCGACGACGTCTCCGCCCTGCGCCTGCTGCGCGAGGGCACCATCGAGGTGGCCGGGCGCCTGGTCGAGGCGACCAACATGACGCTCTACTGCTCCATACGCCTGGACGGCCTCATCGCCGAGTGCGTGTACAAACCGGTCAGGGGCGAGCGGCCCCTGTGGGACTTCCCCGACGGCACCCTGGCCGCGCGCGAGGTCGCCGCCTTCGAGGTCTCGGCGGCCACCGGCTGGCGCATCGTGCCGCCGAGCGTCTACCGCGACGGCCCGTTCGGCCCGGGAATGTGCCAGCTGTGGATCGACACCGACCCCGACGCCGACCTGATGGCCCTGATCCGCAGCCGCGACCCCGTGCTGCGCCGCATGGCGATCTTCGACGCGGTGGTCAACAACGCCGACCGCAAGGGCGGCCACCTCCTGCCCCTGCCCGACGGGCACATCTACGGCGTGGACCACGGGGTCTGCTTCTCCTCGGAGGACAAGCTGCGCACCGTGCTGTGGCAGTGGCGCGGCAAGCCGCTTCCCCGCGAGGCGGTGAACGTCCTGGCCCGGCTGGAGCGCGAGATCGAGCGCGGCAGGCTCGGGCGGCGGCTGCGCGAGCTGCTGACGCTCGCGGAGGTGGAGGCGACGTGGGAACGCGTCCGCCGCCTGCTCAGCACCGGCATCCACCCCTTCCCCTCCGAGGACTGGCCCGCGATCCCCTGGCCGCCCATCTGACCGTCCGCCCCTCCGGCCCCCGTCCGTCCTCTTTCGGCCGCTGATCCTCTCCGGCCGCTGATCCCGGTCGTCCGCGCGTGCCCCGCGGCCCTCGGGGGCGTAGGGTTTCGGGGGAGTCCATCTCTACCCACCCCGGAGGGAACGGACATGTGCACGGTGATCGTCGGCTTCGAGCCCGGCGCGCGTACCCCCCTGGTGATCGCCGGTGTGCGCGACGAGATCCTGTCGCGGCCCTGGGAGCCTCCCGCGGCGCACTGGCCCGGGTTCCCCGGCCTGGTCGGCGGGCGCGACCTGTCGGGCGGCGGCACCTGGCTGGCCGTCGACCCCGGCGCCCCGAGGGTCGCGGCGCTGCTGAACGGGCGCGGGCGCGAGGCACCTGAGGACGTCCGCAGGTCCAGGGGCGACCTGCCGCTGCGCGCGGTGACGGCCGGCGAGCTCCCCGAGGGCGACCTGTCGTGCTACGACCCCTTCCATCTCATCGTCGCCGACCCCGGCGGGGTGCGGCTGTGGAGCTGGGACGGGGAGCGGGTGAGCGACGGCAAGCTCCCCGCCGGCGTGCACGTCGTGGTCAACAGCGGGTGGGAGCGCGGCAGGGACGATCCCCGGGTGGCCTGGTTCCGGCCGCGCTTCGCCTCGGCCGCGTGGCCCTCCGCCCGCGACGGCGAGAGCGCGTGGGCGCCGTGGCGGGAGCTGGCGTCCGGAGCGGGCCTGGACACCTCCGACCCGAGGGCGCTGGTGGTCCGCAGCGAGCTGCCGGACGGGAGCGTGTGGGGCACGTCCTCGATCACGCTGGTCGCCCTCGGCGAGGACGCGCTGCGCTACGACTTCTGCCCCGACCCGGCCGACCCGTCGTCGTGGTACGGCGTCCTGCGGTCGGAGGTCCCCGGGTAGCGTCCCGGCGCCGCCCCGCGTGGTCAGCACAGCACCCCGCCCCACATGATGGTCACGGTCCTGTCGCCCCCGTTGGAGCGGATCCGGACCTTGGAGGTGCTGCAGAAGGTCGTCCCGTACGCGGTGATGGTCGTGGCGCCCCCGGCGGCGATCCGGCCCTTGGTCGAGCTCAGCACGCTGCCCTCGGTGATGGACGCGCGCCACTTCACGGCCGCGCCCTTCGCCCGGAGCTTGATGTTCACGTAGAAGATGTAGTCGGAGCGGACCCGCACCTTGACGGGGCTGACCGACAGCACCGGCTTGTAGATCCGGGTGGTCGAGGACTCCCAGTTCGGCGCCACGTCCTTGGTCGCCTTGGGCGTGCTCTCGGCGGGGGAGGGCACCGGCGTCGGCTCGGGGTCGGCGCTCGGGGAGGCCGACGGCAGCGCGGTGATCCGGCCGCCGGAACCCAGCGGGGGCGCCAGGGCGGCGCCGGGTATCGTCCTGCCGGACGGGCCGCCGGGCGCGGCCACGACCGCGATCGCGATGACGGCGACCACCAGGGCCCCGGCGGCGGCGATGACGCGGTTGCGCCGCCGCAGGCGCCTGAGCCGCGCCAGGGCCTGCCGGTCCGGCGCGGCCTCCGCCGGGCCCTCCGGGTACCGGGACGGCCCCTCAGGGCCGGGTCGCGGCCCCGGATCGGGCACGGCGTCGCGGGGGGCGCCCTGCGGGGGCCTCGGCCACAGCGGCATCGAGCTCAGCGGGATCGGCCCGGCGTACGGGGGAGGCGGTCCCTGCGGGCCCTGCGGCCCCGACGGCAGGGGAGCGGCCGAGGACGGCCGCGGCGGCGGCAGGGGAGAGCCCGAGGACGGCGGCCGAGGGGGCGGTGGCAGGGGCCTCGCCGGAGGCGGCGGCAGGGCCGGTTGGGGCGGTGCCATGGCCGGCGGCACGGGCGGCGGAGGCGGGGACGCGGGCATGGTCCACGCCGGGCGCCGTGGCGCCGGGGAGGGGGAGGGGCCCGGGGCGCCGTACGGCAGGCCGGCCAGCACCTCGCGGGCGGAGGGCCGGCCGGCGGGGTTGGTGTCCAGGCAGGCGGCGACGGCGGCGAGCAGCGGGCCCGCGAGCGCCGAGAGCTCGGGCACGCCCTTCAGGACGCGGTCGGCCACGGCGGGGACCGGGTCCTGGCCGAACGGCGCGCGCCCGGTCGCGGCGTGGACCAGCGTGCCGGCCCACGCGAACATGTCGCTCTCGGGGCCGGCGGCCGTCCCCGTCAGGCGTTCGGGCGCGATGTACGGCGAGGTGCTCGCGGGGCCGGCGCCCGGGCGGGAGCCCTCCAGCGCGCGGCCGACGCCGAAGTCGATCACCCGGGGACCGTCCGGGCCCAGCAGCACGCATCCGGGCTGGAAGTCGCCGTGGGTCACGCCCGCCTCGTGGATGGCCACCAGGGCCGCCAGGGTGGAGACGGCCAGCCCGGCGAGCTCGCTGCCCGGGTAGGGGCCGTGCTTGACCACCGCGTCCGCCAGCGAGGGGCCCTCGATGTACTCGCTCGCGTAGTACAGGCGGCTGTCGTGGATGCCGTAGGCCAGGACGCGGGCGGCGTAGGGGCCGGTCACCCGCTGCGCCTGCCGCAGCTCGGTGCCGAACGACCGCCGCACGCGGGCGTCGTCGGAGAACCGGCGGTGCAGCAGTTTCACCGCCACCGGCTCACCCGACTCGGTCTCCGCGGCGTAGACGACCCCCTGGCCGCCCTCGCCGATCCGTCCTGTCACCCGGTAGGAGGCGATCTGGGTGGGATCAGCGGGTCCTAGGGGCTTGAAAGCCGGCAAATGTGCTCCCTTGGCATGAAGTGCTCCGTGCCGATCCCCCATAGCAGCGGCGGCAAGATTCTGCCACGTAGGACATCACTTAAGTATGGTTTTATGTCATTAGCCACGAGGGTCACTCATGTATCAAAACGGACACCCCGGGGTGATCGCACCACCCGGACACCTGGATAGGCTCTTGGGCATGCGATCGTGGTCCGCTCCGAACATCTCCCCTCTGCCCGGCGCCGGCCTTCCTCTCCGGCTGCACGACACCTCGGCCCGGGAGATCAGGGAGACCTCCCCGGGGCCCGCGGCGCGGATGTACGTGTGCGGCATCACCCCCTACGACGCCACCCACCTCGGGCACGCCAGCACCTACCTGGCGTTCGACCTGGTGAACCGGATGTGGCGGGACGCCGGGCACACCGTCCACTTCACGCAGAACGCCACCGACGTCGACGACCCCCTGCTGGAGCGCGCCGAGCAGACCGGCGTGCGCTGGCAGGACCTGGCCGAGAGGGAGATCGAGCTCTTCCGCACCGACATGGAGGCGCTGCGCGTCCTGCCGCCGGACGAGTACGTCGGCGTCACCGAGGTCGTCGGCCGGGTCGCCGCGCTGATCGAGCGGCTGAAGGACAAGGGCGCCACCTACGAGGTCGACGGCGACGTCTACTTCTCGGTCGCCGCCGCCCCGAAGTTCGGCGCCGTGTCGGGGTTCTCCGAGCAGCGAATGCTGGAGCTGTTCGCCGAGCGCGGCGGCGACCCCGCGCGCGAGGGCAAGCGCCACCCGCTCGACTGGCTGCTGTGGCGCGCCGAGCGCCCCGGCGAGCCGTCCTGGCCCTCGGCCTTCGGCCCTGGCCGGCCCGGCTGGCACATCGAGTGCACGACGATCGCCCTGGACTGCCTGGGCAGCGGGTTCGACGTCTCGGGCGGCGGCTCCGACCTGATCTTCCCGCACCACGAGATGGGCGCCAGCGAGGGGCACGTCGCCACGGGGGAGTGGCCGTTCGCCAAGGCGTACGTGCACTCCGGCATGGTCGGGCTCGACGGCGAGAAGATGTCGAAGTCCCGGGGGAACCTCGTGTTCGTCTCCCGCCTGCGGGCCGAGCACGACCCGATGGCGGTACGGCTGGCGCTGCTCGCCCACCACTACCGCTCCGACTGGGAGTGGACCGGCGACCAGATCGGCACCGCGGCCGAGCGGCTGGCACGCTGGCGCACGGCCACCGGCCTGCCCGCCGGGCCCGACGGGCGCGCGGTGCTCCAGGAGGTCAGGGAGCACATGGCCGGCGACCTGGACGCGCCCGCCGCCCTCGCGGCCATCGACACCTGGGCGGCCCGCGCCCTCGCCGGCGAGGCCACCGACACCGAGGCCCCCGCCCTGATCCACGCCACCGCCGACACCCTCCTCGGCATCGCCCTGTAGCCCACCCCGGCAGGTCAAGGGCGGGCGGTCAGTGCCCTGGCGGGTCGGGGGCGGGCGGTCAGTGCCCCGGCAGGTCGAGGGTGGGCGGTCGGCGGGTCGAGGGCGGGGGCGGTGCCCTGGCGGGTCGAGGGTGGGTGGTCAGTCGCCTGGCAGGAGGGTGCCGAGGGGGCCGAGGTCGAGGTTCAGGTCGGCGGGGGTCAGGTCGAAGCGCTCGCACAGCTCCGTCATCGCCTCCTCCAGCCGCATCAGCGTCAGCCCGAGCGTCTCGACCTGGGCGTCGGACAGGTCGCCCTGGTCCATCCGGTGGACGCACTGGCGCTCCACGAGCTGGCGTACCAGCTCCACCAGCGTGAGGACCAGCCGGGTCAGGTCGCGCTCGACCGTCTCGGGATCGGTCTCCAGATGCCACCGCCCCGACCGCGACTCCAGACCCCCCTCGCTCGCCCGTGGACGCCCTTCCGCGCGGTCGCCCGCTCGCGAGCGTCCTTCCGCACGGTCGCCTGTCCGTGGACGCCTCTCCGCGCGGTCGCCTGCTCGCGAACGCCCTTCCTCGCGGCCGTTCGCCCGTGGGCGTCCTTCCCCGCGATCGGTTGTCCGTGGGCGCCCTTCGGCGCGATCGCTTGTCCGTGGGCGCCCTTCGGCGCGGTCGCCGATGTGGGGGCGGTGCGGGGTGGGGTCAGAGGGGGGTGCCGCCATGGCGGACTCCCGTCTCCAGCGGCTCCGACGCCCGGACCGACATGATCAGCGCCCGCAGGGAGATGCGCACCAGGTCGATGTCGGCGATGGACAGCACCAGGTCACCGGTGATCACGACGCCGCCGGCCAGCAGCCGGTCGAGCAGGTCCACCAGCGCGACGCGCTCGGCGGGCAGCCGCCCCTCGGCCGCCAGCCCCGCCCCCCTCGGCGCGACCTCACGCCCCATCGCGACCCTCCCGGCCCTGACGGTCCTCGGGACCCCGGTGGTCCTCCTGGTCCTGGTGGGTCTCCCGGCCCTGACGATCGTCCGGACCCCGGTGGTCCTCCTGGTCCTGGTGGGTCTCCCGGCTCCGGCGGTCGTCCGGGCCCCGGTGGTCCTCCTGGTCAGGGTGGTCCTCCTCGTCAGGGTGGGTCTCCCGGCTCTGGGGGGCCTCGCGGGGGCGGCCGTCGGGTTCCAGGTCGGTGAAGGAGTACGGTGCCCAGGGGCCGGTCAGTTCGATCTCGATGCCGGGCTCGCGTAGCAGGTCGAGCAGGGCGGCGAACTCGTCGCGGCGGTCCTCCTCGACCAGGTAGGCGCCGTTCAGCAGCATCTGGTCGTCGCGGCCGGACAGTTGCGGGTCCTGCGGCCGGTGACGCCTGGTCGCGACCGAGACGTCCGCCAGGGTGCCGTGGACGCGCTCGGCGTGCTCGGCCGACCGCCGCCAGGCGTCGTCCCGGTCGCGCAGGCTCGCCTTGCGGCGCTTGAGGTAGTCGGTGCCCGGGCTGGCGCTCGCCGCAGGTTGGGGGGCGGCGGCGGGCCCGGCGGGCGGCGCGGCGGGGCGCTCGGCGTAGGCCTTGACGCCCCACTCCTGGCAGCCGGTCACCCGGGCCAGGACGGCGGCGAAGTCGTCGTGCCGCCGGTCGAGCATCTCGCGGACCTGGGCCTCGCCGCTGTACACCGTCACCAGCCGCACCGGGGCGGTCGGGGCGGTCCCGGCGACGGTCTCCACGACGTGGTGGTGGGCGCGGGCCGTCTCGCCGACCCAGTCCAGGTCCTCGAGCGACCGGCGCAGCGGTCCTTCCCCGAACTCGCCCAGGGGCACGGTGCTCACGTAGGCGAGCAGCCCGGCGTGCTCCACGGCGTGGACCGGGGCGCCCGCCACACCCGCCAGGCCGTCCAGCCCCGGCCCGGGGCCCGCGCGGGTGACCGCGTACAGGTAGGTGCCGGTGTCAGCCACCACGGTCCTCCCGACCGCCGGCACGGTACACGCCGCCCCGCCCACGCGCCCCGTTACCGCGCGCCTCGTCATCGCGGCCCCTGTCGAGCGCCTCGTCATCCCGGGCTCCGGTGCCTCCCGCCTCGTCCTCGCGGGACCTGCGGCGTGTCTCGTCCTCGCGGAACCTGCCGCGCGCCCCGTCATCGCGGGACCCGCGGCGCGTTTCGTCGCGGGCTCTGACGCGGGTTTCGTCGTCGTGGCCTCTGGCGTACGCGCCGTTGGCGCGGGCGGCCTCGATGGAGCGGGAGTCGCCGGACGTCAGGGCCTCAGGGCCCTCCTCCACGGCGGCGAGGCGGTGGCGCAGGCGCCGGTTCTCCTCGACCAGGTCGCGGTCCTTGGAGCTGAGCCACGGGTCGTGCTCCCACCAGTCGATGCCGAGCTCGCGCGCGGTGTCGACCGAGGCGATCAGCAGCCGCAGCTTGATGGTGAGCAGCTCGATGTCCAGGAGGTTCACCCGGATGTCGCCGACGATCACCACACCCCTGTCGAGGACCCGCTCCAGGATGTCGCCGAGGTTGCCCCCCGAGTCGCGCGCGGCGGGCGCACGCGACCCGTAGGACTGCGAGATGTTGGCCGGGCGCGTCGGGTCGGACATGTCAGTACGCTCCGCCCGAGTCGCCCTTGGCGCGCTTGAAGCACCGCACCCTGCGGTACGACACCAGGTCGCCGCCGGCGTCCAGGTCCACCGCGTAGATCGCCAGGGTGTCACCCGAGGACGGGACGCGGTGGTCCTCGACCACCTCGACCTCGACGGTCCAGCCGCCGTCCCCCGGCCGCACCATCGTGACCCCCTCGATGTCCTTGCCGGTCAGCTCGCCCATGTACCGCAGCCCCGACCGGCCGGCGGTGGCCGCCGTCAGGCGCGGAGGCGCCTCCCTGCGCGCCACCCGGCGCATCCTCGGCCGCTCCGGCTCCTCGCCGGCGAGCTCCTCGTCCGGCTCCTCGTCCAGCGACTCCCCGTCAGGAGACTCCTCGTCCAGGAGTTCGTCCCCGGGTTCCCCGTCGTCGAAGGGCTCCTCGTCCACGCCGTCGTCGTACTGGACGGAGTCGCCGGGGACGTATCCGCCGGCGCCCCGCTCACCGTGGGTTCTGCGACTCGCGGGCACGACATCACTTCCTTCCGCCGCCTCCCGGCTCCGGGCGGCGGCGCGCGGCTAGGAGATCATCCGCTGGAGGATCTCCTCCATGGCGGTGGCCGCCTCCTCCTCGGAGATGCGGCCGGCGGCCAGGGCCTCCTCCACCTCGTCGAGCTGCCGCCGCACGGCCGCCGGGTCGTGAAGCTGCTGGTCCACCTGTTCCTGTATCAGCTCACCGAGCCGGATCAGCACCTGGACGGGCGCGAGCGGCCAGCCGAAGAGCACACCGAACAACCCCATGACCTGGAACGACCTCCTACATTCGCGTCGAGACGAAGTCGTAGGGCGCCTGGGGGCCGAGCAGCCGCAACGTGACACGCCCCGCCCACCTGCGGCCGAACTCGTCCAGGGCCTTCTCGAACTCCTCCTGCCCGGCGGTCTCGACCAGGGCGGCCAGATGCGCCGCGTCCTCCTCGTGGGTCGGCTCGCGGATCACGATCGACACGGCGTGCGGGGCCAGCCCCTCGGCCAGCGCCTGGGTGTCGGCGTCGCGCTTGGCCTCGATCGCCTCGTTGATGATCTCCCCGAGCCGGATCCGCGCGTCCCACGTCGCGTCCTCGGGCATGCCGCGGACGCGGTCGCGCAGCTCGGCGGCCTCCGGGCTCTCCTGGAGCACCTCCCTGAGCACCGTCCCCTCCTCGTAGCGCGCCTTGACCACGTACTGGGCCCGGCCCTCCAGGCTTTCCAGCGCGGCGCGGAACTCGTCGTGGTGCGGCACCAGGAACTCCCTGACGATCGCCTCCGGGCTCTCCATGACCGCCCCGAAGCGCAGCGGGAGCACCGGCACCTCGGCGGCCACGTCGTCCAGCAGGTGCTGGTGGGCCATCAGGTCCTGGGGCTTGCCGAGCGGGCGGTTCAGGTGGAGGTCGCTGACCAGCGCCGCGATGTCCTGGTGGCGCACCAGCCTGATCTCCCCTGGCGGGTCCCCGACGCCGCGCGCCTCCGGCGTCAGCTCGATGTCCCCGGGCAGCACGCCGTAGATGTACGAGGCGACCGCCAGCCCGTCCCCGGACGCGCCCTCGGCCTCGCCGGTCCTGCGCGCGGCGCCGTCGCGCCGGGCCTCGCCGTTCGCGGGGGCCCGCTCCGGGGGCCGGGCCTTGCGGCCGTTCCCGCCGGGAACCCTCTCCCCGGCCTGACCGGTCTCGGGTGCGGACGGATCCCGCTTCGGCCGGCCGGTGCCGGGAACGGACGGGTCCTGCCCCGGCCGGCCGGTCTCCGGGACGGACGGGTCCTGTCGCGGACGGCCGGTGCCGGGGGCGGACGGGCCGCGCCTCGGTTCGGCGGTCTCGCGGGTGGCGGCGCCCTGGCGGGACCTCTCCGCCGAGGGCCCTGGGGTGGAGCGGGTCATCTCAGTCCTCCTCTCGCCTGCGCCTGCGGCGCGGCGCGGGTTCCTCGGCGGGCTCCATGAAGTCGCGGAGCTTGTCGCCCGCCGCCTCCAGGGCGCCCTGCGCGATGCCCTTGGTCTTGGACGAGGCGACGCCCTGCGTCATGTCCTGCATCACCTCGGGAAGGCCCTTCGACCCCTCCGCGAGGTCCAGCCGGTTCACCGCCTGGGCGAACCGCAGGTAGGTGTCGACGCTGGCCACCACGATGCGGGCGTTGATGGTCAGCAGCTCGATGCCCACCAGGGCCACGCTGACGTACACGTCGATGACCAGGCCCTTGTCCAGGATCGTGTCGATGACGTCGGCCAGCCCGCTGCCGCCGCCCGACGGCTTGCCCGCCGCCCCGCCCCCTGAGGGCTGCACGATGGTCATCGGCCCCACTCCTCGCTGTCGATCCGCGCGATGCCTCGGTGACCCGCTGTGCCGGCCATCTCAGCGTTCCTCGTCCTCGCCCCGCGCACGGCGGCGCGGCGGCGGGGTCTCCCCGGTCTCGGCGCGGCGGCGCCGGCGCGGGGGGGTCTCCTCGTCCCGGGCCTTGGCCCGCCGGCGCGGCGGCGGCGCGTCGTCCTCGTCGGAGGGCTCGGGCCTGCGGCGCGGTCGCTCGGCGGCGCCGTTCCCCGGCGCCTCCGCCTTGCCGTTGCCCGAGTGGCCCGCCGAGCCGTTGCCGGAGTGCCCCTTCGCGCCGTTCCCGGACGAGCCGTTCCCCGCCGAGCCGTTCCCGGCCGGCCGGTCCCCGCCCTCGCCGCCCCCTGCGGTGGCCCCGGCCTTCTCCTCGGACCCGCGCGACCGGCCGCGCCTGGCCCAGGGACGGCGCCGGCGCTTCTCGCCGGTGTCCGCCGCGGCCTCCTCCTCGTCCTTAGGTTCGCCCTCTTCGCCCTCTTCGCCCTCTTCGTCTCCGGGCTCGCCCTCGTCCTCCTCCTCGCCGCCGGTGGCCTCGTCCTCCTCGCCCTCGGGGGCCTGGTCCTCGGCGCCGCCCTCTTCTTCCCGCTCGCTCTCCTCGCGCTCGCGCTCCTCTTCCTCCTCGCGGACGGCGGTCTCGTGGTCCTTGACGACCTCGCCCTCGTGGATCACGCCGCGCCAGCCCTCGACCTCGTCGGGGTTCAGCAGCGATTGGGTCATCACGTACCGCCGGAAGTGCTTGAACTCCAGGCGGGCACGGCGGCCCTGCACGCGCCAGATGAGGCCGATGTGCTCCATCAGCCCCTTGGGGTGGTATTCGAGCACCATCAGGATCCGGGTCAGGTCCGGGGTGACGGAATGGAAGGTCAGCGCCCCGTCGACGTACCCCTTGGCCCCGCTGGACCGCCAGATGATCTTGTCGTCGGGCACCTGCTCGGAGATGGTGGACTGCCAGGTCCGCCGCGACCAGATGATCTTCGCCTGCCAGGTGAGCTTCTGGTCCTCGTCCTGGACGACCTTCTCGACCTTCTTCATGAAGCTCGGGAAGTCCTGGAACTGGGTCCACTGGTCGTAGACGATCCGGATCGGGGCGCCGACGTCCATCGTCTCGACGATGTTGAGGAACTTGAACTGCTTGCCCTTGGCGCCCCGCCCGCCGAACCCGAGCTTCTTCTTCAGGCCGCCCCACGCCATCTTGGCGAAGCCCTTGATCTTTCCCGTGCCGCCCTCGGACCCGGCGAGCTGGCCCAGCGTGTGGACCCCGTCGCCCTCGGCGATGCCGGTCAGCCGGTGGGTGGTCTGCTCGACCCGGCGCTTGACCGCCGACATCGCCAGCTTGCCCGCCATCCCGGCCAGGCCCCTGAGCTGCTGCTTGATCGGGTTCACCACCGAGGTGGCGCCGCCCTTGCCCTCGTCGGCCATCGGTCAGCCCCGTGTCCTGCGCACCGGCCGGGAGCGCGGCGTCGCCTGGTCGCGGACCACCCGGCCGCGCGGGGCGGGCTCGTCGTCCTCGTCATCGGGCTCGTCGTCGTCCTCGTCCTCCTCCACCGGGGCGCGCTTGGACGAGGCCCGGCCCCTGGCCGCGGGCGCGCGGCGCGCGGGCGGCTCCTCCTCTTCCTCCTCCTCCTCCTCTTCGTACTCGTCGTACGGCTCTTCCTCGTCTTCGTCTTCGTCCTCGTCCTCGGCGGGACGGATCCGGGACTTGGCGCCCCGCACCCCGCCGGCCGCCTTGTCCCGCACGCCCTTCACGCCGCCTCGCGCCGTCTTCGTCACGCCCTCGGCCGCGTCCTCGACGGCGTCCTCCAGGCCCGCGGCGACGTCGGCCGCGTGCTGCAGGGCCTCGGCCCGCGCCTGGAGCTTGTCGCTCAGCGAGCTGACCTGCCTGGTCGCGGCGGCCTTCGCGGCGGCCTTGCCGGCCTGGAACAGCTCGCCCCGGACGCTGGTCACGATCTTCTCAAGCTCGGGGGAGGAGCTGATCAGCTTCATCCCCTGTCCCAGCAGGTGCCCGCCGGCCCCGCCGAGGCGGCCGGTCGCCCCGGCCGTGGCCAGCGCGATGGCGAGCTTGAACTTCCGGTGCCGGCCGAGGAGGTAGCCCAGGGCAACGGCTACGGCCACTTTCAGTCCGCCTGTCACGACTGCCTCCTTCATCGGCCATCCCAATCGTTGGTGGCCCTACCCCCCCCATCTGTGCATACAACGCTCGTTGCCGGAAAAAGGAGACATAGCACGCACAGAACGTAAGGTTCGGTGCGAATGCCGGAAAACGCCGTCCACGCGGACGGAGACGAAGGGCCTACGCCATCGCGGCGAAGAAGCGCTCCCGCTCCTCGGCGGGGAGCCGGTCGCTGAACAGGACGCCGTCGAGGTGGTCCACCTCGTGCTGGAGCACCCTGGCCAGCATCCCGAGCGCCCGTACGGTCACCGGCTTGCCGTGCATGTCGCGGCCCCGGGCCACCACCGAGTAGGAACGCTCCAGCGGCCACCACATGTCCGGGGCCGACAGGCACGCCTCGTCGGCCACGATGGCGCGCTCGGACAGTTCGAGCCGGGGGTTCACCAGGTGCCCCGACCTGCCGTCCAGCTCGAAGACCAGCACGCGGAGCGACACGCCGAGCTGGGGGGCCGCGAGTCCCGCCCGGCCCGAGCCCGCGCGGGTGGTGGCCAGCAGCGACTTGACCAGCTCCCGGAGGGGACGGTCGAAGGCCGTCACCGGGGCGGCCACGGCCCGGAGCACGGGGTCGGAGAAGAGCCTGATCGGCTGGACGCTGGTCATGCCCGCTCCCAGGGGTGACGTCGACCGGTGGAAGGTTCCCCAGGGGAATTCCCGGTCTGGCCCGAGCGCAATCTCTGTTAAAAGCGTGTTGCCTCCGTGATGCCTGTGGATCACATGTTTCAGCGGTGCGTCAGAAGTAACCCCGATATCCGACGGCCGTCGCGAGGGGGTGTGATCTCCCGAAATACCGTCTGAAATGCCCGTTCCCTAGCCATGCAGGAGGAACAGTGACGGTGACGGAGGCGGCGCGTAAGGCGCCCGCGAGAGGCCGCTGGATAGCCGACTGGCACCCCGACGACCCCGGATTCTGGGCGAGCCGGGGCAAAAGCGTGGCCCGCAGGAACCTCGTGTTCTCGATCCTCGCCGAGCACCTCGGCTTCACGCTGTGGACCGTATGGAGCATCGTCGCCGTGAAACTCGGCGCCTACCGGTTCTCCACCGACCAGCTCTTCTGGCTGGTGTCGCTGCCCAACCTGGTCGGGTCGGCCCTGCGGCTGCCCTACACGTTCGCCCCCGCCCGGTTCGGCGGCCGGAACTGGACCGTGGTCAGCGCCCTGCTGCTGCTCGTGCCCGCCGTCCTGCTGGCCGTCGCGGTGAACGACCCGGGCACGCCGTACTGGGCGTTCCTGCTCATCGCCGCCACCGCCGGCCTCGGCGGCGGCAACTTCGCCTCCAGCATGGCCAACATCACCTACTTCTACCCCGAGCGGGAGCAGGGCTGGGCGCTCGGCCTGAACGCCGCAGGAGGCAACATCGGCGTCAGCTCCGTCCAGCTCCTCATGCCGCTGGTGATCGCCGGGTTCGGGCTGGCGGCGGCCGGGCTGTTCTGGGTGCCGTTCATCGCGGTCGCCGCGGCCGGCGCGTTCTTCTTCATGGACAACCTCACCTCCGCTAAGGCGAGCGCGCGGGAACAGCTCAAGATTGCCGGTCGGGCGCAGACCTGGATCATGTCCCTGCTGTACATCGGCACCTTCGGCTCGTTCATCGGCTACACCACCGCCTTCCCGCTGCTCATCAAGAGCCAGTTCCCCGAGCACCCCTCCGCGGTCACCTGGGCCTTCCTCGGGGCGCTGGTCGGCTCGCTGGTCAGGCCGCTCGGCGGCAGGCTGTCGGACCGGCTCGGCGGCTCGCGGGTCACCCTCGGGAACTTCGCCGCCATGGGGGTGGCGATCGCCCTGGTCGGGACCGGCCTGAGCACCCACGGCTTCGCCCTGTTCTTCGGCGCCTACCTGCTGCTGGTGGCGCTGACCGGCGTCGGCAACGGCTCCACCTACCGGATGATCCCCGCGATCTTCCGTGCCAAGGCGCTCGAAGGCGTCCCCGCGGGCGACGAGGCGGCGCGCGCGGCGGCCCTGGTGACCGGCAGGCGGAACAGCTCGGCGGCCATCGGGATCATCTCGGCCGTCGGCGCCTTCGGCGGGTTCTTCATCAACCGGGGCTTCGGCACCTCGATCGCGGCCACCGGGGGTGCCGGGGCCGCCCTGGTGGCGTTCGCCTGCTTCTACGCCGTCTGTGCCGCGCTCACCTGGTTCTGCTACGTGCGCACGGCCGGCTCGCGGCTCGCGCCCGGCCTGGCCGCCGCCCGCGTCTGACCCTCCGCACGTGGCGTCCGGGGCGATGTGCGCACATCGGGCCAGCCCCGGATGTGAACACGGTTGGCGGCTTGTAGCACAGAGGTAACAGGAGAGACCCAACGGTGAAACGGCCTGAAAGCACCATCGGATCCATGTCGGTCTCACTTTCCCCTCCCGCGCCTGTGATGGCGCCGGTCCATCAGGGGGAGGCGACCCACTGCCCGTACTGCGCCCTGCAGTGCGGAATGTACGTGAGCGAGGACGCGGGCGGCGCGATCACCATCACCCCCAGGCACGACGTCCCGGCCAACGACGGGGCGCTCTGCCAGAAGGGGTGGACGGCGGCCGCCCTGCTGACCGGCGGCGCCCGCCTCACCACGCCGCTCGCACGCGCGAGCCGCGCCGGCCCGCTCGTCCCGGTGAGCTGGGACGACGCCCTGGACCGCGTCGCGGCGGGACTGCGGGCCGTCCAGGACGAGCACGGGCCCGACGCCGCGGCGGTGTTCGGCGGCGGGGGGCTCACCAACGAGAAGGCGTACCTGCTCGGCAAGTTCGCCCGCGTGGCGCTGCGGACCGGCCAGATCGACTACAACGGCCGGTTCTGCATGTCCTCGGCCGCCGCCGCCGCCAATCGCGCGTTCGGGATGGACCGTGGCCTGCCGTTCCCGATCACCGACATCGCCGGAGCGGACACGGTCATGATGGCCGGCGGCAACGTCGCCGAGACCATGCCGCCGTTCCTGCGCCACCTGCGCGGCGCCCTGGTCGTCATCGACCCGAGGCGGACCCGCACCGCCGGCCGCGCCACCCTGCACCTGCAGCCCGCCCCCGGCACCGACCTGGCGCTGGCCCTCGGCATGCTGCACATCGCCGTCACCGAGGGGTACGCCGACCAGGACTACATCGCCGCGCGCACCAGCGGGTTCGCCGAGGCGCGCGCGTCGGTGGCGACGTGGTGGCCCGAACGCGCCGAACGCGTCACCGGCGTGCCGGTGGCCCGGATGCGCGAGGCCGTCCACCTGCTCGGCGACGCGGGCAAGGCCATGATCATCACCGGCCGGGGCGCCGAGCAGCACGCCAAGGGCGCCGACACGGTGACCGCGTACATCAACCTGGCGCTCGCGCTCGGCCTGCCGGGGCGGCCGGGCTCGGGCTACGGCTGCCTGACCGGCCAGGGCAACGGCCAGGGCGGCCGCGAGCACGGCCAGAAGGCCGACCAGCTCCCCGGCTACCGCCGCATCGACGACCCCGCGGCGCGCGCGCACGTCGCCGCCGTCTGGGGGGTCGACCCCGCCGACCTGCCCGGTCCCGGCCGCTCGGCCTACGAGCTGCTGGACGCCCTCGGCACCGAAGGCGGGCCGAAGGCGCTGCTGGTGTTCGGCTCCAACCCGGCGGTGTCGGCGCCCCGCGCCGGCCACGTCGCCGGGCGGCTCGCCGCGCTGGACCTGCTGGTGGTCTGCGACTTCGTGCTCTCGGAGACCGCCGCGATGGCCGACGTCGTGCTGCCCACCACCCAGTGGGCCGAGGAGCACGGCACGATGACCAACCTGGAAGGCAGGGTCCTGCTGCGCCGCCAGGCCGTCGCTCCGCCCTCGGGGGTGCGGAGCGACCTGGCGGTCATCAACGGCCTGGCCGCGCGCCTCGGCCACGCCGACGGCTTCTCCGCCGACCCCGGGACGGTGTTCGACGAGCTGCGCCGGGCCAGCGCAGGAGGGGTGGCCGACTACTCGGGCATCACCTACGAGCGGATCGCCGCCGGCCCCGGCCTGTTCTGGCCCGTCCCCGCCGAGGACCACCCCGGCACGCCGCGCCCGTTCCTCGACCGGTTCCCCACCCCCGACGGGCGCGCCCGGTTCGTCCCCGTCGACCACCGGCCGCCCGCCGAGGACGTCGACGAGGACTACCCGTACTACCTGACCACCGGCCGCGTCCTCGCGCACTACCAGAGCGGCGCGCAGACCCGCAGGATCGCCGCGCTGAACGAGGCGTCCCCGGGCCCCTACGTCGAGCTCCACCCCGACCTGGCCGAACGCCTGGAGGTCGTCTCCGGCGACCTGGTCAGGGTGTCCAGCCGCCGGGGGACCACCGAGGCCCCCGCCAGGGTCGGCCCCGCGATCCGCCGCGACACGGTGTTCATGCCCTTCCACTGGGCGGGCGCCAACCTGCTCACCAACCCGGCGCTGGACCCGCTGTCGCGGATGCCGGAGTTCAAGGTCTGCGCCGTGCGCGTCGAGCGCGCCGTCCCGGACGCCGCGCGCGCGGCGGACGCGCGGGCCGATCGGGGGCGGGCGTGAGGATCGTCATCGTCGGCAACGGCATGGCCGGCTCCCGGCTGGCCGCCGAGATACGCGCGCGGGACAAGGACGCCAGGGTCACGGTGTTCGGCGCCGAGACCCGCGCCCCCTACAACAGGGTGCTGCTGTCCAACGTGCTCGCCGGCACCGCGGGCCCCGAACAGGTGTGCCTGCCCACCCCGGCCGAGGGCGTCGACACCCGGCTCGGCGTCACGGTCACCGAAATCGACAGGGCCGCGCGCACGGTCCGCACCGCCGACGGCGGCGGCGAACCGTACGACGTCCTGGTGCTGGCCACCGGCAGCGAACCGGTCGTGCCCCCGATCCCCGGCGCCACCCGGGCCATCGCCTTCCGCACCATGGACGACTGCGACCGCATCCTCGGCGCGGCGGCGACCGCCACCACGGCGGTCGTGATCGGCGGCGGCCTGCTCGGCGTCGAGGCGGCCCGTGGCCTTTCCGGGCGCGGCATGCCGGTCACCCTGCTGCACGTGGCCGGGCACCTGATGGACCGCCAGCTCGACGCCGAGGCCGGCCTGGTGCTCGGCGAGGCGCTCGCCGGGCTCGGCGTGACCGTCAGGACCGGCGCGCGCGCCGCCGCCGTCCACCCCCACGGGGTGGAGCTGAGCACCGGCGAGGTGCTCGCCTCGGAACTGGTGGTGCTCGCCTGCGGGGTGCGCCCGGTGACCGGCCTGGCCAGGGACGCCGGCCTCCCGGTCGGCCGCGGGATCATCGTGGACGACCGGCTGCGCACCGCCGACCCGGCGATCTACGCCATCGGCGAGTGCGCCCAGCACGACGGCACCGTCTACGGCCTGGTGGCGCCCGCGTGGGAGCAGGCCGCCGTGGTGGCCGACCTGGTCACCGGCGCCGGCCCCGCCGCCAGATACCGGGGCTCGCGCCTGGTCACCCGGCTCAAGGCCAGGAGCGTCGAGCTGGCCGCGATGGGGGAGACCCACCTGACCGAGGAGTCCGCGGGCACCGTCGAGGTCGTCCGCTTCACCCACCGGGCCCGTGGCATCTACCGCAAGCTCGTGATCAGGGACGACCGCCTGGTCGGCGCGATCCTGCTCGGCGAGACCCCGGCGGTGGGGACGCTCACCCACCTCTACGACCGGGGCGGCCCGCTCCCCGTCGACCCGGCCGGGCTGCTGTTCCCCGGCCAGGACGCCGCGCCGCGCGCCGACAGCCCCGTCCGCATGCCGGACGCCGCCCGGGTGTGCGAGTGCAACAACGTGACCAAAGGAAGGATCCGCGCCTGCTGGGAGGCGGGCGCCCGCGACACCGAGGCCGTCGTCGCGGCCACCAGGGCCACGACCGGCTGCGGAAGCTGCCGCGACGCGGTCGAAGGGATCATCGGCTGGCTGTGCCGGCAGGAGGAGGTCCGCGCGTGAGGATCGTCGTGGCAGGATACGGGCCGGCGGCCCACCGGTTCGCCGAGACGCTGGCCGCGCGGGGGTTCACCGGCGGGCTCACCCTCATCGGGGAGGAACCGAGGAGCGCCTACGACCGGGTGGCCCTGACCTCCTATCTGTCCGGGCGGCCGGGCACCGGCGCCGAGGACCTCACCTACCCCGTCCCGCCCGCGGTGACCGCCGTGCGGCTGGCCGACCGGGTGACCGCGATCGACAGGGCCCGCCGCGCGGTGACCACCGCGAGCGGGCACGAGGAGCCGTACGACGTCCTGGTCCTCGCCACCGGGTCGGCGCCGTTCGTCCCCCCGGTGCCCGGCGCGGAGCGGGCCTTCGTCTACCGCACCATCGAGGACCTGCGGGCCATCCGCGCCGCCTCCGAGCACGCCACGACGGGCGTGGTCGTCGGCGGCGGGCTGCTCGGCCTGGAGGCCGCCGACGCGCTGCGCGGGCTCGGCCTGGCGACGCACGTCGTCGAGATGGGCGGCTGGCTCATGCCCCGCCAGGTCGACGAGGGCGGCGGCGCGGTGCTCCGGGGGCACATCGAGCGGCTCGGCCTCACGGTGCACACCGGCACCGGCCTGGACCGGATCGAACCCGGCCGGGTGGTGCTCGCCGACGGCACCGTCATCGACGCCGGCGTCGTGGTGCTGTCGGCCGGCGTCCGGCCGAGGGACGAGCTGGCCCGCGCGGCCGGCCTCGACGTCGGCCCGCGCGGCGGCGTCGTCGTGGACGAGGGGATGCGCACCTCCGACCCGGCCGTCTACGCCGTGGGGGAGTGCGCCCTGGCGGGCGGCATGGTCTACGGGCTCGTCGGGCCCTGCAACACCATGGCCGAGGTGGCCGCCGACCGCGTGCTCGGCGGCGCCGCCGCGTTCACCGGCGCCGACCTGTCGGCCAAGCTCAAACTGCTCGGCGTGGACGTGGCCAGCTTCGGGCAACTGTCCGGCGCGCTGGACGTGACCTACATGGACCCGGTGGCCGGCGTCTACAAGAAGCTGTTCATCAGCGACGACGCCCGCACCCTGCTGGGCGGCGTCTGCGTCGGCGACGCCGCGCCGTACGCGCTGCTGCGCCCGATGGTCGGCAGCGAGCTGACCGCCCAGCCGAGCGACCTGCTGTTCGCCGGGGCACAGGGCGCCGGCCCCGACGGCGCGGGCTACCCCGACGACGCGCAGGTGTGCTCCTGCAACAACGTCACCAAGGGAGAGATCCGCTCGGCCATCGCCGAGCAGGGGCTGACCGACGTCGCGGGCGTGAAGAAGTGCACCCGCGCGGGCGCGAGCTGCGGCAGCTGCGTGCCCGCCCTGGTGTCGATCCTCGCCGCCGAGGGGGTGGCCACCGGCAAGGCGCTGTGCGAGCACTTCCCCTACAGCAGGCCGGAGCTGTTCGAGATCGTGCGGGTGCGCGGCATCGGGACGTTCTCCCAGCTCATCGCCGAGCACGGCCAGGGGCGCGGGTGCGAGGTGTGCAAGCCCGCCGTGGCCTCGATCCTGGCCTCGCTGAACGGCGGGCACGTCCTTGAGGGCGAGCGGGCGGCGCTGCAGGACACCAACGACCACTTCCTCGCCAACATCCAGAAGAACGGCACCTACTCGGTGGTGCCGCGCATCCCCGGCGGCGAGATCACCCCCGAGAAGCTCATCGTGATCGGGGAGGTCGCCCGCGACTTCGGCCTCTACACCAAGATCACCGGCGGCCAGCGGATCGACCTGTTCGGGGCGCGGGTCGAGGAGCTACCGAAGATCTGGAAGCGGCTGGTCGACGCCGGGTTCGAGTCCGGGCACGCCTACGGCAAGGCGCTGCGCACGGTGAAGTCCTGCGTGGGCTCCACCTGGTGCCGCTACGGCGTCCAGGACTCGGTCGGCATGGCCATCGCCCTGGAACTGCGGTACCGGGGCCTGCGCTCCCCCCACAAGATCAAGTCCGCGGTGTCGGGGTGCGCCCGCGAGTGCGCCGAGGCCCGCAGCAAGGACTTCGGCATCATCGCCACCGAGAACGGCTGGAACCTGTACGTCGGCGGCAACGGCGGGTTCAAGCCGCGCCACGCCGACCTGCTGGCCCAGGACCTGTCCGACGACGAGCTGATCCGCGTCATCGACCGGTTCCTGATGTTCTACATCCGCACCGCCGACCGGCTCCAGCGCACCGCCGCCTGGATCGAGGCCATCGGCCTCGGCCACCTCCGCGAAGTGATCATCGAGGACTCCCTCGGCATCTGCGCCGACCTCGACGCGGGAATGGAACGACACGTCAACGACTACTTCGACGAGTGGAGCGCCACAATCGCCGACCCCGAGAAACTGCGCCGGTTCGTCAGCTTCGTCAACGCGCCGGGCACCCCCGACCCCTCGATCGTCTTCGAGACCGAACGCGACCAGATCAAACCCGTCCTGCTGGAGGTGACCCGCCGATGACCACGGTACAGAGCGTTGAGGCGCCCACCGGAGCCGCGCGGAACTGGATCCCGATCTGCGCCCACGCGGACCTGATCCCCGAGCGCGGCGCCGCCGCCCTGGTGCGCGGCCGCCAGATCGCGGTGTTCCGCGCCTTCGACGGGCACCTGTACGCCGTCGGCAACCGCGACCCCTACAGCGGCGCGTACGTGATCTCGCGCGGCATCGTCGGCACCCGCGGCGAGGAGCCGGTCGTGGCCACGCCCATGCACAAGCAGGTCTTCTCCCTGGTCACCGGTGTCTGCCTGGACGATCCGGCGACGGCGGTACCCATCTATCCGACCCGTGTCACCAACGGCACCGTGGAGGTGAGCGTGGAATGACGGCCGCGCTTCTGGACGATCCCCTGACCAGCCCCGAGACGGCGCCCGACGCCCTGGCGGGGTTCACCATCGGGGTGACCGCGACCCGCAGGCGCGAGGAGTTCGCGGCCCTGCTGGAACGGAGGGGCGCCCGCGTCGTGCGGGCCCCCGCGATCCGCCTGGTGCCGCTCCCCGAGGACGCCGACCTGCTGGCGGCCACCCGCGAGTCCCTGGAGGGCCCGGTCCACGACGTCGTGGTCACCACGGGCGTCGGGTTCCGCGGCTGGATGGCCGCCGCCGAGGGCTGGGGGCTGTCCACCGACCTCGCCGACCACCTCGCGGCGGCGCGGCTGCTCCCCCGGGGACCGAAGGCCCGGGGCGCGGTGCGCGCCGCCGGGCTGAACGACCACTGGACCCCGCTCACCGAGTCCTGCGAGGAGATCAAGCAGTACCTCCTCGGCCAGGACCTGCGCGGGCGGCGCATCGTGGTCCAGCTCCACGGCGAGCCGCTGACCGGGTTCGTGGCCGCCCTGCGCGCGGCCGGCGCCACGGTGATCGAGGTGCCGGTCTACCGCTGGCTGCCCTACCGCGACACCTCGCCACTGCGCCGCCTGATCACCCAGGCCATCTCGGGGTCGGTGGACGCCGTGGCGTTCACCAGCGCCCCCGCCGTGCTGGCGATGCTGAACGCCGCCCGCGCGGAGAGCCTGGAGGACACGCTCATCGCCGCCTTCCGCGGGCCGGTGGTGGCGGCCTGCGTCGGGCCGGTCACCGCGGCGCCGCTGCTGGCCCAGGGGGTGCCGGTGATCCAGCCCGAGCGCTCCCGCCTCGGCGCCCTGGCCCGCACCCTGGCCCGCCACCTGCCCGAGCACAGCGTCACCAGGGTCACCGCAGGCGCCCACGAGCTGGAGATCCGGGGGCACGCGGTCGCCGTCGACGGCGAGCTCAAACCGCTCCCGCCCGCGCCCATGGCGGTGCTCAAGCGCCTCGCGGAGCGGCCCGGCCACGTCGTGCCCCGCTCCGAACTGCGCGTCGTGCTGCCCGGCGGCCCCTCCAGGGACTCCGCCGAGCACGCGGTCGAGATGGCGGTCACCCGCCTGCGCCGCGCGCTCGGGCCCTCGGGCATCGTGGAGACCGTCGTCAAGCGCGGCTACCGGCTGGCCTGCGACCGGGTGGACGCCCGATGACGCGACCGCACGGGCCGGGAGACCGGCAGGCGCGTTCGCGTCGGCCGGTGCGTCTGCATCGGCTGGATCGGCGGGCGCACGCGTATCGGCGGGCGCGCCTGTGAGGGGGAACCGCACGGGCGTCCTGGCGAGGAGGGGTCCCGCCGGGAGGCCCGCCGCCGAGGGGGCCGAGGGGACGCTGGTGCTCGTCGCGCACGGCACGCGCAGCGCGCCCGGCCAGGCCACGCTCGCCACCCTGGCGGACCGGGTGCGCCGCGCCCGCCCCGGCCACCGCGTCGAGCTCGGCTACCTGGAGATCAGCGCGCCCTCGCTCGCCGGCGTCCTGGCCCGCGTGCCGGGGCCGGTCGTCGTGGTCCCGCTGCTGCTGGCGGGCGGCTACCACGTCCACGTCGACCTGCCCGCCGTGGTCGCCGGGACCCGGCCGGACGCCCTGGTCGCCGGCCGGCTGGGCCCGCACCCGCTGATCACCTCGGTGCTGGCGCGGCGGCTGGCGGCGGCCGGCCTGCGCTCCACCGACGCCGTGGTCCTCGGCGCCGCCGGCTCCTCCGACCCCGCGGCCCTGGCCGACGTGCGCGCCGCCGCCCGGCTGCTGTCGGTGCGGCTGGCGCGCCCGGTCACCGCCGCATTCGCCTCGGCCGGGACCCCGTCGGTGCCCGACGCGCTGGAACGGCTCCGCTCGGGGCCGGCGCCCCGCGTGGTGGTCGCGTCCTACCTGCTGGCCCCCGGGTTCTTCCAGGACCGGCTGGAGTCGGCCGGTGCCGACCTGGTGAGCGGCCCGCTGGGCGCCGAGGACGACCTGGCCGCGCTGGCGTGGCACAGGTACGACGAGGCCGCCGCGACGATCGGGCGCGGCGGGCAGGAGGCGGCGCCCCGCCTCGCCAGGGAACCGCTCAGGACAGCGCGGGCGTCCGGGGGGTGACCGACTCCAGCCGCAGCTCGCGGACGATCTCCACGGCGCCGTCGTCCCGCGACAGTCCCGCGCCGGGGCCGGCGAACATCTCGTAGTAGGCGTGCCGGAAGCACCCCGCGAGCAGCAGGCGGGCGCTGGCCTCGGGGGTGACGTCCGGCGCCACCCGCCCAAGGCCCCGCTCGGCCTGGAGGTACTCGGCCAGGGGGGCGATCTCGGAGGCGGGCCCGAGCCGGGTCTCGCGCAGCGCCTCGCGGAAGCGCACCGTGATCGAGGGGGAGATGAACGCGGGCATCGCCGCCGCCTGGACCTCGGCGTAGTAGTCGATGCCGGCCCGCGCCACCGGGAGCAGGTTGTCGTTCACCCGCCCCTTGCCCGCGCGGTTCATCAGCTCGTCGAGCGTGCGCAGCCAGACCGGCAGCCGGTCCTGCAGGAGGGCGAGGAACAACTCGACGGCCTGCGCCGGGGTCGCGCCGCGCAACTGCGGATACGCCTCCGCCGCAGGGGCGGGCGCGGCGGGGCCTTCCTGTTTCATGAAAACGGCCATTTCGAGAACGCGTCGCCGCGTCTCCTGTGCTCTCTTGTGCGGGTCAGGATATGGAGTCGCCATGGGGGTCCCAAGGTGCGCAGTCACATGTGTAGGTTCAGCACGCGGGCGGCGGCGTTCACGATTTTTGCGGAGTCGTGTTTCTCTCCGTTATCGAATCGTTGCCGCGCGTGGGGGTGCCGCCCAGGTGCATTGGTGCGGAGTCGCGCAGCGGACAATTATTACCGGAACTTCCGGAGCCCCGTAGGCCATAACGCGAATTGCGCGCTATGTGGCTTTCGTCGGGTCTGACGGCGGAACGTCAGCCGTCGCCGTCGGTGTCGCGCCGCCGCAGATAGCGCTCGAACTCCGCCGCGATGGCGTCACCGCTGGCCTCGGGCAGCTCGGCGGCGTCCTTGCGCTCCTCCAGCTCGCGGACGTACTCGGCCACCTCGGAGTCCTGGGCGGCCAGCTCGTCCACGCCGTGCTCCCACGCCTGCGCCTCGTCGGGCAGCTCCCCGAGCGGCATGGGGATGTCCAGCAGGTCCTCCATGCGGCGCAGCAGCGCCAGCGTGGCCTTGGGGTTGGGCGGCTGGGCGACGTAGTGCGGCACCGAGGCCCACAGCGAGACCGTCTTGGTGCCCGCCACGCCCAGGGAGTGCTGGAGCACGCCGACGATGCCCGTGGGGCCCTCGTAGCGCGTCATC
Source organism: Sphaerisporangium corydalis (assembly GCF_025506355.1). GTDB lineage: Bacteria > Actinomycetota > Actinomycetes > Streptosporangiales > Streptosporangiaceae > Sphaerisporangium > Sphaerisporangium corydalis. The sequence goes on from NZ_JANZYP010000035.1 coordinate 62,621, forward strand.
TCCAGGTTGAGCGAGCGGGCCAGGCCCGGGTCGCTCACCGAGCCGACGATCGGCACCGGGCGGGTGTGCGGGGAGTCGTTGAGCAGGGCGCCGAGCAGCACCGCCGTCTCCACCCCGAGCTCCAGGCAGATGCTCACGATCTCGGCGCAGAAGGTGCGCCAGCGCATGTTGGGCTCGATGCCGCGCAGCAGCACCACGTCGCGCCGGCTGCCCGGCGGGCGCGCCACCAGCAGGCGGGTGGTCGGCCAGATGATGGAACGCGTGAGGCCGTCGCCGAGCTCCACGACCGGGCGGGTCACCTGGAAGTCGTAGTAGTCCTCGGGGTCGAGCTCGACCAGGGGAGTGGCCTTCCACTCCTCCTCGAGATGCGCGAGGGCGCCGCTCGACGCCTCACCCGCGTCGTTCCACCCCTCGAACGCGGCGATCAGCACCGGGTCGACGAGCTCGGGAAGTCCTTCGAGCTCGATCACGCGCCGCCTCCTCCTCGCCTGGCCGAGGCCGCCCGGGTGACCGGGACGTCCTCTCGGCCGCCGGCGGCGGCCTTGTGCCTGTCTAAGCCTATTCGTTGGGAGGCGCTGAGTGGCACGGAGCGGCGATAGCCGGGTGTGAGCGGGCCCATACGGCGTCGGCGGGCGGACGCCACCATGATCCCGCACACGGCGCCGAACGGTCATCGGCGGCCATCCACCCCCCAATCGTGCGGGTGACCATGGCCGAACAGGCGCGTCACGCCTCCCGCTAGGCTGAGAACATGAACAGCGGAGCGTCCTTCAGACAAGCCCTCGCCGAACGCGTGATCGTCGCGGACGGGGCCATGGGGACCATGCTGCAGGCCTACGACATCACGCTCGACGACGTGCTCGGCCACGAAGGCTGCCCCGAGGTGCTCAACGTCACCCGCCCCGACATCGTCCAGGCCGTCCACGACGCCTACTTCGAGGTCGGCGTCGACTGCGTCGAGACCAACACCTTCGGCGCCAACCTCGCCGCCCTCGGGGAGTACGACATCCCCGAGAAGATCTACGAGTTCTCCGAGGCGGGCGCGCGGCTGGCGCGGGAACGCGCCGACCACTGGTCGACGGCGGAGAAGCCGAGGTACGTGCTCGGGTCGATGGGCCCGGGCACCAAGCTTCCGACGCTGGGCCACATGCCGTTCGCGACGTTGCGCGACGCCTACCGGGACAACGCGGCCGGGCTGATCGCGGGCGGCGCCGACGCGCTGATCATCGAGACCTGCCAGGACCTGCTGCAGGTGAAGGCGGCGGTGATCGGCGCCCGGCGGGCGATCGAGGCGGCGGGCCGTGACGTGCCGGTGATCGCGCAGGTGACGATCGAGACCAACGGCGCGATGCTGCTGGGCTCGGAGATCGGCGCCGCCCTCACCGCCATCGAACCCCTCGGCATCGACCTCATCGGGCTCAACTGCGCCACCGGCCCGGCCGAGATGAGCGAGCACCTCCGCTACCTCGCCAAGCACAGCCGGCTCGCCCTGTCGTGCATGCCCAACGCCGGCCTGCCCGAGCTGACCTCCGACGGCGCCCGCTACCCCCTCAGCCCCGGCGAGCTGGCCTCGGCCCACGAGACCTTCACCCGCGACTACGGGCTCTCCCTGGTCGGCGGCTGCTGCGGCACCACCCCCGAGCACATGCGCAAGGTGGTGGAGCAGGTGCGCGGCCAGGCGCCCGCGGTCCGCCGCCCGCGTCCCGAGGCCGGCGCGGCCTCGCTGTACGCGCACGTTCCGTTCCGCCAGGACACCTCCTACCTGGCCATCGGCGAGCGCACCAACGCCAACGGCTCCAGGGCCTTCCGCGACGCCATGCTGGCGGAGAACTGGGAGGAGTGCGTCGACATCGCGCGCGCCCAGTCCCGCGACGGCGCGCACATGCTGGACCTGTGCGTGGACTACGTGGGCCGCGACGGCGTGGCCGACATGAAGGAGCTGGCGTTCCGCTTCGCCACCGCCTCCACGCTGCCGATCGTGCTGGACTCCACCGAGCCCGCGGTGCTGGAGGCCGGGCTGGAGATGCTCGGCGGGCGCGCGGTCCTGAACTCGGTCAACTACGAGGACGGCGACGGCCCCGACTCCCGGTTCCAGAAGATCATGCGTCTGGTGCGGGAGCACGGCGCGGGCGTGGTGGCGCTGACCATCGACGAAGAGGGGCAGGCGCGCACCGCCGAGTGGAAGGTGCGGGTCGCCTCACGCATCATCGACGCCCTGGTGGGCGAGTGGGGCATGCAGGTCGACGACATCCTGGTCGACTGCCTGACCTTCCCGATCGCCACCGGCCAGGAGGAGACCCGGCGCGACGGCATCGAGACCATCGAGGCCATCCGCGAGCTCAAGCGCCGCTACCCCCGGGTGCAGACCACCCTCGGGCTGTCGAACATCTCCTTCGGCCTGAACCCGGCGGCGCGCATCGTGCTGAACTCGGTGTTCCTGAACGAGTGCGTGAACGCGGGCCTGGACTCGGCCATCGTGCACGCCTCCAAGATCCTCCCCATGGCGCGCATCCCCGACGAACAGCGTCAGGTGGCGCTGGACATGGTCTACGACCGGCGTCGTGAGGGATACGACCCGTTGCAGCGGTTCATGGAGCTGTTCGACGGCGTGGACGCCGCCTCGATGCGCCAGGACCGGGCCGCGGAACTGCTGGGCCTGCCGCTGTGGGAGCGCCTCAAGCGGCGCATCGTGGACGGCGAGAAGAAGGGCCTGGAGGCCGACCTGGACGAGGGTCTGGGGCAGCGGCCGGCGCTGGAGATCATCAACGAGGTGCTGCTGGAGGGCATGAAGACCGTCGGCGAGCTGTTCGGCTCGGGGCAGATGCAGCTCCCGTTCGTGCTGCAGTCCGCCGAGGTCATGAAGACCGCCGTCGCCTACCTCGAACCCCACATGGACCGGGTGGAGGGCGACACCAAGGGGCGCATCGTGCTGGCGACCGTCAAGGGCGACGTGCACGACATCGGCAAGAACCTGGTGGACATCATCCTGTCCAACAACGGCTACGAGGTCGTCAACCTCGGCATCAAGCAGCCGGTGTCCACCATCCTGGAGGCCGCGGAGGACAAGAACGCCGACGTGATCGGCATGTCTGGGCTCCTGGTGAAGTCCACGGTCATCATGAAGGAGAACCTCCAGGAGATGAACGCCCGGGGGATCGCCGACCGCTTCCCCGTGCTGCTCGGCGGCGCCGCCCTCACCCGCGCCTACGTCGAGCAGGACCTCGCCGACGTCTTCGGGGGCCACGTCCGGTACGCCAGGGACGCCTTCGAGGGGCTCCGGCTGATGGACGCCTTCATGGCCGTCAAGCGGGGCGTGGCCGGGGCGACCCTGCCGCCGCTGCGCGAACGCCGCGTCAAGACCGGCGCCACCCTGGTCCGCACGCCCGAGGAGGAGCTGCCCGCCCGCTCCGACGTGGCCGCGGGCAACCCCGTCCCCCGCGCGCCCTTCCACGGCGACCGCGTCGTCAAGGGCATCCCGCTGGCGGAGTACGCGGCGTTCCTGGACGAGCGGGCCACGTTCATGGGGCAGTGGGGCCTGAAGGCCGCGCGCGGCGGCGAGGGGCCCTCCTACGAGGAGCTGGTGGAGACCGAGGGCCGGCCCCGGCTGCGCATGTGGCTGGAGCGGATGCAGACCGAGAACCTCCTGGAGGCCGCGGTCTCCTATGGCTACTTCCCCTGCGTCAGCGAGGGCGACGACCTGGTCATCCTCGACGACGCGGGCAACGAGCGCACCCGGTTCACCTTCCCCCGGCAGCGCCGCGACCGGCATCTGTGCCTGTCGGACTTCTTCCGCTCGCGCGACTCCGGCGAGGTCGACGTCGTGGCCTTCCAGGTCGCCACCATGGGCCACCGCATCTCCGAGGCCACGGCCGAGCTGTTCGCCAAGGACGCCTACCGCGACTACCTGGAGCTGCACGGGCTGTCGGTGCAGCTGACCGAGGCGCTGGCGGAGTACTGGCACGCGCGGGTGCGGTCCGAGCTCGGCATCGGCGGCGAGGAGAGCCTCAACGACATGCTGAAGGTGAACATCACCGGCTGCCGGTACTCCTTCGGCTACCCCGCCTGCCCGAACCTGGAGGACCAGACGCAGTTGTTCGAACTGCTCGACCCCTCCCGCATCGGCGTGAGCCTGTCGGAGGAGTTCCAGCTCCACCCCGAGCAGGCCACCTCCGCCATGATCGTCCACCACCCCGAGGCCAGCTACTTCAACGTCTGACCCCGCGCCGCCGGGCCCGAGCGGGGCCCCGGCGTCCAAGGTCACCTCGCCGTCCGGCCACTCCCGGCCGGACGGTACGGTCTTGGTGTACGGCACCGGTCGTCAGGGGGATGTGTGGACGCGGTTCTCTTCGACATGGACGGGCTCCTCGTCGACACCGAAAAGCTGTGGTTCCGGGTCGAGTCAGAGGTGATGCGGCGCCTCGGAGCGGAATGGACCAACGCCGACCAGGAGAACCTGGTCGGCGGCTCGATGCCCGCGACCGTCGCCTACATGATGGCCAGGAGCGGCACCGCCGCCGACCCCGCGCGGCTGGAGGCCTGGCTGCTCGAAGGCGTGCTCACCCTGCTCGCGGACGGGTTCGAGCCGATGCCGGGAGCCGCCGAGCTGCTGGCCGAGGTGCGCGCCTCCGGCGTGGCCACCGGGCTGGTCACCTCCTCCACCCGGCCCATCGCCGAGGCGGTGCTCGCCGGCATCGGGCGCGCGAGCTTCGACATCGTGGTCACCGGCGACGACGTCGGCCGCTTCAAGCCCGACCCTGAGCCGTACCTGCTGGCGGCGCGCACGCTCGGCGTGGACCCGGCGCGGTGCGTCGTCCTTGAGGACTCCCCGAACGGCGTCGCGGCCGCCACGGCGGCGGGCTGCGCGGTCGTGGCGGTCCCCAGCGTCCTCGCCATCCCCCCGGCGCCCCGGCGCCTGGTGGTCGAATCGCTCAAACAGGTCGACCTGGCCGCCCTGCGCGCCCTCTCCCTGGCCCCGTAGCCCCGGTCCCCGGTCCCGGGGGCGGTCTCCCCTAGGGGACGCGCCCTCCCCGGGGTAGGGGACGGGCCATCCTTGGGGAGGAGGGGGTACGCGCGGAGGGCGTGCCAGGATGGAATGGTAATGCCACATCCCAAGGGGGCGAGCCGTTATGACCTTCGACCAGATCGCCTGGTTGCCGCTCTGCGCGGGGCTGACAGCGGCCGGGCTGCTGATCGGCTTCCTGACGTTACGCAGGCGCGGCGCGGGCGCGGGCCTGCGGGTCGCCGCGTGGTCCCTGATCCCGCTCGCCGCGTACCTCACCGGCGCGCTGCCGGCGGTGTGGCAGGCGGGCACGGCCGTGGTGGGTTTCGTCACCGGGCTGGTCTTCTCGCCGACGGTCTGGGCGGGCGTCGGGGTCGCGGCCCTGTCGGCGCTGTTGTTCCTGGTCTCCGGCGTGCTGCGCAGACGGCGCGGGGGCGCCGCGCGCGCGGAACGGCCCGCCAAGCAGGCCGTCCCCGGCGCGGCCCCGGCGGGCGCGCCGGGCGCGACGCCGAGCATCGCCCCGACGGTGCCCAACCGCCGGCCGCTGCCACCGAAGTCCGCGGCCCCGGCCGACGACGACCTCTCCGACATCGAGGAGATCCTCAAGCGCCGGGGCATCAGCTAGCCCCCGCCCCGCCCTCCCCGTGAGCCCAGGCCGGTGACCGCGAGCCGGCCCCCTGCCGGGCGGGGGGGTGCGGGCAGGGCATGGGGGACTCGTGGGCGCGGTGGCGCAGGCAGCGCAGGAACCAGACGGTCTTGGCGAGCGGGTCGGGTCCCGGCCCGACCCCCCACTGGTCGGCCAGGGCCGAGACGATCATCAGCCCCCGGCCGTGGTCGGCCGCGACGCCGGCGTCCAGCCGGCGCGGCCGTCCCGCCCCGTGGTCGCTCACCTCGCCCCGCAGCGCGGACCTCCCTGCGCTCAGCGACAGCCGGACCGGAGCGGCGCCGTGCGTGACGGCGTTGCCGACCAGCTCGCTCACGATCAGCACCACGTCGTCCACCAGGTCGGCCAGCCCCCAGCTCGCGAGCGCCCGTCTCGCCGTGCCCCGCGCCTCGGCGACGATCGCCCGGTCGTCGGTAAGGTCCCATGACATGGTCAGCTGTCCTCTCGGAGTGCCGATCATCGATGCTCCTTGCCTGCGGGCCCAGCACGTGTGGCGTCTTCCAGTACGAGGTACGGTCCCGGGCCTGCCCGCGTTCGGCGGACGGCGCCCCGTTTTCCCCTCGGGCCCCTTCCGCACCGCCGGTCCCGCGTGTCGCGGGCGTGCCGGCCACGCGGTGCGGGACGATGACGCAAAATCTCAGGGGCGGACGCGGCGCCTGGCCGGGGCCCGTTTTTCCCCGTGAAATCCGGCCAAACGGTGCGATCCCCCTTACGTCACAGGACTCAGACACAACCAAGACACGCCTCTGACATTGGCTTCAAGATCAACACGAATGAATTTCGCATGAATCACAGTTGAGCCACATAGCGTGCTCAGGTACTGGTCAGTGCAGCTCAGCACGTAGATTCTGCGTCCGGGGGCCGTACACGCGGCCAGCCACCAGAATGGGGCGACGTCCGCCAGCCACCCTTGGCCGGGCGACGCGCCACACGGACAACGTCGTCTGGGATCCAGGGGGCCGACACTATGACCGCACCGCTCGACGTCTCGGGCGCGGAGTACGAAGCCGCACCAGAGGCCGTGCTGGATGCGTCGCAAGCCAAGGCGATCCAGGGCCGATCACTCGGCCAGATCGCCTGGATGCGCCTGAAACGCGACAAGGTCGCGCTGACGGGCGCGGGCGTGGTGATCTTCCTGATCCTGGTGGCGGTCTTCGCGCCCCTGATCGTCGGCTGGATCGGGCATCCGCCGACCGACTTCAACCAGGACCTCATCAGCTCCGAGACCATGGCTCCGAAGGACGGCACCGGCATCGGCTGGGACCACCTGTTCGGCGTCGAGCCGGTCAACGGCCGCGACATCTTCAGCCGCATCGTCTACGGCGCCCGCATCTCCCTGCTGATCGCCTTCCTGGCGACCCTGCTGTCGGTGGTCATCGGCACCGTGCTCGGCGTCACGGCCGGGTACGTCGGCGGCTGGGTCGACTCGGTCATCAGCAAGGCCATGGACGTCTTCCTCGCCTTCCCGATCCTGGTCTTCGCCATCGCCCTGGCGGGCATCGTGCCCGACTCCGCGTTCGGCCTGTCCGGCGACGCGCTGCGCGTCTCGCTCCTGGTGTTCATCATCGGGTTCTTCAACTGGCCCTACATCGGGCGCATCATGCGCGGTCAGACGCTCTCCCTGCGCGAGCGGGAGTTCGTCGACGCGGCCCGCAGCCTCGGCGCGCGCGGGCCGTACATCATCTTCCGGGAGATGCTGCCCAACCTGGTGGCGCCGATCCTGGTCTACTCCACGCTGCTGATCCCCTCGAACATCCTGTTCGAGGCGGCGTTGTCGTTCCTCGGCGTCGGAGTGCGCCCGCCCACCCCCACCTGGGGCGGCATGCTGTCGGACGCCGTGCGGTTCTACACGATCCCGCACTTCATGTTCTTCCCCGGCATGGCGATCTTCATCACCGTTCTGGCCTTCAACCTCCTCGGAGACGGCCTTCGCGACGCCCTCGACCCGAGGGCCCGCTGAGCTCGACCTGTTCCCCCCATAAGTTCCCTGGCACCGACAACAAGGGGTTTTTTAGATGAAGAGAAAGACCACGCTGGGGGTGACCGCCCTGGGTGCGGTCCTCGCCCTGGCGCTGTCCGCGTGCGGGGGCGGCACCGCCTCCACACCGAGCCAGTCGGGCTCGGCCGCCGCACCGGCGAGCAGCGGCGCGAAGGCGGAGTTCAACGCGGCCCTGGAGAAGGTGCTGAACCCGTCCGACAAAAAGGGCGGCATCATCAAGTTCGCCAACGCCGGCGACTGGGACTCGCTCGACCCGGCCGACACCTACTACGGCTACTCGTGGAACTTCATCCGGCTCTACGGCCGCGCCCTGGTGATGTTCAAGCCGGCTCCGGGCAAGGAGAGCAGCCAGCTCGTCCCCGACCTGGCCGACAGCCTCGGCGTCCCCAGTGACGACGCCAAGACCTGGACCTACAAGCTCAAGCCGGGCGTCAAGTACGAGGACGGCACTCCGATCACGTCCAAGGACGTGAAGTACGGCGTCCTGCGGTCGCTGGACAAGGAGATCTTCCCGGACGGGTACACCTACTTCAACGACACCCTCGCCCTGCCGAAGGACTACAAGGGCCCCTACAAGTCCAAGGGCGTCAACACCGACAAGGCGATCGAGACCCCCGACGACCAGACGATCGTCTTCCACCTGAAGCAGTCGTACAGTGGTTTCGACTACTTCGCCCAGCTCCCCGCGACGATTCCGGTCCCCGAGGCCAAGGACACCGGCGCGAAGTACAAGGAGCACGTGATCTCCTCCGGGCCGTACAAGTTCGACAAGAACGACATCGGCAAGGGCTTCAACCTCGTACGCAACGACCAGTGGGACCCGGCCTCCGACCCGGAGCGCAAGGCGCTGCCCGACGGCTACGAGGTCAGCACCAACGTCAACGCCGACGACATCGACAACCGGATCCTCGCCGGTGACCTGCAGGTCGACATCGCCGGCACCGGCGCGCAGCCCGCGACCCTCGGCCGCGTGCTGACCGACCCGGCGCTGAAGGCCAACACCGACAACCCGACGATCACGCGTCTGTGGTACACGTCGATCAACGGCAACGTGAAGCCGCTGGACAACCTCGACTGCCGCAAGGCCGTGGAGTTCGCCTCGGACAAGGCCGCCTACCAGACCGCCTACGGCGGCGAGTTCTCCGGTGGCCAGATCGCGACCAGCCTGCTGCCCCCGGGCATCCCCGGCCACCAGGACATCAATCCGTACCCGAGCGGCCCGGACAACCACGGTGACGTGGCCAAGGCCAAGGAGGCCCTCACGGCCTGCGGCCAGCCGAACGGTTTCGAGACCAACATCTCCTACCGGGCCGAGCGTCCCAAGGAGAAGGCGGCCGCCGAGGCCCTGCAGCAGTCCCTGGCCAAGGTCGGCATCAAGCTCACGCTGAAGCCGTTCCCGCAGGCGGACTACTTCGCCCTGTACGCCGGCAAGCCCGGTTACGCCAAGGACAACAAGCTGGGCCTGGCCGTCAACGGCTGGGGTGCCGACTGGCCCGACGGCTACGGCTTCCTCCAGCAGGTGGTCGACAGCCGCGTGATCCGTGAGACCGGTGGCTCCTCGAACATCAGCGTCCGCGACCCCGAGGTCGACAAGCTGATCGACCAGGCCTCCCTGGAGACCGACGTCGCCAAGCGTGAGCCGATCTGGGGCCAGATCGACCAGAAGGTCATGGACGGCGCCTACATCCTGCCGGGCCTGTGGGCCAAGAGCCTGCTGCTGCGCGGCAAGGGTCTGACGAACGTCTACGTCAGCGACGCGTTCGGCATGTACGACTACCTCAACATGGGCCTCGAGTAAAAGGTCCGCACCACCCGTTATCCGAAAGATCCGATAGATCCGTGAACGCGGCAGGGGGCCGGCCGGCAGGCCGGCCCCCGGGGCCGGGGGGACTGTGGTCACATACATCATCCGGCGCCTGATCTGGGGTGTCTTCATGCTCGCCATCGTGAGCGTGATCACCTTCGCCATCTTCTTCCTGGTGCCCCGCCTGACGGGCGCCACCTCGGAGAGCCTGGCCTCCCGCTATGTCGGGCGCACGGCGAGCGCCCAGCAGGTGAAGGTCGCCGCTGAGAAACTCGGGTTCAACGACCCGCTGATCGTGCAGTACGGCCGCTTCGCCAAGGGCATCGTGACGGGCGCCGACTACGACTACGGCCCCGGCGTGGAGCGCTGCCCGGCGCCGTGCTTCGGCTACTCCTTCCTCACCCGGCTGCCGGTGTGGCCCGACCTGCTGAACCGGCTCCCGGTCACCCTCTCGCTGGCCCTCGGGGCCGCGGTCCTGTGGCTCATCGCCGGCGTCGCCACCGGCGTGCTCTCCGCGCTGAAACGCGGCAGCGTCTTCGACCGGGCGGCGATGGGCATCGCGCTCGCCGGCGTCTCACTACCGATCTTCTTCACCGGCATCGTCTCGCTGGTGCTGTTCAGCTACGGCCGCCCGCTGGCGATCACCGCCCCCGGCGGCAGCTTCACCCCGTTCTTCGACAACCCCGCCCAATGGGCGTACAACCTGATCCTGCCGTGGATCACCCTGGCCTTCCTGTACGCCGCCGGGTACGCGCGGCTCACGCGGTCGGGCATGCTGGAGACGATGAACGAGGACTACATCCGCACGGCCAGGGCCAAGGGCCTCGCGGAACGCGTGGTGGTCTTCAAACACGGCCTGCGCGGGGCGCTCACCCCCATCCTGACCATCTTCGGCCTCGACCTCGGCCTGCTCATGGGCGGCGCGGTGCTGACCGAGAGCACCTTCTCCCTGCCCGGCATCGGCAAGTACGCCATCGACGCGATCACCAACCAGGACCTGCCGAAGGTCATGGGCGTCACGCTCGTCGCGGCGTTCTTCGTCGTCGTGGCGAACCTGGTCGTCGACCTCCTGTACGCGGTGGTCGACCCGAGAGTGAGGCTCGCGTGAGCTTTCTCGAGCTCAAGGACCTTCGCGTCCACTTCCCGACCGACGACGGCCTGGTCCGCTCGGTCGACGGCCTGTCGTTCCGGCTCGAACGCGGCAAGACCCTGGGCATCGTGGGGGAGTCGGGCTCGGGCAAGAGCGTGACGAGCCTCGCCGTCCTCGGCCTGCACAAGGGCACCCGCGCCAAGATCTCCGGGGAGATCTGGCTCGACGGCGAGGAGCTGGTCTCCGCGAGCGCCGAGCACGTGCGGACGCTGCGCGGCAAGAAGATGGCGATGATCTTCCAGGACCCGCTGTCGGCCATGCACCCGTACTACTCGGTGGGCGCGCAGATCATCGAGGCCTACCGGATCCACAACGACGTCAGCAAGGCCGTCGCGCGCAAGCACGCGATCGACCTGCTCGGCCGGGTGGGCATCCCGCAGCCGGACCGGCGGGTGGACAGTTACCCGCATGAGTTCTCCGGCGGCATGCGCCAGCGCGCGATGATCGCCATGGCGCTGTCGTGCGACCCCGAGCTGCTGATCGCCGACGAGCCGACGACGGCCCTGGACGTGACCGTCCAGGCGCAGATCCTGGACCTGATGCGCGACCTGCAGCAGGAGTTCGACTCCGCGCTGATCATCATCACCCACGACCTCGGCGTGGTCGCCGAGCTGTCGGACGACATCCTGGTGATGTACGGCGGCAAGTGCATCGAGTACGGGAGCGCCGAGGACATCTTCGAGCGGCCCGAACACCCCTACACCTGGGGCCTGCTCGGGTCGATGCCGCGGCTCGATCGCGAGCGCACCGAGCGCCTCATGCCGATCAAGGGCACCCCGCCGTCCCTGATCAACGTGCCCACGGGCTGCGCGTTCCACCCCCGCTGCGCCTTCGAGCCCCGCACCGAAGGCAAGGGCAGGACGGTGGTGCCCGAGCTCCTGGAGACCGAGGGCGGCCACCTCGTGCGCTGCCACCTGTCCCTGGAGGAACGCCGCGCCACCTGGGAGAACGAGATCAAGCCCAAACTGGAGTCCGCGTGAGCGAGTCGCCTGAGCCCCTGCTTTCGGTCCAGGGCCTGGAGAAGCACTTCCCGATCACCAAGGGGCTGATCAAGCGCCAGGTCGCGGCCGTCAAGGCCGTCGACGGGCTCAGCTTCGACGTGGTCAAGGGCGAGACGCTCGGGCTGGTCGGGGAGTCGGGCTGTGGCAAGACCACCACCGGCCGCCTGATCACCCGCCTGCTGGAGCCGACCGGCGGGAAGATCGTCTTCGAGGGCAGGGACATCAGTCACATGTCCCAGAGCGCCCTGCGCCCGCTCCGCCGCGACATGCAGATGATCTTCCAGGACCCCTACAGCTCGCTGAACCCGCGCCACACCGTGGGCGCGATCGTCGGGGCCCCGTTCCGCATCCAGGGCGTGCGCACCGAGCACGGCACCAAGAAGGCCGTCCAGGACATCCTGGAGCTGGTCGGGCTGAACCCCGAGCACTACAACCGCTACCCGCACGAGTTCTCCGGCGGCCAGCGGCAGCGCATCGGCATCGCCCGCACCCTGGCGCTCAAGCCCAAGCTCATCATCGCCGACGAGCCGGTGTCGGCGCTCGACGTGTCCATCCAGGCGCAGGTGGTCAACCTGCTGGAGGACCTGCAGAACGAGCTCGACCTCACCTACGTCGTCATCGCGCACGACCTGTCGGTGGTCCGGCACATCAGCGACCGGGTCGCGGTGATGTACCTCGGCAAGATCGTCGAGATCGCCGACCGCAAGGACCTGTACGAGTCCCCGATGCACCCCTACACCACCGCGCTGCTGTCGGCGGTGCCCGTCCCCGACGTCAAGCGGCGCAGCGAGCGGGAGCGCATCCGCCTGCAGGGCGACGTGCCGAGCCCGATCAACCCGCCGGCGGCGTGCAGGTTCCACACCCGCTGCTGGAAGGCGCAGGAGATCTGCAGGACCGTGGAGCCGCCCCTGGCGCAGCTCGACGTCCGTCACCAGGTGGCCTGCCACTTCCCGGAGAACGTCCCCTCCGACGCCGTGCCCGAGGACGCCGGGACGCCCGTCCCCGGCTGACCCGGGCGCACGTCCCCGCACGTCCCCGTCCGGCCCCGGTGGCCGGGCGGGCCGGTCAGGGGATGGCGCCGGGCGTGATCAGGCCGGTCTCGTAGGCCAGCACCACGGCCTGCACGCGGTCGCGCAGCGCCAGCTTGGTCAGCACGTTGCCGACGTGCGTCTTCACCGTCGTCTCGCTGACCACCAGCTCGGCGGCGATCTCGGCGTTGGACATGCCCCGGGCGATCAGGCGCAGCACCTCCAGCTCGCGCTCGGTCAGCCGGTGGACGCGCGCCGGGGTGGCCTGCTGGTGGGCCGAGGGCAGGTGGGTGGCGAACTTGTCCAGCAGCCGCCGGGTCACGCTCGGCGCCACGATCGCGTCGCCGGCGGCCACCACCCGGATGGCCTGCACCAGCTCGTCGGGCGGCACGTCCTTGAGCAGGAAGCCGCTGGCGCCGGCCCGCAGGGCCTCCACGATGTACTCGTCCAGGTCGAAGGTGGTCAGCACCAGGACGCGGGGCACGTGGGCGCCGGGGGCGGCGTCGCGCACGATGCGGCGGGTCGCGTCGATGCCGTCGACGCCGGGCATGCGGATGTCCATGAGCACCACGTCGGGCAGCAGGGCGCGTGACTGGTCCTGCGCCGTCGCCCCGTTCCCCGCCTCTCCCACCACCGTGATGTCGGTCTCGGCCTCCAGGATGAGCCGGAAGCCGGTGCGCAGAAGGGGCTGGTCGTCGACCAGCAGCACACGGATAGTCATTTGTCAGTCCTTGAGGGGGAATCGGGCTCTTACCTCGAATCCGCCACCCTGTCGTGGGCCGATCCGCAGATTTCCACCATAAAGGGCAACTCGCTCGCGTATGCCCACCAAGCCGTGGCCGGGACGGTCGTCGGGACCCCGGGAGAACTCGCCCGTCCTGCCGCGCCCGTCGTCCTCCACCTGGACCACGAGCTCGCCCGTCGCGTGCCGCACCGTCACCCAGGCCCGCGCGGCCGGCCCCGCGTGCCGCAGGCTGTTCGTCAGGGCCTCCTGGACCAGCCGGTAGGCGGCCAGGTCGATGCCCGGGGGCAGCGTCCGCCGCTCGCCCTCGATCCAGAGCTGGGCGCGCAGCCCCGCCTCGCGCATCTGGTCGACCAGCCCCGGCAGGTCGACCATGCCCGGCTGTGGCGAGAGCTCGCCGGTCTCCCCGTCGGTGCGCAGCACCCCGACGATGCCCCGCATCTCCCGCATGGCGGTCCTGCCCATCTCCTCGATGGCCACCAGGGCGTCCTTGGCGGCCTCCGGGCGGGTGTCCAGCACCTTGCGGGCGGCGGCGGCCTGGACGGTCATCACGCTCACGTGGTGGGCCACCACGTCGTGCAGCTCGCGGGCGATGCGCGACCGCTCCTCGGCGCGCGCGGCCCGGGTGTCGGCGTCCCTGGCCCGCTCCAGCCGCTCGGCCCGGTCCACCAGCTCGGCGAGGTAGGCCCGGCGCAGCCGCACCGAGCGGCCGACCACCCAGATGGCCGAGGCGACCACGAAGACGAACGTGTGCCGGGTCCAGCCGCCGGGATCGCTGGCCAGCGCCGCCACCACGGCGTACCCCAGCAGGCCCACCGCGGCGGCGACCAGGCTGAGCGCGAGGCCCCGGTAGGCGGCGACGGTGTACAGCAGGATGAGCGTCACCAGCCCGGTGAGCCCGTCGGCGTAGCCCAGCGCGACCATGACCACGTCGGGCAGCACGCTCGCGCACAGCAATACGAACGGCCAGCGCCTGCGGAGCACCAGCGGCGCGCAGCCCAGCACGAGCAGGGCCCCGCCGGGGACGCCGGGCTCCCACGGCGGGCCGGGCGCGGAGGAGCCGACCACCACGGCCGTGGCGACCGAGAACGCCGCCACGACCACCGCCATGACCGAGTCGCCGAACAGGGCATGGGCTCTCAGCCATGATCGCAGAATGCCGGTGGTGCGCACCCTCTCAATTTAGGACGTCATGGCTGCTCGCCACCCTGCTGAGGGATGACCATCGGACTCATCCCCACGAAGGACATGCCGAGGGGCGCGTACGGCGGCCGGTGCGGGCCGCCCGGGGATCAGACGGCGAACAGGCCGTCCTTCACGCATCTGCTGAAGCCGGTCCACCCGCCGGCCGTGACGACCAGCGCCGGGCCGGCCGGGTCCTTGCTGTCGCGGACGCCGACCCGCCCGCCCGGCAGGACGGCGACCTCGACGCAGTCGCCGCCGCTGCTACCGGAGTAAGAGGATTTGCACCACGCGGCCTGCCGGAACTCGTCGTTCAGGTCCATCGCTCCATCGTCTCCCTGATCAAGTCGAGCGACGCGCGCTGAGGGAGCGCCTCAGCGCGGATGACTTCGTATCTGGTGGCGAGGTCCTCGACCACTTCGGCCCGGTCGACGACCTGGCCGTGCCCGGCCGACTCCAGGTAGACCGTGTCGGGGACGCCCCGCGTCTGCGCGATGATGAATCCCCCTTCCAGGCCCGTGGTGGAGTACGTGCTCAGCGGCAGGACCTGGACGGTGATGTACGGCAGGGTGCCCGCCTCGATCAGGCGGGTGAGCTGGGCCGCCATCACCTGGGCGTCGCCGACCGGGCGGTGGAGCACGCCCTCGTCCAGCACCGCCCAGAACATCGGCGGCTCGGGGCGGGCGAAGACGCGTTGCCGCTCCATGCGCGCCGCGACGTGGTCCTCCACCTCCTCGGGGGACACCCTCGGCTCCCCGAGCAGGATCGCCCGGGCGTAGTCCTCGGTCTGCAGCAGGCCGGGGACGATCAGCGGCTGCCAGGTGTGCAGCGTGCCGGCCTCGCGCTCGACGTCGAGCCAGGGGCGGAACCAGGCCGGAGTGGAGGCGCGGTTGATGAAGGGCCAGAGCCGGAGCAGGGCGCCGTCGAGCCGCAGGGCCTCGTCGCAGCGCTCGGCGAAGTCGCGCGAGGGGGTGCGCCTGGCGGTCTCCACCATGCCCACCAGGGCCAGCGAGAAGCAGATCTTCTGGGCGAGCTGCTCCATCGTCCAGCCCGCCGCCGTGCGGTGGCGCCTCAGCTCGTAGCCGAAGAGCGCCTGGGGGGAGGCGCTCGGGTCCAGTTCGCGAGGGGCGGGCATCGTCGCTCCTTCCGCTCGGGTCCGCCGGCCGGCCGGCCGCCTCCCACAGGCCGTTTCACATGAGGTGTCGAATACTCGATGGAGATGGCCGGGTACCGAGAGTAGTCGCCGGGCGGCAGTCTTGGAAGGGTGAACGGTCAACGGGCGGGTGAATGACGGAGGCGATGCCGTACATGCCACAGCATCATCGTGAACGTGTGGAATCACCGCGTCCAGTGCGAAACGGCAGTGATTCGCGCTGGACGGAGGAAACCTGGGCGATCGGGGCGCCGGCCGGAGCGGAGCGCGGTGGCCCCTGGCGGAAGGAGTGTCGATGATCTTTCCCGGTCACGGGAACGGCGAGATCCCCGAGGAGCAGCGGCACGCCAACCTGGAGACGGTGCGGCGGGTGCGGCGGGTGGTCGCGGACCTGGTGGAGGCCGAGCGGCGGCGCGGGCGGGCCGAACGGCTCATGACCTCATGGGGCCTCGACCGGGACGAGCTGGACGAGGCGGCCGGCGCGCTCGGCATCCCCGCCCTGCGCGACGACGAATGGGAGTCCATCGGCGGCCGCGCGTACGAGGGCGCGGCGTACGAGGGCGGCGGGCATGAGGCTCGCCCGTACGAGGGAGGCGGGCATGAGGCCCACCCGTACGAGGGTCACGTGCCCGCCGGTCACGCGCGTGAGGGCCATGCGGACGACGGGCGCGCGTACGAGGCACTCGGGTGTGAAGGGCGGGCGGAGGCGAGCGGGCGGCCGGCGTGCGGGGGGCGGTGAGGCGCGGCACGCGGGGCCCACCGGCCGGGAGGGAGCGGGGGCGGCGGGGGTCAGAGCTCGTCGGTGGCGGCCCGGCGGGCGCCCCGGGTGGTGTCGCCGGGCCGGCGGTCGGGGACCGGCGGCGGGGTGCCGCCCCACTCGGGGCAGATCGCCTGGTAGTCGCACCAGTCGCACAACCGGCTGCGCCGGGCCCGCCACTCGCGGGTGGTCAGCGACCGCTCGATGGCCTCCCACAGCGCCTGCACCTTGCGCTCGGTCGCCAGCAGGTCGGCCTCGTCGGGGGAGTACCGCAGGACCTCGCCGTTGCCGAGGTACATGAGCTGGAGCAGCCGGGGCACCGTGCCGCGCAGGCGCCACAGCACCAGCGCGTAGAACTTCATCTGGAACAGCGCCTTGGCCTCGAAGTCGGGGCCGGGCGCGCTCCCGGTCTTGTAGTCGACCACGCGCAGGTCGCCGCTCGGCGCGACGTCGAGCCGGTCGATGTAGCCGCGCAGCATGAGCCCGCTGTCGAGGACGGCCTCCACGTAGAGCTCGCGCTGGGCGGGCTCCAGGCGGCTCGGATCCTCCAGGGCGAAGTACCGCTCCAGCATCTTGCGGGCCTGGCCGACCCACGCCTCGCGCTCGGACTCGTCGGCGAACAGCTTGGAGTACTCGGGGGCGTGCTCGAGCAGGCGCGACCACTGCGGGTCGAGCAGGGCCTGCGCCGCCATGACGGTGCGCTCGGCGGCCGGCAGGTCGTACAGCCGCTCCAGGACGGCGTGGACCAGGGTGCCGCGCACGGCCGCCGCGGAGGGCCGCTCGGGAAGCTGGTCGATCACGCGGAAGCGGTAGAGCAGCGGACATGTCATGAAGTCGCCCGCGCGGGAGGGGGAGAGACTGCCGACGATCGCGGGCGACTCCGAAATGCTCATGCCGGAACTGTAAGTCAGCCGGCCGACACTTTCGGCCCAGGGCGTGCCTCTGATCGGCCGATCCCCTTCCGGAGGCGCGTAGCATCGAGGCACAAGGAGGGAAGACGACAAACATGAGCACCCAGACCCCGCAACGGCCTGAGTCTCCGGGGCTGCGCATGGGGCGGCCTTTCGGCATCCCCGTCTACGTCTCGCCGACCTGGTTGATCGTCGCGGCGTTCATCACCTACACCTTCCAGCCCTCGGTGGCCGACGACCTGCCCGGCAGGGGCACCGTCGTCACCTACCTGGTCGCCTTCGTGTTCGCCGTCTTCCTCTACGTGTCGGTGCTGCTCCACGAGCTGGCGCACTGCGTGGTCGCCCGCTACTTCGGGCTCCCGGTCCGCCGGATCACGCTCTACCTGCTCGGCGGCGTCTCCGAGATCGAGCGCGAGCCCGAGACCCCGGCCAGGGAGTTCCTCGTCGCGTTCGCGGGCCCGCTGCTCTCGCTCGGCCTGGCCGGCGTCGGCTACCTGGCGAGCATGGTCATCCCCCAGGAGACCATCCCCTACGTCCTGGTGTGGCAGCTCTGGTTCTCCAACCTCATCGTGGGCGTGTTCAACCTGCTCCCCGGCCTGCCGCTCGACGGCGGGCGCATGCTGCGCGCGGGCGTGTGGAAGCTCACCCGCAACCCGGGCTCCGGCACGATCGCCGCCGCCTGGTTCGGGCGCGGGCTGGCCGTCGCCCTGGTCGTGGTGCCGGTGGGGCTGGCGCTCATGACCGGGCAGCAGCCCGGGTGGGGCATGCTGCTGTGGTCGGTGCTGCTGGCGTCGTTCATCTGGATCGGCGCGACCCAGTCGCTGCGGGTGGCGCGGGTGCGCGCCCGCATGCCGCAGGTCCAGGCCCGCTCGCTCGCTCGCCGGGCCATCCCGGTGACCGCCGAAGTGCCGCTGGCCGAGGGCATGCGCCGCGCACGGGAGGCGCAGGCGGGCGCGATGGTGGTCGTCGACCACGACGGGCACCCCATCGCGATCGTCGCCGAGGCCGCCGTCACGGCCACGCCCGAGCAGCGGCGGCCCTGGGTGACCGTCGGGTCGCTGGCCCGCACGCTGGAGCCCTCGCTGGTGCTCGCCGCCGACCTGTCGGGCGAGTCGCTCCTGGACGCCATGCGCGGCGCCCCCTCGGGGGAGTACCTGCTGGTCGAGCGGGGCGGCGACGTGTTCGGCGTGCTGGTCACCGCCGACGTGAACCGCGTCTTCTCCGGAGTCTGACCCCCCTCGGCGCGTCACCTTTCCTCCGGCGTCCGTTCCCGGGTCCGGCCCTTGTGAGGGCGCCTCACGATCCCGCCGGGACCGGACGCCGTCGCACGCGAACCTCACGCGCGGGTCGGGCGTCTGATCAGTAGCGCACGCGACGGGGACGGGCTGAGGCAGGGGGAAAGATCGGCCGCTTTGTCCCACTCGTTTTCCGTGCGCGCCCCGGCTACTGTTCTGATCAGCCGATCCGGTCGGCCAAGCAGATTAGGAACGTTCGCATTGGCTACGCCTCATACACCCCCCGCGGCCGGTGACCTCACGCCGGAGCTGCTGGGTGCGCCCGAGTGGAGCGACCGCATGGTCGCCGCGGCGGGCATCCCCATGTACGACATCCCCTTCCTCACCCTCGGCGGCGGCATCGGATCGTTCGTCACCCTCGACTACCTGCGCGTCTACGGGGTGCCGACCTCGCAGATGCGGGTGGTGTCCAACATCGACCACCCCTGGCAGACCTACGAGTTCCTGACCCGGTGCTCGCAGATCCCCCGGCCCGAGCGCATCCGCTCCGACTCCTCCTCGCGGCCCGACAACCTGTGGGGGTTCCCCTCCTACGCCCTGGAGGAGGCGTGGAAGGAGAAGAACCCCGCCTACCTGCTCCAGATCGCGACCGAGCCGATACTCAACGACTACTGGACGCCCCGCGCGGGCACGGTCTTCGAGAACCTCGAACGCGAGGCCAAGCGCATCGCCTACTGGGACATGCTGGTCAAGGGCCAGGTCCGCATGGTGCGCCGCAGGAGCGGCGGCGGCTACTTCACGGTGGTCACCCCGCCGGAGGGCACCGCCCAGACCAAGCGCATCGTGTTCCGGTCCCGGTTCGTGCACATCGCCCTCGGCTACCCCGGCCTGAAGTTCCTGCCCGACCTGCAGGAGTTCCGGCAGAAGTACGGCGACTACCAGCACGTGGTGAACGCCTACGAACCCCACGAGCAGGTCTACGAGTTCCTCAAGACCCGTCCGGGCACGGTGGTGGTCCGTGGCGGCGGCATCGTCGCGTCCCGCGTGCTGCAGCGCCTGTTCGACGACCGGGAGAAGTTCCGGCTCCAGACGCAGATCGTGCACATCTTCCGCACGTTCGTGACCGGCTCGCACGGCCCCAGCCTGCGCAACCGGCGCAAGGGCGGCGACGGCTGGGCCTACCAGGGCTTCAACTACCCGAAGTCGGTGTGGGGCGGCCAGCTCAAGGCCGAGATGCGCAGGCTGGAGGGCCCGGAGCGTGCCCAGAAGTACAAGGAGATGGGCGGCACCAACACCCCCTTCCGCCGCCGCTGGCAGGAGCAGATGCGCGCGGGCCGCGAGGGCGGCTACTACCACGCCGTCCAGGGCACGGTCGAGCGGGTCGAGCCGGCGGCCGACGGCCGCATGATGAGCTACGTGCGCAGCAAGGACGGCACCGTCCGCGAGCCCGTCTCCGACTACATCATCGACTGCACCGGCCTCGAGGCCGACATCGCCGAGCACCGCGTGTTCGCCGACCTGCTGCGGCACGGCGGCGCCTACCGCAACCCGGTCGGCCGGCTGGAGGTCGAGCGCCACTTCGAGATCAAGGGCACCGCCAGCGGCGACGGGGCGCTCTACGCCTCCGGCTCGGCCACCCTCGGCGGCTACTTCCCCGGCGTCGACACCTTCCTCGGCCTGCAGATCGCCGCCCAGGAGATCGCCGACGACCTGGCCAGACGCGGTTTCTGCCGCCGGATGGGCCCGCTGCGCTCGACATCTCAGTGGTTCAAATGGGCCCTCAACAAGCCCGTCTAAGGAGACTTCCGCGTGGTTCCGACACTGATCGGCCGCATCCAGACGCGGCTGTTCCTGCTCGCCACCGTGGGCGTGGTGATCACGGCGCTGATCGTGCCCGTGCTGCCCGGCCTCACCGGGCCGCTCTCCCAGGACTACCTCACCGGATTCTCGGTGCTGGCGGCGGTCGCCGTCCTCGGGGTGCTGTGGGAGCTGCTCTACCACTTCCTGATGCAGTTCCGGTGGGAGAAGGATTGGCCCACTCTGTTCGGTTTGCTGACACTTGTGCCAGAAGGACTTCTGCTGTTGTTTTTGCTACGGTCCGGTGCCATCGGTAGCGTCATCGACCCGGTCCCGCCCGCCTCGGCCTTCTGGACGCAGTTCGTGGTGGTCTGGATCTGTGTTTGGCTGGTGGCCAACGGGCCGATGCGGGTGCCGTTCATCAGGTGGCGTTTTCGGGGAGGGAGAGTTCTGTGACGGAGCAAGGCGTGGGGGTGGTGCGTCCGCTTCCCGGCAACGGCCTGATCGCCCATGTGGGCGGCCTGTTGCTGGTGTGCGACGCGGCCGGCGCCGTCGCCGGGGAACTGCTGGACGCGGTCCAGGAGACCGCCGCCGGCGGCGGGGACGGCCGGGCCCTCGCCCGGCGCGTCGCCCAGGTCCTCGCGCGGTCGATGACGGCCGAGCCGATCACCTGCGCCGTCGCCGGCCGCGCGGGCGGTGGCATCGCGGTGCTGGTCAGCGGGGACGCGCAGGTGACGATCACCGGGCCGGGCACCGACGTCAGGCTCGACGGCCAGGACGTCCTGACCTGGACCGACCGCCTGGTCCCCGGGCCGATCTCCGGAGTGGAGCTGCGCCTGCCCGACGCCGGGCAGCCGATCAGGCAGGCCCGCCTCGACGGCGGCGTCATCCCCGGCGGCGGCCTGACCTGCGACTACACCGAGTCCGGCGGGCACGTCGCGCCCGTATCGCAGCACTCCCGGTCCTCGGCGGCCCCGGTGGCCTCCGAGCCGCCCCGGCCCACGGCCCCGCCGCCGCCCGAGCCGGTCCGGCCCCGGGAGCCGGTGGAGTACGGCCGCCACGACACCGGCCCGAGCCTGCCGGAGCCGGACCACGGGCCCGCCATGGCCGGGCCGCGTCCCGCCGAGCCCCCGCCGCCGCACCCCGTCACCCCGCAGGGCCCGCCGCCCCCCGACGTGCCCCCGGTCCAGCGCCGGGAGTTCGAGCAGCCGCCCGCCCTGGTCACCGACCCCGAGATGGCCGCGCTCGGCGGCGGCGTGCCCGTGCCCGAGGAGCAGCCCGAGTTCGAGTCGTACCTGCTGATCGACGGGCAGGGGGAGCAGCAGCAGGCCGGGACGCCGGGCTCGATCCTGGAGCCCACCGAGGCCGGGCCCACCCCCGAGCCGCTGAACCGCCCGATGGTCTACGGCGTCGACTGCAAGAACGACCACTTCAACGACCCGCGCGTCCCCTACTGCGCGGTGTGCGGCATCGCGCTGGTGCAGCGCACCCTGGTGCCGTACAAGGGGGAGCGGCCGCCGCTCGGCGTGCTCCTGCTCGACGACGGCATGACCCTGCGGCTCGACAGCGACTACCTGCTCGGGCGCGACCCCGAACGCGCGCCGGAGGTCACCTCGGGGGAGGCCAGGCCGGCCAAGGTCACCAGCCCGGACGGGTCGGTCTCCCGGCGCCACCTGCGCGTGCGGCTCGACGCGTGGGACGTCAACCTCATCGACCTGGGCTCGGTCAACGGCACTCAGGTGCAGCCGCCGGGGGACCCCAACTTCTACGACATCCCGCCGAACGAGCCGGTGCCCATCCTGCCCGGCACGACGGTGCGCGTCGGCGTGTCACGCACCATGCGCTACGAGTCCCACCGCAAGGGCTGAGCGCCGGCCCGCGCGGCCGGTCGTCCACCCGCGGTGCCCGGCCCGCGCGGCCGGTCACCGACCTGCGGCGACCGGCGCGCACCGGTCGCCGCCCGTCTCCGGTGACCCGCTCCGGTCAGCCGCCCACCTTCGACGGGGTGACGGCCGCCCAGTCGACCGGGTCGGCGTCCTGTTCGGCGCGGACCAGCAGGTGCGCGCCCGAGGGCGCGGCGGCGCCCGCCGCCGCCACGACCAGCGCGCCCGAGGGCGCCTCGTCCGCCGAGGTCGTCTCCACGCCGAGCCTGGCGAGCCGCTGCGCCAGGGCCGCGCCCCGGCCCCGCCCGAGCACCACCAGCGGGCGGCCGGTGGCGAGCGCGAGCTGCAGGGCGATGTGCGCGGCCGCGTCGTCCTGGCCGGGGTGCACGGCCACCGGCCCGGTCATCTCGTAGGTGCCCGGCAGCACCGTGACGGTGCGGCAGGTCGCCTCGGCGACGACGCGGTCGAGCCCGGGGGTGTCGCGGGCGAGCACCACCACGTCGGGCCGCGCGGACTCGGCGAGCCCCGGCAGCTCGGCGGCCACGTCGGCCGAGAACCGGCTCACCACCCGCGCCTCGGGGCCGCGGCCGCGCACGCCGGCGGCCAGCGCCTCCAGCGCGCCCAGCGTCTCGGTCATGCCGGCCAGCTCCGACGACAGGCCGGTGCCCACCTCCAGGCGGCCGGCGGGATAGGGCTGCAGGTGGCCGAGCACCACCTCCGACGGCGTACGCGCGCTCGCCAGCGAGGCGGCCAGCCAGGCGAGCGGCCCGGCGTCCAGCGGGTCACCCGGGATGACGACGAGCACGCGGTAGGAGGTGGTCCCGTCCAGGGTGACGCGCGCGGCCTCGGCGATGTCCCTGGCGACCCTGCGGTCGGGGTAGACGCGGCGCAGCAGCGGCCCGGTCATCGCCGTGGTGAGCAGGGCCATCAGCACCATGAGGGAGTACAGCTCGCCGTCCAGCACCCCCTTCTGCAGGCCGACCGTCAAGATGACGATCTCGGTCAGGCCCCGGGTGTTGAGCAGGATGGCCAGCGCGGACGCCTGGCGCCCCGGCAGCCGCCGCAGCCGCGCGCCGAGGTAGGAGCCGGCCAGCTTCCCGCCGATCGCGACCGCGAGGATGGCCGCGAGCACGCCGAAGCTCCCGACCGTCAGCGTGCGCAGGTTGACGTTCAGCCCGGACACGACGAAGAACATCGGCAGCAGCAGGAGCACCGCGAGCTGTTCCAGGCGCTCCAGGATCTGGTGGTTGAGCTTCTCGGCGCCCGCCCGGGGCATCACCGCGCCGAACAGGAACGCGCCGAAGATGAAGTGGATGTGCATCCACTCGGTCGCCCACGCCGAGGTCAGCAGGCCGAGCAGCACGATCGACAGCAGGCCGGGCGTGATGCGTCCCGCCCGTTCGAAGGCGGGCACCAGGCGGGCCAGCAGCGGACGCACCACGAAGAACATCAGCGCGACGTACGGCACCGCCAGCAGGATCTGCCACTGGCCGGTCGCCGCCTCCGTGCCCGCGATGGCGACCACGACGGCCAGGACCGTCCAGGCCAGCACGTCGATGACGGCGGCGGACGCCAGCGCGAGCCCGCCGATCATGGTGCGTTGCATGCCGCGGTCGGTGAGGATCCGCGCGAGCACCGGGAACGCGGTCGCCGACATCGCGGCGCCGAGGAACAGCACGAACGCCAGGGTCCTGCCGTGCGCGTGCTCGTCCGCGAGGGTGAGCGCCAGCAGGACACCGAGGACGAAGGGGACGACGGTGGAGCCGACGGAGATGCTCGCGGCCACCTTCCCCTTGCCCCGCACGAGCTTCTGGTCGAGCTCCAGGCCGACCACGAACATGAACAGGATCAGGCCGACGTCGGCCAGGGCCGACAGCGCCGGGCGCATGTCGGGGCCGAACAGGTCGTCGCCGATCCACGGGCCCAGCAGTGTGGGACCCAGCAGGATCCCCGCGACGATCTCCCCGATCACCGGTGGCTGGCCGACGCGCTTGGCGAGCAGGCCGAGAAGGCGGGCCGCTCCGAGCACGATCACCAGGTCAAGTAACAGCACATCCACGCGCAGCATCGAACACGTCCCCAGCGAGTGACGACACCCTGATCTCAGCCCCTGATAATGGTCAACGCGACGGTACCCCGACCGGGGCGGCCGGCGCGAGGCCTCGCGGCGCACGCCGGGCCGATCCGCGCGTGTCGAGGAGAGGAACGCAAGGTGGAGGGCATCGCCGACTACGAGTTCGTCCGGTCGCTGGGAGCGGGCAACCATGGCGAGTTCTATCTGGCGAGAAAACCACCGAGGCTGCCGGTCGACGCGGAGTACGTCACGGTGAAGGTCGTGGGGGGCACGGGGCAGGACGCGTTCCGGCGGGCCACCCGCGAGCTGAAGGCGTTCGCCGCGGTGCGCTCGCCCTTCCTGGTCACGCTGTACGACGCCGGGCAGCAGGGCGGGGTCTTCTACTACTCCATGGAGCACATCCCCGGCGGGTCGCTCGCCGCGCCGGCGGAGCCGCCCTCCCGCGACGGGGTGGTGCGCGCGGTCGCCTGCGCGGCCCGCGCGGCGCAGGCCCTGCACGAGGAGGGCATCGTGCACCGCGACATCAGCCCGGTGAACGTCCTGCTGACCGACGGCGGCGGCAAGCTCTCCGACCTCGGCCTGTCCCAGGTCCTGATGCCGGGGGCGACGATCACCGGCATGGGCGGGCTCGGGTCGGTGGAGTTCACCGACCCGGCGCTGCTGCAGGGCGAGAAGCCCTCGCCGGGGTGCGACGTGTGGTCGCTTGGCGCCACGCTGCACTGGGCGGCGAGCGGGCACGGCCTGTACGGCGAGCTGCCGACGCACGACCCGCTGCTGACGCTGCGGAAGGTGTACAGTACTCCGCCGGTCATCGGTCCCGAGCTGGAGCCGGAGCTGTCGGACCTGGTCGGCGCGTGCATCGGCGACGCGGCCAAGCGTCCCACCGCCTTCGGCCTGGCCGACTCCCTGTACCGGCTCTCCGCCTGACTATCCCCTGGCGGCGCGTTCGATCACGGCGACGAGCTCCTCCTCGGTGAGCACGTGAGGCTCCCCGACCATCTTGGCCTGCACGTACACCGTGCACAGCCACTCCAGCAGCCGGGCGGACGCGAGGGCCTGGTCCAGGTCGGCGCCGATGGCGACGGCGCCGTGGTTGGCCATGAGGGCCGCCTGCCTGCCCGCCAGGGCCGCGCGCACGTGCGCGGCCAGCTCCGGCGTGCCGTACGTCGCGTAGGGCGCCACCCGGACCACGCCGCCGAGCAGCAGCGCGTTGTAGTGGATCGGCGGCAGCTCGGTCATCGTGGCGGACACCACCACGGCGTACTGGGAATGGGTGTGCACGATCGCGGTGGTGCCGGTGTCCGCGTAGAGGGCCAGGTGCATCGGCACCTCGGAGGACGGTTTATGGTCCCCCTCCACCACGTTTCCCGACATGTCGAGGACCGGGCAGCTCTCGGGGGTGAGCCGGTCGAGGGCCACCCCGCCGGGGGACACCGCGACCAGGTCGCCGTTCCGGACGCTGATGTTGCCCGAGGTGCCGAGCACGAGGCCGGTGCCCACCATCCGCGCCCCGATCTCGCACAGCCGCTCCCGCTCGCCACCGAGGATCACGCCGTCCCTCCCGCCGGTGCGACGCTCGCGCCGTCCGCCGGTGTGACGGTGCCGCCGCCGGCCGACGTGGCGCTCGCGCCGTCCGCCGGTATTGTGCTCGCGCCGTCCGCCGGTACGGCCAGGCGGTCCAGTTCCGCGGTCATCAGGCGCCGCAGGACCTCGGGGGAGACCCGGCCGGGGTACAGCAGCCGGTGCAGGCTCAGCCCGTCGACCAGCGCGAGCAGCCGCTCGGCGACGTCGTCCAGGCTCTCGCCGGTGGAGATCTCACCGGCCTGCGCGGCGGCGTCCAGCAGGGTGCGCACGATGTAGCGCAGCTCGGCGGCCTCCTCCCGCTGCACGTCGAGCAGGGTGCCGCCGGCCAGGCTCCGGCCCCAGAACCCCACCTCAAGCGCGCTCTCCCCGGCCCGCTCGTCGTCCAGCGGCAGGTTGTCGGCGAGCAGCTCGCGCAGCGCCGACAGCCCGGTGCGGCCCGCGAGCTTGTCCTTCAGCCGGTGGGCGATGCGGCGGTGGGAGGAGCGCAGGGCCGAGAGCAGGATGTCGTCCTTGTCGGCGAAGTAGTGCGTCAGCACGCCGTTGGAGTATCCGGCCTCCTTGGCGATCGCCCTGGTCGTGGCCGCGTCGATGCCCTCGCGCAGGATGACACGGCGGGCGGCGTCCACCACCTCCTGCCGGCGCTCCTGGTGGTTGACGATCTTCGGCATCCCGGTCCTTCCGCGAGGTGCTTGACATTTTAGTCGGACGCCCGTCTATTATCCGGCAGGTCTCTTATATCAGAAGGATCCATACATGACCGTCGTCACGCTCGGGGTGCACATCGTCGATGTGCTGGCCAGACCGGTGGAGTTCATTCCCCAAGGCCAGGACACCCACCTGCTGGAGCAGATCCGCATCACGGCGGCGGGGGCCGCCGCCGGGACCGCCGTCGACCTGGCCAAGCTGGGCGTCCCGGTCGCCTCGGCCGGCGCGGCGGGTGACGACGAGCTGGGCGACTTCCTCGTCATGATCATGGCGAGGCACGGGGTCGACGTCCGCGGCGTGGTGCGCAGGCCCGGCGAGCAGACCGCCGCCTCGATCCTGCCCATCCGCCCCGACGGCGGCCGTCCCTCCTTCCACGTGCCCGGGGCCTACCTCGGGTACGCGCTCGCCGACCTGGACCCGGCCCTGGTCACCGGGGCGCGGGTCGTCCACCTGGGCGGCATGGACGTGACCTGGGGCTTGCACGACCCGGCCTTCCACGAGCTGCTCCGCGCCGCCAGGGCGGGCGGGACGCTGGTCACCATGGACCTGCTGTCCAACATGCCCGAGCTCATGCCCGGCGCCCGCGCCTTCCTGCCCTACGTCGACCACTTCCTGCCCAACGAGGAGCAGGCCCTGCTGATGACCGGCGCCTCCGACGTGGAGACCGCGGCCGACCTGCTCCTGGCCGACGGCCCCTCCACGGTGCTGGTCACCCTCGGGAGCCAGGGCAGCCTGGTCGCCACCGCCAAGGGCCACGTCCGGGTGCCCGCCCTGGACGTGCCCGTAGTGGACACCACCGGATGCGGCGACGCCTACTGCGCGGGGTTCATCGCGGGGCTGCTCGACGGCCGGGACGTCGTCGCCTCGGCCCGGCTCGGCACGGCCGTGGCCGCCCGCGTCGCCGGGGGCCTCGGCTCGGACGCGGGACTCGACGGCATGTCCGTCGCGCTCGTCGAGGCCGCGGGCAACGAACGCACCGAAGGCACCGAAGGGATCTGAACGCGATGACCGAACCCATGTCCGACGCGCACCTCCGGGAGAGGGCGGCCAAGGTCATCCCCGGGGGCATGTACGGCCACCTCAACGCCGCCATCTTCGCCCCCGGCTTCCCGCAGTTCTTCGTCAGGGGCGAGGGCTGCCGCCAGTGGGACGCCGACGGGCGCGAGTACGTCGACCTGATGTGCAGCTGGGGGCCGATCATCCTCGGCCACCGGCACCCCGGCGTGGAGGCGGCCGTCGCCGCCCAGCAGGCCGCCGGAGACTGCCTGAACGGGCCGGGACCGGTCATGGTGGACCTGGCCGAGCTGATGGTCGACACCATCCCCTCGGCCGACTGGGTGATGTTCTCCAAGAACGGCACCGACGCCACGACGCAGGCCCTGATGGTGGCCCGCGCCGCGACCGGCCGCACGAAGGTCCTGGTGGCCCACGGCGCCTACCACGGCGCCGACCCGTGGTGCACCCCGAGCCTGGCCGGCACGACGCCCAACGAGCGCGCCGACCTCATCGAGTACCCCTACAACGACCTGGCGGGCGCCGAGGCCGCGGCGGCCCAGGCCGACGGCGACGTCGCCGCGATCATCGTGACGCCGTTCAAGCACGACTCGTTCGAGGACCAGGAACTGGCCGACCCGGCGTTCGCCCGCGGCGTGCGCGCGCTCGCCGACCGCATCGGCGCGGCCCTGGTCATCGACGACGTGCGGGCCGGCTTCCGGCTGGACCTGCGCGGCTCCTGGGAGCCGTTCGGCGTGCGGCCTGACCTGACCGCGTGGAGCAAGGCCATGGCCAACGGGTACGCCATCGCCGCCGTCACCGGCACCGACGCCCTGCGGGGCCCCGCGCAGACCCTGTACTCCACCGGGTCGTTCTGGTTCTCGGCCGTCGCCATGGCCGCCGCGAAGACGACCATCGAGACGCTGCGCGACACCGGCGGCCTCGCGCTGATGGAGCAGGCGGGCACCCGGCTGCGCGAAGGACTCGCCGCGCAGGCGGCCTCCCACGGGTTCGTGGTCAACCAGACCGGCCCGGTCCAGATCCCGTGGCTGTCCTTCGAAGGGGACACGACCCTGGAGAAGGCCATGTACTGGTCGAGCGCGTGCCTGGAGGAGGGCGTGTACCTCCACCCGTGGCACAACTGGTTCCTGTCCGCCGCGCACACCCCCGCCGACATCGACCGCGCCCTGGCCGGCACCGACGCCGCCTTCGCCAGGCTCCACGCCAAGTACGGGAGCGACTGACCGAAATCATTCCGGCGCGGCAGGTATCACGGCGGGCCGTTCCCGCTCTTGATTGCGAGACGGCCCGCCGGCACCGAGGCCGGCACGGCGTCTCGGGAAGCGGGAGCCATGGAATTGCAGGGGGAAGCACGTACGGACACGCGCGTGGACCGGCCGCTCGCACCGGGGTCGTTCGCCTGCCCGGGCTGCGGGGCCGTGTCACGGCTGGCACCGATGGGGCGGGCGCTCGCCGGCACGGGGCCCGGTGCGGCGTCGTGGGAGATGTGGCTGCGCGGCCGGGGTGAGGAGGTCACCGCGATGGTCCGCGTGGGGAAACGGGTCACCGAGCGCAACGGCACCGGCGACGTCGACGTGGCCGCCATGCTCACCGACGCCTGGCGCGCCGCCACCACCTGAACCCCGCCCGGCCCGGGCCGCGACGGTCCCGGGCCGGTTTCCGGGGAGGGACGCGTCACCGGTCCTCCGGACGGCCGCGGCCGGGCGTAGCGGACCTCCCGGACCCGCCGGACCTCCCGGACCTCCCGGATCGCTGGATCTGCTGGGCCTGCCGGACCTGCTGTGCCTGCCGGACCTGCTGGACCTCCCGGACCTGCCGGACCTGCCGGATCTGCCGGGTCTGCCGGGTCGGTCAGGTGGTGCCGTCGAAGAGGTGGCGCAGGTCGACGCGGTCGCGGAGGCCGGTGCGCTCGTAGACGGCGCGCAGGTGGTTGCCGACCGTGCGGATGGACAGCACCAGCCGGTCGGCGATCTCGCGGTTGCTCAGGCCCTGCGCGGCGAGCTGGGCGATCTCGAGCTGCCGGCCGGTCAGCCCCGGCGCGGCCAGGCCGCGCAGCGCGGGCGTGCGGGCGCCCTCGCACCGCCGGGTCAGGGTCCACGCGCGTGTGGTGGCGGCGAGTGCGGCCCGGTGCCTGCCGTCCTTGCGCAGCCGGGGCGCCGCCTGCGCGGCCGCCTCGGCGGCGTGCAGGATCATGCCGAGCCCCTCGAAGCCGTCGGCGACCGCCAGCAGGGCCGCGCCGTCGCCGGCGACCGCCGCCCGCGCGTGGTCGCGGGCGAGCAGGACCCTGCGCCCGTCGTGCAGCGCGGGGAGCTCCTCCAGCCGGGCCAGGGCGTAGGCGGCGCCGCCGAGCCGCACGGCGTCGTGCAGGGCGACGAACTCGAAGCCCGGCAGCTCGGCGTCCCTGCACTCCTCGGCGAACGCCAGCGCGAGCTCCACGGCCGCGCCGGTGTCGCCGTACGCCGCCGCGACCCACACGCGGGTCAGGGCCACCCAGCGGGTGAAGCCCGTCCAGGTGGCCCGGTTGCGCGCGAGCGCCTCGTCGAGGGTGCTGCGGGCCCCCTCGGCGTCCCCGAGGAGCGCCTGGGCGGCGGCGTAGGCCCCCATGCATCCGCCGACGGTGAGCGCCGTCGGGTGGTGCGCCGCGTCGTGGAGCACGCCGAGGGCCGTCTCCACCCGCCCGCGCGCCGTCGCGAGGTGTCCCTTGGCCAGGGCCAGGCTGCCCTCGCCGAGCGACCAGCCGCGCTGCGCGGCGACGGCGGCCTCCATCGAGGCGACCGCCTCCTCCATCGCCGTCAGGTCCCCGGCGAACAGCCCGGCCATCGCCCACGCGGAGTGCAGGGGCGACACCATCGCGGGGATCGCGTCCTGCCAGGACCCGGCGTCCGTGAGCGCTTGACGGGCGACGGCGACGGCCTCGCCGGTGCGCCCGGCGTAGCACAGGGCGAGCGCCTGGGCCTTGAGCGTCTGGATGCGCTGCGGTCCCGCGGGCACCGCGCGCAGCAGGGCGGTGCCGAGGTCGAGCGCGGTGCGGGGCTTGGCCGCGCTGGAGGCGAGGTCCAGCCGGCGCATCGCGATCTGCCGCCGCGACCCGGGGTCGCCGAGGGTGGCCTCGGTGCGGTCGAGCAGGTCGAGCGCCTCGTCGAGGCGGTTCATGCCCCAGGCCAGGTTGCTCGCGCGGGCGAGGACGAGCCGCGTGCCGGTCGCCTCGTCGAGCCCCCGCCCGCCACCCCCCACCCCGGCACTCG
>NZ_JANZYP010000036.1 GCF_025506355.1 Sphaerisporangium corydalis
TGGAAGTTGTCAGTGGGAGGGGAGGGGGCAGGTGGTGGCGGGGTCGCCGGTGGTGGGGCGGGGGAGGGTGGCGTCGGCGGGTGGGGTGGTGCCGCGGGTGGTCCAGCCTTCGAGGGCGGTGAAGGCGCTGCGGAAGCACGGCAGGATCGGGCGCAGCAGGGCCGGGTAGGTGTCGTACAGGCCGTCGACGTGGTTGCCGCCCTCGATCCGGTAGTACCGGTGCAGCCGGTCGCGCCCGCGTGCCCGGATCAGCCGGTCGTAGACGTCGGAGTCCTGCCCGATGGGCAGCAGCGTGTCGAGCGTCCCGTGCAGGGTGATCAGCGGCCGTCCGATGCGGCCGGTGAGGGCGATCCGCCCGACGGCCTCGCGGACGGCGCGGGGACGGGCGGCGTAGTCGTAGTCGGCGTCGCACGCGGGCGTGCCCGGGGCGCAGAACGGGGTGCCCGCCTCGGTGGCGCCGTCGTACCCCGAGTCGAGCTCCTCGCGGTAGATGCGCTGGGTGAGGTCCCAGTAGACCTTGTAGTGGTAGTCCCACAGCGGTTCGGAGCCGGGCGCGAAGCCCGCCGCGATGATCGCGTCATGCGCGGCGGCGTCCCCGGTGGCGGCGTACTTGGGGTACTCGCGCAGCGTGGCCGGCAGTGAGGTCAGCAGGTTGGGGCCGTTCTCCCGCCACAGGGTGCCCTCCCAGTCGACGCCGCCGCTGTACAGCTCGGGGTGGTTCTCCAGCTGCCACCTGACCAGGTACCCGCCGTTGGAGATCCCCGCCGCGTACGTCCGGCGCGGCGCCCGCCCGTAGCGCTGCGCCGCCACGGCCTTGGCGGCGCGGGTGAGCTGGGTGACCCGCTGGTTCCACTCCACGATGGCGTCGCCGGGACGCGTGCCGTCCTTGTAGAAGTCCGCGCCGGTGTTGCCCTTGTCGGTCGCCGCGTAGGCGTACCCCTGGGCGAGCACCCAGTCGGAGATGGCGAAGTCGTTGGCGTACTGCCGGCGCACCCCCGGCGTCCCGGCGACCACCAGGCCGCCGTTCCAGTGTTCGGGCAGCCGGATGACGAACTGGCTGTCGTGGTTCCACCCGTGGTCGGTGTTGGAGGTGGAGGTGTCGGGGAAGTAGCCGTCGATCTGGGCGCCGGGGACGCCGGTCGGGTTGGTGGCGCCGGCGGAGGTCAGGCCCGCGTACTCGGCCGCGATCGAGTGCCCTGAGGCGACGGTGCCCGCCGTGGTCAGGTCGTCCAGGCACGCGGAGATCTGCTTCTCGGCCCCGGGCACCTTGACGCGCTCGATGCCCGCGCAGCCGCCGGAGACGACGGACGCGGCGGAGGCGGAGGCGGGGGACACCGGGACGAGCAGGGACGTGCCGGCCAGCAGGGCCGCCGCGAGGCCCGGCAGGCGGCCCGGGCGGGGACGGATGGATCGCATGGGGGGACTCCTCAGGTGGCGCCGCGGCGTCGCCGCCGGGCGGGTGACCGCAATGGTCCTCAGTCGCTGTGACCCGGGCCACGTCCGCGGCCTCCACATTTGCCCGCCCCGCTATGTCCGGAGAACCCATGCCCGCCCCGCCCGCCGTCCCGCCGGACCCCACTCCCGTCCGGCGCCCCGCGCCCCGGCACGCCCGGCGGGACGTGGCCGGGCCACATAACCCCGCCGGAAAGGTCCCGCAGCCCGCTGACCTGCGGCGAATGTGCGCGGCATCCGTGCGGCCACGAAGGAATGTGTGCCCTGGCCACATGGAACGCCTCCGCCCGCTCACCTAGTGTCCGCGTCACAGCGACTTCGTCCGTTAACGCCAAGGTGACCTGGACGAAACCACCCACGAGACGACGAGGAGGCCGAATGGACGGACCTGTCCTGCGAGCGCAGGGCCTGGCCAAGGAGTTCCGGGGCTTCCGCGCCGTCGACGGCGTGGACCTGGACGTCGCGGACGGCAGCGTGCACGCACTGGTCGGGCCGAACGGCGCCGGGAAGACCACGTTGTTCAACCTGCTGACCGGTTTCCTGAAGCCGAGCGCGGGCCGGATCCTGCTCGGCGGGCGTGACCTGACGGGCAGCCGCCCCGAGCAGGTGGCCCGCCTCGGGGTGGCCAGGTCGTTCCAGATCACCAGCCTGTTCCCGCAGATGACCCCGCGCGAGCACCTGGAGCTGGCGCTGGCGGGCGGCACCGGCCTGACCTGGCGTTTCTGGCGGTCGCACCGCCTGCTCGACCGGTTCGGGGACCGGGCCATGGAGCTGCTGGACCAGGTCGGCCTGGCCGGGCACGCCGGCACCCCGGCCGGGACCCTCGCCTACGGCCACAAGCGGGCCCTGGAGCTGGCCCTGGCGCTCGCGCTGGACCCCCGGGTGCTGCTGCTGGACGAGCCGACCGCCGGCATGGGCGCCGAGGACGTGGAGCGCACCGTGGAGCTGGTCAGGAAGGTCCGCGCGGGCCGCACGGTCGTGATGGTCGAGCACAACATGAGCGTCGTCTCCAGCCTGGCCGACCGGGTGACGGTCCTGCAGAGCGGCCGGGTGCTCGTCGAGGGGCCGTACGCCGAGATCCGCCACGACCCCCGGGTCATCAGCGCCTACCTGGGAGATGCCGATGCCGGCCACTGACAGCGGGCCCATCCTCAGCGTGACCGGCCTGTCCGCCTGGTACGGCGAGGCGCAGGTCCTGCGCGAGGTGTCCATCGAGGTCGGGCAGGGGGAGATCGTCACCCTGGTCGGCCGCAACGGCGCCGGGAAGACGACGCTGCTGCGCTGCCTGATGGGGCTGCAGGGCCGCTACAGCGGCGGCATCGCCTTCCTCGGCTCGGACATCGTCCGGCTGCCCGCGCACCGCCGGGCGCGCATGGGCCTCGGGTACGTCCCCGACGACCGCGGGGTGTACTCGACGCTCACCGTGGAGGAGAACCTGACGCTGCCGCCGGCCGCCGGCCCCGACCCCTGGCCGCTGGCCCGGGTGTACGAGACCTTCCCCCGGCTGAAGGAGCGGCGCTCGTTCCCCGGCACCAAGCTGTCGGGCGGCGAGCAGCAGATGCTCGCGCTGGCCCGGGTGCTGCGGATGGGGGCGCGGCTGCTGCTGTGCGACGAGCCCACCGAGGGGCTGTCCCCGCTGATCGTGGGGCAGATCGGCGACATCCTGCGTGAGGTCAAGCGGCAGGGCACGACGGTGCTGCTGATCGAGCAGAACGTGCACTTCGCCGCGACGGTCGCCGACCGGCACTACCTGCTGGCGGAGGGCCGCGTCGTGGAGTCCCTGCGCAACGACGAGATGCGGGAGCGGGAGCACGAGCTCCTGGACTACCTCGGCATCTGACCCGCCATCAAGCTCCCGGGCCGCCACGGCGACCCGACACTTTTGCACGAACCGACAGGAGA
Organism: Sphaerisporangium corydalis; assembly: GCF_025506355.1. Taxonomy (GTDB): domain Bacteria; phylum Actinomycetota; class Actinomycetes; order Streptosporangiales; family Streptosporangiaceae; genus Sphaerisporangium; species Sphaerisporangium corydalis. The sequence goes on from NZ_JANZYP010000036.1 coordinate 3,355, forward strand.
TACGCACATGAAAGCTCTGGGCCGAGTGGCCGCCGTGGTGGCGGCGGGAGCCACGGTCGCCGGTTGCGCGGGTGGACCCGGCGCCGGGGGCGGCGACGACAAGATCAGCGACGGCAAGGTCGTGCTCGCCGTGCTGAACGACCAGTCGGCGGTCTACGCCGACCTGTCGGGCAAGAGCAGCGTCGAGGCCGTGAACATGGCGGTCGCGGACTACAAGGCCAAGTACGGCGACAAGGCGGTCGCCAAGGACGTCGAGGTGCTCTCGGCCGACCACCAGAACAAGCCGGAGGTCGCCAACTCCAAGGCGCAGGAGCTCTACGACCGCCAGCACGCCGACATCGTGCTGGACGTCCCCTCCTCGGCGGCGGCGCTGGCGGTGGCCGGGGTCGCCAAGGCCAAGAAGAAGCTGTTCATGGACATCGGCGCCGCCACCACCGAGCTGGAGGGCGCCCAGTGCAACAAGTACACCTTCCACTACGGCTACAACACCTACATGCTGGCGCACGGCACCGGTGACACCGTCACCAAGGACGGGTCGAAGAACTGGTACATCGTCTACCCCGACTACGCGTTCGGGCAGGACATGCAGAAGAACTTCACCGCCGCGGTGCAGGGCGCCGGCGGCAAGGTCATCCAGAGCGACCCCGCGCCGTTCCCGAACGACAACTTCTCCACGTTCCTGCTGAAGGCCCCCGGGCTCGACCCCAAGCCGCAGGTCCTCGGGACGATGCAGGCCGGCGGTGACCTGGTCAACCTGGTGAAGCAGTACAACGAGTACAAGCTTCGCGACAAGGGCATCGGCCTGGCGGTCGGGCTGATGTTCATCACCGACATCCACTCGCTCGGCCCGGACGCGCTGGCCGGCACCAAGTTCACCGACGCCTGGTACTGGAACGGCAGCCCGGGCAACCGCGCGTGGGCCGACAAGTTCCAGGCCAAGGCCGGCAAGCGGCCGAGCTTCCCCAACGCCGCCAACTACTCGGCCGCCACCCAGTACCTGGAGGCGGTGCAGCGCGCCGGCACCGACGGCGCCGACGCGGTGATCAAGCAGCTCGAGGGCCACAAGTTCGAGGACGCCTTCGCGCAGAACGCCACCATCCGGGCCGAGGACCACCTGCTGCTGCACGACGTCTCGCTGGCCCAGGTGAAGCCGGCGAGCGAGGTCAAGGAGCCCTGGGACTACGAGAAGATCCTCAGCACCATCCCCGCCGACCAGGCGTTCCAGCCGGCGGACCCCGCCTGCAAGCTCTGAGCCCGGCCGGGGGCGGGGGGGCCCCCCCCCCCCCCCCCCCCCCCCCCCCCCCCCCCCCCCCCCCCCCCCGCCCGCCCCCGCGTCCCCCCCGGCGGACCCCCCCGGCACGCGCGGCGCCCGCCCGGGCGCGGGCGGCCCGCCCGCCCGCGCCCGTCCGCCCAAGGCCGCCCGGACCCCGTCCAGGGCCGCCCTCCGCACGCCCCTGGCGGGGTCGCCCCCCGCCCGTCCCCTTGGAGGTCACCGTGCTGCAACAGGCGTTCAACGGCCTGGTGGGCGGCGCCTTCTACGCCCTGCTCGCCCTCGGCCTCGCCGTCATCTTCGGCATGCTGGGCGTGGTCAACTTCGCCCACGGTGCCTTCTACATGCTCGGCGCGTTCGGGTCCTACGTGTTGCTGGACTCCTTCGGCGTGAACTTCTGGGCCGCCCTGGTCCTGGTCCCGCTGCTGCTCGGCCTGGCGGGGACCGTGCTGGAGCGATTGTTCATCCGCAGGCTGGCGCCGCTGGACCCGCTGTACAACTTCCTGTTCACCTTCGGCCTGGCGCTGATCCTGCAGGACCTGGTCAAACGGGAGTACGGCGTGCAGTCCCAGCCCTACCCCCGGCCCGGCCTGCTGTCGGGCACGGTCGACCTCGGCCTGTTCGGCTACCCGGCCTACCAGGTGTTCGTGCTGGCCGTCTCGGTCGTGGTGTGCGCGGCGGTCTGGGTGGTGCTGACCCGCACCCGGGTCGGCATGATCGTGCGGGCCGCCACCGAGCGGCCCGACCTGACCCGCGCCCTCGGCATCGACGTGGGCCGCTGGGTCACCCCGGTCTTCGGCTTCGGCATCGCGCTGGCCGGGCTCGCGGGGGTGCTCGCCGCCCCCATGCGCGCGGTCAACCCGCTGATGGGCGCCGACCTGATCATCACGGTGTTCGCGGTCGTGGTCATCGGCGGGCTCGGCTCGATCTTCGGTTCCGTGGCGGCGGGCTTCGCGATCGGGCTGGTCTCGGCCCTCGGCAACCTGTACGTGCCCGCGCTGTCCCAGACGCTGGTGTTCATCCTGATGGCCGCCGTGCTGCTCTGGCGGCCCGCGGGGCTGTTCGGGCGCGAGGAGGCGCTGTCGTGATCCTTTCCCGGCTGGCCAGAAGGCCGCTGCTGCTCGCCGCCGGGCTGGTCCTGGCCCTGGCGCTCCCGTGGATGATCTACCCGCCGGTCGCCCTGGACATGGCCTGCTGGGCGCTGTTCGCCGCCGCGCTGGACCTGCTGCTCGGCTTCACCGGCCTGCTGTCGTTCGGGCACGCCGCGTTCTGGGGCGGCTCGGCCTACGCCGCCGCCCTCATCGCGGTGCACTCCGGCCTGCCCTTCCCGGTGGCGGCGCTCGGCGGCGCGGTGTTCGCGGCCGTGCTGGCCCTGCCCATCGGCTACCTGTCGGTGCGGCTGCGCGGCATCTACTTCGCGATGGTCACCCTGGCGTTCGCGCAGATGGTGTACTTCGTCGTCAACCAGTGGCGGGACCTGACGGGCGGCGAGAACGGCCTGCAGGGCGTCCCGCGCGAGCTGTTCGGGCTGGACCTTTCGGACTCGTTCGTCTTCTACTACGCGGCCCTGCCCCTGCTGCTCGCCGGGTTCGTGGCCGTGTGGCGCGTCGTCCGCTCGCCGTTCGGCCGGGTCCTGGTGTCGATCAGGGACAACCCGGCGCGGGCGCAGGCGCTCGGGTACCCGGTCGAGCGCTACAAGCTCCTGGCCTTCGTGCTGTCGGCCGCCCTGTCGGGCCTGGCGGGCGGGCTGTTCGCGCTCGGCCACGGGTTCGCCTCCCTGGAGAGCGTCTACTGGACCACCTCAGGGCAGGCGGTGATGATGGTCGTCCTCGGCGGCATCGGCACGCTGTGGGGCGGCGTCATCGGCGCGGGCCTGGTCGTCGAGCTGAACGACTACCTGGTGACGGTCGGCTTCGACGGCATCGGCATCGTCACCGGCACCATCTTCGTGATCATCGTGCTGGTGTTCCGCCGGGGCATCTGGGGGACGGCCCGCGACCTGCTCGCGGCCCGTACCGGCCGCCGCCGCCCGGGGGAGCCGGGCTCCGGAGACACGCAGGACGGCGCCCCCGCCCGCACCCCCGGCGTCGGCACGCCCGTATAGCACCCTCCGTAAGGCCCTCCCGTACGAACCGCCCGTCAGCGCCTTCGCGGCGGATCACCGATTCCCGGATCCTAGGAGCAGTGGCTGTGGTTTCAACGAGCGTGACCGCCGGGAAGCCGGTGTCGGTCGACCTGACCGGCCGGCGTGCCCTGGTGACGGGCGGGGCGAGCGGCATCGGCCGGGCGTGCGCCCGCCGGCTGGCCGCCGCGGGCGCCGGGGTCGTCATCCTCGACGTCCGTGAGGACGTGGCGCGCCAGGCCGCGGGGGAGATCGGCGGGACGGCCGTGGCCGCCGACCTGACCGACCTGGCCGCCGTCGAGGCGCTCGACCTCGGCGGGGTGGACATCCTGGTCAACAACGCCGGCTTCCAGCACGTCGCCCCGATCGTCGACTTCCCCCCGGCCGTGTTCTCCTCGATCCTGAAGATCATGGTGGAGGCGCCGTTCCGCCTGGCCCGCCAGGCGCTGCCGGGGATGTACGAGCGCGGCTGGGGGCGGGTGGTCAACATCTCGTCGGTGCACGGGCTGCGCGCCTCGCCGTACAAGGTGGCCTACGTCACCGCCAAGCACGCCCTGGAGGGCCTGTCGAAGGTCATCGCCCTGGAGGGGGCCGAGCACGGCGTCACCTCCAACTGCGTGAACCCCGCCTACGTCCGCACGCCGCTGGTGGAGGAGCAGATCGCCGACCAGGCCCGCGTCCACGACCTGCGCCCGGAGGAGGTCGTCGAGCAGGTCATGCTGGCCCCGGCCGCGATCCGGCGGCTGATCGAACCCGAGGAGGTCGCCGAGGCGGTCGCCTACCTGTGCGCGCCGCAGGCCTCGATGATCACCGGCGCCTCGCTCACCATCGACGGCGGCTGGACCGCGCGCTGAGGCGGCATCGGGGGAACCAGACATGATCAAGGGGACAATGGACCCCATGAGCTGCACCGTCTTCCTCGAACTGCTCGCCAGGGAGGCACCGCCGGTCGAGTTCGAGGGCCCCCTGGTCGAGGCCCGCGCCGCAGGCGCCGCCCCGGAGGTCCTCGCCGAGCTGGACCACGCCAAGCTCGCCGCCCTGCGCGTGCGGGCCCTGCTGGAGCACCGCGCCCGGCGGGAGGCCGAACTGTCGGCGCTGTTCGAGACGGCCGGCGACCTGGCGGGGCTCCGCGACGTCGACGCCGTCCTCGCGGCGATCGTGCGCCGGGCCCGCAGGCTACTGCACGCCGACATCTCCTACATGACGCTGCACGACGCCGAGCGCGGCGACACCTTCATGCGGGTCACCGACGGCTCGGTGTCGGCGGCCTTCCGCGCGCTGCGGCTGCCGATGGGCGCCGGGCTCGGCGGCCTGGTCGCCCAGACCGGCACGCCGTACGCCAGCGCCGACTACTTCGCCGACGAACGGTTCCGCCACCGCACCCACATCGACGTCGCGGTCAAGGAGGAGGCGCTGGTCGCCATCCTCGGGGTGCCGATGCGGCTCGGCGCCCAGATCATCGGGGTGCTGTTCGCGGCCAACCGCAGCGCGCGGCCGTTCGCCCAGGAGGAGGTGGCGCTGCTGGCCTCGCTCGCCGCGCACGCCGCCGTCGCCCTGGACAACGCCCGGCTGCTGGAGGAGACCCGCACCGCGCTGGCCGAGCTCAGCACCGCCAACCGGCTCGTCCAGGCCCGCAGCGCGGCCGTGGAGCGTGCCGCCCAGGCCCACGACCGCATGACCGGCCTGGTCGTCCGGGGCGGCGGCGTCGAGGACGTCGCGGCCGTGGTCACCGACATCCTCGGTGGCGGGCTCACCGTCCTGGACGCCGACGGGCGCAGGCTGGCCGCCGTGGGCTCGGCGGGCGAGCTGGACGAGGCCGAGGTGGCCGGGGCCGCGGCCGCCTCCCGGGGCCTGGCCAGGACCGTCCAGCGCGGCGACCTGTGGGTGACCTCGGTGGCCTCGGGCGCGGAGATCCTCGGCACGCTGGTCCTGCGCGCCACCGAGGAGGTCTCCGCCACCGACCAGCGGATCCTGGAACGCGCCGCCCTGGTCACCGCCCTGCTGCTGCTGTTCCGCAACACCGCCGCCGCGGCCGAGGGCAGGGTGCGGGGCGAGCTGCTGGACGACCTGCTCACCGGCAGGGACGTCCACTCCGACGCCCTGTACGGCCGGGCGCGGCTGCTCGGCGTCGACCTGGACGCCCCGCACACCCTGGTGGTCGCCCGGCACCGCGCCGGTGAGCCGGCCCCCCGGCTGCGCACCGCGTTCTGGGCCTCCTCCGACGCCGCCTCCCGGCACGGGCTGGTCGCCGCCCGGGGCGAGGAGACCATCCTGCTGCTGCCCGGCGTCGACCCGGGGGCGGCGGCGCAGCGGGTCGCCAGGGAGCTCGGCGCCTCGCTTGGCACGCCGGTCACCGCGGGCGCCGCCGGGCCGGTCCAGGGCCCCGAGGCGGTCGCCGAGGCCTACCGCGAGGCCCGCCGCTGCGCCGAGGCCCTGATCTCGCTCGGGCGCGAGGGGGAGGGGGCGGGCTGCGACGAGCTGGGCTTCGTCGGCCTGCTCATCGGCAGGGACCGGGACGTCTCGGGGTTCCTCACGTCGGCGCTCGGGCCGGTGCTCGCCTACGACCGGCGGCGGGGCACCGCGCTGGTCCAGACCCTGGACGCCTACTTCGGCGCCGGGTCGAGCCTGTCGCGGACCGCCGAGCGGCTGCACATCCACGTCAACACCGTGACCCAGCGCCTGGACCGCGTGGGACGGCTGCTCGGCGACGGCTGGCAGGCCCCCGAGCGCGCCCTGGAGATCCAGCTCGCGCTCCGGCTCCACCGCCTGCGCCCGGCGGCGGGCGACTGAGACGTTGGTCACCTCCCCGTCGCCGCAATAAGTCGACTGGATTGCGCAACATTGCCGAAATGTTAACGACTCCCTGTGAAGCGGGCCTGACAACCGGGGCCGGTCGGGCGCGATCCCCTGTGCCGCCGGGGTTTCCGGGACGCCGCCGGGCCGCCCGCGCTGGAGCTGTGGTGATGCGCGATGGACCGATGCAGGTTCGCGGCGGCTCCGCGCGCGGGCTGACAGCGGCCGTTCCCGGGCGAATGACAGGGATGTCAACGGCTTGCGTAGTTTTTTACAGTATGCTTGCGCCGTGACACGTCGACTTGCGGAAGTTGCTAAGAAGGTCGGGGTCAGCGAGGCCACGGTCAGCCGGGTGCTGAACGGCAAGCCCGGGGTGTCCGACTCCACGCGCGCGGCCGTGCTGACGGCCCTGGACGTGCTCGGATACGAGCGCCCGACCCAGCTTCGGGGCGAGCGGGCCCGCCTGGTCGGCCTGGTCCTGCCCGACCTGGGCAACCCGATCTTCCCGGCCCTGGCCGAGGTCGTCGGCGGCGCCCTGGCGCAGCGCGGCTTCACGCCCGTGCTGTGCACGCGCACGGCCGGCGGGCTGTCGGAGGCCGACTACGTGGAGATGCTGCTGGAGCAGCAGGTCTCCGGGGTGGTGTTCGCCGGAGGGCACTACGCCGAGGCCGACGCCCCCCACGAGCACTACCACCGCCTGCTCGGGCTGCGGCTGCCGGTCGTCCTGGTCAACGCCGCGACCGAGAGCCTCGGCTTCCCGCGCGTCTCCACCGACGACGCCGTCGCGGTGGAACAGGCCTTCGGCCACCTGATGTCGCTCGGCCACCAGCGCATCGGCCTGGTGCTCGGCCCCGAGGACCACGTCCCCTCCCGGCGCAAGCTCGCGGCGTTCACCGCCATGGCGCGCGCCGCGGGCGTCAAGATCGGCCCCGGCGCGGTGGAGCGCAGCCTGTTCTCCCTGGAGGGCGGCCAGGCGGTGGCCACCCGGCTGGTCCGCGAGGGCATCACCGGCATCATCTGCGCCAGCGACCCGCTGGCCCTCGGCGCCATCCGCGCCGTGCGGCGCCTCGGCCTGTCGGTGCCGCAGGACGTGTCGGTCGTCGGCTTCGACGACTCCGCCTTCATGAACTGCACCAACCCCCCGCTGACCACCGTACGGCAGCCCATCGAGGCGATCGGGCGCGCGGCGGTGACGCTGCTTGCCGGTCAAATCGAGGGCGCCTCGGTCACCGCCGAGGAGCTGCTGTTCGAGCCCGAGCTCGTCGTGCGCGGCTCGACCGCCCCGGTGAAGGCACGGGCACTGGCCGCCTGACCCGCTCAAGGCGCGGGCACCAACGGCCTGACCCGCTCAAGGCGCGCGCGGGGCCGCGCCCGCGGAAGGCCCGGCCGCCGGGCCCTCAGTCGGCGTAGCGCTGCTCGTCGAGCAGCTTGTTGAGCGTCCCGCGCATCTGCTGGGCCACCGGCGCGTCCATCTTGTCGGTCAGCGCCAGCGCCTGGACCAGCGAGTCCTGCCCGGCCTCCTCGTCGCCCGCCGCCCCCTGGGCGTCGCTCAGCCGGATCAGCGTCCTGGCCTCCTGCAACGGCATGTGCATCTGCCGGAACAAGGTGAGCGCCTGCTCCAGGTGGATCACCGCCTGGGGGGAGTCCTCGCGGGCCTTGGCCAGCTCGCCGAGCCCGAGCTGGACCCGCGCCTCCACGAGCTGCTCGCTGGAGGTGCTGGCCAGCATCAGCGAGCGGCGCAGCGCGTTCTCGGCCTCGGGCAGCTCGTGGCGGCGCAGCCGGGCGATGCCCAGCCCGTGCAGCGCGTACGCCTCGCCGGTGGGGTCGCCGATGTTGCGCACGACGGTGAGCGCCTCGTCGAACACCTCGACCGCCAGCGCGGGCTGGTCGGACTGCAGGTAGGTGTGGCCGATGCGGTGCAGGACCTGCGCCTCGACCCGCCTGCTGCCGCTCCTGCGGCTCAGCTCCAGCGCCTCCGACAGCAGCCCCTGCGCGCCCGGCAGGTCGTTGAACTCCAGCCGGAGCTGGGCCAGGTTGTGCAGCACGTACGCCGAGGCCACCTGGTCCTCGGTGCTGCGGAAGATGTCCAGGGCGCGCCGGTAGTGCGCCTCGGCGTCGGCGAACCGCCCGCTCAGCCGGTCGAGGAACCCGATGTTGCGGATGACCAGGGCCGTCCCCTGCCGGTCGCCGACCTCCTCGAAGAGCTGGAGCGCCGCCTCGAAGTCGCACCGCGCGTCGCCGAACCGCTGCTCGGTGATGTACAGCGACCCCCGGGAGTACAGCATCGCGGCCTGGCCGCGCCTCTCCTGCGCCTGCCGGGCGGCGGTCAGCGCGATCTGGTGCGTCTCGCGCCAGTCGTCGAGGTACACCCGCGACTCGAAGAGCGTCACCGAGCTGATCGCCAGGTCCCAGCAGAGCTGCACGAAACCCGCCTGCGCGGCCTGCCGGATGCCCGACACCAGCATGGACCGCTCCCGCTCGTACCACTGCAGCGGCGAGGACACGAGCTGGTCGACCAGCCTGACCGGGAGCGGCCACCGGGGGGCCTCGCTGTGGATCTGGACGTAGTCGCCGCCGTACTCGCGGCGGTGCGCCGCCTCGGCCAGGAACAGCAGCCCGCCGAGCACGCGCGCCAGCGCCGCGTTGCGGTCGGCCGGGGTCTCCTCGGCGGCCAGCCGCTCCCGCGCGAACACGCGGATCAGGTCGTGGAAGCGGTACTGGCTGTGCACGCCGTAGCCGACGCCGGTGGTCTCGATGAGCTGCGCGTCGGCCAGGTCGTCCAGCAGGTCCTGGGCGGTGGACAGCGGCTGGTCCAGCAGGGGGGCGCTCACCCAGGCGGAGAAGATCTGGGAGTCCAGGATCGTCAGGCGGCGGAACAGGCGGCGGGCGTCCTCGCCGACGCTGTCGTAGGTCAGGGAGATGCTCGCCCGGATGCCCATGTCGCCGTGCTTGAGCTCGTCGAGCCGCCGGGTCTCGTCCTCCAGGCGGCTGACGAGCTGTTCGATGCTCCAGTGCGGGCGGGCCGACAGGCGGGCGCCGGCGATGCGCAGCGCGAGGGGTAACTGCCCGCACAGCTCGGCCAGCGCCTCGGCGGCCTCGACCTCCGACTGCACGCGCTCGATCCCGGCGATGCGGGAGAGCAGGTTCACCGACTGGTCGGACTCGAAGGTCTCCACGTCGACGTGGACGGCGCCGGCCAGCCCGCCCAGGCGGCTGCGGCTCGTGATGATGACGGCCGAGGAGGGGTTGCCGGGGAGCAGGGGGAGCACCTGGCTCTCGCTGCCGGCGTCGTCGAGCACGATGAGCATGCTGCGGTCGGCGAGCATCGCGCGGTACATCTCGGCGCGCTCCTCCAGGCCGTCGGGGATCGCGGTGCCCGACACGCCGAGGACGCGCAAAAAGCGTTCCAGCACCTGCATGGGGCTGGCGGGCCGGGGCGCGGCGCCGTGCAGGTCGGCGAAGAGCTGGCCGTAGGGGAAGCGGTCGCCGACGCTGTGGGAGGCGTGGACGGCGATGGTGGTCTTGCCCACCCCGGGCTTGCCGACGATCACGATGATGGGCACGGCGAACCGGGAACGGTCCTCGGTGGCGAGCATCAGGCGCTGGCGGATGTCCTCGATCTGCTTGGTGCGGCCGGTGAAGTCGGCGATGTCGGTGGGCAGCATGCCGGGGATGGCCGGGACCGTCGCGGGCGGCTGGATCTCCACCTTCTCCGGCGGCGGCGGCGCCGGCGGGTCCAGGCTCTCGTCTGAGGTGAGGATGGCGTGCTCGAGCTGCTGTAGTCGCTCGTTGGGCTCGATGCCCAGTTCCTCGATCATCGTGCGGCGCGCGTTGCGGTACACCTGCAGCGCCTCGGCCTGGCGGCCCGAGCGGTACAGCGCCGTCATGAGCAGGCCGCGCAGCCGCTCGCGCAGGGGGTACTCCTCGGTGAGCTCGGTGAGCTCGCCGACCAGCTCGTGGTGGCGGCCGAGGTCCAGTTCGAGCTGGATGCAGTCCTCGTTGGCGGTGACGCGGTTCTCGGTGAGCCTGCTGGCGGCCGACTGCACGAGGCGGCTCTCGATCCCGTCGAGGGCGGGCCCGCGCCACAGCGCCAGCGAGTCGCGATAGTGCTTTATCGCCCCGGTGACGTCACGGGTCTCGCGGGCGCGCCTGGCCCTTTGCACGAGGCTTTCGAACCGCTGGGCGTCGATCTGGTCGGCCGCGACGCGGATGGTGTAGCCGAGCGCCTGGGTGGAGATGAGGTCGGGGCTGCCGTTGGCGGAGAACAGGCGGCGTAAGGAGGAGATGCAGATCTGGACCTGGGCCCGGGCGGTGGTGGGCGGGTCGTCGCCGTAGATGGCCTCCATGAGGCGGCCGATGGTGACGACCCGGTTGACGTCCAGCAGGAGGACGGCGAGCACGATCTGCTGCCGGATGCCTCCGAGATCCAGGCGCCGATCATTCTCCGTCGCTTCGAGGGCTCCCAGAATCCCGAATTCCACCTGCATCTCCTCGCAACAAAGCTCGCGGCCCATCCGGAAGTTTTGCTCACCCTCCGATGCGAGAGGTACCAGGTGCGTGGTTCCAGGAGATCCGCCCCGTTGTGAACATCCGCCCTGGCCGGTCGTGACACGTGCGCAGGGACACTGTCGGGCGCGAGCCGGTCACATATGGCGATGTCACTTATGTCTGGATCGTACTACTATACGAGGTTCGGATCTATAGAGAGTCTACGAATAATTTCCGAATCCGCATACTTACGTGCACGTGCAACTAATTGCGACTTACCGTGCAAGGATCCAGTTGGCGATATGTACCATTATCGGCTGATTTGACATGTGCAGTCAGTAAATGTAGTGACCCACGGGGCCGGAGACGGGAGTGTCTCCGGCGAGGCCGGATGCGGACAGAAGATCCGCCACACCGCTCCGCGCGGTTCAGCCCCAAGGAGTGTTGCCGCCGGCCGCCATGGAGTTGCGGCGCGGGACGCTCGTGCCGGATGAGGACACTGTGCACAACGGGGACAAGGTGCCGGTGGAGATCGCGTTCCGGGCGCCGGCGGTGAATCGGAAGGCCTGGGTGGTGTTGTGAGCGCTCATTTTCGGTGACCTCTTCATTCTCTTACCGCGTTGTGTTCGTCAGCCGATCGGCTGGAACGACTTCAACGTAGAAAGCGCCACCATTCGGTTCTTATCGGATCTCTTCTCGCCTGCCATCTGGCCAGCTCACCGTCCTATTCAGGGGTTGTCCACTCATCGCCCCGGGTTTTCCCCTGAGGGCTCTGGGGGGTCACGAAAAGCGGGTTGACCTGCGGCGACACCCCTCGGCACCCCACCCGGCGATGGCGGCGAATAGCCGACCGAAAGTGAACCGATAGCGATGTTCGGCACTCTTGCGCGCAGGTCCGGAAGAGAAGGCGCAATCGGCGCCCATCCGATCCGGACGCGTCACCGAGGACAGGGTCGTCGTCCTCCGGCTCACCAGGGCCGTGACGGCGGCCGGTGCGATCGCGACGACGTTCGAGCTGTCCGTCTCGGCGGGCCCGGCAGATAGGTGTTCTCGACATGAGTATTACTGCGCAAGCGCTGGACGGTGTTTACGGCCGATCGGCCGCCGGCGTTCGGGCGCGACTCGAGCGGGACGACAACGGAGGCTGGCGCGACCTGGCCGACGCGGAGACCGACAGCGAGGGCCGGATCAGCGAATGGCGCGACAAGAAACTCGAGCGCGGCCTTTACCGGATCAGGTTCGACAGCGACTACTACTTCGTCGGCCTCGGCCTCAGCGCGGCCTATCCGGAGATAATCGTCACCTTCAGAATGCAGGACGAGACCGACGCCTACCAGATCCAGGTGATGCTCTCGCCCTATTCGTATTCCACGCATTTCAGGATCGCGTGACCGACGGAAATCGTGCCGAGGCTCGTCCCTCCGTCGTCCCGTCAGGCGCGGCGCCCCGGGCGGCCACGGCGGAGGAGGGAAACCGACCGTGACAACAGCCGAATCCGAGACGACCGCGCACCCGGAGGCGGCCGGCGGCCGCTCGGCGGCCGCGCGCTACCGCCCGTTCGCCCCCGTGGCCCTGGCCGGCCGCCGGTGGCCGGACAACGCCATCACCACCGCGCCCCGCTGGCTGTCGACCGACCTGCGCGACGGCAACCAGTCCCTGGCCGAACCGATGACCCCCGACCGCAAGATGGCGATGTTCGACCTGCTCACCGGCATGGGGTATAAGGAGATCGAGGTCGGGTTCCCGGTCGCCAGCCAGGACGACTTCACGTTCGTCAGGCGGCTCATCGAACGCGACCTCATTCCGGACGACGTGCGGATCTCGGTCCTGGTGCCGGCCCGTGACGAGCTGATCAGGCGCACGGTGGAGAGCCTCGAGGGCGCGCGGCGCGCGACCGTCCACCTGTACAACGCGACCTCGCCGCTGTTCCGGCGGGTGGTGTTCGGGATGAACCGCGACGAGTGCAAGGACCTCGCGGTCCAGGGCACCCGCCTGGTCATGAAGTACGCCGACAAGATGCTCGGCGGCTGCGACCTCGGGTTCGAGTACTCGCCCGAGCTGTTCAACGACACCGAGCTCGAGTTCTCCCTCGAGGTGTGCGAGGCCGTGATGGACGTCTGGCGGCCCGGACCCGGGCGCGAGATCGTCCTCAACTTCCCGACCACCGTCGAGCGGTCGCTGCCGAACGTGTTCGCCGACCAGATCGAGTGGCTGGACCGCAACCTGTCGCGCCGCCGGGACGTGTGCCTGTCGGTCCACCCCCACAACGACCGGGGCACGGGGGTCGCCTCCGCCGAGATGGCGCTGCTCGCGGGGGCGCAGCGCGTCGAGGGCTGCCTGTTCGGCAACGGTGAGCGCGCCGGCAACGTGTGCCTGGTCACCCTCGGGCTCAACATGCTCACCCACGGCGTGGACCCGGGCGTCGACTTCTCCGACCTGGACGGGGTCCGCCGCACGGTGGAGTACTGCAACGAGCTGGCGGTCCACCCCCGCCACCCCTACGGCGGCGACCTGGTCTACACGGCATTCTCCGGATCCCACCAGGACGCGATCAAGAAGGGCTTCGACTCCCTGGAGGAGGCCGCCGCGCGTGCGGGGGCGCCGGCCGGGGACCTGCCGTGGGAGGTGCCGTACCTGCCGCTGGACCCGCAGGACGTCGGCCGCACCTACGAGGCGGTCGTGCGGATCAACAGCCAGTCGGGCAAGGGCGGCGTGGCGTACGTCATGAGCGCCTGGCACGGCATGAACCTGCCGCGCCCGCTGCAGCTCGACTTCGTGCGCGTGGTCCAGGAGACGGCCGACGCCGAGGGCGGGGAGATCACCCCCGACCGGGTCAGGGGCCTGTTCGACCGCTGCTACCTGGAGTACCCGCTGCTGCCCATCCCGCTGGTGTTCACCGGGGAGCCGGTGACGGTCGAGCTGCACATCGACCGGGAGCGGTTCGACGTCGGCGGCGGCCGGAGCGACTGCGTCCGCGTCGTGCGGGAGGCGCTGGCGCGGTGGGGGGTGGAGGTGCGCGCCGTGCACCGCGCGGCGTCCGGATCCGCGCCGCCCCGGGAGGCCGGCGCCGTCGTCTACGCGGAGTGCCGGGTGGGGGGCAGGACCTTCTGGGGTGCCGGGGCCGACCGTGACGTGCCGGCGGCCGCGCTGTCGGCCGTGCGCGCCGGGGTCACCCGCGCCCGCCTCGACCGCCCGGCGGCGGTGCCCGGCGCCGCGTCCGAGGCGGTCCCGCCGCAGGTGGGCGAGGGGGAGGGCGCCGGGATCCCGGCGCCGCGCGCCGCGCGCCCGAAGCTGGTGTCGCGGCGATGAGCATGATCGATAGTCGGGTGATAAGGGCCCGAAGGCGCCGGAGCCTAGCGTGGCCATAGTCCCCAGAAACGGACAAGTGCGGACAATCGGAAGGCGTCACGATCATGTGGCGCGGTCGGGCCCGGAGAAACCGGGCGGCGGGCGGCTCAGGTGAGCCGGACCGGCCGCCCATCCGGGTCCCGCGGTTCCGACCCGCGGTTACAGGTGAATCGTCGGGAAAAGGGAGGCTCGTCATGAGCCTGATCGAACGACAGGAGGCGTTGGCCTCCCTGGAGGGGCTACTCGCCAGCGCCATCATGGGAAAGGGCCGGGTCGCCCTGGTGAGCGGTACCGTCGCGACCGGCAAGAGCGAACTGCTGCACTCCTTCGCCGAGCAGGCCGCCGAGCTGGGCGCGCTGCCCATCACCGCGACCGGGTCGCTGGCCGAGCGGGACCTGCCGCTCGGCGTCATCGGCCAGCTCATCCAGGACGCGCCCCTGGTGATGGAAGAGCGCGACCGGGCCATGGCCCTGCTGCAGGAGGGCGCGCGCACCGTCCTGTCGGCCGACCCGCTCACCGAGGCCATGAAGCAGGTGGACGCCCAGATCGTGCACGCCCTGTGCACCGTGCTGCTGGAGCTGTCCGAGCGCTACCCGCTGATGATCGTCGTGGACGACGTCCACCACGCCGACCGGGCGTCGCTGCTGTGCCTGGCCTACCTGTCGCGGCGGGTCAGGTTCGCCTCGATCGTGGCGGTCTTCAGCCACTCCGCCCACGGCCGGTACGCCGAGACCTCCTTCCCGACCGAACTGCTCAGGCAGCCCCACTGCCGCCGCGTCCAGATCGGCCCGCTGTCCCAGGCCGGCGTTATGAGCCTGGTCGCCGAGCACCTCGGCACCCAGGCCGCCGAGCGGTTCGCCGGCGAGTGGTACACCCTCAGCGGGGGCAACCCGCTGCTGGTCCAGGGCCTGGTGGAGGACCACCAGATGGCCACCCGCACCGCCGGGCACCCCCCGGCCGAGCTGGTCCCCGGCGACGGTTACGGGCAGGCCGTGCTGTCCTGCCTGCACCGCGCCGACCCCAAGATGCTCCAGGTGGCCTGGGGCCTCGGCATCCTCGGCGAGCCCGGTTCGCTGCCCCAGCTCCTGGACGTCAGCCCCGAGTACGTCGCCCGCGAGATCCAGGCGCTCAGCGCCGCGGGACTGCTCAGCATGGGGCGCTTCCGGCACGAGGCGGCCCGCGCGGCCGTCCTGGCCGAGCTGGACGCCGACGAGCGGGGCGCGCTGCACCGGCGCGCCGCCGAGCTGGCCTACGACGGCGGCGGCTCCACCACGGTGATCGCCGAGCACCTGCTGCACGCCGGCCTCATCGACGAGCACTGGGCCGTCGGCGTCCTGGAGGACGCCGCCAGGCACGCGCTGCGCGAGGGCAGGGTCGAGCCCGCCGTGGAGTACCTGCGGCTGGCGTGCCGCACCTCCACCGACGAGCAGCAGCGGGTGAGGATCACCACCGCGCTCATGCGGGCCGAGTGGCGGATCAACCCGAGCACCCCGACCGGGCACTTCTCCGAGCTGACCGACGCGATGCACAAGGGCAACCTGCGCGGCAGCGACGCCGTCGTGCTGGCCAAGGCCCTGCTGTGGCACGGCCGCTTCGACGACGCCCAGGACGTGCTGAAGCGGCTCAGCGACTCGGGCGAGAAGCTGGACGCCGACACGGTGACCGAGCTGGTGGTCACCCGGCCGTGGCTGCGCTGCTCGCACACCCCGTTCCTGTCGCACCTGCCGCAGGTGACCGGCGAGCAGTCGCGCGCCGCCATCCTGTCGGTGTCGGCCTACCGCCGCCTGGAGTCGGCGATCACGCTCGCCGCCGTCCTCACCCGGGGCCCGCGCGAGGAGATCGTGGCCGTGGTCGAGCGGATCCTGCGCAGCTCCCGCCTCGACGAGATGTCCATGGACACCGTCGAGAGCGCCCTGCTCGCGCTCACCTACGGCGGGCGGCCCGACAAGGCGGCGCCGTGGTGCGACCTGTTCATCGACGAGGCCTCCTCACGGCACGCCCCGAGCCGGCAGGCCCGGCTGTCGGCCATCCGCGCCGAGATCGCGCTCCGCCAGGGCGACATGCTCGGCGCCGAGTTCCACGGCCGCCTGGCGCTGGACACCATCCCGATGAGCAGCTGGGGCGTCGCCGTCGGCGGGCCGCTGTCCAGCCTGGTCATCGCCTCCACCGCCATGGGCAACCACGACGCCGTCAACGAGCTGCTCGACCAGCCCGTGCCGGACGCCATGTTCCAGACCCGCTGGGGCCTGCACTACCTGCACGCCAGGGGCCGGTACAGCATGGCGACCGACCACGCCCAGCTCGCGCTGCGGGACTTCCAGCGGTGCGGCGAGCTGATGGGCCGCTGGGACCTGGACGTGCCGTGGCTGGTGCCGTGGCGCGCCGAGGCGGCCGAGGCGTGCCTGCGGCTCGGCCGGCCCGACCAGGCCAGGCGCCTGGTGGAGGAGCAGATCAGGCGGTGCGGCACCGGCGCCCCCCGGGTGCACGGCATCGCGATGCGCCTGCTCGCCGCCACCAGCGAGCCCCGCCACCGCCCCATGCTGCTGCGCCAGGCCGGCGACCTGCTGCAGAACGGCGGGGACCGGTACGAACTGGCGCGCGTGCTGGTGGACCTGACCGAGGCCTTCCACGCGCTCGGCGAGTACCGCAGGGCCGGGATGATCGGCGGGCGGGCCCGCGCGGTCGCGCAGGAGTGCCACGCCGAGCCGCTGAGCAGGTCGCTCAGCCGCGACGGCGACGGGAGTGCCGTCGCGGTGTCGGGGTCGGCCGCCGAGGCCGCCGACGTGACGGCCATCCTGAGCGACGCCGAACGGCGGGTCGCGGTCCTGGCCGCCGCCGGCTACACCAACCGCGAGATCGCCGACAAGCTGTACGTCACGGTCAGCACCGTCGAGCAGCACCTGACCAGGACCTACCGCAAGCTCGACATCACCAGCCGCGCCGAGCTGCCCTCCACGCTCGAACTCGGCACATCCCTGCCCGCCTGACCCCCTCCAAGGCCCGGCCAGGAGCGCTCCCCGCCCGCACGCCCGCACCACGGCGGCGGAACGGGGCCTCGCTCCCGGCCGGGCCGTCCGTCGTCCAGGCGACAGGCGGCGGGGTCGTCCCGCGAGGCCGGGCGCGTGGTCCCGCCGGGCGGGTCAGGCGCGGCGTCCCGCCGGGCGGTGGTCAGGTGGTGAGCAGGGAACGGGCCTCGGCGGCGACGCGGGGCATGCCCAGGCGCTCGGCCAGGCGCAGCGAGCGGTGCAGCAGCCGGGTCGCCTCGCCCGTCGCGTCGGAGGGGTCGCGCAGCCGCAGGGCCTTGGCGCGGTCGAGCTGGATCCTCGCCATGTGCGGGGGCGCGGCCGACACCATGCGCGTCGCCTCGTCGAAGCAGCGCAGCGCCTCCTCCACGTCACCCGCGATCATGGCGAGCAGCCCGCGGAACCGGGCCGTCGGCCCGAGCAGTGTGGTCGGCCACCCGGCGAGCACGAGCTCCTCGGGGTAGGCGGCCAGCCGCTCGCGCAGCACCGGCACGTGGACCTCCAGCTCGGCGCCCTCGACCCCCGCCTCGGCGATCATGGCGCACGACTCGGCCAGGATCGCCAGCGTCGGCACCGTCCAGCCGTGCGGCGGCAGCGCGGCGAGCCCCGAGGTCTCGCGCATGATGGCCGCGAGCCGGTCGGCGGCCTCGTCGTGCTGGTCGGTCTCGCACAGCGCGAGCACGTGCGCCGCCCGCCAGATCGGGAAGTACCCGTGCTGCTCGATCTGCCGGGCCAGCCCGGAGCCGAACAGCACGGCCATCTCCCCGCGTTCGTGCAGCAACCAGAAGTACTGCCCCATCCAGGTCTGCTGGAGGGTCTCGGCGGGGACCGACCCGCCGGCCGCCAGCTCCTCGACCATGGTGCGTGACTCGCCCATGAGGCGCTCGCCGGCCCGCTGGAAGTCGCCGTTCCACAGGTCCATCACTGTGTCCAGGGTGTTCTGCAGCCAGGGGCCGAGCGCGCGGGGGCTGCGGGTGACGTGCCTGCGGTGGTTGTCGATGGTGGCGAGCGCGTCGCTGAGCAGGCCGAGCCTGAGCTGGTCGACCGCCAGCGCGACCATGCCCTCGCTCTGGAAGTACGCCGACCCTCCCTGGATGCCCGCCTCGTGGAGCTGGGCGGCGATGTCGACCAGCTCGCCCGGGTGGGCGTGGTCGAACAGCGCCCACCGGCACTCGTTGAGCACCTCGCAGCGGAACAGGGGGTTGCCCTCGGCGGGGAGCTCCCGCAGCGTGGCGCGGGCGAGCGCGACGCCCGCGGGCGGCCCGTCAAGGAGCGGGCCGGCGCTGACCGACATCGTCTCCTTCTTGGCGAGGTGGGCCTGGAGCTGCAGGCGCAGCACCACGGCCTCCTGGTCGCCGTCGCCCGCGACCCCGGTCAGGGAGGCCCGCAGCAGACCGATGAGCTGCCGGTCGATCTGGCCGGGGTTGGACCACCGGCGGGCCAGCCGGATCGCCGCCGCCGCGGCCAGGCGGGGCAGCCCCTCGGCGGTCTGGTAGGCGGACAGGTAGCGCCGCCCGGCCTCGTCCATGTCGCCGCCGTCGCTGAGCGCGTCGCCGAGCGTGATCAGCAGGCCGACGCGGGTGGCGGTGCCGCACCGCAGCGCCAGGCCGGCGCCGGCCCATTTCATCGCGCTCTCGACGCCGAACCCGCGCTGCTCGGCGCGCGCCGCGTCAAGGCACGCGGCGGCGGCGTCCTCCTGCGGGATGCCGGCCCCGGCGGCCAGGGCGTGCCGCGCGACGCGCACCGGAAGCGCGGGGTCGGCCCAGCCGGTGGCGGTCATGCGCTCGGCCAGCGCCTCGAAGGCCCGGCGGTGCAGGTCCCTGACCAGCGCCGGGTCCTGGTTGAGGTCGGCCAGCACGTCCTCGCGGGCGCGGTCGTGCGGGAACTGGACGCGGTCGTGGCCGGAGATGGCGTCGCTCGCGGCGGCCTGGGCCTGGTGGCGGTCGGCCTCCTCGGGCGGCAGGTCCAGCATCCGGGCCACCAGGGCGGTGTCGACGTCCAGGGCCAGGGCGGTGATCGCGGCGGCGGCCAGCCACCGGAACGCGGAGCCGCCCTTGTCGCCGGGCCGCGCGGCGGCCGGGCGCGGCCCGCCGTCCACGGCCAGGTCGCACAGCTCCAGCGGCACGCCGTCGGTGGCGAGCGCGGCCTCCTTGGCCTCGTCGGAGGTCGGCTCGCGCCCCCAGGTGCGGCCGAGCCACTCGCCCACCTCGTCGACGGTCAGCGGCGACACCGTGAGGGCGTCCATGGCCTTCTCCCAGCCGGAGGCGGCGTCCCGGGTGGCGAGCAGGAAACCCACAGGGACCGGGCCGAGGCCCCTGCGCACGTGCTTGAGCAGCTCCTTGGCGTAGTCGCTGAGCAGGTGGGCGTTGTCGAAGGCCACCAGCAGCCCGTTCCCGGCGGCGCGGCGGAGCAGGCTCGTCAGCAGGAAGGTCAGCTCGCGCGGGTCGCGCTCGTGGCCCGGGCCCGAGGGGGAGTCCAGCGCGCCGGCCGACATCAGCTTGCCGAGCGTGTCGCGCTCCTGGGCGCTGATCGGGTCGGGCGGGCCGGACAGGTCGCGCCGGAGGTGGCCCCACACCGCTCCGGCCAGCTCGTGCCACGGCTGCAGGCCGTCCAGGTCCTGGCACATCACGCTCACCACGCGCACCCGCGCGGCGGCGGCCATGTGGGCGGCCTCGCGCAGCAGCCGGGTCTTGCCGATGCCGCCGGGACCGCACAGGGCCAGGGCGGCGGCGTCACCGTCCCTGAGCCGCTCGACCACGCGGCCGAGCCGCACGACCTCCTGGCGGCGGCCCACCAGGACCGGCGGTCCGCCGTGCCCGCCCGGGTCCGCGCCGAGCGGGGCCCGGACGTCGAAGCCGTGGTCGTGCAGGTCCAGCAGGTCCTCGGCGCGGCGCACCGCCTCGTCGTTCGGGGCCAGCGGCCGGCGCCGGTCGACGAGCCGCCGCGCGGCGGCCGGGCCGTCCTCGCGCAGGGTGGTGAGCAGGCGGAGCAGCCAGACGGCGGTGGTGTCCTCCTGGCCCTCGCCCACGACGCCCTCCGACAGGAAGGCCGCGTCCTCGTACCTGCCCTGCAGGGCGATCCTGGCGGCGAGGCGCACCAGGTCCTTGCGCTGCTCCTCCAGCTTGGCGCGATAGGTCTCGCAGACCCACGGCAGGCTCCAGCCGGCCGCCAGGGAGGCGAAGGGCGCGCCGCGCCACTCGGCCGCCGCCGACCGCAGCCGGGCCAGGGCGCCGGCGGGGTCGCCGCCGTCGTACAGCTCCCTGCCCTCGCGCAGCAGGGTCTCGAAGCGGGCCGCGTCCAGCGTCACCGCCAGGTAGCCCTCCTGCCGCTCCACCAGCTCGTAGGCGTGGGACCACTTGGCGGGCGGGATGTCCAGGGCGCTGCCGGAAAGGGCCTGCCGCAGCCGTGAGAGCGGGGGGGCCACGTCGGGCACCGGCCAGTCGGGGTTCTGCGCGAGCGCCGCCGCCAGGCTGTTCTGCGGGATCGGGTTCCTGGCCGAGACGAGCATGGCCAGGGCCTTGGCCGTCTGGGGGAGGAGCTTCCTCGGCGCCCCGTCCACCAGGATCGAGACGTCGCCGAGCAGTCTGACATCGAATCTCGCCACGTTCACCGCCGGGATCGGTTTGCGATTCTCCATCGACGGCCTTCCCCGCAAGGTCATCGCAAGGATCAGTGGCCACGATGGGGCCGGTGGCAAAAACTAGCCGTAAACATTGTTAACGCTATGACGTGAGGTGAGCCCGTGGCAAGGATCGGCCGAATTTCGGTTGACGCGCTTGACGAGCGTCAGCTTGATGAGGTCAGGCACAGCGTGCGCCAGGAACGTGACGCAGAGGCTAATAAGCCGTTAAGCGTAGCGATAATGGGTCAAACGGGTGTCGGAAAGTCATCCTTGCTCAATGTTCTGTTCGGTACGGAGCTTCCGGTGGGGGACGCGCGGCAGGTCACCGGCAAACCGCACGCCATCACCGTGCCCGGAAATTCAGGTCACAAGTTGACATTCTGGGATATGCCTGGAATGGGGGAGCCGTCCGGTGCGGACGTCGACTCCATGGCGATGTACCTGGAGCGCATCTCCGAATCCGACGTCGTCATCTGGGCCATCCACGCCGACAGCTGGTCGGGCGCCGCCGAGACCCGCTGCCTGGACGCCCTGCTCGCCCGCGTCGACCTCGACCTGCGCCGGCAGGTCGCCAGCAAGCTCACCTTCGTGCTCACCAAGGCCGACACGCTGACCCCGCCGCCGTGGATCTTCGACATGCGCGGGACGCGCGGCTCGTTCATCCCGAGCCCCCCGCTCGCCGCCCGGCTGGAGCGCAAGGCCGCCCACTTCGAGAAGGCCGTCGTCGAACCGTGGGCCGAGCTGCTCCGCGCGAGCACGTACAACACCGGGGAGTTCGCGGTGTCGGACGATCGGCTGAGCTACGACAAGAACGCCGTCCACTACCGGGGGCACTTCTCCGAGGCGGTCCGCGAGGCCTACGCCGCCGCCCATCCCCGGCACGCCCCGGTGTTCGCCCGCCTGCGCGACAACCACCGCGTCCTGCCGTGCTCGGCGCTGTTCCGCTTCAACCTCGTGCAGCTCATGGTGAGCGTGGTGAACAAACTGGGGCCGACCGCCATCTTCCGATTCCAGCGGCTGCTGGACGACGCCGCCGGCCTCGCGGGCGTGCCGGTCGCGTCGATGCGCGAGTACGGCAACTTCCTGGTCTGGGACGGCGTGCGCGGCGTCAAGGCCTTCGACCTCGAACGGTTCCCGCTGTGAACCGCCCCGCGCCCCGGCCGGGCGGCGGAGCGCCGTGCGCGCCCGCCACGGGGAGCCGGCCGTGATCGACGACGACGACATCATGCGGGCGGTGGAGGCGCGGCGGCGGGAGGACGCCGAGTACGTCACCCGTCTCGACTACGCCGTCCAGTACCGCGACGAGACCGCCATCGAGCACCTCGTCAAGAACGCCGTCACCCGGGTCCTCGGCATCGTGACCGACGTCGGCTTCGACGTCGTGCGGAGCATCTGGAACTGGCTCGTCGGCCGCTGATCCCCGCGGTCGCCCGGCACGGAGGCCCGGGCGACGTGCGGAGACGCCGCCGGAGCGGGCCCCTCGCCGCTTCCGTGACGCCTACGTGACCGGTATGTGATGGAATACCCGCCTTGACGGCACCGCTCAACGCACGCGCGACCCCGAATTGTGGAAAGAATGTGTAAGTAGACGGGCGCGGTCCGTCCCACCCGGGGGGAGGCACGAAGCGTTGGGCATGCGTGGGGCCTCCGGCCCGCCGATGAGCCTTGAGGGAATCGACCACGCCCTGCGCCGCCGCACCGAGGAACGCGACCGCATCTCCGGCGACATGCTCGACCTCGACGGCCACCCGAGCCACGAACTGCTGAAGGGCCTGGCCGCCACCGGCGAGACCGCCCGCCGCTGGGAACAGGCCCAGGTCCGGCTCGTCACCCTGTGGTGGCTGTTCGACGCCTACCGGCGGGTGCTCGACCACGCCGAGGAACTGCGGGCCGCCCACCGGCCCGACATCGCCGCACTCACCGGCCTGCTCGCCGGCCCCTCGGTGGAGCTCAAGCCCGACGCCGTCCCCGTGGAGAAACGCTCCCTGCTCCGCGCCGTCGGCGAGTGGATCACCCTGGACGTCGTCCTGGCCCGCATGGACGAGGCCTACCGCGAGGTCGCCGAGACCATCGCCGCCGTGGACGCCGCGTGGACCGACCTGCTGCCGCGCCTGGACCGGGCCGACGCCGCCCGCCGCGCGGCCAGGGACCTGGCCACCGGCCACGGCATCGCCGACCCGCTGCTGGACCGCGTCGACGCCGACGCCGCCCGCCTGCGCGCCTCGGCCGGCACCGACCCGCTGGGCTCGGCCTCGCTGCGCGGCGAGATGGACGCCACCGCCGCGGCCGCCGTCGCCCGCCGCGGCGCCATGGAGCAGGCCGCGCGGGTGCGTGAGGAGTACGCCGAGCGGGCCCGCCTGCTGGCCGAGCGGATCACGCGGGTGGCCGAGGCCGAGGACGAGGCGCGCCGGATCCGGGACGTGGTCACCGCCAAGATCCTCGCCCCGGCCCTGCCCGACCTCCCCGACCAGGCCCCCGCGCTGCGCGACCGGCTCGGCGCGCTCGCCACCGTCGGCGGGCGCTGGCTGGAGCTGGCCGAGCGGCTGACCGGGCTCGAACGCGGCGCCGAGGAGGCGCTGGCGCAGGCCGTCCGGGCGGCCGAGTCGATCGGCGGCCTCATCGGCCGCCGCGACGAGCTTCGCGGACGGCTGTCCGCGTACCAGGCCAAGGCGGTGCGTCTCGGCCACGCCGAGGACGTGGCGCTCGCCAGGCTGTACGGTGCGGCGCGCGACCTTCTGTGGACCGCGCCGTGCGACCTGCGGCGGGCCACCGTCGCGGTCGCCGAATACCAAAGGGCCATCACTCGGATCGGAGCGGCCGGATGACCAAGTGCACGCAGCCCGGATGCCCCGGGACGGTGGTGGACGGGTACTGCGACACCTGCGGCATGGCCCCCGTGCCGCAGGCCGCGCCCGCGCCGGCGCCGTCCCCGGCGGTGACCGCGTGGCCCTCGGCGCACCAGGGCTCGGCGCCGCCCGGGCCACCGCCGTCCTACGGGCCCGGCCAGGGCCGCCCCGGGCCCGCGTGGCCGTCGGCGCCCGTCCCCGCGAGCGGCGCCGCCCCGCCCTCGGGGTCGATGACCCGGCCGTCCATCGGCCTGCCCGGCACCGGCGTCACCGCCTCCTCCGGCACGGCCGCGACCGGGTTCAGCGGCGGGTCGCGCCGCACCAGCAGCCGCTCGCGCCGGGGCATGCTCGGCATGGGGCTCGTCGAGGTGCCCCCCGTCCCCTACCGCGACCCCTCCGCCGTCGTCCTGGCCGACCCGGTGGTGCCCGAGGACCGGCGCTTCTGCGGCAACCCCGACTGCGGCAAGCCGGTCGGCCGCCGCAGGGACGGCCAGCCCGGCCGGCCCGAGGGCTTCTGCCCGCACTGCGGCCAGCGCTACTCCTTCACCCCCAAGCTCCGCGACGGCGACTTCGTGGCCGGGCAGTACGAGGTCAAGGGCGCCCTGGCCCACGGCGGCCTCGGCTGGATCTACCTGGCCGCCGACCGCAACCTCGACGGCCGCTGGGTCGTCATGAAGGGCCTGCTGGACACCGGCGACCTGGAGGCGCTGGCCGCCGCCGAGGCCGAGCGGCGCTACCTCACGGCGATGGACCACCCCAACATCGTCAAGATCTTCAACTTCGTGAACCACCCCGACCCCGGCACCGGGACGATGGTCGGCTACATCGTCATGGAGTACGTCGGCGGCGAGCCCCTGCAGGACCTGCTGCGCAAGCGGCTCAGGGAGAGCGAGAACCGCCAGGCGCTCCCGCTGTCCCAGGTCATCGCCTACGGCCTGGAGATCCTGCGCGCCTTCGGCTACCTGCACGACCGCGGCATGATCTACTGCGACCTCAAGCCCGCCAACGTCATCCAGGTCGAGGAGCAGCTCAAGCTGATCGACCTCGGCGCGGTGCGGCGGGTCGACGACCCCGACAGCGCGATCTACGGCACCATCGGCTACCAGGCGCCCGAGATCGCCACCCGCGGCCCCTCGGTCGCCTCCGACCTGTACACCGTCGGCCGCACCCTCGCCGTGCTGAGCATCCCGTTCAGCCCGGCCAGCGGCGGCAACGCCACCCCGATCCCCGACATGGGCCCGCAGTACGAGTCCTACCAGCGGTTCCTGCAGCGCTCCACCGACGCCGACCCCGGCAGGCGCTTCCAGAGCGCGGCCGAGATGTCCGACCAGCTCGTCGGCGTCCTGCGCGAGCTCAGGGCCGCCGAGGAGGGCGTCCCGCACGGCGCGCAGTCCGGCGTGTTCGGCCCCGAGCGGGTGGCGTTGGGCACCGACCTGGCCGCCGCCACCACCGGGCGGGTCTTCGACGGCCTGGCCCGCCTGGAGGCCGCGTCCGCGCTGCCCGTCCCGCTCGTCGACCCGCTCGACCCCGCCGCCGGGTTCCTGGCCGGGCTCACCTCCGGCAACCCCGACGAGCTGATCGCCGTCCTGCAGTCCGCGCCGACGACCCCGGAGACCTCGCTCGCCCTGATCCGGGTGCTCAGCGAGCTCGGCCGCCCCGTCTCCGAGGCCCTGTACGCCGCCGCGGCCAAGGAGCTGCCCGGCGACTGGCGCCTGTGGTGGTACCGAGGGGTCGCCGAGCTGGCCTCGGGCGACCCGGACATGGCCGTGCGCTACTTCGACGGCCTCTACTCCTGGTTCCCCGGCGAGACGGCGCCCCGGCTGGCCCTGGCCTTCGCCCTGGAGGCCGTCGGGGCCGGCGCCGAGGCCGCCCGCCACTACGCCGCCATCTGGCAGACCGACCGGTCCTTCGTCAGCGCCTGCTTCGGCCTGGCCCGGATCCGGCTCGCCGAGGGCGACCGCGCCGGGGCGACCCGGTCCATGGACGAGGTGCCGCCGACCTCCATCCACCGCACCGCCGCCCAGGTGGCCGCCGTCGCGGTCGCCGTGCGCGGCCAGGCGCCGGCCGAGCCCGAGCTGGTCGCGGCGGGGGAGCGGCTGCGCACGCTCAAACTCGACTCGCGCGACCGCGACGGGCTGGCCTCGGAGGTGCTGGAGAGCGCGCTCGCCCGCTTCGTCACCGGCCAGGCCGGCTCCGGCGGCGGGACGCTGCTCGGCACCCCGCTGAACGAGCGGGGCGTGCGCGGCGAGCTGGAGCGCGTCTACCGGGCGCTCGCCCGCTCGGCCGGCTCCACCGAGGACCGGCACGCCCTCATCGGCCGGGCCAACGCCGTGCGCCCGAGGACGCTGTGGTGACCGGCGCCTGTCCCGTGTGCGGGACCCGCGTGCTGGCCGGGGAGGCGTTCTGCGAGCGCTGCGGCCACGACCTGTCCCTGCGGCCCGTCTCCTGCACGGCCTGCGGGTCGGCGAGCGTGGGCGCCGACGGCTACTGCGAGAACTGCGGCATGCTCCAGCCGACCGGCCGCGACCACGTCGAGATCGAGCTGGAGGCCCTGGCCGGGGTCAGCGACCGCGGCCTGCGGCACAGCCGCAACGAGGACGCCATCGCCCTGCTGGCCCCCGGGCAGGGCGTCCTGGTGGCCGTGGTGTGCGACGGGGTGTCCACCTCGCCGCGCCCCGACGAGGCCTCCCAGGCGGCGGTCGACATCGCCGCCGCCGCGATCGCCAAGAGGCTCGCCGACGGGGACGACGCCGAACAGGCCACCCGCGAGGCCGTACGGCTCGCCGCCGACGCGGTCGCGGGCTCGGCCAGGATCGGCGAGGACTCGCCCGCCTGCACCTACGTCTCCGCGGTCGTCGCGGGACGGCAGGTCACGATCGGCTGGGTGGGCGACAGCCGCGCGTACTGGCTCGGGCCGCAGTCGGCGCTGCTCACCACCGACGACGCCACCCCCGGCACCCACATGCTGACCGCGTGGCTGGGCGCCGACGCCGGAGAGGTGGTGCCGCACATCAGGACGTTCACCACCGACGGCCCCGGGGTGGTGCTGCTGTGCAGCGACGGGCTGTGGAACTACTACCCCGAGCCGGAGGCGCTGGCCGCCAACGCGTTGAACGACACCCCCCTGACGGCGGCGCGGCGGCTCGTGCGGCTGGCCAACGACGCCGGGGGACACGACAACATCACCGTCGCGGTCATCCCGTTCGGACAGGGGGAGCGGGCCGAGACCACGGTGGCATTCCCGAAGGAGAGAAGTGACTGACTTCACCATTCGCGTGGACCAGAACAAGTACCTGCCCGCGGGGAGCCAGGAGGTCCACGGGATCATCACGGTCGAGGCGAGCGGCCCGGTGGAGCGGGCCGCGGTGGCCGAGGCGGCCGAGGTGATCATCATCGACACGTCGGGCTCCATGTCCTACGGCAAGATCGCCGACGCCCGCAAGGCGGCCCAGGCGGCCGTCGACACCCTGCGCGACGGGGTGTACTTCGCGGTGATCTCCGGCAACCACCAGGCCGAGGTCATCTACCCCGGCGACGGGCGGCTCGGCCCGGTGAACGCCCAGAGCCGGCACGCCGCCAAGGAGGCCATCTCCCGCCTGCGCGCCGAGGGCGGCACCGCCATGGGCCGGTGGCTGCGCCGCGCCTCCGACCTGTTCAGCGCCCACCAGGTGACCCACCCCGGCGCGATCAGGCACGCCATCCTGCTGACCGACGGCAAGAACGAGCACGAGCCCGCGCCCGAGTTCGACGCCAACCTCACCTACTGCTCGGGCAAGTTCACCTGCGACTGCCGGGGCGTCGGCACCGACTGGGTGGTGGCCGAGGTGCGCAGGATCGGCTCCACCCTGCTCGGCAGCGTGATGGACGTGCGCAGGCCCGAGGAGCTGGAGGCCGACTTCCGGGCGATGACCGAGGCGGCGATGGGCAAGACCGTCGCCGACGTCGCGCTGCGCGTGTGGATCCCCCGGGCGGCGTCGCTGAACTTCGTCAAGCAGGTGTCCCCCGCGCTGGAGGACCTCACCGGCCGCCGCACCGACGTGGACGCCCTCACCGGCGACTACCCCACCGGCGCCTGGGGCGGAGAGTCGCGCGAGTACCACGTCAGCGTGCGGGTGCCCGGCGGCAACATCGGCCAGGAGATGCGCGCCGGCCTGGTCAAGCTGGTGGTGCCCGCCACCGGCGAGGTGCTGGCCAGCGGCAACATCCTGGCCCAGTGGAGCGACGACCCCGTCCAGTCCACCCGGATCAACCCCAGGGTCGCCCACTACACCGGCCAGCAGGAGCTCGCCTCGCTCATCCAGGAGGGCCTGCAGGCGCGCAACGACGGCGACGTGGAGACCGCGACCGCCCGGCTCGGCAAGGCGCGCGGCATCGCCGAGAAGGCCGGCAACGAGGAGACCGCCAAGCTGCTCGACAAGGTCATCGACGTCGACCCCGAGTCCGGGACCGCACGTCTCAAGCGCGTCGTCGACAAGGCGGACGAGATCGCGCTCGACACCCGCTCCGTCCGCACCGTCCGCATGCGCAAGGACCCGGAGAACTAAGGATGGCCATCTGCCCCGAAGGGCACGAATCCTCCGACGAGGAGTACTGCGACACCTGCGGCGCGCTCATGTCGGGCAGCCCCGCCCAGGGCGCTCCCGCCCAGGGCGGCTCCCCGGCCCCCGGCCCTTCGGCGGGCGGCGAGCACCCCGGCCCGTGCCCCGACTGCGGCGCGCCGCGCACCGGGCGGTTCTGCGAGAGCTGCGGCTACGACTTCGTGCTCGGCGGCGGCGCGCGCACGGCCCCGCCGTCCGCCGCGCAGCCGGCGCCCCCCACCGGGCAGTCGGCACGCACCGGCCCGCCCGCCCCCTCCTGGCAGCCCGCGCAGCCGGTGCGGCCCGGCCAGTCCTGGCAGCCCGCCCAGCCTGTCGGGTCCCCCCGGTCCTGGCAGGCCGCCCCGCCGCCGTCGGCGGCCCAGCCCGGGCCCTCGACCTCCGGGGGGCCGGTGCCGTCCGGGGGAGCGGGGCAGACCCCCGTGCGGCCCGGCGGGTGGGTCGCGGTGATCGCCGCCGACCGCGCCTACTACGACTCGATGATCGCCCTGGGCGGTCCCGACGCGGCCAGGGTCGCGTTCCCGCCGTACTGCCCGGAGCGCAGCGTCGGCCTCGGCGGCGCCGAGATGCGCATCGGGCGGCGCAGGCAGTCGCGGCCGATGGTGCCCGAGATCGACCTGTCAGAACCGCCGGAGGACCCCGGCGTCTCCCACCTGCACGCCGTGCTGCTCGCCCAGCCCGACGGGTCCTGGCACCTCGTGGACCCCGGCTCGGCCAACGGCACCCTCGTCAACGGAAAGACCGTCGAGATCAACGTCCCGGTTCCCCTGTCCGACGGCGACCGCGTCCACGTCGGCGCGTGGACCGTCATCACGGTGCGGAAGGGCTGAGATGACACTTCCCGCTCCCGCTCCCCCCACCGCGCCGTCCCCCGTCATGGGGTCAGGCCCCGTCGCGCCGCTCGCGCCCCCGCCCGCGGTCCCCGAGCCGGTCCGCCGCGTCAGGAAGGCGCGGACGGTGCCCGGCAGGATCAGGGTGTTCACCGCCCTGTCGGTGGCCGCGGTCCTGCTGCTGTTCGGCACGGTCGCCCTGTCCATCGGGCACGCCAAGGACGGCCTCAACGTCATCGGCCACACCGCCGGACCGCAGGTCGTGGCCACCGCCGACCTGTACTTCGCGCTGAGCGACATGGACGCCCAGGTCGCCAACGTGCTGCTGTCGGGCCGCGACGGCACGCTCGGCCCCGGCCGGACGGCCATGCTCGCCCGCTACGACGACCGCCGGTCGCAGGCCGACCGCGCCGTGCTGCAGGCCGCCGACCTGGCCAGCGGCGACGTCACCGAACAGGTGACCGTCCGCGCGCTCCTGGACGGGCTCGGCCGCTACGAGCGGCTGGCCGCCCGCGCGCTGCTGTTGGACGAGCAGTCCGCCCACGAGGCCGGGCCGCCCCCGCAGGCGGTGCTGGACGTCTACCGCCAGGCCACCGACCTGATGCGCCTGGACCTGCTGCCCAAGGCCTACAACCTGACGCTCGACAGCGGCACCATCGTCAGGCACGCCTACCTGGCCGAGCTGTCGGCCGTGCAGACCGCGCGGCTGTGGGTGGGGCTCGCCGGGGTGCTCACCCTGGTGGTGCTCATCGCGCTGCAGGTCTACATCAGCCGCAGGTTCCGGCGCACCCTCAACCTGCCGCTGCTGGTGGCCGCGATCGTCGCCGGCGCGCTGACCGTCGCGGCGGTGCTGGTCCTGCAGCACGAGGCCGGGGTGCTCAGGGACGCCAAGGAGAACGGCTTCAACTCCGTACTCGCGCTGTCCCGCGCACGGGCCATCGGCAACACCATGCACGGCGACGAGACCCGCTACCTGCTCGACCCGCAGCGGGCCGACACCTACGAGCAGGTGTACCTCGACAAGTCGCAGGCCGTGCTCTACGTCCCCGGCGGCAACCTCGACAAGTACTACGCCGCGGTGGACACCGCGGTCGCCGCCTACCCAGGGAAGGCCGGCTTCCTCGGGTTCTACGGCACCGAGGCCGCCAGCATCACCCTGCCCGGCCAGCGCGAGGCCGTCTCGGAGGTGCTCAAGCTGTACCAGTCGTTCCAGCGGAACGACCGGCAGATCCGGCGGTCCGCCGTGGCGGGCGACCGGCTGCCGGCCATCCAGGCCGCCATGGGCTCCGCGTTCGGCTCCTATGACGAGGCGCTGGTGAAGCTGACCGCCCTGCACCGCGAGGCGTTCGACACCGCCGTGCGCGAGGGCGACGACGCGCTCGGCGGGTGGACCCTGGTGCCGCCGGTGGCCGTGCTGGCCGCCGTCCTGCTGATCCTCATCGGTGTCCGGCCCCGGCTCGCCGAGTACCGCTGAAGGGAACGTCTTGATGGTCACGCTCATTCGCAAGCTCCGCCCGGGGCGCGGGGAAGGCCGTCTCCGCGGGGCCGCCGCCGTGGCGCTGGCCATGGCGGCGCTGCTCCCGCTGGCCGCGTCCTGCGGCGCCGGCACCTCCATCATCGACAAGGACTCCCTGGTCATCGGGGTGAAGCCGGACCAGCCCGGCCTGGGGGTGAAGGCGGCGGACGGCGGCTTCACCGGGTTCGACGTCGACGTCGCCTCCTACGTCGGCCGCAAGCTGGGCAAGCCCGTCAGGTTCGTCGCCGCGCCGTCCTCCCAGCGCGAGAAGATGATCATGGCGGGTTCGGTCGACCTCGTCGTGGCCACGTACTCGATCACCGCCGAGCGCAAGACGAAGGTCTCCTTCGGCGGGCCGTACTACGTGGCGCACCAGGACACCCTGGTGCGTTCCGGCGAGGGCGGGGTGAACAACGTGCGCGACCTGCGGGGGCGCAAGCTCTGCCAGGTGACCGGGTCCAACTCCTGGCGCCGGGTGAAGGAGGAGCGCAAGATCCCCGTCGTGCTGGTGCCGTCCGCCTCCTACAGCGAGTGCGTCCGCGACCTGCAGGACAGCAAGGTGGACGCCGTCTCCACCGACGACCTGATCCTCGCGGGGTTCGCCACCTCCGGGACCAAGATCGTCAACGCCCCGTTCAGCGACGAGCGGTACGGGGTCGGCATCCGCACCGGCGACATCGACGGATGTGAGGCCGTCAACAAGGCGATCACCGAGATGTACCAGGACGGCACGGCCAAGCGCCTGCTGGACAAGTGGTTCGCCAAGTCCGGCCTGGCCCTGAGCCAGAACGTCCCCCAGTTCGAGGGCTGCGGCTGACCCTCCCGCCCCGCCCGGAGACCCGCCGATCCGGCCTCCGGGCGGGCCGGGCGGTCGTCCAGGACGCCCATGTCGTGAAATCTGGTGAACATCCGGACGGCCGGCGGCCGGGCGGTTCCGGTCACGCCTGGGTGGGGCTATATTACCGGTGAACAAGCCGGGTTCTTGTTCATGAACATTCTGGTTTCTCCTGGATCGAGGCCGGCCTATGGGGGACATGGTCATCGTCAACTGCACGGTGGTCGACGGGCGGGCCTGCGAGGGCACCGGCCCGGTCCCCGACGCGGCGGTGCTCGTCCAGGGCGAGCGCGTGGCCGCCGTCGGCCCCCGGGAGCAGGTGCTGCGCCGGGCCGGTGACCTGCGGCGCGTCGACCTCGGCGGCGCCTATCTCACCCCCGGCCTGGTCAACATGCACACCCACCTGTCGCTGTCGCTGCCCGGCCGGGGCGGCGACGGCGTCAAGGACATGGGGCCGCACGACCTCGCGCTGTACATGGCCGACGGCGCCCGCCGCACCCTGGCCTGCGGGGTCACCACGGTCAGGTGCGTGGCCGAGAAGGACCACGCCGACTTCGCCCTGCGCCGCGCGATCGAGGCGGGCCGCGCCGCCGGGCCGCGGATCTTCACCGCCGGGCGCGCCCTGGTCAGCACCGGCGGGCACGGCCACGAAGGCACCGACACGCTGGAGTGCGACGGCCCCGACGGGTTCCGGCGCGGCGCGCGGAGCCAGATCAAGGCCGGCGCCGACCTGATCAAGGTCATGATCTCCGGCGGCATCGCCGGCGAGCACGAGCGCATGGACACCCCGCAGCTGTTCCCCGACGAGATGGCCGCCGTGCTGGACACCGCGCACGCCTGGGGCCGCAAGGTCACCGCGCACGCCGGGCCCGCCCCGGCGATCGCCCAGGCCGTGGAGCTGGGCCTCGACTGCGTCGAGCACGGCTACGAGCTGACCCCCGAGGTCGCCGCGGCGATGGCCGCGCGCGGCACCGCCCTGGTGCCCACGCTGCTGGTCACGCGGTGCGCGTCGTTCTTCGACGAGCTCGGGGTGCCCGAGTGGATGCGGGCCCGCTCCCTCGCCGCCGGCCCCCGGCACCTGGCCGGATACGCCATGGCGCTGGCCGCCGGGGTCACCGTCCTGCTGGGCAGCGACATGCCGCCGTTCTGGCCGTTCGAGGGCACCAACGCCACCGTGCGCGAGCTGGAGCACATGTCCGAGGCCGGTCTCGGACCGGCGGCCGCGCTGCGCGCCGGGACGCTGGGCCCGGCCCGCTGGCTCGGCGCCGACGCCGACATCGGCACCGTCGAACCCGGCCGGTACGCCGACCTGATCGCCATGGACGCCGACCCCCTGGCGAGCGCCTCGGCGTTCCGTTCGGTCCGCTGGGTGATGAAGGGCGGCGAGATCGTCCGCGACGACCCGCCAGGAGCCCCGCGATGACGGCCCCCACCCCGGGAGGACACCAGGAGCCAGCGGACCAGGGGGAACGCACGGAGCCGGGTCCCGGGGGCGGGGCGGGCGGCGACATGGAGCTGTACGACCTGCGGGTGGTGGTCGACCGCATCGAGGGCAGGTCGGTCTGCGGCATGGCCGTCGGCGACCACTTCGACCTGGTGAACAGCGCCCACCTGCGGCTGCCCGACGGCCGGCACTTCTGCGTGTACGCGCTGGCCGCCGTCCTGCCGTTCCTCGCCGCCAAGCAGCGCGACCTCGCCCCGGGCGACTGGCTCGCCAGGGACGCGCACTTCGCCTGCCCCGACCCGGAGGAACGGCTGGTGATGCGGGTCGAACGCACCCGCCGCCGCCGGATGGACTCCGCCGACCTCACCTGAGGAGACTTCGTTGACCGTCGCCGAGATCGGGCTGGGGCTGCAGGGGGACAAGCGGGCCGGCGACTACGCCAGGCTCGCCCGGCGGGCCGAGCGGCACGGATTCGACGTGATCAGCGTGTTCGGCGACCTGATGTACCAGCCGCCGCTGTTCCCGCTGCTGGAGATGGCCGCCGCCACCCGGCGGGTGCGGCTCGGCGCGGCCTGCCTCAACCCCTTCTCGCTCGCGCCGTACGAGATCGCCGGCCAGGTCGCGGCGCTGGACCTGGCCTCGGGCGGACGCGCCTACCTCGGCCTGGCCCGGGGGACCTGGCTCGGCGCGGTCGGCATCGCCCAGCCCCGCCCGGCGACGGCGCTCGCCGAGGCGGCCGAGGTCGTCTACCGGCTGCTCGGCGGCGACGCCGGCGGGTACCACGGGCAGGTGTTCCGCCTCGAACCCGGCACCCGGCTCCGGTACGAGGTCCACCGGCCGCACCCGCCCCTGCTCCTCGGCACCTGGGGTCCCACGGGCGCGGCGCTGGCCGGGCGGATCGCCGACGAGATCAAGGTGGGCGGCAGCGCCAACCCCGCCATGGTCCCGGTGATCCGCGAACGGGTCCGCGCCGGCGCCGAGGAGACCGGGCGCGACCTCGCCGACATCGGCATCGTGCTCGGCGCCGTCACGGTCGTGGACACCGACGGCGCCGCCGCGCGGGCCAGGGCGCGCACCGAGGTCGCCATGTACCTCGCGGTCGTCGCGGAGCTCGACCCGACCGCGGGCGTCCCCGCCGACCTGCTCGCCCGGGTCAGGAAGCTGGTGGACGCCGGCGACGACCGTGCGGCCGGGGCGCTGATCCCCGGCGACCTGCTCGACCTGTTCGCCTTCTCCGGCACCCCCGAGCAGGTGGCCGCGCAGGCGCAGGCGCTGATCGACGCGGGCGTACGGCGGGTCGAGTTCGGCACCCCGCACGGCCTCGGCGACGACCGGGGCGTCGAACTGCTGGGTACCGCCGTCCTGCCCCTGCTGAAACGTTGAGTGGTAGATCTTCCGATCAGGACACGGACTCGGAGAACAGGGGAAGCCATGGTGGACGGGCGGGAGGCCGGCGCGCGCGTGCTGGTCGTGACGGGGCCGGGACTGGTGGCCGACGGGGGACTGCTGGAGAGCGTGGCCGCCGCCGAGTGCGCGGCGCTCGGCGTGACCGGCCGGGTGGTGGCCGCCGCCGGGCCCGATGCCTTCGCGGGCGCGCTCGCCGGAGCCGGGGACGACGAGGCGGTCGTGGCGCTGCCCGGGCCCGATCCGGACGTGCGGCGGCTCATGGAGGCCCCCTCCGGGCACGCGCCGCGCACGGTGTGGCTCGACCTGGCCAGGGTCGGCCCGGTCCCGGTGGCGAGCGGCGCCGCCCGGATGCAGGGGCGTGGGGTGCTCGGGCTGGTGTGGGCGATCCGCCACGCGGTCCACCGGCTGCGCCGCCCCGCGCGCCGGATCGCCTACGGCGGGCACGCCGACCAGTGGGGCGACCTGCGGCTGCCCTCCCCGGCCGCCGCCTCGCCGCCGGAGGCCGGCGCGTCCCCCACCGCCGGAGCGCCGCCAGCGGCCGGTGCGGCGGTGCCGGTCGCGGTCCTGGTCCACGGGGGGTACTGGCGGTCGATCTGGGAGGCCGACCTGATGGACGCGCTCGCGATCGACCTCGCCGATCGCGGGTACGCCGCCTGGAACATCGAGTACCGCCGCCCGGACCCGCACGGCTGGGCCGCGACCACCGAGGACGTGGCGTCCGCGATCGAGGCGCTGGGCGGGCTCGGCGTCCCGCTGGACCTTAACCGGATCGCGGTCATCGGCCACTCCGCGGGCGGCCAGCTCGCCCTGCGGGCGGCGGCGGACACGCACGGCAAGGACATGCACGGCAAGGACATGCACGGCAAGGACATGCACGGCAAGGACGCGGGCGGCACGCGGGCCGCCGGGGACCCGCGCGGGGGACACCCGGGCGTGCGGATCGCGCTCGCGGTGTCGCTGGCCGGGGTCGTGGACCTGGTGGAGGGGGACCGGCGGCGGGTCGGGAACGGCGCCGTCGCGGACGCCCTCGGCGGCGGCGCCGACGGGATCCCCGAGGTGTACGCCGCAGCGAGCCCGCTGGCGCGGCTCCCGCTCGGCGTGCCCCAGCTCGTCGTCCAGGGCGCCTCGGACGACCTGGACCTGCTCGACGCGGGCCGCCGGTACGCGCGGGCGGCGGGGGAGGAGGCCGTCTACCTGGAGCTGCCCGGCGACCACTTCGACGTCATCGACCCGGCCACCCCCATCTGGAAGGCCACCGCCGACCACCTGGCCGCCTGCCTGCGCCCCGCCGCGGACATCCCCTGAGCGGGGGCGTCAGTCGTCGATGGGGGTGAGGGCGCGCCAGGACAGGGGGCTGGAGAGCATCATCATGCTGGACGGCTGCCCGTAGGGGGCCAGGCGGTCGATCAGCTCCTCGAACGCGGTCATCGAGTTCGCGGCCACGCGCAGCAGGCAGCAGGTGTCGCCGGTGACGCGGTGCACCTCGATGATCTCCGGCCAGGCCAGCGCCCGCTCGTCCCGCAGCACGCAGCGCACCCCGTAGCAGGACATGCGGATGAGCGCGCTGACCCTGCGGCCGGCCCGGGCGAGGTCGACGCGCGCGTGGTAGCCGGTGATCACCCCGGTCTCCTCCAGCCGCCGCACCCGCTCGGCGACGGCCGGCGCCGACAGGTGCACCCGCCGCGACAGCTCGCTGAACGACAGCCTCGCGTCGGCCTGCAGTTCGGCCAGCAGGGCCCAGTCCATCGCGTCCACGGTCACGCTCCGTCATCCCCGAACCGAAACCGCCCCACGCCTTCCGTTCTGAAAGCGAAACGGTCGATCCACCTGCGTTTCGTCATTTCACTGGAATTCTATCTAAGTGAACATGGAGGTGAACTGAGGAGACGACATGACGAGCAGGCGCCGGGCCGGCGGAGCCCGGGTGCGGACGGCGGGGGCGCGGCAGCGCGCCACCAGGGCGGCGGAGGGGCACGGCTCACCGCCCACCCTGGAGTTCGCGACCGGCACCCCCTACGACTCCTATGTGGCCGCCGAGGTGCTGCACGGGCTGCAGCGGACGGTCACCGACGTGCCCGAGGAACGCGCGTTCCTGGTGACCACCCAGATCATGGAGCTCTACTTCGGGCTGATCCGCTCGGAGTGGCGGCTGGCGCAGCGGATGCTCGACGACGGCGAGGTGACCGCGGCGACCGCGGTGCTGGCCCGCAGCGTGCGGTACTTCGAGGGGCTGAACGCGTCCTGGGGGGCGCTGAGCTGGCTCACGCCCGCGCAGTTCAACTCCTTCCGCGACGCGCTCGGCGAGGCGTCGGGATTCCAGTCCGCCATGTACCGGCACCTGGAGTTCCTGCTGGGCAACAAGTCCGAGCCGCTCACCCGGCCGCACCGGCGCAGCCCGGTGGTCTACCAGGAGCTGATCGAGGCCCTCGGCCGGCCCAGCCTGTACGACAGCGTGCTCGCGCTGCTGGCCCGCCGGGGGTTCGCGATGCCCGAGAGGCCCGATCCGGCGGCCGAGTACGCGCCGAGCCCGCTGGTGGAGGCGGCCTGGGTCGAGATTTACGCCCGCTACGGCCCGGGGGACGAGCTGTGGGCGCTGGCCGAGACGCTCACCGACGTGTCCGAGCGGTTCTCCGACTGGCGGTACCGGCATCTCATGGCGGTGCGCCGGTCGATGGGCGCCAAGACCGGCTCAGGCGGGTCCAGCGGCCTGAGCTGGCTCCAGCGCAGCCTGAGCCGGGACGTGTTCCCCGAGCTGTGGTCGGCCCGCACGGTGATGTGACCCGCTGTTCATGATGTTCGGTCCCACCTAACAGAACGGCGTCCCGGCACCCGGTCCAGGACCGCCGGATTCGGAACCCGGGGGCCGGGGTCAGAACAGCCGGGGCGTCACGACCGACACCACTGTGGTGACCCGGTCGGTGTCGTTGTACATGGTGTGCGGCACCGTGGACCGCAGGTGGACGCTGTCCCCCGGGTACAGCCGGTGCTCGACGCCGTCGACCCCGTAGAGCAACTCGCCCTCCAGCACGAAGGCGAACTCCTCGCCGGCGTGCCCGTAGGCGTCCTCGCGCCGCCCGCCGGGGGCGATGTGCACCAGCAGCGGTTCGAGCAGCAGGCCCGCCCCCCGCGCCGACAGCATGCGGTAGGTCTGCCGGCCCGACACGTATTCGGTGGCCGCCGTCTCGGCCCGGGTGAGCGTGAAATGCGACGGCAGCCGGGCGACCGAGGGCGGGTGGTCGTCGGAGGTCCCCTCGTCGTCGAAGAACTCGGCCACGCCTCGGTCGAGCGCCGCCGCGACCCCGTTCAGCGCGGTCAGGCCGATGGAGGAGATGCCGCGCTCCACCTGGGACAGGAACCCGATGGACAGCCCGGACCGGGTGGACAGGCCGCGCAGGGTGAGCCCCCGCTCCTTGCGGAACCGGCGCATGCGGGCGCCCACGGCGTCCTGGCGCTCCCGGTCGGCGTGATCGTCACGGTCCTGGCGCTCCGTGCCCACCGGACGACCTCCTCGATCAGCGGGGCGGCCGTGCTTTTGCCCCGGCCAGACATATTTGACATCAGACGCGGCCCGCGTGCCAACCCGATGGCGCCCGGGTCCCGGCACGGCCGCCGCGTGCCGGGCGCACCCCTGCCACAGGCATGACCATCTCGTGGGATAACCCGGGGACGGGCGGGGGTAGGGAAGCGCGGGTGAAGGGCGAAGCGAACACGAACGGGGACGGCGCCGCCCCGGGTCCGGTCACCGTCGATCTCCGGCTGTCGGTCAACGGGCGAAGACATCCGATCACCGTGGACACCCGGGAGACGCTGCTGGACACCCTGCGTGAGCGCATGGACCTCACCGGCACCAAGAAGGGGTGCGACCACGGGCAGTGCGGCGCGTGCACGGTCCTGGTCGGCGGCCGGCGAGTGAAGTCCTGCCTGACGCTCACGGTCACCGTGGACGACCGGGACATCACCACCGTCGAAGGGCTCTCGGCCGACGGCGTCCCGCACCCGCTGCAGGCGGCGTTCATCGAGAACGACGCGCTCCAGTGCGGCTACTGCACCCCAGGGCAGCTCTGCTCGGCGGTCGGCATGCTGGCCGAGGTCGCCGACGGGTGGCCGAGCGCGGTCACCCCGGGCCTCGACGGTGAGGTGGACCTGTCGAAGCTGGCCGACGAGGAGATCCGCGAGCGGATGAGCGGGAACCTGTGCCGCTGCGGCGCTTATCCCGGCATCGTCGCGGCGATCGGCCAGGTGGCCCGGTGAGGCCGTTCGCCTACGAGCGGGTCTCCACCGCCCGGTCCGCCGTGGCGGCGGCCGGCGAGGGCACCGACGCCATGTACCTGGGCGGCGGCACCAACCTGGTCGACCTCATGCGTCTCGGCGTCGTCGCGCCGGGGACGCTGGTCGACGTCACCCGCATCGCCGGCGGGGTCGAGGAGACCCCCGGCGGCGGCCTGCTCATCGGCGCCGAGGTCCGCAACGGCGACCTCGCCGCCCACCCGCTGGTGCGTAGCCGCTACCCGATGCTCGCCGAGGCGGTCCTGTCGGGGGCCTCGGGTCAGATCCGCAACATGGCGACGGTCGGCGGCAACCTGCTCCAGCGCACCCGCTGCTCCTACTTCCAGGACGTCACCAAGCCCTGCAACAAGCGCGACCCCGGCTCGGGGTGCCCCGCGCGGGCCGGCGACCACCGCAACCTGGCGATCTTCGGCCACTCCGAGAGCTGCGTGGCCACCCACCCCTCCGACATGGCCGTGGCGCTGGCGGCGCTGGACGCCGTCGTCCACGTCGAGGGCGCGGACGGCCCGAGGAGCGTGCCGATGCCCGGACTGCACCGGCTGCCCGGCGACCGGCCCGACCGCGACACCGTGCTCGGGCCCGGCGACCTGGTGACGGCGGTGGAGGTGCCGCCGCTGCCGTTCGCCGCGCGCTCCCGGTACCGCAAGGTGCGCGACCGGGCGTCGTTCTCCTTCGCCGTGGTGTCGGTGGCGGCGGCCCTGGAGGTCTCCGGCGGGGTGGTGCGCGACTGCCGCATCGCCCTCGGCGCCGTCGCCCACGTGCCCTGGCGGGCCGAGGCGGCGGAGGCCGCGCTGCGCGGCGCCCCCGCGACCGAGGAACGGTTCGGCCTGGCCGCGGACGCCGAGCTGGCCCGGGCACGGCCGCTGCCGCTCAACCGGTTCAAGGTGCCGCTCGTCCGCAACGTCATGATCCGTGTACTCGCCGACCTCGTGGAGGTGCGATGACCACCACCGGAATCAGATCCGTCGGCGGGGCGCTCGACCGGGTGGACGCCCTGGAGAAGGTCACCGGCCGGGCCAGGTACGCCTACGAGAACAGCCCGCGCGAGCTGGTCTACGCCTTCCCCGTGCAGGCCACCGTGGCCAAGGGCGAGATCGTGCACGTGGGCGTCGACGCGGTGCTCAAACAGCCGGGGGTGATCGCGGCCATCTGGCACGGCAACGCCCCCCGGCTCGCGCCCTCCGACGACGACGAGCTGGCCGTCCTGCAGTCGCGGCGGGTCGCCTACCGGGGGCAGTACATCGCGGTCGTCGTGGCCGAGACCCCCGAGGACGCCCGGGAGGCCGCCGGGATGCTGCGCGTCGAGTACGCGGCCGAGGACCACGACGTCGACATGCGCCCCGACCACCCCCGCATGTACCGCCCCGACCACGTCAACCCGAACTTCCAGAGCGACACGCAGCGCGGCGACCCCGACGCCGCCCTCACCACGGCGCCCGTCGTGGTGGACCACACCTACAGCACCCCGGCCGAGCACAACAACCCGATGGAGCCGCACGCCACGGTCGCCCTGTGGGACGGCGACGGCCTGACGCTGTTCGACTCCACCCAGGGCGCCTCCGCGCTCCGCTCGGTGATCGCGCCGCTGTTCGGCATGCCGCCGGCCCAGGTGCGGGTGATCGCCCCCTACATCGGGGGCGGTTTCGGGTCCAAGATCGAGGTCCACCCCCACGTGGTGCTGGCCGCGCTCGCCGCCAAGCAGGTGGGCCGGCCGGTCAAGCTCGCCGTGACGCGTCAGCAGATGTTCGCGATCACCGGCTACCGCACCCCGACCGTGCAGCGGGTCAGGCTCGGCGCGGAGACCGACGGGCGGCTGATCGCCGTGACGCACGACGCCTTCGAGCAGACCTCCATCCTGGTGGAGTTCGCCGAGCCGACCGCCATCGTCACGCGCATGATGTACGCGGCGCCGCACCGGCGCACCACCCACCGGCTGGTCCGGCTCAACGTCCCGACCCCGACGTGGATGCGCGCGCCCGGCGAGGCGCCGGGGATGTTCGCGCTGGAGTCGGCCATGGACGAGCTGGCCATCGCGTGCGGTGTCGACCCGGTGGAGCTGCGGGTGCGCAACGAGCCCGCCAAGGACCCCGACACCGGCCTGCCGTTCAGCTCGCGCAACCTGGTCGCCTGCCTGCGTGAGGGCGCCCGCCGCTTCGGCTGGGCCGGCCGCGACCCCGAGCCGGGGGCG
Source organism: Sphaerisporangium corydalis (assembly GCF_025506355.1). Lineage (GTDB taxonomy): Bacteria > Actinomycetota > Actinomycetes > Streptosporangiales > Streptosporangiaceae > Sphaerisporangium > Sphaerisporangium corydalis. The sequence goes on from NZ_JANZYP010000036.1 coordinate 43,969, forward strand.
CGCCGCGTGGGCAGGACGCTCCTCGGGACCGGGGTGGCGGCGTCCACCTACCCGACCTACCGTGCGCCGTCGTCGGCCCGCGTCCGCGCCGAGCCCGACGGCAGGTTCACCGTGAGCATCGCCGCCGCCGACATCGGCACCGGCGCCAGGACGGTGCTGACCCAGATAGCCGCCGACGCGCTCGACGCCCCGGCCGGCCTGGTCCACGTGGAGGTCGGCGACAGCGCGCTGCCCTGGGCCGTCCTGGCGGGCGGTTCGATGGGCACCGGTTCGTGGGGCACGGCCGTCGTCCGTGCCTGCGAGGCGCTGGTCGCGGAGCTGGGGCGCCGCGGCGGCGACGTGCCGCCCGGGGGAGTGGAGGCGGCCGCCGACACCTCGCAGGAGGTGCGCGGGCAGGCCGAGTTCGCCCGGCACGCCTTCGGCGCCCAGTTCGCCGAGGTGGGGGTGGACGCCGACACCGGGGAGACCCGGGTGCACCGGCTGCTCGGGGTGTTCGCCGCCGGCCGGATCATCAACCCCAAGACCGCCCGCTCGCAGTTCGTCGGGGGCATGACCATGGGACTGTCCATGGCCCTGATGGAGGAGAGCGTCATGGACCGCGAGTTCGGCGACTACCTCAACCACGACTTCGCCCAGTACCACGTGGCGGCCCACGCAGACGTGCGCGACATCGAGGCGTTCTGGCTGGAGGAGGAGGACCCGCATCTCAACCCCATGGGCTCCAAGGGCATCGGGGAGATCGGCACCGTCGGCACCGCCGCCGCGGTCGCCAACGCCGTCCACCACGCCACCGGGGTGCGGATCCGCGACCTGCCGATCCGCCTGGACAAGCTGGTGCGCTGAGCGCGGCGGGAGCCCGTGACCGGCCTGTTCCGGCGCCCCGCCGACCGGCTGGCCGGCGCGGCCCCCGGATGGCTGCGGGAGACGGTCCGCCCGGCGAGGGCGCGCCCCCAGTGGGGGGCGATGTCGCGGGTCTTCCTCGCCGTCACCACCCCGCTGGTCGCCGGCTGGGCGTTCGGGCACATCACCCTCGGCCTGCTGCCCGCGATGGGGGCCATGGCGGCCTCGCTGTCGGACCGGGGGGTGTCGTCGTACCGGGCGCGGACCTTCCGCGTGGTCTCGGCCGGGGCCGGCGGGGCGTGCGGGTACATGGCCGGCCACGCGGCCCGGGGGCTCGGCTGGTGGACGGTCCTGGTCCTGGCCGCCGTCTCGGTGGTGTCGGCGCTGGTCAGCACGGGCGGGGCCTCGGGCTCGCTGAGCGGGCTCCAGTTCATGGTCATGACGGTGCTCGGCATCGGCGTGCCGTACCCGCAGTCGGCGGGCGCCGGCGCCCTGGCGTACCTGTCGGGCGCCCTGTGGGCGCTTTTGCTGGTCCTGGCCGGCTGGCCGCTACGGCCCCGCGCCGCGGAGGAGGCCGCCGCCGCCCAGGCCTACCGGGCGCTCGGCGGGCTGTTCGGGGTGGACCCCGCTGAGCGCCCGCGCGCGCTCGGCGCGTTCGACACCGCGCTCAAGGCCGCCTACGACACGGTGTTCGGCGCGCGGTCGGCGGCGGCGGGTCCCGACGCCGAGCGCACCCGGCTGATCGCCCTGCTCAACCAGGCCTCGCAGATCCGCGGCGCGCTGAGCTCGCTCACCCTGGAGGACCGTGAACCGCCTCCCGAGGTCGCGGCGGCCGTCCGGTCGCTGGCGGACGCGCTGGCCGGCGGCGGGCGGCCCGGGCCCCCGCCGTCGTTCCCCGGCGGCTCGCCCGCCCTGCGCGCGCTGTGCTCGGCGGTGGAGGGCGCCGCCGAGCTGGTGTCCGGCGGGGAGGTCGCCGAGGAGCAGCTCCCCTACGAGCGGGTCGGGTACGCCGACCGGCTCAGGACGACCTGGGAGGGGGTGCGGTACGGGCACCTCGCCCGTGTCTACACCCTGCGGCTGACCCTGTGCATGGCCGCGGCGGCGGCGTTCAGCGAGCTGCACTGGATCGAGCGCTCCTACTGGGTGATGCTGACCGTCGCCCTGGTGCTCAAGCCCGACTTCGGGTCGGTCTTCGCGCGGGCGGTCCAGCGCGGGCTCGGTACCGTCGCCGGCGCGGTGATCGGCACCCTGGTGCTGCTCGTGGTGCCGTACGGGCCGGCGATCCTGGTCCCGATCGCGGTCTTCGCCGCGCTCCTGCCGTATGGGCAGCAGCGCAACTGGGGGCTGATGTCGACGTTCCAGGTGCCGCTGGTGGTGCTGCTGGTCGACCTGCTGACCGGGGCGGGGCCGAGGCTCGCGGAGGTCCGGCTGGTGGACAGCCTGATCGGCTGCGCGATCGTGCTGCTGCTCGGCTACCTGCCGTGGCCGGGGAGCTGGCAGGCGCCGGTGGGGCCGGGGTTCGCCGACGCGGTGTCGGCGACGGCCCGGTACCTGCGGTACGGGTTCGACCGGGACGACCCGGGGCGTGCGCTGGCCCGCCGCAAGGCGTTCGACGCCCTGGCGGACCTGCGCCTGGTGTTCCAGCGGGCGGTTACCGAGCCCGCCGTCATCAGCGGGCGCGTCACGACGTGGCTGCCCGCGATGACCGCGCTGGAGCGGGTGGCCGACGCGACCGCCGCCACGGTCGCGCGCGCCGACCACGGCGCCCCGCCGCCGACGGACGCGGCGGTGCGGTCGGTCGTGGAGTCGCTGGACGACATCGCCGCCGGCGTCCGCGAGGGACGCCCGCTGCGGGCCAGGCCCGGGGCCGATGGCGAGGAGTCGCTGGACCGGGTCGCCTGCGCGGTGCGCGGCCTGCGCGACACGCTCTCGGAACGTGCTTCCCCGTAATCATTGGGGTTGTCTAATTCCTGTATTTACGGTAGGAAATAGGGGTGAATCCCACCCTGACGGCGCCGCGCCCGGCCACGCGGCGGAACCGCCGGGCCGGCGTGCGCCTGCTGTCCATCGCGGTCCTGCTCGCCCTGTGGCAGCTCGCGGCGAGCGCCACGCGCAACCCGTCCTTCATCCCCTCGCCCCGGGCCGTCTGGGACCAGCTCGTGCTGACCTCGACCGTCCACGACGGCATCCGGGGCTACAGCGGCCACCTGCTGGTGGAGCACCTCGGGACCAGCCTGCGGCGCATCCTCATCGGCTCGGCGCTCGGCGTCGTGGCCGGGCTCGCGCTCGGCGTGGTCATGGGCACCGTCCCGTGGATCCGCCTGGTGGTGGAACCGCTGGTCACCTTCGTCCGCGCGCTGCCGCCCCTGGCGTACTTCAGCCTGCTGATCATCTGGTTCGGCATCGACGAGACGCCGAAGCTGTGGCTGCTCACCATCGCCGCGCTCCCGCCCGTGGCCGTCGCCACCGCCTCGGCCGTGTACGCGGCCCCCACCGGGCTGGTGGAGGCCGCGCGGGCGCTCGGGGCGACGCGGTGGAGCGTCACCAGGGACGTCGTGCTGCCCAGCGCCCTGCCGGAGATCTTCACCGGCGTGCGGCTGGCGGTGGGCATCGCCTACTCCTCCGTCGTCGCGGCGGAGACCATCAACGGCGTCCCGGGCATCGGGGGCATGGTCCGCGACGCCCAGCGCTACCTGCAGACCGACGTCGTCGTGCTCGGGCTCTTCGCCATCGGCTTCTCCGGGCTCCTCATCGACGCGCTCCTGCGCGCCGCCGAGAACCGGCTCATCCCCTGGCGCGGACGCGCCTGAACGCGACCCCCCTCCGAACGCGACCCGACCTCTTCCGGAACGCGACCCCGTACGAGACGCGACCCGCCCGGACGCGACCCCCGCCCGAACGTGACCCCCGCCCGAACGAGAGACCAAGGAACCCCCACATGCTCCGACCAGGCCCAAGACGCCTGCTATCCCTCCTCGTCGCGGCCACGGCGGCGCTCGCCCTCACCGCGTGCGGGAACGGCACCGCCTCGGGCCCGGCCTCCGGCGGCGCGGCGGCCAAGACGATCCGCGTCGCCTACCAGGCGTTCCCCAGCGGCGACCTCGTCGTCAAGAACAAGGGCTGGCTGGAGGCGGCGCTGCCCGGCTACCGCGTCACCTGGACCAAGTTCGACTCCGGGGCGAGCATCAACACCGCGTTCGTCGCCGGGAGCGTCGACATCGCCGCCATCGGCTCCAGCCCGGTCGCGCGCGGGCTGTCGGCGCCGCTGAACATCCCCTACCAGGTGGCGTTCGTCCTGGACGTGGCCGGCGACAACGAGGCGCTGGTCGCCAGGGACGGCACGGGCGTCTCCTCGGTCGGGGACCTGCGCGGCAAGAAGGTGGCCACCCCCTTCGCCTCCACCGCCCACTACAGCCTGCTGGCGGCGCTGGACCGGGCCAAGGTCCCCGAATCGGCCCTCAACGTCATCGACCTGGAACCGCAGGACATCCTGGCCGCCTGGACGCGCGGCGACATCGACGCGGCGTACGTGTGGCTCCCCGCGCTCGACACCCTCAAGAAGAACGGCAAGGTCCTGCTGTCCAGCCGACAGCTCGCCACCGCCGGCAAGCCCACGCTGGACCTCGGCGTGGTCTCCACCGCCTTCGTCACCGCCCACCCCGACGCGGTCGACGCCTGGCGCCGGGCCGAGGCCAAGGCGCTCACGCTGATCGCCGACGACCGGGACGCGGCCGCGGCGGCCGTGGGCGCCGAGCTCAACATCAGCCCGGCCGACGCCAAGAACCAGCTCGCGCAGGGCGTGTTCCTGTCGCCGTCCGACCTTTCGAGCGAGGAATGGCTGGGTACGCCCGGCAAGGTCGGCGGCCTGGCGCGCAACCTGGTCAGCGCGGCCGAGTTCCTCAAGGCCCAGCAGAAGATCGATTCGGTCCCCGGCCTGCCGGCCGTCGAGAAGGCCATCTACAACAAGGGACTCCCCGATGCCCTCTCCTGACACCCGCTCCCCGGACCGCCTCCCCTCTCCGGACCACGTCCTCTCCCCGGACGGCGCCGCCGCCGTGGAGGTGCGCGACGTCGAGCACGTCTACGGGCGGGGCGCCGGGGCGGTGGCCGCGCTCGGCCCGCTGTCCCTGACGGTGCCCGAGGGCGCGTTCCTCGTGCTGGTCGGGGCATCGGGCTGCGGCAAGAGCACCCTGCTCCGCCTCGTCGCCGGGTTCGAGCCGCCCACCTCGGGGACCGTGCGCATCGGCGGGGTGGAGCCGGTGCCGGGCCGGGGGGCCGGGGTCGTGTTCCAGCAGCCTCGGCTGTTCCCCTGGAAGACCGCGGGCGGCAACGTCGAGCTGGCCCTGCGGTACGCCGGGGTGCCCCGCCGCGAACGCCTGGACAGGGTCCGGGAACTGCTCGGGCGCGTCGGCCTCCACGACGTCGCCGACCGGAGGATCTGGCAGCTGTCCGGCGGCCAGCAGCAGCGCGTCGCCATCGCCAGGGCGCTCGCGGCCGGCGACCCGCTGCTGCTGCTCGACGAGCCGTTCGCCGCCCTGGACGCCCTCACCCGCGAGCGGCTGCAGGAGGACCTGCGGAAGGTGAGCGCCGAGACCGGCCGCACGTCGGTGTTCGTCACCCACAGCGTCGACGAGGCGGTGTTCCTCGGCAGCCGCGTCGTCGTGCTGACCGCGCGGCCGGGGCGGATCGCCCTGGACGTCGAGGTCGGCCTCCCGAGGACCGGGCTCGAACCCGACGAGCTGCGCGGCCTGCCCGAGTACGCCGCCCTGCGCGCCGAGATCGGCCACGCCGTCCGCTCCGCCGCCTGACCACGCACCGCCGTTTCGTCCACCCGCCGAGAGCCACGACCCCGCGCCACCGCCGTAGCGTCCCGCCGTCATCGGCCCGCCACTTCGTCCAGACCCGACCCGACCGACACCATCGCGACCGGAGGACTGAAATGACGTACACATCCGACCAGGCCATCGCCGGGCTGACCCTCGACCCGCTGGGCCCGGCCTTCGGGGCCGAGGTCGTCGGCCTGGACCTGGCGACCGCGACCGACGCCGAGCTGGCCGCCGTCCGGGCCGCGCTCGTGGACCGCAAGGTGCTGTTCTTCCGCGGCCAGGGCCTGGACGACGACGGCCAGGTGGCGCTCGGGCGGCGGCTCGGCGAGCTCACCGTGTCCCACCCCGTCGTCGGGGGCGTGGACGAGGCGCACCCGGAGATCTACGCGATCGACAGCGCCGACAACGGGTTCGCCGACGTGTGGCACACCGACGTCACGTTCATGCCGCGCCCGCCCATGGGCTCGATCCTGCGGGCGGTGAACCTGCCGGCGTCGGGCGGCGACACGAACTGGGCCGACAGCCAGCTCGCCTATGACTCCCTGTCGGAGCCGGTGCGCGACCTGGTGGACCGGCTGACCGCCATGCACGACGGCACCCGTGAGTTCGGCTACTACCTGGCCCAGCGCCGGGGCGGGAAGGGCAACGTGTGGGAGGGCGAGACCGTCACCCGGCTCGACCCGGTGGAGCATCCGGTGATCCGCGTCCACCCCGAGACCGGCCGCAAGGGCATCTTCGTCAACCCGGGCTTCACCTCGCACATCGTCGGGGTCTCCGACGCCGAGAGCCGCGCCATCCTGGACCTGCTGTACGCGCACCTGACCAAGCCCGAGCACATCATCCGCCACCGGTGGCGGGCCGGCGACGTCGCGATGTGGGACAACCGCAGCACCGCCCACTACGCCAACCGCGACTACGGCTCCACCCACCGGGTGATGCACCGCATCACGCTGCGCGGCGACGTGCCCGCGGGTCCCGCGCGCGGGCGGTGACCAGCGGATCTACAATGTAAAGGGCCCGGGTCAGGCGTCTTCCCACAGCACCTGGCGGGGGGCCCGGGGAAGGTCGACGGCGCCGCTGCGGTCGGCAAGCGTGACCGCCTTGAGCAGCAGGGGGTGGCCGTCGCCGAGCGCCGGGCGGCCGTGGGAGACGGGCTCGCGGTCGAGCAGCGGGGCCAGCAGGCCGTCCAGCCCGTCGAACCGCCCGGACTCGAACCGGCGGGCGGCCTGGTCGTAGCGCGACTCCAGGAGCAGCGGGTGCAGGGGGTCCAGCCCGAGCGCCGTCAGCTCGGCCAGCGCGGCGCGGTGGCGCTCGGCGGCCTTGGCGTCGCCGCGCGCGTCCTCGCAGCGGGCCGCCAGCAGCAGCGTGCGCGCCCGTCCCGGCGGGTCGCCCGGGTCGGTCTCGTCGGCGCGGACCCTCTTCAGGGTGGCGGCGGCAGCGGCCGGATCGTCGTTCCAGAGCTGGACCTCCGCCAGGGCGCGCCGCACCGACAGGACGAGCCCGTCCTCCGGCGCCGCCGCCAGGAGGTCGGCCAGCTCCTCCAGCGCGCCGAGCGCCGTGCCGGTGTCGTCGCCGAGGGCCATCGCCGTGGCGTGCGCCGTCCTGGCCTCGGCCCACAGCCGGAACGACACGTGCGCGGCGAACCAGTCGTCCAGGACCGGTGCCCGCTCCAGCAGCCGAAGGACGGCGCTCGGGTCGCGCAGCGCCAGCTCCGCGCGCGCCAGCAGCACCGTGTCGTGGTTGGGCCAGTACGCGGTGGGCTGGAGCAGGTCGGCGCGCTGCCGCCCGGCCTCCTGGATCAGGTGGCGCGCCTCGATCGGCTGCCCGGCCTCCAGCAGCGCCTCGCCGAGGGACACCCGCGCGGCGACCACGTTGATGTCGCCGGGGTCGCCCAGGCGGGCCTGCCGGTCGGCGGCCACGGCCGAGGCCCGCACCAGGCCGTCGGCGACGCGGCCGGCGCGGGAGGCCGCGCGGGCGGCGGCCTGGGCGGTCAGGGTGTAGCGCCGCCACTCGGGCGGCACCCCGCTCGCGCCCGCTGCGGCCTCCTCGCGCGCCGAGCGGGCCCGTTCGATCAGCCGCGAGCCCTCGACCGGGCGGCCGGCCTCGACCAGCACCTCGCCGAGGTTGTGCCGCGCGCGGGCCTCGTAGGAGGCGGCGACCTCGGCGTCCCGCACGCCGCCGGCGATCTCCAGTGAGGCCTCGAAGCCGGCCCTGGCGGCGTCCAGGTCGCCGTACCTCAGCAGGGCCAGGCCCCGCCGGCTCTCCACGTCGCACCGGGAGCGCAGGCCGGCCTCGGAGGAGGGGGCGCCGTCCAGGGAGAGCAGGCGCGACAGCTCCGCCGCCTCCCTGGCCGCCCGTTCCAGCAGGACACCGGTGTCGAGGAGGGACCTCAGCACGTTGGCCTGGGCGTCGGCCTCGGCCCGCGCGTCAGGGCCGCCGCGCCGCGCCACGTCACGGGCCCGCTCGGCCACGTCCAGGTCGTTGATCCACGTGCCGGCCAGCGGGATGAGGTGCCGTTCGTACCAGTGTGCGCCCAGGGCCGCCGCCTGGCGGTCCACCGGCCCGTCCAGGTCGTCGGTCAGCGCGTCGAACGCCAGGTCGGACAGCTTCTCCGCGCAGGCCCGCGCCCAGCCGGGCGGCGGGAGGCAGACGGCGCCCGCGGCGGCCGCGATCACCGGCGTGAGGTGGTCGGCGTAGGCGACCACGCGGCCCGCCCAGCCCGCCGAGGCGACCCGTCCCATGGCGGTGTCCGGCCAGCTCGGCGGTCCCTGGGGGGTGGACGGGCGTTTCTCCGACGTCGCGATGTCCCCGATGCCGAGCTGGACCTGCTGGGTGAGGAACGCCTCGGCCCGGTGGAAGCGGGCCACGACGAGCAGCGCCTGGGTGAGCAGGTCACGCGCCTCCACGAGGCTTCCCGGGGTCCGCGGCCGGGGCGGCGGGCCGTTCCGCTCGGCGAATCGGAGGAAGGCGTGGTGGAGCGCGAGGGCGACGAGCACCCTGCGGCTCTTGACCTCGTTGTAGAGCCAGACCGCGCTGCGCCGGCCGCTCTGCCCCTCCCGGGAGAGCCGTACGGCGGCGGCGACGGTCTCGGCCCTGACGAGGTGGTAGTCGGTGTGGCGGAGGACCTCTGCCGCGGCCTCTCCGATCGCCGAGAGCCGTCTATCCTGCGCCGACACCCGTGAGACCTCCTCCATCAGTGCTGCGTTTCACGCATGCGGGGGGATATCAACGGCAAAGCCACATTGATCTCCAAAGCATATATCTCGGGCAGGTGGCGGCCTTCGTCGGCCCGTTACGCGATGGCGGCCGTTCACGTGGGGGAGAACAGGGCGTCACCTTTCACAGTGCCCGGAAAGCGACCGGAGCGCGACCGGGAATCGCCCGGACGAATAGGTAAAAATACCGTTAACCGGATATTCCACCACTGGATTGTCGCCCATCGGGCGGCGGCGCGCCCAGGCCGCCGAGGGCCGCGACGGCGGCCGTCGCCCCCCGCTCACCGCGCGTGATCAGATGCACCTCCCACCCGTCCGGCTCGCCCATCTCCAGCTCCAGGGCCGGCCACAGGTAGGCGAAACTGGTCTCCGGCGCCAGGCCGCCGCGCCCTGCCCCGAACAGCGGCAGGCACAGCGAACCCAGCCTCGGCTCGTACAGGTCCCGCTCCGCGCGGGCCAGCGCGAACACCCCGTGCACCGCCCGCAGGACCCCCGCCGGCTCCACCGCGTACCCGTCGGTGTGCGGCCGGGGGATCGCGGTCGCCGCGTGGTACACCCGCCGGACGCCCTGCCGGGCCAGCTCACCCGGCGAGGTGGGCACGACCGTCCCCGGGGCCACCGCCATCCCCTCGCGGCCGTGGGCGCGCAGCCACTCGCGCAGCTCCCGCTGCAGGACGTCGTCCACCACCTCGCCCAGGTCGTTGCGCCGCGCGGCGACGTTGCGCAGGGTCGCCGACAGCGACGACTTGAAGGTCTTGGCCATCTCCAGGTAGACGTTCTCCGACGAGACCACGATGTCGATGTCCCGCAGGGTCTCCACGGGCGCCCGGTGCAGCGTGATCACCAGTTCCCCGCGCCGGGTGGGCACCGCGACCCGGCGGGCCGTGCCCACGGCGGGGACGTCGCGGACGGCGGGCACCCCGCCGGCCTCCTGGCACAGTTGCAGCACCTTCTCGGCGACATGGTTCAGCAGCACCCGCTCGTGCTGCTTGCGGAAACGCTCAACGCTCACGCCGTACACCTCGGCCGCGCGCCTGCGGCGGTCCTGCGCGGGCCAGTCGCGGGTGCCGGGCGCGATGCCCAGCGTGTAGGCGGTGGCGTCGGCGAGCGTCCCCTCGCCGAGCCCGGCGAGCACCCGTTCCAGTAGCGTCGTGATCGACGACGGGAGCAGCCCCTCGCCGGCGGGAAGACCCACGGCCAGCGTCGCGGCGGTCAGCGCCGGAAGCGGCGCCTGCCCCACACGCAACAACCCCCGCTCCCGCACCAGCCGCAACTCGGCCACCAACTCGGCATGACGCGGTCCCGAGGGTTCCGGCATGCGGCCATCGTCGCACCCCCCTCGGCCCCCCGGACAGCGCTACCCCGGTCAGACCACCTTCCCGATCCCCACCACGACCCCCGACCTCCCAAAAACGGCCACCACCGGACGCCGCTCCTCGATTTCTGGTCGCCTTCCTTGACGGCGCGGGGGACGCGGCCGAGTTTTCGCGCGTACATGCGGGGGGGGGAGTCGGTGTTGTCTCCACGTATGGGGCGGGTCGGCCCGGAGGCGGTCGCGCTCCGGACGGCGGTCACAGAGTCCGGCGGCCGTCCTGGACGGCGGTCCGGCTTGGCGGTGACTGGAGGCGGTCGCGGTCCGGATGGCGGTCCTCGGAGTCCGGCCGCCGTCCTTGGCAGCGGTCCGGAACATCGGTCGACGGGAGGTGGTCGGGCTCCGGATGGCGACCTGTGGGCGCCCTGGTGGCGACCGGGTCGCGGAGTTGGCTGGTGGACGGGCCGGACCGCCACACGGCCCCACCCGGACACAGGGAGCAGCCATGCCGCGAGCCGATGTCGAAAGGGCCAAGGACGAACTGGGCCGGCAGGGATGGACGGTACTGAGAAAGGCCGCGTTCCTCGCACACGGGCGCCCCGACCCGGCAGCGGTCCTACGGACCGTCGCATGCTTCGGCAGGCCGTCCGACCGTGACGGCGGCTGCCAGATCTGGCCGGTCGCCCCGCGCACCACCCGTGCCGAGGCGACCTTCTCGGTGCGGACCGGCGACGCGGGCTTCCACACCGACGCCCAGTACCACCGCCGCCCCGAGGACGTGGTCTGCCTGTTCGTCGTGCGGCCGGCCGCCGAGGGGGGCGACACCCTGCTGCTCACCGCCAGGGACGCAGTCGCCGCGCTCGCCCGCGAGCCGATGGCCCGGCCCGTGCTGGACAGCCTCTCCCGGCCGATCTGGTCGTGGACCCCGCCCGAGGTGTTCTCCGGCCCCGGCGAGGCCGCCCGGCAGGCGCCGGTTCCCGTCCTGCCCGGGGACGGCACGATGCGCTGGCGCCGGGACAACCTCGCACGCCTGTGCCCGCCCCAGGCGCGCGCCGCCGCCGTCCTGGAATCCAGCCTGCGGCGCGCCCCCGCGGTCCGGATCCGGCAGCGGCCCGGCGACGTCATCGTCATCGACAACCACCGCACCCTGCACGCCCGCTCCACCTTCACCGACCTGCGACGCCACCTCCTCCGCGTCCGCCTATGGACGGACTCATGAGCCTCCGCGTACGCGGGCGGGGGACGCTGCCGATCCTTCGCGCGTGCGTGTGGAGGGAGCCGGTGTGCCACCGCGTGTGGAGGGAGCCGGTGTGTCTCCGCGTGTGGGGGGAGTGGGTGTGTCTCCGCGTGTGGGGGGAGCGGGTGTGCCACCGCATGTGGGGGACGCCGGTGTGTCTCCACGTGTGCGGGACGCCGGTGGTGCTCCGCGTGGGCGTGCGGAGGGAGTCGTGAGCCGGCGGTGGGCGGTGGACGCGGCCGAGGCGGCCTCGGTGGTCCCCGCGACGGGGGACGAGGCCGCTTGGTGGCGGGTTCGCGGGTGGGCCGAGGTCGCACTCGGCTGCGTCCACCTCGGCTCGGCCGAGGCGTTCGATGGCCTGGACGAGGTCGTACTGGCGGCGAGGGTGCGCTACGCCGGCCCCCACGCCGCCCGCCTCCGTGCCCTGCGTGCACTGTGCGGCCCCGTGCCACCCGACTACCCGCACACCGGTCCCGTGCTGCCCGGCTACCCGCATGCTAGCTCGGTACCGCCCGGCTACCCGCACACCGCCTCGATGCCGCCCGGCTACCCGCATGCCGGTCCCGTGCCGTCCGGCTACCCGGACGCTGGGCCCGCCGGCCGGGTGCCGGTGCCGTCTCCGGTGACATGGGACCTGTGCCGGGCGCTCGGCGCGTTCTGCGACGCGGTGGCCGAGGCGTGCCCCGGCGAGCCCTCCCGCGAGGGCTCGCCCGCCCCGGCGGAGGAGGACCTCCACTGGGGCGAACGCCACCGCCCCTCACCCCGGGGGTCCTACACGGTCGCCCGTCTGGACCGCTGCACGGGCCTGGCAGGACGAACCTGGATGCGTCTCCCACCCCTCCCACCCGCTCACCCACCTGCGGTCCGGCCTCGCCCACCCGCTAACGCGCCCACGGTTTTGCCCTGCGCATCCGTTCACCCGCCCGCTCACCCGCTCGCGGTCCCGTCCCGCCCACCCGCTCACCCACTCGCGGTGCCGTCGATTCCGGTCGTGGACTCCGAGAGCCCGCATGTACACACGCTCGTGAGCCGAACCGTGGACCCGCCGGCGGGCGTGCATTCGGTGCCGCTGAGGGGGTTGTCGGCGGACGTGCTGCTGGAGGTGCCGCGTGTGGCGGCGCCGTCGCAGGAGCGTGTGTGGCGGGGGATCCACGAGGGCGCCCACCTCGACCACCTGGCGGTCACGACGGCGCCCATCGAGTTCGGCGAGGGGCTGCTGGCGGCCGAGTCGTACGCGATGGCGGTGGAGATCCTCGCGACGGTGACGTGCTTGCTGGAGGGAGACCTGGCCGAGGCGCGGTGGCTGCGCGCGGGGCTGGTCGAGCGCATCGGGCGCATCCCGGGGTACGCCGGGTGGCTGCGCGGCGCGGGGGAGGTCCCGGCGGCGCTCCGGGAGGCCGGGACGTGGCGGCGGACCGACTTCGCCGCCCTGCCGCGCCTCGCCGAGACCTACGTGCGGGGTCCGCTGGCCCTGCTGGCGGGGTACGACCCCGGGCCGCTGGTCCCCGCGTCCCTGACCGGGCCGCTCCTGGCCCGGTGGTCCGACGCCTGCGCCGCCTTCCCGCCCGCCCAGCGCCTGACCGCCGAGGCCGCCTCCCGGCAACCGGCGCACGACGGAGGGCTGGCCTACGCGGGGGAGGGCCACGGATAGTCGAGCCCCTTCCGCACCCCTCCACTGACGGCCCGCGCACGAGGGAGGGCCGGCTGATCAGCCTGGGCGGGCCCAAGGAGACGAACCCCGACGGTGTGCGCTCTTCTGAGCAGTGAGGAACCCCTGGGGGTGTGCGCCCTTCTGAGCAGTGACGAACCCGGGGGTGTTCGCTCTTCTGGGCGAGGAACCCCTCGGTGGTCGCTCTTCTGAGTAGTGACGAACCCGGGGGGTCTTCACTTTTCTGGGCGGTGACGAACCCCGGTGGTGTCATATCTTCTGGTTGGGGAGGTTCATGATCGGGCGGACTTCCACTGTGGCGAAGTGTGCGTCGGGGATGCGGGACGCGATTTCGTTCGCTCGTTCGGGGGTTTCGCAGTCGACCACGAGGTAGCCCGCCATCTGCTCCTTGGACTCGACGAAGGGGCCGTCGGTGGTGGCCGGGACGCCGTCGTGTACTTGCACGCTCCGGGTGTTCACCGGGTCGGCCAGTGCCTCGACGGTGATCAGCTCACCGGATTCGGTGATCTCCCGGTGCAGCGCCTCGGAGCGCCTGGCCAGTTCGGCGCGCTCCTCCTCCGGCATCGCCAGGAACCGCGGATCGCGCAGGAACAGCGGATGCTCCCAGCTCACCGGGTTGCTGTAGATCAAGAGCAGATACTTCATCTCGACCCCCCTTCCGAGCACCATACCCAGGCCGCCGCGAACCGCCCGACCGGCAGCGCACGTCTCCCACCAGCCCGTCGGGTGGGCGAGGCGATGGGTGCTGGTCAGGCGGTCGGGCCGGCGACGCCGATCGTGTTGCCCTCGGGGTCGGTGAAGTGCCCGACCGTGAAGGCACCGGACCGCGGTTCTGGGCCCATCAGGCGCTTTCCTCCGAGGTCCTCGGCCTGGCGGAGGGCGTCCCCGACGTCGGGGACGCCCACGTAGAACAGGACCTGGGGCTCGTGGTCGCGGCCGCCGCCGACACCGCCGTTGATGCCGCCCCCGTCGCCGGTCGTGCTCCCGTCCACGAATCCGTACGAACCCGGTTCCGAGACCTTCTCGCTGACCGTGTCGCCCACCCGGAACTCCCAGCCGAACAGCTCCCCGTAGTAGCCGCGGAGCCTCGCGGGATCCGTCCCGATGATCTCAAAATGCACAACCGCTCGACCCATGACCTGTCCTGCCTCTCTGTCACCGGCGCCTCGGCGGCGCCCGCGGGGACCTCTGGCCGGCCCCTCACAGCACAAGTCGGAACCAGAATCCCGATCTCGACACCGGCCGCCGGATTCATCCGAGACCAGGCGACAGGGCGTAGGACGGACCGGTCTAGTAGTGCTCCCATTCGGAGACGTGCGGGTCGGGCGGGCGGGGGAGGCCGATCTGGTCGGCCAGCGCCCGCGCGCGGGCGTGCAGGGGGTGACCGTCGCCGAGCGCCGGGCGGCCGTGGGCCAGCGAGGTGCGGCACAGCAGCGGCGCCAGGAGCTCGCCCGCGGGCCCGGGGTCGCGGGAACCGGCACGCGCCGCCTCGTCGTAGGCGTACTGGAGCAGCACCAGATGGGTAGGGTCGAGCCCGTGCGCGGCCCGCACGCCGGGCGCGGGCACGCCCAGCAGCTCGGCGGCGCGGGCCTCCAGCATCAGCGTGCGGGCCTGGCCCGGCGGGTCGTCGGCCGAGGCGTGCTCGGCCCCCCGCACCTCCCTGAGCAGGCGCATCGCCGAAGCCCCGTCGCCGGTCGCCAGCAGCAGCTCGCTCACGTCCCGCCGCAACGCCAGCGCCAGCGGGTCGGCAGGGGAGGCGGGGCCGGGGATGAGGTCGCACAGGGCACGAAGGGCCGTCATCGCCTCCTCGGGCCCGTCCAGGGCCGCGCGGGCCAGGGCCAGGGCGCGGCGCGCCGCGAGCGAGAGGCGGAACGACACCGCGCCGGCGAACCACTCGCCGGTGACCACCGCGCCCTCCAGCGTGTCCACTGCCGCGCCGGGGTCGCCGAGGGCGAGGTGGACCCGTGCCAGCAACACCTTGTCGTACTGCGGCCAGTAGCCGGTGGCGACGAGCCTGCCCCGGCGGTACTGGCGGGCGTCCTCGACGTGGTGGCGCGCCTCGGCGGGGTGGCCCGCCGCGAGGAGCGCCTCGGCGAGCGACACCCGGGCGCCGGCCGTGCTGACGTTGTCGACCCCGCCGAGGCGGTCGCGCCGGTCGGCGACGATCTCCTCCGCCGCGACCACCGCCTCCACGACCCGCCCGGCCCGGCTCAGCGCCCGGACGCGCACCTCCGCGCTCAGCGTCACCCGGCGCCAGTGCGCGTCCCCCTCCCGCGGCGCCGGAACCGACGCCGGAATCGACGCCGGAATCGACGCCGGGACCGGGGCCGATGCCGATGCCGCGGCGGCGGCCCTGCGGTCGGTGTAGGTCTCGTCGATGACGCTCAGGGCCTGACGCGGGCGGCCCTCGGCGATGAGGACGTCCGCGATGTTGTGCCGGGCCCGCAGCTCGTACGACCGGGCCTCCTTCTTGTCGAATGCGGCCAGCCCGCCTTCGGTGACCGACGCGGCCAGCTCGTAGGCGGCGCGGGCGCCGCGCAGGTCCCCGAAGCGGAGCAGGGCGATGCCGTGCCGGGTGGCCGCGTCGCACAGCGCGCGCAGGTCGGTGTGCTCGCCGGGCCGTGTCCCGCCCGGCCGTCCGGCGGCGGTGTCCCAGCCGGTCAGCTCGCACAGCGCCCCGACCGCCCTGGCCCCCTCACGGCCGGCCCGCGCGTGGAGCGTTCCCGCCTCCAGGAGCGAGCGCAGCACCGCCACCTGCGCGGAGGCCTCCGCGCGCGGGTCGGTGCCGCGCCGCCGGACCGCCGCGAGGCTGAGCTCGGCGCTGTGCAGGTCGCCGATCCAGCCGCCGGCCAGCAACTTCAGCCCGCGCTCGAACCAGTACGCGGTCAGCGCCGCGGCCTGCCGCCCGACCGGGCAGTACGGGTCGCCGAGGAAGGCGCGGAAGGTCAGGTCAGACAGCAGCGCCGCGTTGTCGGCGGCCCAGCCGGCCGGCGGCTCGGTCACGGCCCGCGCCGCCGCCGAAAGGACCGGTTCGAGCGCGCCGGCGAACACCGTGAGGCGTCCCGCCCAGGCGGCGGACGCGACCCGGCCGAGCGGGGTGGCGGGCCAGACCGGAGGGCGCGGCGCCGCGCCCGTGGTGCGCGCCTTCTTCTCGGAGGTGGAGATGTCGCCGATGCCCCGTCCCACCTGGGCCATGAGGAAGCCCTCGGCCCGCTGGAACCGGCAGATCTCCGTGAGCGCGCCGGTGACCAGCGCCCGCGCCTCCTCGACGGACCCGGCCGACGGCCCGATCATGAACGGCCACCCCGTGGGCGACGTGACCATGGGCGACGCGTCCGTGGACGATGTGACCGTGGGCGACGTAATCGTGGGCGACGCGTCCGCGGACGGCCCGCGCGTGGACGGTGTAGGCGCGGGAGACGTGCCCGTGGGATGACCGGCCGCTTCCAGGTGGAGTTCGAAGGCGTGCAGGGCGGCGAGCGCGACCAGGACGCGGCGGCTCTTGACCTCGTTGTAGAGCCAGACGGCGCTGCGGCCGCCCGCCGGGGCGCCGTCGTCGCGCCGCACGTCGGTGAGCCGCACCTCGGCGGCCACCTGCTCGGTGCGGGCCTGGTGGTAGGGGACGTGGCTGAGCACGGCCGCGCCCGCGGCCCCGATCGCGCGTAACCGTTTCTCCCGGGCGAGCATCGGTCCCGACCTCCTCGATCAAGATCGAACTCTTGTCCCTCCACGCTAGTGAGGGGGTGAAGGACAGGCAAGACCCGGTAGTGGAGCGAACACTGTTAAACGACGGCTCCAAATCGAGTGCTGGCTACAGTACCGCCTTTCGGTGCCGGTCCGAGGCGAGATCAGCCGTCCGGACCGGGCCATCGGCGGCCGCCTTCCGCCCGAAGATTACGGTCCGCCCGCGCGTGGTCCCCATTTGAAATGGGTCGCCCGCCTTAATCTGAATATCCAATCCATTTATGAAATGATGTAGCTCACTACGAAATATCCTGCGGTCGTGATCTCCGAGGTCAGGGCCGCAGGGGCTGAGGCGTGATGCCGGGCACCGTGCCGCCGCCCCGCTACGCGGGCCAGCCGAACCGGACCGTCCTGCCGCCCGGCACCCGGCTGTGGCGGGTCCACTACCGTTCGGTGGCGCCCGACGCCTTCACCCGGCCCCGCGCCGAGGCGTTCTTCGGCGGCGGGCGTTTCGACGGCACGGCGGCGGGCGACCCGTACGACTTCTACTACGCCGGCCTCGACGCCTCCACGGCCCTGGCCGAGGTGTTCCTGCGCGACCTGACCTTCGGGGCCGACGGCATGCGGGTCCTGCCGCACGCGACCGTGGCGCACCGCCGGGCCAGCCTGCTCCGCACCGTGGCGCCGCTGCGCCTGATCAGCCTGGTCACCGGCCCCGACCTGGCCGCCGTCGCCCAGGACGACTGGCTCGTGCACGCCGACGCGCACGAGTACCCGAAGACCCGCCGCTGGGCCCAGTGGATGCGCGGGCAGGCCCCCTGGGCGCAGGGGCTCGTGTGGTCCTCCAAGCGCGACGCGGGCAAGAAGGCGCTGGTGCTGTTCGGCGACCGCCTGGCGGGCGGCGCGCTGAGCGCATCGCCCGCCGCGTTCGTCGACCTCGACGCCCCGGCCGGCACGGCCTGGGTCAACGCGACCCTGGCCCCCTACCGGACCGTCGTCGCCTCCCCGCGCGTCGCGCGCCGCCCGGTGGCCCGTACCCGCGCGGGCGCCCGCCGCCGGCGCGGGACCGCGTGCCGGGTCATCCGCGACCAGGCGTGAGCGCGCGGGCCTTGCGCCGCTTTTCGGGGACCAGCGCCAGGACCAGCGCGAAGTCGCGCGCCGGGTCGGTGTACCAGCGGCTCACCGTGAACCCCGCGCGTATCAGCTCCTCCTCCAGCCGGTACCGGTGGAACTTGGTGCTGATCTCGGTGCGCATCTCCTCGCCGGCCCGGAAGCCGACCGTCAGGCCGAGTTCGGTGAACACGACCCGCATCGGGCGGCTCGCCCGCAGCCGCATCTCGATCCGGTGCAGCCGCCCGTCGTACAGCGCCACGTGCTCGAACGCCTGGGGCGCGAAGTCCGCGCCGAGTTCGCGGTTCATCACGCTCAGCACGTTGCGGTTGAACGCGGCCGTCACCCCGGCGGCGTCGTCGTAGGCGGCCACCAGGCGCCCGGTGTCCTTGACCAGGTCAGCCCCGAGCAGGAGGCCGTCGCCGGGGGACAGGGTGCCGCGCAGCTCCTCGAGGAAGTACGCCCTGGCCTCGTGGTCGAGGTTGCCGACGGTGCCGCCGAGGAACGCGACCAGCCGCCTGCCGACGCGCGGCAGCCGGGCGAGATGCCGCTCGAAGTCGGCGCAGACCGCCCAGATCGCCAGCCCCGGGTAGGCGTCGGCGACCCGGTGCGCCGCCTGCTCCAGGGTGGCCGCGTCCACGTCGACCGGCGAGTACGCTTTCAGCGTCCCGGCCGAGGTCAGCGCGTCCAGGAGCAGCACGGTCTTCTCGCTGGTGCCCGAGCCGAGCTCGACCAGCGTCTCGGGGCGGGCGATCGTGGCGATCTCGGCGGCGTGCTCGCGCAGGATGGCCAGCTCGCACCGCGTCGGATAGTACTCGGGCAGCCGCGTGATCTGGGAGAACAGCTCGCTCCCTGCGGCGTCGTAGAACCATTTGGGCGGCAGCCACTTGGGCGTCGCGGTCAGCCCGGCGCGCACGTCGTCGGCCAGGGCCCTGCGCAGGTGGCCGGGGCCCAGGTGGTTGACCGTGTACAGGAACGGCAGCGGGATCTGGGTGACGGACACGCGAGCCTCCTGGGGTGGCGGTGGACTGGTGGCGGTGGATCGCCGGTGGCGGATCACAGGGGCTGGATCCGCACGCCGTCGGGCGTGGCCAGGACCAGGTGCCGATCGGGCACGGCGTCCCAGCCGGGCCGGTCGTCCAGCGGTTCGCTGGCGAGCAGGACGCCGTCGCCGCAGCGCAGGAACAGGGTCTCGTTCCAGGCGGTGGCCGCGACCGCGTCTCCGTCGGTGACCAGCAGGTTCAGCCGGGCGACGGGGTCGCCCTTCGCCGCGTGCACGACCACGCCGGCCACGGCGTCGTCCAGCGCGCCGCCCTCGGCGAGCCGCCCGAACACCGCCGACGCCAGCCACGCCGAGTCGCAGGCGCTCTCGGGCTCGCGACCGCCCGCCGGCGGCTCGACCGCCGCGCGCGCCACCCGCCCGTTGTGGCTGAGCAGCCATCTGCCGTCGGTGAACGGGGCGGTGGCCGACTCCTCGAGCGGCATGCCGGGGCTCGCCGAGCGCACGGCCGCCATCAGGCACGACGACCGCGCGACCGAGGCCAGGCCGGGCAGGTTCGCGTCCGCCCAGATCGGGATGGCGCGGCGGTAGCGCACCGGCTCCTCGCGCGCCGGGTCGTACCAGCCGACCCCGAAGCCGTCGGCGTTGACGGTGCCGCACCGCTGGAGGCGGGGCGCGTAGGACTGCGCGACCAGGCCGTGCCCGGGCTCCTGGAGCAGCGACGCGAGCGTGCGGGGGGTGCCCAGCCACGCCGCGTGCCGGCACACCTAGGACTCCTCCGGGGCGGCCGTGCGCGCGCAGCGGAACCCCGCGAAGATCTGCCGCCGCTCCGGCCGGTCCCAGTTGCGGAAGGTCGTGCGTACCGCCGTCGGGTGCGTGGCCCACGAGCCGCCGCGCAGCACCCGGTAGGTCCTGCCGAAGAACACCTCGCTGTACTCGCGGTAGGGGAAGCTGCGGAAACCGGGATAGGGCAGGAACCACGAATCCGTCCACTCCCACACGTCTCCCACCATCTGCTCGGCCCCGTAGGCGCTCGCCCCGCCGGGGAAGGCGCCCGCGGGGGCCGGCCGGGACGCCTGGTGCCCGAGGTTGGCGTGCCGCGCCGCCGGGTCCTGGTCGCCCCACGGGTAGCGGCGCGCGCGGCCGGCCGCCGGGTCCCAGCCGCACGCCTTCTCCCACTCGGCCTCGGTGGGCAGCCTGCGGCCCGCCCACCGGGCGTAGGCGTCGGCCTCGTACCAGCAGACGTGCTGCACGGGCTCGTCCATCGGCACCGGCTCGCG
Source organism: Sphaerisporangium corydalis (assembly GCF_025506355.1). Lineage (GTDB taxonomy): Bacteria > Actinomycetota > Actinomycetes > Streptosporangiales > Streptosporangiaceae > Sphaerisporangium > Sphaerisporangium corydalis. Next base: position 64,142 of record NZ_JANZYP010000036.1, read on the forward strand.
CCGCCCGAAGCGGATACGCCACCAGGTGCCGCCCTCCCGCGTCCAGAACAGCGGGGCGAGCGCGCCCCTGGCCGTCCGCCAGCTCCAGCCGTCCTCGCTCCACCACCGGGGGTCGGCGTACCCCCGGTCCTCGACGAACTCGGCGTAGCCGCCGCAGGTCACCGGGAAGCGGTCGATCCAGAAGGCGGGCAGGTCGACCCGGTGCGCCGGGCGCTCGTTGTCGTAGGCCCACGGCTCGGTGCCGGTGCCGGCCAGGAACGGCCCGGCGGGCACGCGCACCTCGGCCGGGCCGGCCGGCCGCCCGGCGGGCAGCTCGCCGTCGCGGACCAGCCCGGGCTCGCCCGAGAGCTGCAAGGTGGCGAGCATCGTCTCGTCGTGCTGGTGTTCGTGCTGCAGGACGAGCCCGAACACGAAGCCGTCCGACCGCAGCGGGTCGGGGCCGCGCAGGTCGACCCCGTCGAGCACGTCCAGGACGCGCCCGCGCACGCCCGCGATGTACCGGCGGGCCTCGTCCGGGGTGAGCAGCGGCAGGCGCGGGCGGTCGCCGCGCGGGTGGGCGAAGGCGTCGTAGATGGTGTCGATCTCCGGGCGCAGCGGGGTGACGCCGCCGACCTCGCGCAGCACCCACAGCTCCTCGTAGTTGCCGACGTGGGCCAGGTCCCAGACCAGCGGCGACATCAGCGCGGAGTGCTGGCGCACCAGGACCTCGTCGTCGGTGTCGGTGTAGGCCAGGGACCGGGTGCGTCCCTGCTCCAGCTCGGCGGCGATCCGCTCCTTGAGGCCGGTCACGCCGGCACCTCCTCGCCGAGCCAGGCGGGCAGGTCGGAACCGGGGTCGCCGACCCGGGCCAGCAGGTCGACGGCCGGGCAGCGGCCGGTCGCGACGTGCCGGGCGGCGAAGGCGTCCACGTCGGCCACCAGGCCAGGGCCGGCGCCGAGCCGGGGCAGCGCCTCGGCGGCGGCGCGGAAGCAGTCCTCGGCGGCCTGCCGCAGCCGGGGGTCCCCGAGGCCGACCTGGGCGGCCTGCCACCAGCGGTCGGCGAACGGTTCGGCGGCGGCGAGGGCGGCGTCGGCGGCGCGGTCGTCGAGCAGGAGCGCCGAGGTGACCGCCACGCACACCGGCCACGTGCGCGGGTGCAGGGCGTCGAGGTAGCGGATCTCCAGCCACCCGCGCGGCCGTACCGGCGGGAACACCGTGGTCGCGTGGTAGGCCAGGTCGGCGGCCGTGGGCGGGTGCCCGGCCAGCCCGGGGGAGGCCATCCAGTCGCCGAAGGTGACGCGGCTCGGCGGGGTCGGGTGCCGGGCGTCCTCCTCGCCGGCCTGCATGAGGCGGGCGTGGATCAGGTACCTCGCCCACGATTCGGCCGGGTCGCCGTCCCGCAGCGGCGGGCGGGTCCGCGTGGGGTCGAGGTGCAGCCACACGGCCTGGCGGCCCGACATCCACCCGCACGGCCGCGAGCCGACGGCGGGGGAGTTGGCGAACGCGGCGTTCAGCACGGGCCCGAGGAGGTTGGCCCGCTCCCAGCGGACCTCCGGCCGCTCGCCGAGGTCCACGTTGACCTGGATGGAGGCGGACAGGCACATCATCATCGGCCCGTACGGCACCCCCAGCAGCGCGGCCATCGCGTCGTAGCGCGGCTGCCTGAGCTGGCGCAGGGGCGGGCGCACCGGGTCGAGTCCCATGCCGGCGAGCACGAGCCCCTGTTCGCGCAGGGCCCGGCGGACGGCCTCCACGTCGGTGACCATGGCGGTGACGGCGGTCGCGAGGGGTCCGGGCGGGCCGGCCAGCTCGAGCTGGCCCCCGGGTTCGAAGGTGACGGTGCCGCCGCCGGGCAGCAGGGGGAGGCATTCGGTGATCCGGGCGACCGGCACCTGGCTCATGTGGTCGGCGCGGTCGAAGACGAGGAACTCCAGCTCGACGCCTATCGCGTCGCCGGGGGTGCCCTCGAAGCACCGCCGGGCGAACCGTTCCACGTCCGCCAGGTCGCGGACCCGCGCGTCGCTGTTCTCCGAACTGATCATGGACCCTCCTTCGGCCTCGCGAGCGCGTGGGCGCCGGGCCGGGGCGATGATTTCGGCGAGATCGAACGGCTGTGACCTGGCGTCTTGAGGACCTCCGAGTTCCCGATCAGCTTCCGCTAAGCAACTCGTACCCGCCGTTTCCTCACATGAAGCCCAAAGGGGACGATCGACTCATACAGCGCTTTCCATGGTGAAAACCGGCATCGAGGCGGGGGCCGGGAAACGCGTCAGGCTCCGCCGCGGGCCCTTCGGAGGGGCGCGGCGGAGCCTGTGCCGGATCTGATCCTGATCCGGCCTGGATCATGGCCGGTCAGGTGGAGAAGACGCGGTCCCGCGTGGCACGGGCGATGCCCGGGTCGTCGGAGAACACGCCGTCCACCTTCAGGTCGAACAGGCGTACCAGCCAGCCCATCACGTCGCCGGTGGCGCCCGCGTAGGCGGGGCTCGCCGGATCGCCCAGCCGGTAGTCGACCGGCAACTGGGAGTTCTCCGGGCGGATCGTCCAGGTGTGCACCTTCAGGCCCCTGCGGTGCGCGTCCCGGATGAGGGTCGTCGGCTCCAGCAGCTTCCCGTCGGGCCCGGCCGGCACGATGCGCGTGGTCGCCACGCCGACGCCGTCGGCGTACTTGGCGATCTCCCGCAGGCCCTCGGGGGTGACCAGGTCGGTGTACGTGCGCGGGTCCCCGGCCGCCACCAGGTCGTACGGGGCGCCCGTGCCGTTGATCAGCTGGATGAGCGGCAGGCGGGTCGCCGAGCGGAGCGCCTTGAGGTTCCCGGTCTCGAACGACTGGATGAACACCGGCGACCGCGCGCCGCCCCAGCCGTGCCGGGCGAGGGCCGCCAGGAGCGGCTCCTCCAGCGAGAGGCCGATCGAGTCGAAGTAGGTGGGGTGCTTGGTCTCGGGGTACACGCCCACGCCCAGCCGCTGCGCGAGCTCGATGACCTCGTCGAACGTCGGGATCGGCGCCAGGCCGTCGAACGCCGTGTTGTCGGGGCGCAGGTCCGGGATGCGCTCCTTGGCGCGCAGCGTGCGCAGCTCGTCCAGGGTGAAGTCCTCGGTGAACCAGCCGGTCACCGCGACCCCGTCGATGGTCTTGGTGGCCCTGCGGCCGGCGAACTCGGGGTGGTTCTGGACGTCGGTCGTCCCGCCGATCTCGTTCTCGTGCCGGGCGACCAGGACGTGGTCCTTGGTCGACACCAGGTCGGGCTCGATGTAGTCGGCTCCCAGCGCGGCCGCGGCCTCGTAGGAGAGGAGCGTGTGCTCGGGCCGGATGGCGCTGGCACCGCGGTGCCCGATGACGATCGGTCCGCGGTCGTCATGTCCGGAGCCGGTGGCCGTCGCGCTCGCGGGCTGGAGGGTGACGAACAGCACCCCCGCCGCGACGACGGCCAGGGTACCGGCCAGGGTCTTGTTCCACATGCGGGCGCACCCCAATTCTCTAGTCTCGCGGGGCACGCTAGCCCCGCGAACCGTCCCCGGGGTGGCGAAGCGGTTAACGATCAAAGGTGGGCGAATGCCACCTGCGGAACCTTTCGGCGGCGGGTCATGAAGAGGCCGCCACGGGGGCGCTCACGGACCGCCGTCACTGGGACTTCTCACGGCCGGCGGCCACGGGGACGGTCACGGAGAGGCCGCTCCGGCGCCGTCCAGATCGGGGGTGGCCCGGCCCGCGAGCCACTCGCGCGCCTGCGTCAGGTGGCGGTCGGTCAGGCCGGTGCGCGGGTCCACGTCCACCAGCAGGAACTCGTCGACCCCGGGATGGTCCTTGAGGTACTGCCAGTCGTGGGTCCCGAGGTTGTCGTCGAACCACACGAACGGCCGGCCCGCGACGTACTCGGCCACGTGCCGGGTCTTGAAGTGCTCGCCCGCGCGGGTGCCGGGGTCGCTGTTCACCGCGATGACCGGGAGCTCGGGCAGGCCGATGCGCGGGCCGATCTCGACGTTGGCGTGCTGCTCCCAGGTGGTGGCCCAGGCCAGCTCCGCACCGGTGTCCCGGGCCAGCGCGGTCAGCTTGGGGCCGTGGCGGGCGTTCAACAGGACCCGGTACGTCCTGCCGTCGACGACGCACTCGTGATGCCGGAGCCGCAGCGTGTGCCGCCGGGCGGGGTTGAGCACCCCGTCCACGTCCAGCAGGACAAGGGGACGCTTGCTCACATGCCTCTCCTCGGTCGTCGGTGCTGGAAGCCATGATGCCGCCTCGACGGCACTGTCTTCCAACTCGCGACCGGATCGCCGCCCCCGCCGGACCTCTGGAGGTCAGCCGGCGAGGCCGGGCGGCGCGGGGAACGGTCTGCTCGGGATCTCCCGGCGCAGCACCGGGGCGATCTCGCTCTGGAACAGCTCCAGCGTGGCGCGGTGCTGCTTGTCGGTCAGGCCGTCGGCGTCCGCGGCGAGGTGCATGACCTCGTGCCCGAGGCGCTCGTGGTAGCGGTGCACCTTCTCGATGATCTGCTGGGGGCTGCCCACCAGGATGGAGCTGCGCTCGATGGCGTCCTCCAGCGTCGGGAACACCGGCTCAAGGCCGAGCCTGCGGAACAGGGCCAGCCGCGCGTCGAAGATCGGCCGGTAGGTCTTGATCGCCTCCTGGGAGGTCCTGGCGCCGTAGTATCCGGCCGTGCCGGCCCCGATCAGCGCGTCGGCCGGGTCGTGCCCGTAGAACTCCCAGCGCTCACGGTAGTAGCGGACCAGCTCGGCGTACGGCTCGACCGGGTTGGAGACGTTGGCGGAGAACAGTGGGTCGCCCCACTGGGCGGCCAGGTCCACCGACTCCCTGCTCGTGGCGCTGCCGTGCCACACCCGGATCGGCCGCTGGAGCGGGCGCGGCCAGGTCTCGGCCTCGCGCAGCTCGGGGCGGAAGCGGCCCGACCAGGTGACCTTGTCCTCGCGCCACAGCCGCCGGAACAGCTCGTACCCCTCCCGGTTGCGGTCCCACTGGTCCTGTCCGGTCACGTGGAACAGCTGCGCCTGCGCGGCGCCGTTGCCCTTGCCGATGATCAGTTCCAGCCGGCCGCCGGAGAGGTGGTCCAGGGTCGAGTAGTCCTCGAACGCCCGTACCGGGTCGAGCAGGCTCAGGGTGGTGACGGCGGTGAACAGGCGGATCGCCGAGGTCCTGGCGGCGATGTGGCTGAGCACGACCGGCGGCGAGGAGGAGATGAAGGGCCGCTCGTGGCGCTCGCCGACGCCGAACCCGTCGAACCCCAGCTCCTCGGCCAGGACGGCGTTGTCGACGACCTCGCGCAGGCGGGCCGTCGTGGACTTCCGCTCGCCGGTGAGGGGATCGGGCCCGTGGACGATCAGGGTGATGGCAAGGAACTTCATGCGGACCTCCGCATCGTCGGCCGGTCCTGGTGACCTGAACCGACGATAGCCGCGCCCGGCAAACTATTCAATTCCTACCTGATTAGTTCCAAATGGGGCTGTGGGACGCGTCGTGCCCCGCACCTTGCGGTGCGGGGCACGAGCGCCTGCGGCCGGTGAGCGGTCGCCTGTCGGCGAGTTGCGCAACGTGGCTCCAGCCGGACGGTATTCCACGAAGGCCAAGAGATGAGGCCCGGGGACACGGTCTCACCGACCATCTTGTTCAACCCCGCCGGGCCGCCGGGCATTCCCGCCGTGGTTCCGGCCGTCCGGATGGCGGTCCGAATCGGGGAGAATCGCTATCGCGCCAATCCAAGGGCCCTCCTGGGCCGAAGTACCTGTGTCCGCATCTACGCCGACGGTTGGGGGGAGTGCATGAGGCCGAGACGGTCCGTGCCCCTGGATGATGGCCAGCACGACCAGCCCGGGCTGGAGAAGCTGCTGGAATGGGTCGCGCGCGGGGACCGCCCGGCGTTCGAGCAGGTGTACGCCCGGGTGGCGTCCTCCGTTTACGGCGTGGTCCTGCGGGTGCTCCGCGACCCCGCCCAGGCCGAGGAGGTGGCCCAGGAGGTGCTGGTCGAGATCTGGCGGAGCGCCGCGCGCTTCGACGCCTCGCGCGGGTCGGGGATGTCGTGGGTGATGACCATCGCCCACCACCGCGCCGTCGACCGCGTCCGCGCCGCGCAGGCGGCCATCGACCGCGAGGACCGCGTCGCCCGGCTGGAGGTCCACCGCCCCTACGACGACGTCGTGGAGGCGGTCGAGTCCACGCTGGAATGGGAACGGCTGCGCCGTTGCCTGAGCGGGCTGACCGAGTTGCAGCGCGAGTCGGTTACGTACGCTTATTACGGTGGATATACCTACCGAGAGGTCGCCGAGCTGCTGAAGGTGCCGCTCGCGACCGTGAAGACCCGGATGCGCGACGGACTCATCCGCATGCGCGACTGCCTGGGGGTGGAGCGATGAGCCGCGATCCGCACACGCTGGCCGGTGCCTACGTGCTGGACGCCGTCGACGACCCCCGCGAGCGATCCGGCTTCGAGGACCATCTCAGCCGGTGCACCGAATGCGCCGAGGAGACGCGCGGCCTGCGCGAGACCGCCTCCCGCCTCGGCATCGCGATGGCCCAGGAACCGCCCCCCGCGCTCCGCGACCGGGTCATGGCCGAGATCGGCCTGGTCCGCCAGGTCCCCCCGGCCGTCACGCCCATCACCAGGCGCGAACGCCGGCCGGGAGCGTGGTGGCCGCGCCTGGCCACCGGTCTCGCCGCCGCCTGCCTGGCCGCCGCCGTCGGGTTCGGCGTCGTCGCCTACCGCGTCCAGGACACCCTCGACGGCGAGCGGCTCGGAGCCCAGCAGGTCGCCGCCGTGCTCGCCGCACCGGACGCGCGCACCGTCAGGGGCAAGGCCGGCCAGGCGACCACCGGCACGGTCGTGATGTCCCGATCGCAGGACAAGGTGCTGTTCTTCTCCTCGGGCCTCGCGCCCCTGCCCGACAGCGAGACCTACCAGCTGTGGCGCATCGGCCCCGACGGCGCGATCCCCGACCGCCTGACCCGCCCCGACGCCTCGGGCCGGACACCCCCGATGGTCCTCGGCGACCTCGGCTCCGCCACCAAGGTCGGCGTCACCGTCGAACCCTCCGGCGGCTCCCGCCAACCCACCACCAAACCCCTCCTCCTCATGTCCCTCCCCCCAGCCTGACCAGAAGGTCTCTGCGGTGATGCGCGCTTTCTCGAACCGGCGCGCGCGGCACGGGCGCCGCCGACCCCGACGACGGCGCCCACCTCGCCGAAGCGCCCATTCTTTCGGTGACGCGTCACCGAAAGAATGGTCCTCGCCTTCGGCTCGGGCGTTTTTTGGGCCTAGCGGCTCGGCTGGCGTCCGCATCAAATCGCTCGAAGGTCGCTGATCCACGCAATGGCGGGGACGATCGGAGATCCGGCAACGGCGCTTACACGGACGCGCAACCGTCCGGGCGAACCATAGGACGACCGGCAGACAATCGCGCAGCTTGCTGCCGGGTATGTGACGCGATCCGAACTGAGGCTCTACCGTTCAAACAGTCACTCCGACTCATACAGGAAGCGGTGAACCAAGATGAGTGACCTTCGAGGCGCACAGTGGCGTAAGAGCACGTACAGCACAGACAACGGCAACTGTGTCGAAGTCGCGTCGAACCTACCCGGCGTTATCGCGATCAGGGACAGCAAGAACCCGACCGGCCCATCCCTGTCCTTCGCGCCCGGCGCCTGGGCCGCCTTCCTGAGCGGAGTCAAGCTCGGCGCATTAGACGCTTGACCCTCGGCCGAACGATGGGAGCCTTCGCCACATCAGCAAGGGCTCCCGCGTCGGCAGGTCGCCGGTGCGACCATGCTGGCGTGGGTCGGTGCTGAGAGTGCTGCAGGGTCGGGCCTTCGGCATCCACCTGTCCGGCGCTCGCGTAATGGGTCCCCGATCCCCTATCAGTTCCTCCAGTAGGGACTCGGCCCGCGTTTCCGAAAGAAATGGTCCTCGCCTTCGGCTCGGGCGTTCTTTGGGCCTGGCGGCTCGGCTGGCGTCTGCATGAAGTCGCTCGAAGGACGCTGATCCACTCAATGATTGGGGGCGATCGGAGATCCGGCAATTCGTCAGCACCGCCCCAGTGCTAGGACGCGCAGTTTTCTACACCCTGATCTGGTCGGTGAGCTCTCTCAGCTCAGCGGGGGGCGGGTCTCGCATGGTAAGCAAATCGGACACGAGCCGATAGGTGATTCGGTGGTTCCGTATCTGCTCCGGTGTGATGGCTTCGGCCTCCAGCAGCGCGGACACCGACTCCTGGACCTGGCGGCGCTGAGCGTGCGCGCGGGCAAGGTCGATCTGGGAGCCGGGCGCGCCGCTCCGGTGACCTCACCGAGGTATAGCGGAATCCGTCGTCTCCTCGGTCCGACGTGAGGTGATCTCGCGGATCTCCGCGCTGGCTGATGGGCAGTTCGCCCCCCACTTGCACGTGTATCGCCAGTAATGGACGCACATCAGTGACAGACTCATGATGAGCACTGCGAGAGGACATGGGATGCCACTGGATTTGAGCCGCTTGGGAGTCTCCAAAGGTCAAGCTCTCACCGTCCCTCGCGATATCTTCGCCGCGTTGCCGAGTAAGCCGTGGCCGCGGCTCCGTCTGGAGCAGGGCGAGGTGCTCAAGGCCTGGTATGACCGGCGCGCGCGCAGGGATGTCGTCATCAAGCAGAACACCGGTGGTGGCAAGACTGTAATCGGCCTTCTAGTCGCGCAGTCGAGCCTCAACGAGGGTGCTGGCCCTGCCGTGTATCTAGCTCCCGATACCTATCTGGCCGCACAGGTGATCGGCGAGGCCGGACGGCTCGGAATCACCGTTGTTAGCAATCCACGGGACCATCGGTTCATCGCCAGTGAGGCCGTTCTGGTGACAACATTCCATAAACTCGTGAACGGCCGAAGTGTGTTCGGCGTAGGCGGTACTGGCCGCCCGGCGCGACCTGTGGGCACGGTGGTCGTCGATGACGCACACGCAGCGTTGGCGATCGCGGAAGGCCAGTTCAAGATTCAGGTCCCCGCTGGGCACGCAGGTTACGATGAACTCTTGAGGCAATTCGCGGGCGCTCTCAAACATCAGAGTCCGTCCTCGTGGGCGAGCCTGCAGGAAGGTGGACACGCGGGACCCATTCGAGTGCCCTTCTGGACCTGGACCGCCAGTCAAGATCGGGTTTTGCAGATTCTGCGCAAGTATGGCGACGACGACCAGGAGAAGTGGATCTACTTCTCCTGGCCACTACTGCAGCAGACGCTACATCTCGCAGTCGCCACAGTGACAAGCCGCGAGATCGAAATTCGCCCCCCGTGCCCCCCCATCGACTTGATCCCATCATTCGCTCAGGCCAAGCGGCGAGTGTATCTGACGGCAACGCTGGCCGATGACGGTGTGCTGGTCACCGAGCTTGGCGCCGACCCCGACGATCTCGCGAAGCCGGTCACGCCTGACCGTGCCGCTGACCTGGGGGATCGACTTATTTTGGCGCCGATGGCCATCACGCCGAGGGCGTCCGCTATCGGAATCCGCCAGCTAGTGCGCGAGTTCGCCGAGGGGGATCGGACCAGCACGGGTATGCCAACTGCGCCGCCACTCAACGCGATTGTGCTAGGAGCTGTTTGGGGTTCGGATCTAGGTGAGGCCGGTGGCGGGCTGGTCGCGGCTGGTAGAACTCGGATGTGGCGCGCTTTGATGTGACCGATGCCGAGTGGGCGTTGATCGAGCCGTGTCTGCCGGTGGCGGCTACCGGGCCGCTGCCACGGCGGGTGCGTGATCAGTTCAACGGGATCTTGTGGCGTTTCCGTACCGGGTCTGGGTGGCGTGACGTCCCGGAACGCTACGGGCCTTGGTCCACGCTGTACTCGCGGTTCAGCGGCTGGGCCAAGGCCGGGGTGTTCTGCGGTCTGATGGAGGCGCTGATCGCCGAGGCGGCATCGCGTGGGCAGGTCGGGCTGGAGTTGGTCAGCGTGGACTCCACGATCGTGCGGGCGCATCAGGAGTCGGCCGGGCTGGCGGTCGCCGGGGAGACCCTGGATGCGCTGGAGCAGGCGCTGACCGAGGAAAAAGGGGCTCCGCTGCCAGAGCAGCCGCCGGTACTGCGGGTGATGCGCGCCAGGTCACAACCGGCACGGACGACGTGGACGCGTCCTCGCGCCAAGATCGTGCCGCCACACATCGACGCCGCAAGACCAGGGCCAGTGCTGCCGAACTCGGGCGATCCCGCGGCGGGCTGAGCAGCAAAATCCATGCCGCGGTCGACGCCGCCGGGATGCCGCTGGTCTTCGTGCTCACCCCCGGGCAGGCCGCCGACTGCCCGCACTTCATCACCGTCCTGAACAAGATCCGCATCCCCGGTCCGATCGGCCGGCCCCGTACCCGCCCTGATGCGGTGGCCGCGGACAAGGCCTACTCCTCCAAGGCCAACCGCGCCCATCTACGCCGCCGCAAGATCACCGCGGTCATCCCGGAAAAGACCGATCAGCAGGCCAACCGCAAGAACAAGGGATCGGCAGGAGGACGGCCCGTCACCTTCGATCCGAAGCGCTACCAGCAACGCAACACCGTCGAACGCTGCTTCCAGAAGATCAAGACCTGGCGCGGATTAGCCACCCGCTACGACAAAACCCCGGAAAGCTACCAGGCCGGACTCCACCTCCGCGGCTCCATCATGTGGCTGAAACTCCTCACCCCAACCACATGATCCGAACTTCAAACAGCTCCTAGTACCTTCTGATCGAGCCGCCGAAGCGTGGGTCAGTTACGCCGATGTTGTCTGCCACGTTCATGATCTCCACGGCGTCGTGGAACGGCTGAAGGCTGGCGAGCATCTCGGAGTCGTGGTCATGGTGAACAAGTACGACGGCATTGATCTGCCAGGCGCCGCTTGTCGCCTCCTCGTCCTTGACGGCGTCCCGACCCCCCTGAGTCCGGCAGAAAGCAGGGAGTCGCTCGCGCTAATGGGGAGCGAAACCTATCTTGCGCGCCGCGTGCAGCGCATCGAGCAGGGCATGGGGCGCGGAATCCGCGACGCGGAGGACTATTGCGCTGTGCTCCTCATGGGCAACGAACTAGCAAGCACTCTCACCTCCCCCCAGGCACGCGCTATGTACTCGCCTGCGACCAGAGCACAGATCGATCTGAGTAGTGAGGTCGCCATGCAGATCAAAGGTGAGGGGCTGGCCTCAATTCGGGAGGCGTTATCGGTGTTCCTCAACCGCGACTCGGGCTGGTTGGCGGCCAGCAGTCGCGCTATAGCCGGGGTCGAGTATGACCGCGAAGGTCACGTGCGCGCGCCGGCTACTGCCCGTCGTGAAGCGTTCAACCTTGCCAGGGCCGGACAGCCTTATGAGGCGAGCCAAAAGCTTCTCGACGGCCTGAGAGGAGTAGCTTCCCCAGAAGCCGCCTGGTACAGCGAAGAGGCGGCCGCCTACGCTCATCTAGCCGACCCTGACCGAGCGCAGGCTATCCTTCGGGATGCACGCCTGAAGAACCAAGCGATCCTGTTGCCAATTCAAGCAACTCCCGTCCGCCCGCTGCGCGCCCGTGAGCAACAGGCCACCGCCTCATCGTCGGTCTTGGCCAGCATCTATAACAGTGGCGTCTCGCTTGTCCTTGGAATCGAGACCATGCTTGAGCGGATCGCCTTTGATCCTGATCTGACTGATGAAGCAGAATTCGCATTTGAGGCGCTAGGTGTGCACCTCGGATTCGCGTCAGAGCGTCCAGACAAGTTGTATGGGACCGGGCCGGATGTGATTTGGACCTTCAATGACGACCGACACGCCGTCATTGAATTAAAGACTGGTGTTGAGCGACAGGATAAACGTATTGTCAAAAGTGAACTCGACCAGCTATCGGGTCATGTGAGCTGGTACGCCAACCACTATGGCGCGCAGGCGGTGGCGCTGCCGGTGTTGGTGCATCCAGAGCGTGAGCACCTCAAGAACACCTCACCGCCGCTGGACACGATTGTCATGACCCCTGATTCTGTGGCGAAGTTGAAGGAAGCTGTAGCCGTGTGGGCACGAGCGATCAGCCGCGACGAAGGCTGGAAAGACCCGGCGATAGTGAAGCAGCACCTGACATCATCCAACCTCGTTGGGCAACAGGTGATTGCTGCATTCGGTGCTCGCCCCGTGTCCGCAGGTACCTAGCGGTTTTTGCGGTTCGCATAAGAATCGAACCCTGGTCCCAGGTCAGGCTCAAACGGGCTGACTCGGGCAGGGTGTCCAGGACGGGGACGACGGCATCGACGAAAGCCTCGGCAGCGTGGCCGGCCGGCAGGTGGACCAGGCGCACGAAACGGCTGGTGCGGTCCACCAGCGTGCCGATCGCCGACTTGCTCATCCGGCCGACGATCAGATCATCTTCCCAATCCCCGACCCTGCTCCGCAGCTCGATCACGGGTGGGCGAGCATCGATCAGAGCCGCGGGCCCGATGAAGCGGATCTGGCACTGATTGATCCGCCTACGACGCTTGCGCAGCGGCCGCCCGGTGAGCAGCCGCTTGGTGAGCGTCCTGCTCAAGCCACCCTTTCCGCCGCAGTAGAGAGCCTGGCAGATGGACTCGTGGCAGACAGCCACCCCGACTGGTCGGGATGCTCGACCGTAGCCAGGCGGCGACCTGTTGCGGACTCCAGTCCAGCTCCAGCTTCTCCTGCACCACAGCGCGCAGCGCATCATCGCGGACCAGCTTCCCGGCTCGCTTGCGACGTGCGTTCGCCCGAGCGCGGGCATGAGCCAGGCCGGCATGCCACCCCGCTCGACCCGCTACCGATAACCGGTCTTGCGGCTAATGCCAAACCACAGAAACGCCTCGACCGTCCCGACGCCCGCGAGGATCAGGTTCCAGTACTCATCCTAAAGCTCCAACTGCAGCTTACGTCCCCGTCTCCCCCAACTCCACACCCCTTCACACCAGGAGTGTTGCGACAAATACTGGAACCCGCCCGACGCGTCGTCGGCACCCTCACTGATGCGTGAAGTCGGAGGTGCCAGCGGAAGAGGGGACATCTCAGGAACATCGTTATCCGCGCTGTCCCAATGTTGCCTGATACTCGTTCTTGCCGACCTCTGGTGTTTTAGCGTCTTGGCCGTAGGTACCTCTGCGGGACGTCCTTCGCCAATCAGCTAGACAATGATCAATGACCAATCTCGGCGGGAGAACCATCTAAACTCTTTGGGTTCAGGCTAACCGTGACTTTGTGGACCGTTGCCGATCCACTACTTCCTGATGCTCCCGCTTCGAGCACCCATACCTTGACACCACCTTGAGCCGATTTATCTTTGGTTAGGGTAAAGGAGAATTCGATTTCGATGTCACCAACATCGAACGGCATCTCAGTTCCTTCGCCTAAGCGTTTTGCTTCAAGCAGCTCATTTCGTACTGCATTTATGGCTTCAGAGAGCCCCATCCATGGCCGATCTGAGGTCAATCTTCATCCTTCTCTCTGTTGACTGGTACTGCCTGCTCAAGCTCATCAAGAGCGCCAGCCAGATCGCGAACAGCGGCGGCTATCTGTGACAGCCCTTCTTCTTGAAAAGCGGACAGTTTTCGGATATCCCTACGTAAGACTTCGGCAGTTTCGGCCAGAATTGGATGCAATTCTTCTACTGTTAGACTAAGTTTGCGCGACAGTGAGCGAATGGTCTGCGGATCTTCTTCTGCGTGGTTGATTCGATCAGCTAGACGGGAAAGTGATCTGCTCGACTCATATAGATTAGACAAGTAATCTTCTAAGAAATTGGAAAGGGTGGGTACTGTCGCGAGGGCCTCTTCCAAGGTTGATCGGCATTTATCAATGTCATCCAAAGCTAACTCAATTGCGTCATACGCAGGACCTATGTCGACTCCGCCCGTATCTTCTGGCGCAAAGGCGCCAACATACATATGCCACAGTCCCGTAGATACGTTATCGCCTTGCGATGACCCAGAAGTCGCAGCGACTACATCACGTATGCGGTCCGATTGTGATGGGTAAGCTCGACGCAAGACGTTTTCTATGACTCCTGGCTGCCCGACGGCGAGTCCTGCACTTGCAGCAAGCTCAAAACGAATGTCGCCAGTTCGTTCATTAAGATATGCGGCCATGACCTCTCCGACCTTGGGCACCTCGGCCGCAAGGCGGAAAAGTGTGGTTAGAGCGCGCATCTGTTGAAGCCTAGTAAGCTTCGTCATTGGCGATAGAAGGGCGTCGCCATTCTGTAGCACATTTGTGGTCAACAAGCGATCATTCAGAGCGCCAATGCCAAGTGGAGAAAAAAAGTCGCCTTCTCGGCTGGGGTAAAAATCCTGAATTATGTCAGTGAGAAGCAGGCCGTCGTCAACATCTAAGCCAGGCATAGAGCCCATTAGTTGCTCCGCCTCCGCGCGCGTACTGGCACCGTACAAAACTGCTGCCGCTAAGATGGTTTCAAGGCGCGTGAAGTGCATGCGGATACCGTTGGAGCGGCAAGCTCTGGATATATGTTGTAGTTCATTGGACAACAACGCTGCTTCAGGCTCGTCCCTTGTCTCTGGACTGCTGATAGCCAGGACCCACCTAAGGGCTCTCAGATGAAGATTCAGTATCGTCATTGCAGATTCTGGTCCGAAGTACGCATCGTTAGATGCACTCAATATAGAGGGCTCTGTAACTAGCAATGAATCCTTATTTATGCGCTGATCGAATGATTCTACTGCGGCAGCGAAGAGTGCTATGGCATTATGACCACTGTTGGTCACGTGCTCTAATCCAAGAACTTGGACATCCGAAACTGCGGCCGCAGGGAGTTGATGCTGCAGTTCCTTCCACCACCACCCAGCAGACCTAGCCAGCATAAGCAGCCGAACAGGAATACCATGGTTGTATGCAAGATTGCTCGCAAGCTCGACGATAGAAACCGGTTTGAGCTCGGCATTGTCGATGACTATAAGGGTTGGGGTATTCAGCATACTCAGGCGTCTGAGCTGTTCTCCTGTGGTGCGACCGGGACTGCTTTTGCCTGCTAGCAGCTCAGCGTTCCATCCGTCGTGTTGAGCCTTACGAATTAGCTGTATAGCAGTTCGAGTTTTTCCGGCACCTACCTCTCCCACTATCATCCCCAGCGAAAACACTGGCGAGCCCAACCACGACGTCATATACGCGAGATCAGCCTCGCGGCCCATAAATTCAACTACTTCGTTCGCAGGATCGAGTAGTTGAGAGGGGGTGGCATAGATATGGGTAGAGGGTTCGACTCTTGGCGGCTCTATTATGTTGACAAGCTCAACACTCTCGAAGTAGACACTGGTCCCCGTGCGCCGCAGAGTCGACTCGAGAGCCTCAATTCCATGCGACAATAGACTAATGGGCGTAGCTTCTAAACGATCAAAGGGAGGGCGAGGTTGAGAACGAGTGACGATACCCACTAAGAGGTCATCGAAAAGTACTGGAGAACCGGATGCGCCAGTCCATGGCACAGGATGTGGATCAGCTTTGCTTCCGGGCGGATCGATCCATCTCCCACTGGTTACCTGTATCTGAATCCGATTTATGTCAGACGCCGTGATCGGGTTTACTGTGCCGATTGCTTGCTCTATGCGCCATCGATTATTGACGCGTTGAAAGACTGGGTAGCCAATTACCTCTACGCGGAGGGCGGGAGCTCCGGAAGTTATGCGCCCCAAACGTGCAGGAGGTATCTGCATGTCCGCAACGGGGGATTCTGTCCTAAGCAGGGCAACATCTAGATTTTCGTCACCCCAGGCAAGCTCTACTGGTGTTCCCTGCGTGCAGGCGGGGCCTTGGATAGTTACGGCAGTCCGTCCAACGTGATAAGCAGTTATTACCAGCGAGGGGTCCAGTAGGTATCCGGTACCTCTTCTGCCGTTATTGGAAATAGGAAGCACAGTCACAATTCGTGCTTGACGCCTGTCCATGGCTCCCCAGCTCCTCGTAACTCTCTGTGGAGAGCATAAAGCAGTCTGGGAATCTTGCCTAGCTCCAAGGGTGTAGAGTACTCTCTGAGTTTAGGAGGTCCCTAAATCGGCATTTTGGATCGACCAATCTGAATGTGACTACTCACGTTTACAGTGCTATTTATGCTCACATAGGGCGCACTATAAAGGTTATTTGCAGGAAGGTTGCGAAATCGCTTGGCCGCGTGTAGCGGCATAACAACCTCGGCGGACGAACTGTCATCGCGCACTCTTAGGTTGTGGAGCCGATACCGTCAGCGTATGCCGTACCTGATCATGCCCTGGCTCTGGACGTGCTGGACCTCATGCACAGTTCGCCCATCGCAGCAAGGTTCACGCGATGCACGATATGTTGAAGTCGATGCTGGGCCATTCCCTCGAAGGGCCCTCGCAGGAGTTCGCCACCTATGCCTACTTCTGCGCGACGTTAGAGAAGGTCTTCACGAATGACCTCACCGCTGATCGCGTACGCGGCAGTGACATCTTCGACGATCTAGCAGCCGCCCAATGCGCATTCGATAGACACGCAGCTCGCCTGACGATCTATCTTCACCATCCGGCAAAGCTGGAACCTGACGGCATAGGAAGCGCTCGCCTAAGCATGTCACGATTTTACCGCACGAGTACCACCAACAGGCAAGTACAGCAACAGGGCCGCCCAACACCTCACACCGACGTCCGCTATCACACACCTGAGCAGGGCGAGTAGCTCTCTACGTCGTGACTGGCTCCCGTTTGCAAGCAGAAAGTAGAGAGTTCGAATCTCCTAGGCTCCACCAGCCAAACGACGCCTTCCAGACCAAGAAAGTGGCGCCTGTGCCGTTGTCTTGCAGGGACAAGCGCGTCAGAATCGTTGCTCAATGTGGCCGTGTGACCGGGACTGCGGTGAGCAGGTGGTTCAAGCTTTTGAAATCCTTTGGATTGCAGGCGTAGAGGGGGCCGGTTCGCGATCGTCACTCAGGCGATCATCAGGTCCGCTGTTCGGAGACGGGTTGGCGGCGGAATTTGATGACGGCGGTCCACGGTTGGCCGCGTTCGCGGGCGGGGGTGTCGTCGAACGGCAGGGGGGTCGAACTCGGCTTCGGGGGTGTGAAGGATCTTCATTCGCTGGGCGCGTTCGTGCGCTCCGGTGGCCACCAGCGCGCCGACCGAGGGTTCTGTGGTGGTGCTGATCATCATCTCGTCCGGTAGCTCATCCGGTTTGATTCTGGCGCGCAAGATGGGGATGCTGGTGTCGAGGAACCCTTGGGCAGGGGTCATTTCCCGTCCTCCGTGAACTCGCCTTTGCTGTAGGCGCGTTCGTAAGGGTCGTAGAGGGCGTCATTCACGTAGTGGTCCGTGTCCTTGCGGTATTTGCGGTCGTCCAGGCGTGGCATGCCCCGGGACATGGCGGTGAACTCGGCCCGCGAGACCGCCCCGCGTCGGCGGGGGATGGGGATCAGATCGCCGATGTGGCGGCCGTTGCGTGTGACGGCGTACCGCTCTCCACGTTCCAGGCCATCCATGATCTCCGCTGACCTGTTGCGCAGATCCCACTGGGAGATCTGGCGGGAGTGTTCGGGCTCAGGAGTGCTCATTCATCAATTTCATCTCAGTGTGCTACCGGGTGCTACGAAGTATCACCTTGCTGTCGTAGATCTCTTCGGAGTCGCTGTCGTGAGAGGGCCAGCGTGCGGGTTGGCGGGAACTGTCAGGGGTGAGGGTCGCCCTTGGGAAGACGCGCGCCAACGGCGCTCCTTTCAAGGCAGGACCCGAGCCACCCTGCCCTGTCTTGATGTCCCGGTGCTGGGCACCGATGCCGTGGAAGGGGACGACGTCTCGTGTGGCGGTGAGCCTGGGAGAGCGCCTTCGGACGCCAGGCCAAGCCGCTAGGCCGAAATACGCTCGAGCCGAAGGCGAGGACCGTGTTGGTGCCTTGTGCGGTGGCGTCCGTGCCTTGTGCGGTGGCGGGCCGGGGCTCCAACTGGTTTCGGGGAGTTAGGTATCGACTGCGTTGAGTGATGCGAGGGTCTGGCGTACGCCGGTCGGTGTCGGTCGGCGGCTGCGGGCGGGGCGTCGATCGGCGTGCCGGTTGCGGCTTTGCGCGGGCCGTCGGGAGGTGGTCTGCGATTCGTAACGACAGAGGGAAGAACTGTGAAGACCCGCATTCTGGCTCTCCCGGCTCTCGCCGTCGCCTTCTCGCTCACCGTCGCGTGTGGGGGATCCGCCGGTGACGCGCCCCGCGTGACCCCCTCGGCCCCCGCCGCCGGTAGTGCCGCGCCCAGTACGCTGGCGGCCTTGGCCCGTCCGTTCGGGATGGCCTGTTCGACCGTTCCGGCCTCGGGGGTGGGCAGTCTTTCCAGCATGGCCCAGGAGCCGGTGGTCACCGCCGCGTCCGGGAATCCGTTGCTCTCCACGTTGGTGGCGGCGGTGCGGAAGGCCGGTCTGACGGACACGTTGAACATGGCCTCCGACATCACCGTGTTCGCGCCCAGCGACGCTGCCTTCGCGAAGCTCCCGAAGGTCACCCTGGACAAGCTGCTCGCCGACCGAAAGGTCCTCAGGGCCATCCTGACCTACCACGTGGTCGGCAGCCGGAAGGCGCCCGAGGATCTGGTGAACGGCACCTTCACCACCCTGCAGGGCGGCGAGCTGACCACCAGCGGTTCCGGCGAGAGCTACAAGGTGAACGGCGGCGCGAACGTCATCTGCGGCGACATCCAGACCCGGAACGCCACCGTCTACATCGTGGACGCGGTCCTGATGCCGAAGGTGTGACCGTGCCGGACGTCGTCCCGTGGTCCGAAGGCGTGACCGTGTGTCAGGCGACGGGGATGGTGGGCGGGCGGAAGTGGATGGTGTCGCCGCCGAGGACGATGGCGCGCTGGGCGGCTATCTGGTCGTGCGGCTGGCCGAGGGGGGCGGCGCCGGCGTCGGACAGCCGCCGGTACTGTTCCTCGTCCAGTCGCACGTCCAGGGCGCCGAGGTAGTCGTCGAGCTGTTCCAGGGTGCGGGGGCCGATGACGGGCACGAACGCGGTCGTGGCGCGGTCGGCGCGTTCGCGGAGCCAGGCCATGGCGACCTGCGCCGGCGTGGCGCCCGTCTCCTGCGCCACCGCGAGCACGGCGTCGATGGTGGAGGTCTTGCGTTCGCCGTCCTCGGTGTGGACCAGCCGGCGGTTCCAGTCGGTCAGCCGCCCCTCGGTCCCGGTGCGGTACTTGCCGGTGAGCAGCCCGCCGCCGAGGGGCGACCACAGGGCCGCGCCCAGGCCGAGGGCCTCGGCCACGGGCAGGATCTCCCGGTCGGCGGTCCGTTCCACCAGGCTGTACTCCAGTTGGACGGCGGTGACGGGTGACCAGCCGCGCAGCTCGGCCAGTGTCGCGCCCCGGGCGACCCGCCAGGCGGGGAAGTTCGACAGCCCGCCATAAAGGATCTTGCCCGACCGTGTGAGGTCGTCCAGGCCGCGGACGATCTCCTCGATCGGGGTGACCGCGTCGGGGAAGTGCACCCACAACAGGTCGATGTAGTCGGTGTTCAGCCGCCGCAGGCTGGCCTCCACCGCGCGGGTCATCGTCTTCCTGCTGTTACCGGTGCCGTTGACGCCCGCCTCCCGGTTCACCCCGTTGGTGAACTTCGTCGCGAGGGTGAAACGGTCGCGCTCCCCGTGGAGCAGTTCGCCGAGGATCTCCTCGGACTCGCCGAACTGGTAGGAGTCCGCGGTGTCGACGAACGTGCCGCCGGCCTCGGCGAACCGCTCGAAGATCTTGCGGGACTCCTGCGGGCCGGAGCCGTAGCCCCATCGGCTGCCGAAGGTGCCGGTCCCCAGCGCGTACTCGGAGACGCGCAGGCCGGTGGCCCGGCCGAAGGTCATGTATCGCAGGAGGACTCCTGTTCGTGAGCGGGGAGTCGTCCGGGAGAGGGATCCCCGGCCCGGCGCTGCGCGGCTGCCCGTTCCACAACGCGTCGGTCGAGGTCGCCGACCTCGACTCCCGGGTCCGCGTCCTGGCGGCGGAGCACAAACGGGACTTCGCCCGGCGGCTCACCGACGTCGCCGCCCAGGCCGGGGCCGCCGATCCCGAGGCGCTGGCGGAGCAGCTGGCCGTCCTGTTCGACGGCGCCACGGCGCTGTCCACCACACTGAACCACGGCGGCCCGTTCGCCGCCGCGGCCTCCGCCGCCACCATCCTGATCGACGCCGCGATCCCACCGGCCGAACCGCACGCCCCCACCCGGCCTTGACCCACGCCGCCACCTCTGCGCGGGCCGAGGACGGCCGCTCCTGAGCCGAAAGTGGCCCGCCGGTCTTTTGAACGCGGGAGTCGACCGCTCCCGCGCCGCGCGTACGGCCAGGGCTGTCAGGGGAAATACTTGATATTTCATCTATGACAGGGATATAGGTCTTCTATAGGTCGCGTATAGCCGCAGCGATCCTCGTGTGATCAAGTCTGCTTAGAGTCGGCGGGCGTGAACATCCATGAGGCCGTGGCGGCCCAGGCCGGGACGACCCCCGGCGCGACCGCTTACATCGCCGGCCGGATCCACGTCTCCTACGCGGAGCTGGACCGGCGCGCGAACCGTATCGCCCACACGCTCCTGCGCCACGGTGTGGCCCGTGAGGAGCCGGTCGGCGTCCTGCTCGACCGGGGTGAGCACCTGGTCCCCGCCCTGCTCGGCGTGCTCAAGGCGGGTGCGGCGTACGTGCCGCTGGACTCCGCCCACCCCACGGAGCGGCTCCGGCTCATCGCCGCCGACAGCGGGCTGAAGCGCGTCATCACCCTCCCGGCACTGCGCGCGAGGCTGGACGCCGACCGGCTCCGCGTCGACGCGCTGACGGCCGGGGTCGACGACGCCGGAGCGCCCTCCACCGACCCGCGCGTGCCGGGATCGGGAACCGACCTCGCGTACGTGATCTACACCTCGGGGTCGACCGGCCGTCCCAAGGGCGTCGCCGTCGAGCACCGCAACACCATGAACCTGCTGTCGTGGATCGCCCGCACCTGGACCCTCGACGACCTGGCGGGCTCGCTCGCCGCCACGTCGATCTCGTTCGACCCCTCCATCATGGAGATCTTCGCGCCGCTGACCATGGGCGGCACCGTCATCCTCGCCGACAACCTCCTCGCGCTGCCCCACCTGCCCGCCCGCGACCGGGTGACCGCGCTCGGCGGGCCGCCCGCCGTGCTGGCCACGCTGCTGCGCTCCGGCCCGCTCCCGCCGCGCCTCCGCCTGGTGCACACCGGCGGCGAGGCGGCGACCCACGAGCTGATCACCCGCCTGTACGCCAACCCGCAGTTGCGTCGGGTGTTCAACTGTTACGGGCCGACCGAATGCACCACCCAGTGCCTCGCGCACGAGGTGCCGCGCACGGCGGACGGCGACCCGCCGATCGGGCTGCCGATCGCCGGAGCCGTGCTGAGCGTGCGCGACGCGAAGGGGGTCGAGGTGCCGCCGGGCGAGACCGGCGAGCTGTGGGTCGGCGGACCGGTGGTGGCGCGGGGATACCTGGGCGCCGGCTCCGACCGCTTCGCCGACCTGCCCGGCCTGGGGCGGGCCTACCGCACGGGCGACCTCGTCCGGTACGACGGCGCGGCGTACCGCTTCGCCGGGCGGGTCGACGACCAGGTGAAGATCCGTGGTCACCGTGTCGAGCCCGGTGAGGTGGAACGCACCCTGACAGACCATCCCGCGGTGACCGCCGCGGCCGTGCTGGCGCTGCCCGACGCCGACGGCACCCGCCGCCTGGTGGGGTACGCGCAGGCCGGCGGGGCGCAGGAGGGCGAACTGCTGCGGTTCCTGCGCGAGCGGCTGCCCGAGTACATGGTGCCGGGCCGGATCGCCGTGCTGGAGCACCTGCCGCTGAACCCGAACGGCAAGATCGACCGGCCCGCTCTCGCCACCCTCCGCCCCGCGGCCTCGCCTGGTGCTCCGGCCGAGGCGGGTGACGCGGTCGAGGGGCGGGTACTGGCGATCATCGCGGAGGCGGTGGGCGCCGAGGTGACCGAGATCGGGCCGGGTGACCGGTTCGCTGACCTGGGCGGGCACTCGCTGGCCGCCGCCCGCGTCGTCGCCCAGGCCGGCGCCGAGCTGGGCGTCGAGGTGCCGCTGCACGAGTTCCTCGCCGACCCGACCGCCGCCGCCCTCGCCCGTCGCGTACGGGCCGGCTCGCGCGGGCGGGCGCCGCTGACCCGGCACCAGGGCCGCGATCGCTACCCGCTCACCGACATGCAGGCCCAGCTCTGGGCGCTGCGCCAGATCGAGCCCGGCACGCGGGCGACCACCATCGGTGTGCGGCTCCGCGTGCGGGGGCCGGTGACGATCGAGGCGTTTCGCGGCGCTCTTGATGGAATCGTCCGCCGCCACGAGGTGCTGCGCAGTGTCGTCGAGCTTCGCGACGGCGCGCCGGTGGCCCGCGTGCTCCCTGCGGGGTCGGCGGCGGTACCCGTGGCCGAGCACGACCTGCGCGGGTGGGAGCCCGCCGCCAAGGAGGCGGAGCTGGCCCGCCTGGCCGCCGACGCCGTGACCCCCTTCGACCTGTCGGCCGAGTCGCCGCTGCTCCGCGCGGTCATCGCGTGGATCGGCCCCTCCACCACCAGCGCTGACGCCGACACCGAAATCCCTACCGATATCGACAACGGGACGCCCACAACCACCGGCACCGCCGCCGAGGTGGTGCTGGTGACCGATCACATCGCGTTCGACGGGTGGTCGGCGCGGATCCTGGTCAACGAGCTGGCCCAGGGACTGGCCGGGCTGCCGCCGGCGGAGCCGGTCCTGCAGATCGGTGACGTCGCGCTGGACGAGGAGGCTCGCCGTCCGTCGGCCCTGGCGCACCACGCCCCGTACTGGCGGGAGACGCTGGCCGAGGCCGCCCTGCCCTACGACCTGCTCGGCGCCCCGCCCACCGAACCGCGTGATCCGCTCAGCGACCCCCAAGGCGGCGCCCCGCCCACCGAATCCCGTGATCCGCTCAGCGACCCCAAAGGCCACGGCGACCCCTCCGCAGCCTCGCAAGACGGCCACCGCGACCCCTCCGCGACCCCGCATGAAGGCCGTCGCGACCCCTCCGCCGCCCCGCACGACGGACGGCGGCTGCGCCGTCCCCTCGGCCCGGACCTCCTCGCGCGCGTCGCCCGGTTCGCCGCCGCGCACGGCGTGACCCCGGCGGCCGTCCACCTGGCGGCCCTCGCCACCGTCGTGGGCGGCCTGTGCGGGCGAGACGAGACCACCATCGGGCTCGCCGCCGCCGTACGGGACCGGCCAGGCCTCGACCAGGTGATGGGCCCGCTGCTCGGCGTGCTCCCGATCCCGGTCGGGTTCGGCGGCGACCCCTCGTTCGCCGAGCTGGCCGCCTCCGCCGGGGCCGCGATCACCGGCGCTCTCGCCCACCACGAGCTGGCCGCCTCGGCCGTCTCGGACGCGGTGCCGCGCGCCCCCGGTTCCGGCCCCGCGCCCGTCGTCCTGTCGGTGCAGCCCGAGGACGTGCCCGCCGTCGTCACGGCGGGCGGCGTCACGGTGGAGTCGGCCGGCGAGCTGGACTGCGGCGGCGCGGTCACCGGCCTGACCGTGCTGGTGAACCGGGGGGCCGACGGTCCCGAGCTGCTCGTCGAGTACGCGACCGCCCGGTTCGGCGCCGACGACGCCGCGCGCGTGGCCGGCGCGTTCCTTCGCGCGCTGGAAACCGGCGTGACGGCGCCCGGCACGCGGATCTCGGGGCTTCCCCTGGTCGGCGACCAGGAGCGCACGCTGCTGCTGGCCGCCGGCACGGGCGCCCCCGTGGCCGCGCCGCCGACCATCGTCGACGCGATCACGGCATGGGACGCCTCCCGCGTCGCGGTGGAGGCGGCCGGGGGGATCCTGACGTACGGCGAGCTGGAGGAGCTCTCGGCCCGGGTCGCCACCGGGCTGGTCCGGGCCGGGGTCGCGCCCGGCGAGGCGGTCGGGGTGAGCCTGCCGCGCGACCAGCGGATGCCCGCCGTCCTGCTGGGGGTGCTGCGCGCGGGGGCCGCGTACGTGCCGATGGACCCCGACCTGCCCGCCCTGCGGCTGGCGTCCATCGCCGGGGACGGCGCCGTGCGGCGGGTCGTCGCCCTCGACGGCGAGGCGATCACGGCGGTCGGCCGGGTGGCCGGGGTGACGATCCTGGACGGGGCGTCGCTGATGGCGGGACCGCGCGGTCCGTTCCCCGGCGCCGACCCCGGCGGGCTCGCCTACGTGATCTTCACGTCCGGATCCACGGGCCGGCCGAAGGGCATCGAGATCACCCATCGTGGCCTGGCCGCCTTCACCGCCTCCATCGGGGCCGACCCCGGGCTCGGCGAGGACGACGTGGTGCTCGGCGTGGCGCCGCTCGTGTTCGACATCTCGGGCTTCGACCTGTGGGCCACGCTCACCGCCGGGGCCCGGGTGGCGATGGCGGACACGGCGACCTCCTTCGACGGCGCGGCGCTCGCGGAGCTGTGCGACCGCGCCGGGGTCACGATGGTGCTGACCACGCCGAGCAGGATGCGGCTCATGGTGGCCGCCGGCTGGCGCGGCCGGAGCGACATGCGCGTGCTGACCGGCGGCGAACTGCTCGACGTCCCGCTCGCCCGCGAGCTGCGGGCCCGCGCCGGGCGGCTGTGGAACGTGTACGGGCCCGCCGAGGTCACCGTGGTGTCCACCGTCCACGCGGTCACCGGGCCCATCGGGGACAGCGTGCCGATCGGCCACCCCATCCCCGGCGAGCGCCTGTACGTCGTCGACCCGCTGGGCCGCCTGCTGCCGCCCGGCGTGCCCGGCGAGATGTGGCTGGGCGGTCCCGGCGTCGCTCGCGGCTACCGGGGCGACGCGGCGCTCACCGAAGCCGCCTTCGTCCCCGACCCCGAAACCGTTCCCGACTCAGCGACGGGCCCCGACCCCGAAACCGTTCCTGACCCAGCGACGGGCCCCGACCACGGGACCGCTCCTGCGGGAGGACGGGACGGGGGCGCGCGGCGGTACAGGTCGGGGGACATCGTCCGGTGGGTGCCCGACGGCGCGGGCGGCCTGGTGCTGGACTTCGTCGGCCGCAGGGACGGGCAGGTGAAGGTGCGCGGCTACCGCGTCGAGCTGGGCGAGATCGACAGCGTCCTGCGCGGGCACCCCGCCGTGTCGGACTTCGCCGTCGTCGCCACGACCGGGCCCGACGCCCACCTGGTGGGCCACGCCGTGTGGCGGGACGAGACACGGGCCGCCGAGCTGGAGGGGTACGCGCGGGAACGCCTGCCCGGGTACATGGTGCCCCGCCGATGGGCCTCCCACGACGCGCTTCCCCGCACCGCCAACGGCAAGCTGGACCGTCGGGCCCTGGCCGGCGCCCAGGTCGAGGTGGTGGAGTACGCCCCGCCGGAGGGGCCGATGCAGGAGTTCACCGCCGAGATCTGGCAGGAGGTCCTCGGCGCCGGGCGGGTCGGGGTGCGGGACGACTTCTTCGCGCTCGGCGGCAGCTCTCTGCTCGCCACCCGCGTGACCGTCCGGATGCGGGAGGCCCTCGCGTGCGACGTCCCGGTCCGCGCGCTTTTCGACCATCCCGTCCTCGCCGCTTACGCGGCCGAGGTGGAACGCGTGATCCTCGCGGAGATCGCGGAGCAGGAGGAGCGTTCATGAGCGTCGTCTCGGGGGATGACCGGTTGCGGGACCTGCTCAACCGGCGGGTCGCGGCGGCGCGCAGGTCGGGGGCGGACGGCATCCCGCGCCGGGGGGACGACGGGCCGTGGCGCCTGTCCCCGGTGCAGCGGCGGCTCTGGCTGGCGGGGGAGCTCGACCTCGCCGACCCGTCCTACAACGTGCCGCTGGTCCTGCGGCTGCGCGGCGACCTCGACGTGGCGGCGCTGCGGAGCGCCGTCACCGACCTGGCCGGACGGCATTCCGTGCTGCGCTCGACGGTCCAGGTCCGCGACGGGGAACCGTACGCGGTCCCCGGCCCGGCCGAGGCCGTCCCCGTCCACCACGAACACTTCGCAACGGCGGCCGAGCTGGAGCGCCGGATCGCCGAGCTCTCCATGCGGCCGTTCCGGCCGGCGGACGAGCCGCCGATGCGCGCGACGATCATCACGGCCGGCCCGCGCGAGCACGTGCTGGTCCTGCTGCTGCACCACATGGCCGTCGACGCCTGGGCCCAGCCGCTGCTCCTGGACGATCTCGCGGCGCTCTACCGGCACCGCGCCGGGGCGGGGCCGGCGCTGGACCCGCCCGCCCTGGACTACTCCGACGCCGCCGCCTGGCTGAACGCGCGCGCCGTCTCTCCCCAGGCCGACCGGGCGCTCGACTGGTGGGCCGAGCGGCTCGCAGGACTGGAGCCGGCCCCCGGCTTCCAGCCGGGTACGCCGGAAACGCGGAGCATCACGCCGGGCGGAGCCATGCCCGCCGGCGTGGTGGGCGCCGGGTGGCGTGGGGACTCCGTCGAGGTCGTCGTGCCCCGGGAGACGGTCGCCGGGGTACGGGCGCTGGCTTCGGCGCACAACGCCACCGTCTTCATGGTGCTCCTCGCCGCGATGCGGGAGCTCCAGGCGCGCGTGTCGGGGACGGACGACGTGGCCGTGGGGGTGCCCGAGGCCGGGCGCCGTCACCCCGACACCGAGCGCGTGATGGGCTGCTTCCTGGAGACCCTGGTCATCAGGGGCTCCGCCGACCACGGCCTGACCGGGGCCGAACTGGTACGGCAGGTGCGCGGGGAGGCCCTCGACGCGTTCGGCCACGCGGACGTGCCGTTCGACCGCGTGGTGGAGCGGGTGCGCCCGCCCCGCACCGGCGCCGGAGCGCCCCTGTTCGACGTGCTGCTCAACGTGTACGACGCGCCCGGCCCGGTCACCGGCTTCCCGGGCGTCACGGCCGAGCTCGTCGAGGTGCCGCCGTTCGCGGCGAAGTTCGGCCAGACGTGGACCTTCGCCGACGACGGCGACGACCTGCGCTGCACCCTCGGATACCGCTCCGAGGCGTTCGACGAGGGCTCGGCCCGGCGGCTGGCGGGGTGGTTCGTGGCGCTGTTGTCGCAGCTCGCGCGGGACCCCGGGCGCCCGGTGGACGAGTGGGAGCTGGAGCCGGGCAGGGTCTCGGTGTTGTCGGGTCCTGTGGTGCCGGTGCTCGGGGCGTCGACCGTTCACGGGCGGATCCGGGCGCGGGCGCTGCGGGCTCCGTCGGCCCCGGCGGTACGCGCCGTGGACGGGTCGCTGACCTACGGCGAGCTCGAAGGCCGGGCGCGCGCGCTGGCGGGCCGGTTGCGCGCGGTCGGCGTCGTGCGCGGCGACCGCGTCATGGTGCTCATGGAGCGGACCGTCGACATGCCCGTGGCGCTGGTGGGCGTGATGAAGGCGGGCGCCGCGTACGTCCCCGTGGACGAGACCACCCCGGCCGGGCGCGTCGCCCAGATCCTGGCGACCGCCGGGGTACGCGTGGCCGTCTGCGCCCCGGGCCTCGAACACCTGGTGCCGTCGCATGTGACGGTGCTCCCTGCCACCACCGAGTCGGACGTCCAGGCGGGCGCCGCGTTCACGCCCGTGGTCCCGGACACCGAGGTCGATATCTGCGGTGGGGGTGATGTGGCGTATGTGGTTTTTACGTCGGGTTCGACGGGTGGGCCGAAGGGTGTGGTGGTGGAGCATGGGGGTTTGGTGGGGTATTTGGATGGGGTTTTTGCGGGTTTGGGTGGGGGGTTGGTGTCGTTTGGTTTGGTGTCGACTT
>NZ_JANZYP010000037.1 GCF_025506355.1 Sphaerisporangium corydalis
GGGTGGGACGTGGCCGGGGGTGGGGGTTATTGGGAGGGGGGGTGGTAGAGGCGGAGGATGGAGTCCAGGGTGGGTTTTAGGCGGTCCCATTCGGTTTTGGTGGTGACCCAGTCGATGACGCTGATGCGGTTGCCGGTGACGATCATTCGCTGGAGCTCGTGGTAGGGCACGCCCTTGACCGCCCAGGAGTGGTACCCGGGTCCCGTCCAGGTGCTCTCCCACTCCACCATGCCGTCGTTCTTCGACACGCCCTCCCGCGTCGCCGGCAGCTTCACGAGCCTGATCTTGCGGTACTTCCTGACCGACGAGGACAGGGAGTCCTCCGTCGCCCGCATCAGCTCGATCGGCACCCTGCCCTGGGCGTCGAAGAACTCCACGCCCATGTAGGCGGTGCCCGTCCGGTCGGACCAGGTGAAGTAGTTCTGCCGGATGCTGAGCTGCCAGCCGCGCGGCACCGCCGCCTTCCAGCCCTGGCCCGCGTCGTGCCACTTCAGCTTCAGCCGGCTCGGGACGGGGGCCGGCGTCGCGAACGGCGTGGCGCCCGGCGAGGGGACGCCGGGGACGGGCGCACCAGTGGGTGGGGCGCCGGCGCGGCCCGCGCTCGCGATGCCGTCCGGCCGCAGCACGGCCCACCCGCCGATCGTGCCCGCGACCACCACCGCGGCCGCCACCACCCCCGCCAGCAGCTTCGAGCGGCTCCCGCCCCCGGCCCGGCCGGAGGGCGCGGCGGCGTCCTCGGGGGAGAGCACGTCGTCGAGCAGGCGCCGGGCCTCGGCCGCGCCCATCCGCTTGGCCGGGTCCTTGGCGAGCAGGCCGGCGAGTACCGGCCGCAGCTCGGCGGGCGCCTTGGCCACCTCGGCGTCCTGGGTGAGGAGCGAGGCCAGCGGCCCCATACTGCTGTCGAAGGGGGGCCTGCCGGCCACCATGGCGAAGAGCGTCGCGCCGAGCGACCACACGTCGCCCTCGGGCGCCGCGGGCGCCCCGCCCGCGCGTTCCGGCGCGACGAAGCCCGGCGAGCCCACCGTTCCGCTCCGCTGGGCGGACGGGTCGCCGAGGGAGGTGGCGATGCCGAAGTCGCTGAGCACCACGCGCCCGTCATAGCCGATGAGGATGTTGGCGGGCTTGACGTCGCGGTGCACCACCCCGGCGGTGTGCGCGATGGACAGGGCGGTGAGGACCTCGCGCGCGATCGTCGCGGCGCGCGGGACCGAGAGCGTGCCCTCGCTGCCGATCACCCGGTCCAGGGACCGGGAGGGCACGAGCTCCATGATGATCCAGGGCCGCCCGTCCTCCTCGGCCACGTCGAAGACGCCGACGATGTTGCGGTGGTTGAGCCGGGCGGCGGTCCGTGCCTCGCGGGAGGTCCGATGGATCATCTGGAGCTGCTGACGGGAGTCGAGCCGGTGGGGGACCAGGACTTCCTTGACCGCCACGACCCGGTCGAGGAGCGTGTCGTGGCCCTCCCAGACCATGCCCATGCCGCCCTGGCCGAGCGCTCTCACCAGCCGGTACCGCTTCACGACCAGCTGCCCAGGAGTTCCCATCTGAAAATGCCCCTTCGCGGGCGATAGAGCAAGAAGTCAGCAGATCGGCAGTCTTCCACAAGTGCCGGCTTTGGCGCGCTCCAACCGGCGGGGCCGCCCAAGATGCCGGAGAGGTCACGGCCCGGCCGCCGGGCGCCCTCCGCAGAGGCGCCTCCCGCTCACACGTCCCGGATCGGGCGACCGCCTGTCCGCCGACCTG
This sequence comes from Sphaerisporangium corydalis, assembly GCF_025506355.1. Taxonomy (GTDB): domain Bacteria; phylum Actinomycetota; class Actinomycetes; order Streptosporangiales; family Streptosporangiaceae; genus Sphaerisporangium; species Sphaerisporangium corydalis. The sequence goes on from NZ_JANZYP010000037.1 coordinate 1,744, forward strand.
CCTGCCCGCCGACCAGGCCGACCCGGCGATCAGGCCGGCGGCGTCAGGACATGGGCGGCAGGGAGCCGCTGGCGATGTGGGCGAGGGTGATCTCGGTCAGCGTCGTGTTCTCGTACGTGCGCAGCGCCGACCACACGTCGGCCAGCGGGCCGGCGACCCCGGGGAACCGCTCGCTGTTCGAGGGCACGCCCTCGATCACCAGGATGATGTCCGCGAGCGTGATGTCGGTGGCCGGACGCGCGAGCCAGTAGCCTCCCTCGGGACCCCGCTGGCTCTGGATGAGCCCCGCGCGCCGGAGCTGGAGCAGGATGTTGTCCAGGAACCTGCGGGGGATGTCCTGGGAGCTCGCGATCCGCTCGGCGGGAACGGGTCCCGGGGGAGCGGCCGCGAGCTCCACGGCGGCGCGCAGGGCGTACTGCGTCCTGGCGGAGATGCGCATCAGCCGACGCGCTGGTCGAGCCCCCAGCGACGCCGGAGAGCGTTGTCGGCCGCACCGAAGCACATGTCCACCACGATGCCGATGACAAGGATCACGATCATGGTGGCCAGCAGGCCGGGCGCGTCGGACAGTTCCCGCGCGTTGTCGAGCTGCTCGCCGATCGACGTCTGGTTGGCGATGATCACGAGCAGCTCGCCCGCCATCAGCGACCGCCACGCGAACGCCCACCCCTGCTTGAGCCCGGACAGGAACGACGGCAGCGAGGCGGGCAGGATGACGTGCCGGTACAGCGCCAGCCGCCGCAGGCCGAGGATGTGCCCCGCGCGGAGCAGGATCGGCGGGGTGTAGTCCACCCCGGCGATCAGCCCGTTGGCGATGGACGGCGCCGCGCCGAGGACGACCACGAACAGGATCGCGCTCTCGCTCAGCTTGAACAGCAGGATCGCCAGCGGGAACCAGGCGATGGACGGCATGGTCTGCAGCCCGGTGATCAGGGAGCCGAACGCCGCCCGCAGGGGGCGGACGCGGGACACCGCGGCGCCGACGACCAGGCCGACGAGCACCGCGACCGCGAACCCGGTGATGGCACGGCGCATCGTGACGGCCACGGCGTTGTAGAAGTCGCCGTCGCCGAGGCGGTTCCACAGGTCTCCGAGGACCGTGATCGGCCCGGGGAGCACGTACTCGGGGCGCCACCCGCTGAGCACGACCAGTTCCCATATGACCAGGACCAGGATGATGGCCGAGAGCATCGGCCAGACCCGTGCCCAGATCCGCGAGGGCAGGCCGCGCTGTTCCCGGCTGGTCAGTTCCAGGGCGTCCAGCCCGGCGATCTGCTGGGAGATGTCAGTCGTCATGGGTCACCCGTGCTCTGCGCCGGCGCCGACGGGCCGCTTCGCCGGCTTGGCGTGGCGGAGCACCTCCTCGCGGAGCCGCGCGGTGATGGTGGAGGCGAGCTCGGCCACCTCGCCTGAGTCGGTGCGGCGCGGGCGCGGCAGCGTGATGGGGAACTCCTCGATCACGGTGCCAGGTCTGCTGCTCAGCAGGACGACCCGGTCGCCGAGGCGGACGGCCTCGCGGACGTTGTGGGTCACGAACAGGACCGACAGCTCGCGCTCCCGCCAGATGCGCTCCAGCTCGTCGTGCAGCAGGTCGCGGGTCATCGCGTCGAGGGCGCCGAAGGGCTCGTCCATGAGCAGCACGTCGGCGTCCTGCGCGAGCGCCCGGGCGAGCGCGACGCGCTGGCGCATGCCGCCCGACAGCTCGTGGGGGCGCTTGGCGCCGAAGCCGCCGAGGTGCACGATCTCCAGGAGTTCCGTCGCGCGCTCGCGGCGTTCCTTCTTGGTCGTGCTCCTGGTGGAGCTCTTGACCCGGAGCGCCAGCTCGATGTTCGCCGACACCGTGAGCCAGGGGAACAGGGCGGGCTCCTGGAACATCATCGCGATGCGCCCGCCCTTGGTGTCGATCTCCCCGGCGGTCGGGCGGTCGAGCCCGGCGACCAGGTTGAGCATCGTGCTCTTGCCGCACCCGGACGCGCCGAGCAGGCAGACGAACTCCCCCTTGTCCACAGAAAGGCTCACCCGGTCGAGGGCGAGGAGGTCCCGGCCGTACACCTTGGAAACCGCGTCCAGCCGGACCGCGGGCTCATGCCCGTCGGCCCGGCTGGGGCGCAGCTCCTGAGTCGGAGCTGTCACTTCGTCTCCTCACCCTGCGGCCGCCCGGCCTCAGACCGGGGGCGCCGCGTCGGCTGCTGTGGCGTGCGGTGATCGCTCACCGCGGTGCGCCGCCTGCTCACTTGTCGTTCACCGCCTGCTGGCCCTTCGCGGCCAGCACCTCGTTGAGGATCTTGAGGTCGTAGATGCCGTTCAGGTCCACCGGGTCCAGCAGGCCGACCTTCACGGCGTGGTCGGCGCTGGTCACCAGGGAGGACGCGATCGGGTCGTTGGTGAAGGTGATGTTCTTGAACGCGCTGTCCAGGAGCTCGGTCTTCAGCGGCTTGCCGGACAGGTCCTGCAGCTCGGCGTTGATCGCCTCCTTGGCGCCCGCCGGGTCGGAGTTGATGTAGGCGTTGGACTCGACGTGCGCCTCGATCAGCTTCTTCACCAGGTCGGGGTGCTCCTTGAGGAACTGCTGCCTGACGATGAGGTGCGTGATCACGAACTGCTTGTCCGGCCACAGGTCGGCCTCGGTGACCAGGATCTTGCCCTTGCTCTCCTGGACCATGCGGCTGGCGAAGGGCTCGGGCACCCAGGCGCCGTCGATGTCGCCGGTGGCGAAGGTCTGCAGGGTCTGCGCGTTGTCCTGGGGGACGATCGAGACGTCGCCGCCGCCCTTGGTGTCGGTCTTCAGCCCCTTCTCCTGGAGCCAGTAGCGGATCGCGACGTCCTGGGTGTTGCCGAGCTGCGGCGTCGCGATCTTCTTGCCCTTGAGGTCGGCCGGGCCGTTGATCCCGGGCTTGACGACGAGGTAGACGCCGCCGGACGCCGACCCGGCGACGATCTTGATCGCCTGGCCCTTGGACTTGGACCAGGCGTTGATCGCCGGGTTCGGCCCGATGTAGGTGGCGTCGATGGCGTCGGAGAAGATCGCCTCGGTGGCGGCGGGGCCGGCGTTGAACGTGGCGGTCTTCAGCGTCGCGCCGCTGCCGAGCGCCTTGGCGAAGAAGCCCTTCTTGACCCCCACCAGCGCCGTGGAGTGCGTGATGTTCGGGAAGAAGCCGAGGCGGACCTCGGTCTTGGCCGTGTCGCCGCCCCCGGAGGCGGTGCCCCCGTCTCCGCCCCCGCCGCAGGCCGCCGCGAGGGCGGTCACCGCGACGACGGCCAGTGCCGCCGTCATCCCCCGGAGCCTGCGAACCCTCATCACTTCTCCTTAATTTCCTACTTAATAAGTCGGTTAGGTGTATAAGACGATATCGCGAACCTTCTGTCAAGTCGTGGTGACGGGACGGGCACGCGTTGTTACCGGTTCGTGTCCCCAAGCCGCCGGCTATTCGCCATTAATGCTGTGATATATGGCGGAATGTCGGATTTGATGGCGCGCAAAGGCGGGAAGGGTCAGCCGACCGTGATCCGGTACGCGTGCCCGGCGCTCGCCTGGAACGCGGCGGTGTCGCCCTCGGCGGTGCAGGGCACCTGGGTGCGGCAGCCGCTGAGGAACGCCGGGTTGCGCAGCCGGACCTCACCGTCGTGCCCCGAGACGAGCCGCACCTCGACCAGCTCGCCCTCCTGCCAGGTCGCGCCCACCGTGTGCCCGCCGCGGGCGCGCAGCCCGTCGAAGGAGCCGTACGGCCACGCGGGCGGCAGCGCGGGGAGCACGTCGACCACGCCGGCGTGGCTCTGCAGCAGCATCTCGGCGATCCCCGCCGTCGTCCCGAGGTTGCCGTCGATCTGGAACGGCGGGTGCGTGCTCCACAGGTTCGGGAGCGTGCTGTGCCGGAGCTGCTCGCCGAGCAGCCGGTGCGCGCGGTCGCCGTCGAGCAGCCGGGCCCACAGGTTCATCTTCCAGGCCCTGCTCCACCCCGTGCCGCCGTCCCCGCGGTGGTCGAGCGTGACGCGCGCGGCGTCGCCGTAGGCCGTGCACGGGCGGATCCGGCGGCCCGGGTGCAGGGCGAACAGGTGGGAGATGTGCCGGTGTGCGTCGTCCGGGTCGTCCCAGTCCTCCCGCCACTCCTGCAGTTGCCCGAAGGACCCGATGCGCAGGCCCTCGTCCAGGTCGCCGAGGGCGCGCAGGATGCGGTAGCCCGGGTCGACGCCGAGGAACTCGGCCGCCTCGACGGTGTTGGCCAGCAGGTCCCACACGATCTGCTGGGACATCGCGGCGCCGGCCGAGAACGGCCCATGCTCGGGCGAGTGGCTCGGGGAGACCACGAGGCCGCGGTGCTCGGCGAGGTGGTCGAGCCAGAAGCCCGCCGTCTCGCTGAGCAGGGGGTACGCGTGGTCGCGCAGGTAGCCGGCGTCGCCGGTGAACAGGTAGTGCTCGTAGACGTGCTGGGCCAGCCAGGCGGCGGCCTCGGGGAACCAGAAGGACGTCGGCCAGTCGTGCACGCCGGTGAACCCGAACGGGTTGGTGTTCTGGTGGACCACCCAGCCGGACGCGCCGAACATCGTCGCGGCGGTGACCCTGCCGGGGGCGCGCAGCCCGTCCACGAAGCGCAGCAGCGGCGGCACGCACTCGCTCAGCCCGGTCACCTCGGCCGGCCAGTAGTTCATCTGGACGTTGATGTTGGTGTGCCAGTCGCCGTCCCACGGCGGGGCCGGGCTGTCGTTCCACAGTCCCTGGAGGTTGGCCGGCAGCGGGGAGCCCGAGCGGGACGAGGCGATCAGCAGGTAGCGGCCGTAGGCGAACAGCAGCGTCTCCAGGGCCCGGTCGCCGGGGCCGCCCCGGCCGTACGCCGCGAGCGCCTGGTCCGTCGGTAACGACGGCTGCCCCGGAGTCACGAAATATCCGCCTATGTTGAGCTGGACGCGGTCGAACAACTCCCGGTGGTCGGCGACATGCTCGGCACGCAGCGCCGCGTACCCCCGGGCGCTCGCGCGCTCGACCCGCGCGCTCACCGACTCGTGCGGGTCGGGCCCCCGGTAGTCCGGGTACTCGCCCGCGTAGTCGGTGCCCGCCGAGAAGACCAGGGTCACCGCGTCGGCGCCGCGCACCGCCACCGCCCCGGCCCCGTCGGTGCGCCCGCCGCCTTCGGCCAGCACCTGGACCTGGCCCTCGAAGCACAGCCCGTTGTCGTCCAGCGTCCCCCGGACGGTCAGCCGGCCGCCCTCGGCCCGCGCCGGGGCGCCGGCGGCCAGCCGTACGGTGAGGGACACCTGGCCGGGACGGTCGGCGGCGACGCGGACGACGACGACCTGCGCCGGGTCGCTGGCGAAGTACTCGCGGGTGAAGCGGGCGCCGCCCGACGTGTACTCCACGGAGGCGACGGCCGTCGCCAGGTCGAGCGCGCGGCGGTAGTCCGAGACGCCCGCGGCGCCGAGGTCGAGCAGGAGGTCGCCGAAGGGCTGGAAGGCGCCGAACCCGGGGACGTGCCCGTCCCCTTCGGTGGCGTTCCCGAGCAGCCGGGCCGCCTCCTCGGGCGCCATCCGCCCGTCCTCGGCGATCCGCCGCCTGACCTCGTCCAGGGCGCCGGGCCGGGGGACGGGCCAGTCGCCGGACGCGCGGCCGTTGCCCGCGTCCTTGGAGCCGGGACCGCCGGTCCACAGGGTGCTCTCGTTCAGGGCGACGCGCTCGGTGCCGAGCCGCCCGAAGACCATCGCGCCGAGCCTGCCGTTCCCGATCGGCAGTGCCAGCCTCTCCCAGGCATCGTGCTCATCCGCCCCGTCCGCCGGGCGGTCGTACCACAGGGTCAGCATGTCTCCCCGATCAGCATGATGATCAAACTAGATCTTAACGGGGCCAATCAGAATTCGTTACAAGACGCGTTAAGTGAGAGATGTACGACTTTGTCGGGTCGGGGGAGGCCGGGCGGACGCGGCATTCCGGGCGGCGGGAACGGGCGGCGCGAGGCGCGCGTCAGGTCACCAGGTGACGGGCAGCTCGACGAACCCGCCGGTCAGGCGGCCGGCGCGGGTCGGCAGCCGGTCCGGGGGCACGGCCAGCTCCATCGTCGGGAACCTCCGGAACAGGCTGCCGAACACCGTGCGCAACTCGACCCGCGCGAGGTTCGCGCCGATGCAGTAATGCTGCGCGTAGCCGAACGCGACGTGCGGCTCCCCGGCCGCCCGGCGGGCGTCGAACACGTCCGGCTCGGTGAAGACGGTCTCGTCGCGGTTGGCCGCCGAGGTCTGGATGAGCACCGCGTCGCCGGCCCGGATCGTCACGCCCTCGAACTCGATGTCCTCCCTGGCGTACCGGACCAGGCCGTGGTCGGACGGCGCCGCCATGCGCAGGATCTCCTCGACCACCGTCGGCGCGAGCGAGGGGTCGCGCACCAGCGCGTCACGCTGCGCGAGGTCGCTGAGCAGGAACACCGTGCCGTAGTCGATGCGGTTGACCGTGGTCTCGTGCCCCGCGAACAGCAGGCCCGCCCCGAGGTCGGCGATCTCCTTGTCGTCGGCGTCCATGTTCGCCATGTCGGAGAGCACGTCCTCGGCCGGATTCCTCCGCTTCTCCACCACCAGCGCGTGGATGTAGGCGCTGAGGTCCTCCATCGCGGCCGTGGCCGCCGCCGGGTCGGTCATGCTCGTCATGCCGTCCGCCAGCGCGCGGAACCGGTCGCGGTCCTCGTACGGCACGCCGAGCAGCTCGCAGATGACCAGCACGGGGAGCGGGAAGGAGAAGTGCTCGTGCAGGTCGACCGGGGGCGTCTTCACGGCCATGCGGTCGAGCAGGTCGTCGACCAGGTCCTGGACGTGGTCGGTCAGCGCCTTCATGCGCCGGGCGGAGAACGCGGGCGCCAGCAGCCGGCGCATCCGCTCGTGCTCGGCCTTCTCGGTCGCGTGGTCGCCCCTCGGGCCGCCGAGGATCACCGAGCTGGAGATCCTCGGCGCGTTGTCGGGGTCGGGGTGCGAGCGGCCGAGCCGGTCGTCGGCGAGGACGCGCCGCACCTCCTCGTACCCGGCGACGAGCCAGGCCTCGTCGCCCGCCTGGGTCCGCACGCGGGTGATCGGCGCCTGGCTTCGCAGCTCGCGGTAGGCCGGCGGCACGTCGAGCTGGTGGCGGCGCGGAAACGGCAACTGCGGGAGATCGGACACGGTGGGCGCCCCTCTCGTGGGTCGGAGCCCTTTCGCACCCCATCGCGAAAGGGTCATCCTCGACCGTCGCATTCCGGCGCCGTTCTCGCAATGGTGGTTGTCAAGAATTGTCACGACAGGAGTTAGGCGCGATCGGACCCGTCAGACGCTGGTCAGGGAGTGCGCCAGCTCGCGGGCGAGGTCGGTCATCCCGCTCTGCCGGACGCCGTCGATCATCATGCGCAGGTCGTTGCTGACCCGGGTGGAGCGCACGCCGGCCGACAGCACGACCGCGCGGCGGGCCTGCTCGGCGCCGGTCTCGCGGTCGCCCTCGCGGATGCGGAGCACCGCCAGGCGGGTGAGGCAGCGCAGCCCGGTGCGCGTGCGGTGCTCGCCGAGCCGATCCAGCGCCGCCGCGAGATGGTCGCGCGCCCGGGAGTCGTCGCCGAGCTGGAACAGCGCCAGGCCGAGCGCGCTGTCGTGGTGGCCGGGGGAGACGGTGATGTGGCGGGCCCAGTCGGGCGCCACGGCGGGCTCGGAGCGGGCGAGCGCCTCCTCGGCCAGGCCGATGTGCCGCAGCCCCGCGGGCCGGTCACCCGCCGCCGCGCAGTGGCGGGCGGCCACGGCGTGCGCGTTCGCCCGCTCGGCGCTGGAGATGCGCTCGTCGCCGAGCGCCAGCCGCAGGATGTCGACGCCGTCGCGCGGCCGGCCCATGTCGGCGAAGGCCACCGACAGGTCGAGCATGGTGTGCGCCCGCAGGTCGCGGTCGGCGCCGCGCGCCGCCGAGTCGAGCGCGAACGTCAGGACCCGCGCCGCCTGCTCCAGCCGGCCCTGGTCGTAGGTCGCCCACCCGAGCCGGTCGGCGAGCAGCCCCACGGCCGAGCAGAGCCGCTCGCGCGTGGCCTCGTTCATCGGCCGGTCCTGGAGCTTCACGGCCCACTCCAGGGAGCCGCGCGCCATCGCGACGGCGGCCTCGCCCCCACGGGCGAGGTCCATGCGCATGTACAGGTCGGCGGCGGCCTCGACCGACTGCACCTCCGGCATGCCGACCTTGGCCGGGGGGTCGGTGCCCAGACCGTCGAGCAGGCGTGTCAGAGGCTCACCCGTGGCGACTCCCACGGACGCCGCGGCGATGACTGAGAGTAGGCCCCTCCGCTTCATGTCATCGACGGTACCCACTCCGGGGGGCGGGGGAAGAGGGGTTTCCGTTGCGGCAAGGGGAAGCGTGACGGTGCCCAGAGCGACCTCGTAGTGGCGGACCAACGCGGGGGTCACCTCGCGGTCCCCGCGCTCGACCCGGCTGAGATGACCTGAGGAAACGCCCGATATCACCGCGAGCTGGCCGAGGCTGAGGCCCGCGCGCCGACGGGCCGCGCGCAGGTCCGCGCCGATGGTCATCATCACTCCAGGGGTTGCCGCAACGATGGTGCGGCACTGAGGCAACGGTGACACCGCGTCATCGAGCCCTCACACTGACCGTAGCGCGGATGACACCCGCGCAGCCCGATGACGCCACAAATGGCGGGCCTGTAGGGACGTTTGGTGTGCCTTATGGGTCCTTTGAGATTCGGAACCGAGGTCCGGCCCAGTGCGAGAGCCCATAACGATCCCCGTCCGCCGGTCCGCCGGTCCGCCCTCACCGCCGCGCCGGCGGCCGGAGGAGGGGCCGTGATGGGCCCCTCGCCGGCGGACGCGGCAGGGTGGACGGTCTTCCAGTCGGACACGGGCCGCTTCTGGGCGACCCGCATGCGGTTCGACGACGCGATCGAGGCCGCGGGGGTGTGGCGGACGGTGGACGCCGACGATCCCGCGACCCTGGCGAAGCTGATCGCCGAACAGGAGCAGCGCGCCCGGACGGCGTCCTAGGGCCACCGTCCGGGCACGCGGGCCCGGACGGGTCCACCCTGGGATGCCGGCCTGGCACGTGGGTCCGGTGCCGCTGACGCGGCGCCAGGGCGGTCAGACGTCGACGCGGGCCTCGGGGTAGCCGGGCAGCTCCCACTGGGTGTGGTAGACGCCCTCGCGGTCGGCCCTGAGGTAGGTGTGGGCGCCGAAGTAGTCGCGCTGCGCCTGGATCAGGGCGGCGGGCAGCCGCTCGGCGCGCAGCCCGTCGTAGTACGCGAGCGAGCTGGCGAAGCCGGGCGCCGGGATGCCGAGCCTGGCCGCCGCGACGGCCACGTCACGCCAGGAGTCCTGGGCGTCGCCCATCTCGGCCGCGAAGTTCGCGTCGGCCAGCAGGGTGGGCGTGGCCGGGTCGGTCTCGTAGGCCGCGCGGATGCGGTCGAGGAACCTGGCCCTGATGATGCAGCCGCCCCGCCAGATGGCCGCCATCGCGCCGAGGTCGATGTTCCAGCCGTACTCGGCGCTGCCCGCCTGGATCTCGTTGAAGCCCTGGGCGTACGCGACGACCTTCGAGGCGTACAGGGCCTGCTCGACGTCGTCGGCGAAGGAGGAGTCCAGGTCGCCGCCCGAGGGCCCCGGCAGGGCGCGCGCGGTCCCGCGCATGTCGACGCTGCCGGACAGGGACCGGGCGAAGACCGCCTCGGCGATGCCGGTGACCGGCACCCCGAGGTCCAGGGCCGCCTGGACGGTCCACCGGCCGGTGCCCTTCTGCTCGGCCCGGTCGAGCACGATGTCGACGAACGGCTTGCCGGAGAGGCGGTCCGAGTGGGACAGCACCTCGGCGGTGATCTCGATGAGGTACGACTCCAGCCGCCCGGTGTTCCAGGTGCGGAAGGCCTCGGCGATCTCCCCGGGGGACATGCGCACGCCCTTGCGGAGCAGGTCGTAGGCCTCCGCGATGAGCTGCATGTCGGCGTACTCGATGCCGTTGTGCACCATCTTCACGAAGTGCCCCGCGCCGTCGGGCCCGACGTAGGTGCAGCACGGGACGCCGTCGACCTTGGCCGCGATGTCCTCCAGGATCGGGCCGAGCGACTCGTAGGCCTCCTGGGACCCGCCCGGCATGATGCTCGGGCCGTCGAGCGCGCCCTGCTCGCCGCCGGAGATGCCGACGCCGACGAAGTGGAGGCCGCGCTCCCGCAGCGCCTTCTCGCGGCGGCGGGTGTCGGCGAAGTGGGCGTTGCCACCGTCGATCATGATGTCGCCGGGTTCGAGCAGGGGCGCGAACTCCTCGATCACCGCGTCGGTGGACTGGCCCGCCTTGACCATGATGACCATCTTGCGGGGCCGGGCCAGCGAGGCGACGAACTCCTCGGCCGACTCCGAGGCGGTGAAGGCGCCTTCGTGGCCGAACTCCTCCATCAGGGCCTTGGTCTTGGCGTTCGTACGGTTGTGGACGGCGACCGGGTACCCGTGCCTGGCGAAGTTGCGCGCGAGGTTGCGACCCATGACCCCGAGTCCCGTGACGCCTATGACCGCCTGCTGTGCCATGTCCGATCACTCTCCTTCTGATGTAGCAATACGCCGTGGACGGCCGACGGGTTCGACGTGCGGCGGCCTGTTCGCGGGCCGCGCGGCACCGCCGGGCACCGTTGGTCCCACGGCGTCGCTCCGGGCATCCCATCGTCGCACCAGCGGGCTCTCCCCCATGACCGAGGTCTTCCCCGGAACGGGCGGAAGGCCGGTTCGGGGGGCGGGGCGCGACGGGCGATCAGCCTTCCGAGCAGGAGTCCTGGGTCGCGTCGATGCCCTTGAGCTCCTCCTCCGACACCGGGGCGGCCTTCAGCCCCTTCCAGTCGGAGCCGATCACCAGCACCAGCCGGGGCGTGGTGGCCTTCTGGACCAGGGTGTTGCGCGAGACCAGCAGGTCGCCGGCCAGGGTGGGCACCCGGGTCTGCCCGGTCGTGGAGTACCCGATCGTCGTCCTGGCGACCGGCTTGCGCTTGGCGTCGCCGACCTTGACGACGGTGTACCCGCGCTGCTCCAGGGCGGCGGCGACCTGGGTGCCGAGCCCGCCCCTGCCGGTGCCGTTCTGCACCACGATCTCGATCTTGGACTTCGGCACCTTGCCCTGCCGGCCCGTCTTGATGTTCGAGCCCTTGATCTTGGTGTCGGTCGCCACGAGCTGGAAGAGCTTCTTGGCCTGCGGCTGGACCCACTCGACCCGGCCCGGCTGGGTCAGGGAGTAGCGCCAGGGGGTGGTGACGAAGCGGATGTCGCCCGCGGCCAGCCCCTGCGCGCTCAGCGCCAGGTCCTTCATGACCCCCACCGTCAGCCCGGGGTCGGTCGTGACGGACTTGGTGGCCGCGTCGAGGAAGTGGAAGAGCTTGGCCGGGTCGGACAGCGTGGCCCCGCTCATCGCCTTCTTGATCATGGAGGCGATGAACATCTGCTGCCGCTGGATGCGCCCGATGTCGGACCCGTCCCCCAGGCTGTAGCGGGCGCGGACGTAGCCGAGCGCCTCCTCGCCCTTGACGTTCTGCCGCCCGGCGGCCAGGTGGAGCATCGCCTTCTTGTCGTCGATCGCCTTGGGGACGCAGATCTCGACGCCGCCGAGCGCGTTCACCATGCCCTTGAAGCCGGTGAAGTCGACCTTGGCGAAGTGGTCGATGCGGATCCCGGTCAGCGACTCGATCGTGTTCCAGGTGCAGGCGATGCCGCCGAAGTTGAAGGACTCGTTGATCATGCCGACGTGCGGGCGCTGCCCCGGCAGGCCGTTCTTGGCCCGGCACGCGGGGAGCTGGACCAGCGAGTCGCGCGGGAAGCTGATCAGCAGCGCGTTGTCATGGTTGGGTGACACGTGCGCGAGGATGATCGTGTCGGTGCGCTCGCCCAGGTCGCGGTGACCGTACTTGGCGTTGCTTCCCGCCCGGGTGTCGGACCCCACGATGAGGATGTTCAGGGCCTTGCTCACCTTGGCCGGGCGCTTGCCCAGGTCCTTGGCCTCGACGTCGATGTGCTTGATGTTGCCGCTCAGCGTCGTGTACGCGCCGACCAGGGTGGCGCTGCCGGCCACGACGACGCCGAGCACGGCGGCACCGGCGCACAGCAGCCACGGAACCCACGGTCGCCCGGCCTTGCCCGCCGGCTCGGCCACGGGCGGCGCAGGACGCACATCGACAAGCCCGCCGCTCATTGTCCCCACGAATGGCCAGGGCTGGTGGCCTCCGGCCACGCGCCGATCACAGGCGCCGGATCCACCCGCCCGGCAAACCGCGAGCCAGTCTAGCGATCGCGGTGATATTTGTGGCCCCCTGTCGCGCTATTCGCAGGAAATGCACATTTTCGCCGGTGGACCAGCGCGTTCACGGCGGCCGGTGCCCGCCGTAGCGGGCACTCCGAGGGCCTCCCGGGTCAGTGCCGGGAGCGGTGGAGCAGGCCGGTGAGGACGTCCTCAAGGGTGACCACTCCGGTCACCGCGCCGCCGTCGTCGGTGATCGCCGCGAGCTGGGCACGGGTCCCGCGCATCGCCGCGAGCACCTCCGCCAGGGAGGTCTCCCGGTGGACGTGCGGCAGCGGGCGGGCCGGCAGGGGCTCGTGCGCCGCGTGGCCGTTGAGCGCGTCCAGGACGTGGAGGTACCCCGGCAGGCGGCCGGGGGCCTCGCCCTGGACGGGGAAGCGCGAGTGGCCGTAGCGGCCGGCGAACTCCTGCAGCTCGGCGGCGCCGGTGGTGGCGGGCACGCTGACGACCTCGCCGATCGGCACCATGACCGACTCCACCGGGCGCCCGTGCATGGCCAGGATGGCGATCATGCGGTCGTGCTCGTCCTTGTCCAGCAGCCGGTGCCTGCGCGACTCCTGGATGAGGGCGGGCATCTCCTCGGAGGTGTAGACCGAGCGCAGCTCCTCGGTCGGCGGGATGCGCAGCACCCGCAGGACCGCCGCCGCGACGGCGTTGATCACCACCAGCAGCGGCCGGGTGGCGCGGGCGACGAAGCGCAGCGGGGGCACCAGCCACAGGGCCGCCTGGTCGGGGCTGGACAGGGCCAGGTTCTTCGGCACCATCTCACCGATGATCACGTGGGTGGAGACGACGACGAACAACGCGAGCGCGAAGGCGACCGGGTGGACCAGCCCTTCGGGGAGCCCGACGGCGGCGAAGAGCGGCTCCACGGCGTGGGCGATCACCGGCTCGCCGACGGCGCCGAGCGCCAGCGACGCCAGGGTCACGCCGAGCTGCGCGGCGGCGAGCATCAGCGGGACCGCGTCCATCGCGGCGATCACCGCCCGGGCCCGCCGGTGCCCTTCCTTGGCCAGCGGCTCGATCTGCGTGCGGCGCGCGGAGATGAGCGCGAACTCCGCGCCGACGAAGAACCCGTTGGTGCCGAGCAGCAGCACGATGGCGAGGACGTCGAGCAGGCTCATCGGCCCCTCCCCGCAGCGGGCGCGCCTGTGGTGGTCACGGCGTCTCCTCCCGGCCGTCGGGGGCGGTGAGCGTGATCTGCTCGATGCGGTGGCGCCGCATGGCGTCGACCCTGAGGGTCCAGCCGTCGACGTCCACGCTGTCCCCCGGGTCGGGCAGGCGGCCGAGCCGGCTGATGAGCAGCCCGGCCAGGGTCTCGTACGGTCCCTCGGGCATCTGGAAGCCGGTGCGCTCCTCGGCCTCGTGGGCGCGCAGGAGCGCGGGCACGGCCATGGAGGCGCCGGCGGCCAGCAGGGCGGGCTCGGGCTCTCCCGAGCCCTCCTCGGGCAGGTCGTACTCGTCGGCGATGTCGCCGATGAGCTCCTCGGCCAGGTCCTCCACGGTCACGATCCCGGCGAAGCCCCCGTACTCGTCCACGACCACCGCCATCTCCGCCTTGGCCGCGAACAGGCGCTCCTGCAGGGTCTCCAGGTCGAGCGACTCGGGGACCAGGACGGGCGGGCGCCGGATCGTCGCCACCCGCGTGGTGGCGCGCTCGGGCTCGGGCACGGCGAACGCGTCGACCACGGAGGCCACGCCGACGATGTCGTCGAGCTCGCCGCCGGAGACCGGGAGGCGGAGGTGGCGCTCGCGCCGGGCCAGGGTCAGGAACTCGCCGACGGTGTCGCCGTCCCCGACGGTCACGCAGTCCATGCGGGGGGTCATCGCCTCGGCGGCGGTGGTGTCCCCGAACCGCAGCGCGCGGCGCAGCATGGCGGCGGTGCCGGTGGGCAGCGTGCCCGCCTCGGCCGACAGGCTCATGAGCATGTTGAGCTCGTCGGGGGACCGGGCGGAGGCCAGCTCGTCCTGGGGCTCGGCGCCCAGCGCCCGCACGATGGCGTTCGCCGTGGCGTTGCTGGCCTTGATCAGCGGGGCGAAGATCGCCGAGAACACCCGCTGCGGCGGAGTGGAGAAGCGGGCCACGATCATCGGGCGGGACAGGGCGGCGTTCTTGGGGACCAGCTCGCCCAGCACCATCTGGCTGACGGTGGCGATGAGGAGGCCGAGCGCCGCCGCCACGCTCTCGGTCGCCCCCGCGGGCAGCCCGGTCCTCTCGACGAGGGGGTGGAGCAGGCCGGCGATGGCGGGTTCCGCGATCACGCCGAGCAGCAGGGAGGTGATCGTGATGCCGAGCTGGGCCCCGGAGAGCTGGAACGAGAGCTTCTGGATCGCCGCCTGGATGCCCTGGGCCCCTCGGTCACCGGCGGACGCCAGCCGCCGCACCTCGCTCCGCTCGACGGTGACCAGGGAGAACTCGGCCGCGACGAAGAAGCCGTTCGCGACGACCAGGGCCACCGCGCCCAGCAGGAACACCAGATCGACGATCAACCGCCACCCCCTCGCGAAGCCTCCGGCCGGACGGATCAGACCATGGGCCGGTTCGGCTCCCCCGCCGGAACCGTACCGGTACGACCCCTCACCGGGGAATTCCACGCCCGATTCCCCCGGCAGGAGGGAACGGGACCCCTGGCCGCCCGTGCCGTCCCGGAGGGGGTCAGGTACTGTAGGGGGGTAGGGTGCCGTGGTGAACGGGCAGGTTGCGATTGGCGGCCGTACGCCCGGTCGCGCACCATGGGAGACGACAGGGAGGAGTGACCATGACGCCGGTCACCGTGAGGAGCCCCGCCGGGGGAGGCCGCATCGAGCTGGCCATCGGCGGGATGACCTGCGCCTCCTGCGCCTCCCGCATCGAGCGCAAGCTCAACAGGCTCGACGGCGTCACCGCCACGGTCAACTACGCCACCGAGAAGGCCAGGGTCGCCTACGGCGCGGGCGTCCGCCCCGAGGACCTCGTCGCCGAGGTCGAGAAGGCCGGGTACACGGCGGAACTGCCCGGCGCCGAACCCGAGCCCCCCGGCGACGGCGGCGACACGCTCGGGCGGCGGCTGGCCGTCTCGATCGCGCTGTCGGTCCCGGTGATCGCGATGGCCATGGTCCCGGCCCTGCAGTTCGAGAACTGGCAGTGGCTGTCGCTCACCCTGGCCGCCCCGGTCGTGGTCTACGGCGGCCTGCCGTTCCACCGGGCGGCCCTGGCCAACCTGCGCCACGGCACGGCCACCATGGACACCCTGGTCTCGCTCGGCACGCTGGCCGCGTTCGGCTGGTCGCTGTGGGCGCTGTTCTTCGGCACCGCGGGCATGCCCGGCATGCGGCACGGGTTCGAGTTCACCCTCAGCCGGGGCGACGGGGCCGGCGCCATCTACTTCGAGGCCGCCGCCGGGGTGGTCACCTTCATCCTGGCCGGGCGCCACTTCGAGGCCAGGTCCAAGCGCCGGGCCGGGAGCGCGCTGCGCGCGCTGATGGAGATGGGCGCCAAGGACGTCGCCGTCCTGCGCGACGGCCGGGAGGAACGCGTCCCCGTCGAGCGACTGGCGGCCGGTGACACCTTCGTCGTGCGGCCAGGAGAGAAGATCGCCACCGACGGGGTCGTGGAGGAGGGCTCGTCGGCGGTCGACGAGTCCCTGCTCACCGGCGAGTCGGTCCCTGTGGAGGTGCGGCCCGGCGACACCGTGACCGGGGCGACGGTCAACGCCGGCGGCCGGCTGGTGGTCCGCGCGACCCAGATCGGGGCCGGCACCCGGCTCGCCCAGATGGCCCGGCTCGTCGAGGACGCCCAGAACGGCAAGGCCGAGGTCCAGCGGCTGGCCGACCGGATCTCCGCCGTCTTCGTCCCGATCGTGATCGCCCTCTCGCTCGGCACCCTCGGGTTCTGGCTCGGCACCGGGAACGGCGCGGCGGCGGCCTTCACGGCGGCGGTGGCCGTGCTGATCATCGCCTGCCCGTGCGCGCTCGGGCTGGCCACGCCCACGGCCCTGCTGGTCGGCACCGGCCGGGGGGCGCAGCTCGGCATCCTGATCAAGGGGCCTGAGGTGCTGGAGTCGACCCGGCGCGTCGACACGATCGTGCTCGACAAGACCGGCACGGTCACCGCCGGCCGGATGACGCTGGCCGGCGTGGTGGCGGCGCCCGGCGAGGACCGGGCGGAGATCCTGCGGCTCGCCGGGGCGCTCGAGGCCGCCTCCGAGCACCCGATCGCCCAGGCCGTGGCCAGGGCGTCCGCCGGGCAGGGCGCCCCCGCGGCGCTCACGGACTTCGCGAACATCGAAGGGCTGGGCGTGCGCGGGGTCGTGGACGGCCACGCCGTCCTGGCCGGGCGGCCCCGGCTGCTGGCCGGCGCCTCCCAGCCGCTTCCCCCCGAACTGGAGAAGGCCGTGGCCGACGCGCGGGCGCGGGGGGAGACCGCCGTCGCCGTCGGATGGGACGGCAGGGCGCGCGCCGTGCTGACCGTGGCCGACGAGGTCAAAGCGACGTCGGCCGAGGCGGTGGCGCGGCTGAGGGCGCTCGGGCTGCGCCCGGTGCTGCTGACCGGGGACGACCGTGCGGTGGCAGAGACCGTGGCCGCCTCGGTCGGGGTGCCGCCCGAGGACGTGATCGCCGACGTGCTGCCCTCGGGGAAGGTCGACGTGGTCAAGCGGCTCCAGGCCGAGGGCCGGGTGGTGGCCATGGTCGGGGACGGCGTCAACGACGCCGCGGCGCTGGCCCAGGCCGATCTCGGGATGGCGATGGGCACCGGCGCCGACGTGGCCATCGAGGCGTCCGACCTGACCCTGGTGCGCGGGGACCTGCGGGTGGCCGCCGACGCGATCCGGCTGTCGCGCCGCACGCTCCGCACGATCAAGGGCAACCTGTTCTGGGCGTTCGCCTACAACGTCGCGGCCATCCCGCTGGCGGCCTCCGGGCTGCTGTCGCCGATGATCGCGGGCGCGGCGATGGCCCTGTCGTCGGCCTTCGTGGTGACCAACAGCCTCCGGCTGCGCCGCTTCGCCCCCCTACCCTGACGGTGGGCCGGTCGCTCAGGGCAGGCTGATCAGGATGATCCCGGCGACGACCACGGCGGCGGCGAAGGCGCGGCGCAGGCCGAAGCGCTCCCCGAGGAAGACCGCCCCGATGGCGGCCCCGATGACGATGCTGGTCTCCCGCAGGGCGGCGATCGGGGCCAGGGCGCCCCGGGTCTGTGCCCACAGGACCAGGCCGTACGCGGCCAGGGACACCACGCCGCCGGTCAGCCCGGACGCGGCGGTCGTGAGCGGCAGCCCGCGCAGGGCCCGCCCGCGCCGGGCCAGGGCGATCAGCGGGATGACCGGGCCCTGGAGCAGGAACAGCCAGGAGGCGTAGCCGAGCACGGAGGCGTGGTGGACGCCGACGCCGTCAAGGACGGTGTACCCGGCGATCGTCAGCCCGGTGCAGAAGGCGGCGGCGAGCGCGGGGACCTGGGCGCGGGACGGCCGGCCGCCGATGAGGACCAGGGCCAGCAGGCCGGCCGAGATGGTCAGCACCCCGGCGAGCTGCACCACCGGGAGCTCCTGGCCGAGCACGGTCACCGACACCAGGGCGACCACCCAGGGGGAGGTCCCCCGGGCCAGCGGGTAGGTCTGGCTGAACTGGCCGAGCTGGTAGCTGACGATCAGCAGGATCTGGTAGACGACGTGCAGGGACGCCGAGGCCAGGATGAACGGCCACGCCTCGCGGGGCGGGAGGCCGGTGAGTGCGACCCCGACGCCGCCGCACACGACGTCGGCGACGCCCATGAGGGCGAATCCGACCAGCCTGTCCGCGGAGCCGTGGGCCATGGCATTCCACACCGCGTGGAGCACGGCCGCGAACAGCACCGCGACGATCACCGATACGCCGCCCCGTGAGCCGGGCGCGCCCGCCACCAGAGGGTGGGAGGCGGCGGAGCTCAGGGCCGTGCCGGAGGGGACCAGGACCTGGGGGAGAGCGGCCATGCTGCCCGGATCCTAGCGCCGCCCCCGCGACCGGCGACCACGCGCCCTCCGGTCCACCTCCCCGTCCCGCGTCCCGGATCGCCCACCCCCGCCGTACCCGTCCCGGGGGAGAAGCCCGATCTCCGGGGTTGCGGCCACACGAAGGCGCGCGGACTCTGGATTTACGGCCGGGACCTCGGCCGCGTCGTTACAAGACACACAAGATCGGGAAGTACCGGCCAAATCGCCGGGAGATCGGCGAGGATTGCCCGATCAGATGGAAGGCCTTCGTGGAGAACTCCGGTGACGACCCCACGGCCGCTCAGCGTGCCGGCGGCTCCCCAAGGCGCGCAACACGGATGAACACGATCGTGCGCTTCGAGGGTCGCACGACAAGCGGGTACGAACCGTATGCGGACGGCTGCGACATGCCGCTCGGCCGTACCGACCTGGCCCAGGAGGACCGGCCCAAGCACTGAAAGGCTCAAGGAGGCACTGGTGCTCGGCAAGAAGCTCACCGAGGCGCGCTGGACGCATGTCGCCCTGCCAAGCTGCGACCTCGACAAGGCCATCGAGTTCTACACGACCATGACCCCGCTGGTGCTGGTCTCGACACACGAGGACAAGGACGGGCGCAACGCCTGGCTCTCCAACGACAAGCAGGTGGAGACGCCGTTCGTCCTGGTGCTGGTGGAGTTCGCCAAGGACAGGGGCACGCCTCAGCCGCAGCTCTCGCCCTTCGCCCACCTCGGCATGGAGGTGCCGCGCCGCGAGGACGTGGACGAGCTCGCACGGCGTGCCCGCGAGCTGGGCTGCCTGCACTGGGACCCCATGGAGCTGCCGCCGCCCGTCGGCTACGTCTGCGCCCTGAAGGACCCCGACGGCAACGTCGTCGAGATCTCCCACAACCAGAAGGTGTTCGAGGAGGTCCGTACCCTGTGGGGCGAATGACGTGGAACGTGGTGGACCGCTACAACGAGGCGCCGACCGGCTGAAAGAGCGCCACGTCAGTCGCCGGGGGCCGGCCTCTTCCGCACCTGAAGTCGGCAAGATCCGGAAATTTCTCCAAAAGAGGTGATCGATACTGTGGTTCCGCCTACCACCGCGATCGCGGACGTACTGCAACTCCGCGGGCTGACCGGCTGGCTCAGCCCGCCGCTCCGCCCGATCCACCGATCCCTGGGCCTGCTGGGAAGGGCCCGTACCGTACGGCTCGCCCCCGGGCCCGGGGACAACGGGCTGGATCCCCTGCACTGGATGATGGACGAGGAACTGGAGGACAGAGTGATCGTCGTCGCCGGCGCGCAGGCCGCGGCCGGGGCGGTGTGGGGCGAGATCCTCACCCGCGCCGCGCTCGCCCGCGGCGCGACCGGCCTGCTCGTGGAGGGCGGGGTCCGCGACGTCAACGCGTTCCGCGACCTCGGGCTGCCCGTCTGGGCGCTCTACGAGGCGACCGCCGGGCCGGGGCCCGCGGTGCACGTGGCCTCGGTCGGCGGCCCCGTGGAGATCGCCGGCGTCCTGGTGGACGAGAGCACCTCCATCGTCATGGACGGCGCGGGGGTGATCGCCCTGCCCTCGACGGAAGTCTTCGCCGACTCCTACATGTACGCGGACGCCGAGGAGGACGTCGTCAGCGCGCTGCGCGGCGGGGCGAGCCTGGCCGAGGCGCACCGCCACAAGGAGGACATGATGGCCAAACTGCGCCGGTCCCCGTAGGGGCGGCCCGATACGCGCGTGCCCTCCCGGGCCACCCCGGGAGGGCACGCGCGTGTCATGAGGCCGGCGTCAGTGCTTGAAGGCGTCCTTGACGTTCTTGGCGGCGTCCTTCACCTTCTCGCCTGCCTGCTTGACGTGGCCCTTGGCCTCGTCGGCCTCGCCCTCGGCCCTGAGCCTGTCGTCGTCGGTGGCGTCGCCGACGCCCCGCTTGATCTTGCCCTTGAGTTCCTGGGCCTTGTTCGAGATCTTGTCGCCGGCTCCCATGATTCCGTGCCTTTCGTCGCGATTTTGTCTCGCTAGACCCCTGTCCGATGCGGGGGGAGGTAAACGGAACTCAGGTCCAGGAACCGTCAAGGGCGGGGAAAGCTCCTGGTAGGAGCCCCACAGGACGGGTGGACCGGACCGGCCCGGGCGATCGGCGATCAGGAGTACCTTCTTGTAGTCATAAGTACAGACAGTTCGGGTTTGTCGGGTGGATCGGCCGGGAATCCGAGCCTCCGCCCGGTTTGGGGGCTCGCCCCCACCGGCGAATCCGGAGATACTCGATCATCGGCGACCTTGTGGCACAGTGCCCTCCTGAAACGAGGAAGCAGGAGAATGACCTCTCCCCGGCGGCGCTCGGCCGTGTTCGTGCTCATCGTCGTCGCGGCGTTCGCCGTACTGGTCGCCGCGATGTGGTTCGGCGGCGGCTGGCCGAGGGAGGAGATCCCCGGCCTCCCCTCTCCCGGCTCCCTGACGACGCTGGGCCTGCCCCTGGTGCGGGTCGTCCACGACATCTGCGCGATCGCCACGGTCGGCCTCCTGGTCGCCGCCGTCGCGCTCACCGCCGACGAGGCGTCCCGGCAGCGGCTCATCCGCTCGGCGGGCCGCTGGTCGCTCGCCTGGGCGGCCAGCGCGGTGCTCACCCAGATCCTGACGCTGTCGGACCTCCTCGGGCTCCCCGTCGGCGAGGCGCTGCGGTCGGGGTTCCTGCTGACCTTCAGCATGGAGGTCCCCCAGGGACAGGCGTTCCTGCTGGTGATGATGCTCGCCGTGGTGATCGCGGTGGCCAGCACGCTGCCGGCCGGCCCCTGGGGCCGCGCCCTGCTGCTCGCCATGGCGATCTTCGCCGTGCTGCCGCCCGCCTACGTCGGGCACTCCGCCTCGGCCGCCGACCACAACATCGCCGTCTCCAGCCTGATGCTGCACATCGCCGGGGTGACGGTCTGGGTGGGCGGCCTGTTCGGGCTGGTCACCCACCTGCGCGCGACGGACGCCCTCGTGGCGGCCGTGCGGCGGTTCAGCGCCCTGGCGCTGTGCTGCTTCGTCGCCGTCGGCGTCTCGGGCGTGGTCAACGCGTGGATCCGCCTCGGCGCGCCCGCCCAGGTGTGGCAGTCGCGCTACGGCCTGCTGGTCCTCGGCAAGCTCGCCGCGCTCGTGGTCCTCGGCTGGTTCGGCTGGCGCCACCGCCGCACCACCATCGCGGCCCTGGAGGCCGGGACCGCCTCCCGGCCGTTCCTGCGCCTGGCGACCGGCGAGATCGGCGTGATGGCCTGCACGGTCGGGCTGGCGGTCGCCCTGTCGCGTACGCCCCCGCCGCGCGAGAGCGCAGTCCACGACGCGCACGAGCTCCTCGGCTACACCCTGCCGGCCTTCAACCCCTGGCGGCTGGTCGTCGAGATGCGGCCCGACCCGCTGGTGATCCTGGCCGTTGCCGGCCTCGGCGCCGCCTACCTCATCGGCGTGCGGCGGCTCGCCCGCAGCGGCGAGGCGTGGCCGGTCTGGCGCACGGTCTCCGCTGTCGCGGGCCTGCTGGTCCTGCTGTACGCCTTCGCCGGGGGCGTGTCGGCGTACGGGCCCGCCGTCTTCTCCATGCACGCGCTGCAGTACGCCATGCTGGGCACCCTCGGCCCGGCCCTGTTCGCCCTCGGCGCCCCTCTCGCGCCGTTGCGGGAGGCGATGCCGGACCTGCGGCGGGGCGCCGCCGGGCCCGTGGCGCTCAAGCTGACCAATCCTCTGGTGGCGCTCGCGCTCTACGCCGTGCCCTACCTGCTGCTGTACGTCACCGGCCTGTTCGAGCCCGCGCAGTCGAGCCTCGCCGTGCGCCTGATCGCCGAGATCGTCGTGGTGGTGACGGGGATGTGGTTTTTCAGCGTCGTGCTGGGGCTCGACCCGCTGCCCAGGGCGATCAGCCCGGTGGTCCGCACCCGCATGCTGCTGGGCGCCCTCGCCGTGCAGGCCTGGGTGGCGCTGGTGTTCCTCGCGGGCCCGCTCCAGGGGCAGGGCTGGTACGACGTCCTGGCCCTGCCGTGGGCGCCCGACCGCGTGGCCGACCAGCGGTCGGGCGCCGTGCTCGGCGTGGGCCTCTCGGCGGTGACCATCCTGGCCCTGCTGGCCGTCATGACGGTCTGGCGGCGGAGCGCCAGGCGCCGCGTGACCTCGAAGGACGTCACGGCGGAGGCGTCCGCCGCGCAACCGTGAGACCACGTAGGGTGACCTCATGGCGCCACCGCTGCCGGGCCCATTCGCGCATCTGGCCCCGCTGCTCGACCGCTACGGCTATCTCGCCGTCGGCGCGCTGATCTTCCTGGAGGACTTCGGGATCCCCGTGCCGGGCGAGGCGGTCCTGATCGCCGCCTCGGTGTACGCCGGCGCCGGGCGGCTGGACGTCTGGGCCGTCGCGGCCATCGCCGTGGTCGCCGCCGTCGCCGGGGACAACATCGGCTATCTCCTCGGCCGCACCGGCGGACGCGCCCTGGTCCGCCGCTACGGCCGTTTCGTGTTCCTGAACGAGGCCAGGTTCGCGACGGCGGAGGGGTTCTTCCGCCGGCACGGCGCCGTGGTCGTCATGATCGCCCGGTTCGTCGACGTGCTCCGCCAGCTCAACGGCCTGGTCGCCGGCACCATCGGCATGGAGTGGCGCCGGTTCCTCGCCTTCAACCTCGCCGGGGCTCTGCTGTGGGCGGGCACCTGGACGGCGGTGGGCTACCTCGCGGGCGCCAACCTCACCGCGATCTACCGCGAACTGGTCCGCTACCAGGCCTACCTGCTGGTCGCCGTGCTCGTCCTGGCCGCCGCGGCCGCGGCGCGCCACATGGTCCGCCGCCGGAGGGCGTGACCCGGCCCTTCACGGCGGCGGGTGAGATCACGCCCGGGCCGGCCGGTCGGGGGCGGCGGGCCCGGTCACGCTCAGAACAGCCAGTCGAGCAGGCCGGTGCTCTTGGTCTTCGTGGGGCTGGGCGCCGGCTGGGGGGCCTGGGTGGTCGGCGGCGGCGTCGGGGTCGCGCTCGGCTTCGGGGTCGGGTCGTCCTCGATCTCGGGGTCGTCCGGCTCCTGCGAGCGATTGCTCGACCTCGGCGTCGGCTGCGGGGAGCGTACGCGGGTGCGGGTCGGCGTCGGCCGCGCGCTGGGCTCCTGGGGCACCCTGCCACGGGAGGAGGTCGGCTCAGGGGTGGCCGACTCGCTGGGCGACGCCGTCGTCTCGGAGGGCTCGGCCGTGGGCTCGGTGACCTGCTCGTCGCCGGTGGGGGCGGCCGAGGGGTCTCCCGTGGGCAGCGCGTCCTGCCCGCCCGCCGGGGCGCAGCCGGCCGGTTTCGCGCACGCGGCCTCGGACTTGGAGCCGACCGACGAGGAGACGATCCAGCCGCCCGCGACCGCCAGCACGACGATCGCCACCAGGGCGAGCACGAGCCGCCGGTTCTGGCTGCGCTTCTCCTCCTCCGGGTCGTTCTCTCCGGTCCAGCCGGACCCGAGGAACCCGCGCCGCTCCTCCGCGGGGACGTCCGCGTCGGGGTCCCAGTGGTCCTCGTCCGGCCGGGCGTAGCCCTCGGGCCGCTCGTAGTCCTCGTAGTCCCCGCCGTCCAGCTGGGTTTCGTCCAGGTGCGGATCGAGGTGGTCGGGCCCGTCGTCGTCCCGGAGCCGGGCGCGGTCCGGCGGGTCGAACTCCACGGAGCCGTCGCCGGGGTCCTGAGCGGGGTCGTGCCCGGGCCGCCAGCCGTCGGACAGGACGTCACCGTCCGGCCGGCCGGATTCGTTGTCCCAGTCGATGCCCAAGGGCAAGGGACCGGTCTGCTTCAGAGGATCCTCTTCGAAGGATCTCGGGGTGCCGTCGCGGTCCATGCCGAACCTTTCTGCTCAGAAACCTGGCGCGCATCTTCTTAGCAGCTCCGACACTGGTCTGTCCGGAAACTTCACTACTTTCCCGACGAATCGCTATTTTCCCACACGTCACAGTGGCCCCGGTCACGCCCGGCCGGGACGGTGCCGGGCAGGGGCCGGGGAGCGGCCCGGCCCCCGATGGTCGTACGTTGGTGATGAGCGGTCACTGCGCGTACGGACGCGCAGGTGGCAGGCAGGGTCGAACGTCCCGCCGTGAGGCGTCGTAAGACTCTGGCGGGGCGTCGCGTGCGTCCCCGACTCTGGATGGAGATCCCTGACGTACACAGGGAGGGGCACCATGCGAACCTTGGAAGGGTGGACGACACGATGTGTCCGCCGATATCGGTTCGACCACAACCCCCTGCGCCGGCGCTCTGACCGGATCGAGGGCGTGGCCGTGATCCTCACTCTGCTGGCCCTGATCGCGGGCCTGTGGCCCGCCGTCCTCGGCGCCAGAGCCGTCTACGACCGGGGTGTCATCGCCGAACGGGCGGTACCCGGCCAGCGTGAGGCGGTCACCGCCGTCCTGCTGGAGGACGCCACCAGCACCAGCTCCGTCTCCTCCCAGGGCACCGTACTCGGGACCAAGGCGAAGGCCAGGTGGTACACGCCCGGCGGGCGGCTGGTGACCGGCGTCGTGCCGGTGGCCGAGCACGCCAAGGCGGGCTCCGCGCTGGAGCTGTGGATCGACGGGAAGGGCCGCCCGACGGCCGCTCCCCGCACCCACGCGCAGACGGTCGCCGACTCGGTCGTGGCCGGCTTCGGGGTCGCGGCAGGGGTGGCCGCCCTGCTCATGCTGAACCTCGGCCTGGTCCGCTGGACGCTGGACCGTCGCCGCTACGCCGCGTGGGACGAGGAGTGGAGCTCCGCCCATGATCGGTGGCGGCGCCCGAGGCAGCCGTGACATCGGGGGCGGTGATGAGGGAGCCCGTCGTCGTGGGCACCGACGGCTCCCCGCCCGCGCTGGCCGCAGTGCGCTGGGCAGCCGACGACGCGGTCTGGCGCGGGCGGGGCCTGCGCGTCGTCCACGTCGTCGACCCGTCGGTCTTCGGCCAGGCGTTCGGCACGCCGCCCGGCTTTCGGGACTCGATGTCCGCACGCTCGCGGGAGATCCTCGCCGAGGCCGCCAAGGCGGCCCAGGACCGGGTGCCCGGCCTGTGGGTGGAGATGGTGTCCCGCGCCGGGTACGCGCGCACAGAGCTGCTCGAGGAGGCGCGCGAGGCCGGTGAGCTGGTGGTCGGCACCCGGGGACTCGGCGGGTTCCTGGGTCTGGTGCTCGGCTCGGTGTCGATGGGCGTCGCCGGGCACGCCGACTGCCCGGTCGTCGTGGCGGGCAACCCGCAGGAGGCCGTGCACGGGGAGATCGTCGTCGGCCATGACGGGTCGCCGGAGTCGGAGGCCGCGCTGGAGTACGCCTTCGAGGAGGCCGCGCGGCGCGGCGCGCGGCTGCGGGCCCTCTACGCGTGGCAGGTGTCCGCCTTCCTCCCCATGTTCGCCAGTTACACCCCCGACCTGGAAAGGGTCTACGACATGGGCAGGCTGGCGGCCCACGAGCAGCTCCGCCCCTGGCGGGACAAGTACCCGGCGGTCGAGCTCCGCGACGTGACCGTGCGCGCGCATCCGGTCGAGGCACTGGCGGAGGCGTCCGCGAAGGCGGACCTGCTCGTGGTGGGCTCGCGGGGCAGGAGCGGCCTCGGATCGGCCGTGCTGGGGTCGGTCAGCCACGGGGTTCTCCACCACGCCTACAGCCCGGTCGCCGTCGTGCGCTCACGACCGCGCCCACCGGCGCCGGGCGATCCCCGGACGGCCCCCGCCTAGACCCCCCGAACGCCATCGGGGGTGCCCGGTCAGGCCGGGGGCCCGGCCGGCTCGCGGCAGCGGAGCAGCAGCATCGCCGCGTCGTCGTGCAGCGGCGCGTCGACGTGCGCCACCAGGTCGAGCCTGAGCGCCTCCAGGGCCGCCTCGGGGTTCTCGTTCTTGAGCAGGAAGGCCCGGTCGGGAAGCGGGTAGAACCGGCCGGCGCGGTCGCGGGCCTCGATCACCCCGTCGGTGTACAGCAGGATCTGGTCGCCGGGCCCGAACGCCACCTGGTGCGGGTCGGGTCCCTCGACCTCCAGGACGGCGAGGCCGAGCGGCGGCGCGGTCTCGACCGGTTCCGCGAGCGTCATCGCGCCGTTGGCGTAGAGGATCAGCGGGGGAGGGTGCCCGTAGTTCAGGAGCGTGAGCTTCCCGCCGGAGTCGGCCTCGACCAGGATCGCGGTCACGAACTCCTCGCCGGAGAGGCGCCGGTTGAGCGCCTTCTCCAGCCGCCCGCTGACGGCGCGCAGGTCGGGCTCGTCGTGGGCGGCCTCGCGGAACGCGCCCAGCACGAGCGCCGCCGTCTCGACCGCCTCCAGCCCCTTGCCCTGCACGTCCCCGACGATCGCGCGGACCCCGCCCGGCCCGGTGACGACCTCGTACAGGTCGCCGCCGATGCGCGCCTCGGCGTTGGCCGAGGTGTAGGAGACGGCCGCGACGAGGTGGCCGGCCCGCCGGGGGACCGGCCGGAGCAGGACCCGCTGCGCCACCTCGGCCACCGACCGCACCGAGGCCAGCTCGCGCTCGCGGCGCTGCCGCCCCACCGTGGCGAGGATGCTCGCGGCGGTGACGCCGGTGATCGAGATGAGGATCATGTTGCTCTGCCGGTCGCCGAAGAGCCCGTTGTACAGCGCGAGGAGCAGGGACAACGCCAGCGCCACGACGCCGATCACGACCGTGCGCCGGACGCCGCCGACGAGGCTGGCGAACGCGGGGCCGACGGCCAGCAGGGAGAGGTAGCCGAGGTCGGGGCCGGTCAGCAGGTCCACGGCGGCCACCACGCCGAGCGAGGCGATCGGCAGCGCCGCCATGAGCCGCTGCGTCTTGCGATGGACCAGGGTCATGGGCGCCCCGCATCCGTCATGGTGGACCGCCGATCACGCTCGCACGGAACGCGTCGTGGAACCCGGGAATGGCGTCGCGGCGCGCGCTCATGCGCGATCCGCTTATCAGGAGAATCACCGGTGACCGCGAAAAGGGGTAAATCCGACCAGTCACCGCCTGGGCGAGTAAGCATCTCGGCGACCTCACATCACCAACGAACTGGACGCTCTTCAGCGTCTGAGAGCCGGGCCAGGCCTGCCCGAGCGCGGTTCGAGCCGGGAGGTCGCTGAAGGCCTCATGAATCGAACCTTACTCTGGGATACGGCAAATGGGACTGGTTCGATATAGGTCTTTGGCTTTCCGCCCGCGGTCCGCACCGGGAAACCGGTAATTACCCGATAAAGTGAAAAATGGTGATGAGACGGGTAATCAAGCGGCCGGGTCAGGCCTCTGAACGCTCCCGGACGACGGGTTTCACCTGCAGCTCGCCGAGCAGGTCCCGCGTCGCCGCGGCGATGACCTCCACGGCGCGCTCGAAGGTCTCCGCGTTGCGCGCCGACGGCGCGCGGAAACCCGAGATCTTGCGGACGTACTGCAGGGCGGCGGCCCGCACGTCATCGTCGGTGACGTCGCTGGTGTAGGGCTCGCGAAGGGTTTTGATACTCCGGCACATGACAGGACGGTACGTCATCCCGGCCGGAAGGGCGCGTCCGGCGTGCCCGTTTCAGGGGTGACCCCAGCCGGTCCCGCCGCCCTGGGGCGGCGTGTGCGGGAGCTGGCCGGAACGCGAAAGCGGGTGGCCCCGCGCCCCTTCAGGAGCGCGCGGCCACCCGCGTGGTGATCGATCAGCCGACCAGACGTCCCTGGACGTCGGTGGCGGCGGGCTTGGCCTTGGCGGTACGTGCCAGGGTGGCCGGCCGGACGTCGGGTCCTGGCAGGTCACGGCTGAACGCGTAGACCACGGCGGCCGTCGCGATGGCCCCGGTGTTCAGGGCCAGCGCCTTGTCGTTGATGTTGGCGGTGGTGTCGCACGCCTGGTGGTAGCAGGAGTCGTAGGCCACACCGGCGGTGCCGCCGAACTGGGTCTGCTCCTCGGCGGTCTTGATGCCCTCGGCGCCGGTGAACAGGCCTCCGGCGGGGATCCCGGCGTCGATGAACGGGCCGTAGTCCGAGCGGCCGTCGAAGTCGGTGCCGTTGTGCGCCTGGCGGAGCACGTTGAAGTACTTCTCGAAGAGCTTCTCGATCTCGTCGGATCCGGGCGGTCCCGCGGGGGCGCCCTCGGCGTCCGAGTCGTCACCGTCGTAGATCTTCAGCGCGTAGTTCGTCGAGGCGATCATGTCGAAGTTGAGGTACAGCTTGATCTTCGCCTGCTCCGCGGGGGTCAGGACGGAGACGTAGTGCGTCGACCCCAGGAGGTTGAGCTCCTCGGCGCTCCAGAAGGAGAAGCGCAGCTTGTTCTTCGTGGGGATCTTGGCGAGCTTCGAGGCGATCTCCAGGATCGCGGCGGAGCCCGAGCCGTTGTCGTTGATGCCGGGCCCGGCCAGGACGCTGTCCAGGTGGGCGCCGAGCTGGACGACCTTGTTCGGGTCGCCCCACTTGGTGTCGGCGATGATGTTCTCGGTGGGCCGCACCTCGCTGGTCGTGTCGGTCTTCAGCCGGACGACGGTCCCCGCGGTGCCCGCGAGGTCGTTGCCGACGGCGAAGCTCGTGCCGACCACCGGAATCGTGACCGTCGGCGCGCCCAGGGTGCCCTGGAGGGTGTCGGTACGCCCCTCCTGGCCCTCGTTGAAGATGACGGCCCCGGCCGCGCCCGCGGCCTGCGCGTTCTCCGCCTTCACCTGGAAGGGGCAGGTGCCGCGCTGCAGCAGGGCGATGTTCCCCGCGGTGAAACCGGCGAAGTCGCTCGCCTCACACCCGGAGGTGGAGCTCGGGTCCGCGGACGGCGGAAGCACCAGGTCGACGTTCTGGAGCTGCCCGGTGACGTCGCCGGCCCCGGAGTAGGTCATGGTGGCGAACTCGCCGACCGAGCTCCCGTCGGGCGGGGTCGGGGTGTAGACCCTCGGGTTGGGGGAGATCCGCTGGAACGTGGCGGTGCCGTGCTCCTCGAAGAACGGGAAGTCGAACGGCTGGATCGTGACCTTGTACCCGGCCTTCTTGAGCTGGCCGGCCACATAGTCGCGGGAGGCGGTGAATCCGGGTGTTCCCGCGGCCCTCGTTCCCCCGTTGGCGTTGGCGATCTGCTGCAGCTTCTGCAGGTGCTTCTTCACTCCCGGCGCCGTGACCGTGTGGGCCAGGAGCGTGAGGTCGGGATCGGCGGCGGCGGGCAAGGCCGACGCCAGGGGTAGTACCAGAGCGGCCGTCGCGATGGCGATGCCTGCCCCCTTGCGGAGGGTGAAGCGCATTCAGCGTCTCCTTGATCCGTGGACGGACGAGCCCCCGAGGTCCTGCTGACCGCCGAAGCTAGCCGGATTTGACCGTTCCGTGAAGTGCCAAGCCCTTACATGGCGGCATTTTTGTAAGAATCCGCCAAAGATCAACATACGGGGTGATCCGGCGGGCAAAGTCCCGGCAAGCGGAGTTACCGGGCGCGGAAGGCCGGGGATGGGCCCTACGTCCGCTTACTAACGGAGGCCGTCATGGCGCAGAGAACGACCGACGCCGCCGGTGGCGCCCGGGCCCGTGCCGTCCGCTCGCGGAGCGTGATGGAGCCCCGGCCGGAGGTCAGCGTGCCGGTGGTCGGGAGCGTGATCGTGCCGCCGCCCGACCGGCTCGTCTACTACGTGGCGCTGGGCGTGCTCACCGCGCTGGAGATCATCGAATGGCCGATAGCCCTGGTCATCGGGGTCGGCCACTTCCTCGCCGAGCAGCACGTTTCCCATGCCCTCCAGGAAGTGGGCAAGGCGGTGGAGGCGGTGTGATCCGGGCCGTGCGTGGCGTCGTCTGCCGCTCGATCGTGGCCGGGGCGCTCGCGGGGGCGGCGGGCACGACGGCCCTGTACGCGGTGACCTACCTCGACCAGGCGACACGCGGCCGCCCGTCCAGCGTCCTGCCGGAGCGCGCCGCCGCCAAGCTGGCCGGTGCCGCCGGGCTGGACCTCGGCGAGGGAGAGCGGGAGCGCAACCGGGGGCAAGGCCTGGGCGCGCTGCTCGGCATCGCCACCGGAGTGGGACTGGGCGCGGCCTACGGTGCGCTGCGCCTCGGCGTGCGGGACGTCGCCGTGCCGGTCGGCGGCGTCTGCGTCGCGACGGCGTCGGTCATCGCAGGCAGCGCGCCGCTGGTGGCCCTGGGCCTGACCGACCCGCGCACGTGGGGCCTGGCCGGCTGGCTGTCGGACCTGATCCCGCACCTCGTCTTCGGCCTGGTCACCGCGTACACCTTCCAGGTGGCGGCGGGCGGCCGGTGGGAACGGGCGCCACGCTGACGCGCCGAAGGCCGCCGCCCGCCTGTGCGGCGGCCGGCGGCCTCGCCCTGACGCCGAGGCGTCCGGGTCCTACTTGGTGCTGTCGGCCAGGTCGACGAGCGCGGTCGCGGTGCGGAAGAACTTGTTGCGCCCCATGTCCCCGACCGTGTTGATCCTGAAGGCCTCCCGGAGGAGCTTGGCGTCGCCTTCGCTGACCCCGGCCAGCGCGGACACAGGTGCCTTGACCAGGTCCATGAGGCTCTTGTTCTCGTATTCCTTGTCGAGCAGTTTCGACAAATCCGCTACATTCCCCATAAATCCCCCAGTGAGGTGTTCGCCCCGTGTGGAGCGTCAGGCGAATGGAGACCTTCCCCGTCGGAGTGCGCAACACGGACATGTACCGACAAGACGCGGTAAAGACGCGATGGTGCGTCCTCGGCGGGCGGGGGGATCGGGGTCACGAGGCGGTGCAGGCGTAACCGGAGGGGACCTGGGTGTCGCCGTTCGGGCGGCTCCCCTGGAAGCCGAAGGAGGTCGAGGCGTTCGGCGCCAGCGCTCCGTTGTGCCCGGCGTTGCGCGCGGTCACCGACGGCCCGCCCGACAGCGTCGCGTTCCACGACCCGGTGATCGTGTGCCCGGACGGCAGGGTGAAGGTCACCGTCCAGCCCGTGATCGCGGACGTGCCGGTGTTGGTGACGGTCACCGGCTGGACCACGTAGCCGTTGCTCCACTGCGTCTGCGTGGTGGCGGCCACCGAGCAGCCGCCGGAGCCCCCGCCGCCACCGGCGGTCGTGGTGAAGGTGACCAGGCTTGAGTTCCCGGACAGGTTGCCCGCGCCGTCGCGCGCCCGGACGTAGACCTGGTACTGCGTGCTGGCCGACAGCCCGGTCAGGGTGACCGAGTTGGTGGTGCTCTGACCCATTTGCGGGTCGGTGGTGCCCTGCTCGCGGTAGACGTTGTAGCCCGCGAGCCCGGACCCGCCCGAGTCGGTGGAGGCGGTCCACGACAGGGTGACACCGCTGGAGGTCACCCCGGAGGCCGCCGGGGTGCCCGGCGTCGTCGGCGCCGTCGTGTCGGGGGTGCCGCCGCCCGTGTAGATGGTCGCCTGCTTGGAGGTCTGCGCGATGCCGTTGGCGCCGTTGAAGATCCGCGTGCCCCAGGACGTGAGGCTGCTCGCGTTGAAGTTGTTCGTCATGTCGAGGTACTCGACGCCGCCGCCGTTGCCGCTCCACGACCAGCCGATGTAGCCGAGGCCGCGCGACTGCGCCTGCGCCATGATGGTGTCCTCGTCGGGGTCGCCGTCGGAGTGCATGTTCCCGAACTCGCCGACCACCAGCGGCAGCCCGGCGGTCTGGAAGGCCGTGAAGTAGGCGTTGATCTCCGCCGCGGTGTCGAATACCCCGTACATGTGGATGGAGAAGACGGTGTTGCGCTGGGAGTCGGCGCTGAGCACGCTCGCCGCGTTGTCCCGCATGGTGAACGTCCAGTCCTGGCCCCAGTTGGGCGCGTCCACCATGAGCAGGTGCTGGAAGCCGTTGCTCCGCATCTTGGCGATCGCGCTGGACGTCGCCTGGGTCCAGCCGCTGACGTTGTTGTTGCCATAGGGCTCGTTGCCGATGTTGATGACGACGTAGTTCTCCTGGCCGGTGAGCGCGCTCTTGACACTGATCCAGTAGTTGACCGCGGCGTCCAGGGTGTACGCGCCGTCCTGCTCGCCGTACCCGGTCGTGTCGTGGTTCTCCAGGACGCAGATCAGCTTGTTCGCCTTGCACTGCGCGACGACGTTGGCCACGTCGGTGGCGCTGTTGGCCGGCCAGCGCCCGCCGCTGAGCACCACGCGCACGGTGTTGGCGCCGAGGGCCTTGATGCCGGCCAGGGAGGACGTCGTCTGGCTGGCGTACCAGACGTGCGGGTGGCTCGCGCCGCGCATGACGAAGCCGCTTCCGTTCGCCTCGACGATCTTGGTGCCGCTCACGCGGAGCCCCACCGCCGCGCTCGCGGGCTGCGCGGCGACGAGCATCGAGACGAGGACGGCGAGCAGGGAGAGGACCGCCGTCCCCGCCAACCTTGGTCGCTTTCTCATGGGTCACCTTTCTCGTCCGGTATTAACCGGTTAAGTCCGGCAAGGTGTGCCGGTGCGGATCGGCTGGGTGGGAGCGCTAACATCCTCAGCGGGTTTCCCGGAGATGTACACCGCGCCCTCCCGTGCCGCGCGATCCGCACGCCGCTGTGCCCGGCGGACGGCGGCCCGCGCGGCACGGCGACCGCCGCGACGTCGCAAGATGCCGCCGCCCGGCGACCGGCCGGCCGCGACGGCCACGCCCGGTCACCGGGAACTCGCTGAAAGTTTCAGCCCCGGGACCCCTCGGCGAACGGCTCACCTGACCGCTTCGGCCAGCAGCTCGCACTGGCGGCCCCAGTCGCCGCCCGCGAAGCTGGCCACCACCCGCCCGGCGCCGACCGCCGCGAAATCGGCGAGCCGCGCCGCGACCTCCGGCCCGTCGCCGCTCACCAGCAGGTCCTCGGCCTGCGCGGCCGTCAGGCCGTACTCCTCGCTTGTCAGGTCGCGCACCAGCGCCTCCCTGCTGGGGGACGCCGGGTCGGCGGTCATCGCCACCATCACCCCCGCGGTGATCGCCGGTGGCCGCCGCCCAAGCTCGCCGGCGAGCTCGGCGAGCCGGGCAGCGTCCTCGGCCACCGTCGCGGGGCCCACCGGCGCGGGGAACCACTCGTCGCCGTACCGCGCCGCGCGGGCCAGCGCCGCCTCCGACCCGCCTCCGACCAGGACGGGCGGCATGGTCGCGGCGGGGGCGAGCCGGACGGTGGGGGCGCCCGGCAGGTCCTCCACCAGGGTGTCCTTGCCGGCCATCAGGCCGGGCAGCGCGCGCAGGGCGGTGTCGGTGCGCCTGCCGCGCTCGCGCCGGGGCACCCCCGCCGCGCTCCACGACCTCTCGTGCCGGTCGCCGCCCGCGCCGACGCCGAGCAGGAGCCGGTCGCCGGACAGGTACTGGAGGGTGGCGAGCTGCTTGGCCACCCACACGACGGGCCGCAGGGGCAGGACCAGCACCCCGAACCCGAGCCGGATCCGCGTGGTCGACGCCGCCACCGCGGCCATCATCAGCCCGCTGTCCAGGATCGGGCTTCCCGTGCCCGCGATCAGCTGGTCGGTGATCCACACCGACTCCAGGCCGAGATCCTCGGCGTGCCGGGCGGCTGCGGTCATCCCGCCGGGCATCGCCCCCGGCTGCCCGTCACCTGAAGTGAGGAAGACTCCGATATGGGGAAGTGTCATCGCGGGTCCTTTCGAAGGCCGGATCGTCGGCCGGATGGGCGTCCGCGAGGAGGGCGCCTCCGGCCGGCCCCCGCCGGCGTGGTCACCTCTGGTGACCGGCTCCATCCTGGGGGGCCGTGAACCGCCATGGAAGACGGCACTTCAAGGTCACCAGGTAACCTCTGCGATACCTCGCTGGCCTGCGAGGTGCGCGACATCCTCGACCGCGTCGGTCGCGCGCCCACCGCGTCGAGGTCGCCGCCGCCCGCGCCGCCTACGACCACCGCCCTCCCGGCCCCTCGGCGGGGCGGGTGTAGGGATCACGTCAAGAATCGGCGTCCGGGCGTATGGAAGCCGTCAAGACCCCTGAGACCCCTCGAATCACGCGATTTGCTTGCTGGGAGGCCGTCCGTCTTGGGCGGCCAGAAGCATGTTTGTTCTGATTTGAGGAGTGGGGATGGCTGACGTCATCTTCGTCGTCCTGACGATCGCGGTCTTCGCGATCCTGGGACTCGTCGTCAAGGCGGTGGAGCGCCTGTGAGCGCCGTCAACGCCGCCGGGCTGGTGGTCACCGCCGGCCTCGTGATCTTCATGGTCGCGGCCCTGCTGTTCCCGGAGCGATTCTGATGTCCCAGGCGCTCGCCGGGATCCTGTTCATCGGATCCCTCCTGGTCGCCCTGGTGGTGACCCATCGCCCCCTCGGCGACTACTTGTACCGCGTCTACACCGGCACCAGGCACCTGGCGGCCGAGCGGGTGTTCTACCGGCTCGCCGGGGTCCAGCCCGACGCCGAGCAGCGGTGGAGCGTGTACGCCCGCAGCGTGCTCGCGTTCTCGGCCGTCTCCATCCTGTTCCTCTACGCCTTCCAGCGCCTCCAGGACAGGCTGCTCCTCAGCCTGGGCTTCCCCCCGGTTCCCGGGCACATCGCCTGGAACACCGCCGTCAGCTTCGTCACCAACACGAACTGGCAGGCCTACTCGGGCGAGTCCACGATGGGCCACCTGGTGCAGATGGCCGGGCTGGCCGTGCAGAACTTCGTGTCGGCCGCCGTCGGCATGGCCGTCGCGATCGCCCTGGTCCGCGGGCTCGCGCGCAACCGGACCGAGAACCTCGGCAACTTCTGGGTGGACCTGGTCCGCGGCACCGTCCGCGTCCTGCTGCCGATCGCCTTCGTCGGCGCGATCGTCCTGGTGGCGAGCGGAGTGATCCAGAACCTGTCCGGCGTCCACGAGGTCGCCACGCTGGCCGGCGGCACGCAGGGCGTCACCGGCGGCCCGGTGGCGAGCCAGGAGATCATCAAGGAGCTGGGCAACAACGGCGGCGGCTTCTACAACACCAACTCCGCCCACCCCTTCGAGAACCCCAACGGCTGGACGAACTGGTTCCAGATCTTCGCGATCCTGGTGCTGCCGTTCGCCATGCCCCGCGCGTTCGGCCGCATGGTCGGCGACCGGCGGCAGGGCTACGCCATCGCCGCCGTCATGGGCGTGCTCGCCTTGGCCAGCGTCGTGGTGCTGACCGCGCTGGAGGTCGCGCACCACGGCACGGTCCCGCAGGCGGTCGGCGCCGCGCTGGAGGGCAAGGACGTCAGGTTCGGCGTCGCCAACTCCGGCACCTTCGCGGCGGCCACGACGCTCACCTCGACCGGCGCCGTCGACTCCTTCCACGACTCGTTCACCGCGCTCGGCGGCATGGTCACGATGGTCAACATGATGCTGGGCGAGGTCGCGCCCGGCGGCGTGGGCGCGGGGCTGTACGGCATGCTCGTCCTCGCGGTGATCACGGTGTTCGTCGCCGGGCTGATGGTCGGGCGCACGCCCGAGTACCTCGGCAAGAAGATCGGCTCCCGCGAGATCAAGCTGGCGTCGCTGTACTTCCTGACCACCCCGGCGCTCGTGCTGTTCGGCACCGCCCTGGCCATGGGCTCCGCCGAACAGCGGGCGAGCATGCTGAACGGCGGCCCGCACGGCCTGTCGGAGGTCCTCTACGCCTTCACCAGCGCCTCCAACAACAACGGCTCGGCGTTCGCCGGCCTCACCGTCAACACCCCCTGGTACGACACCGTTCTCGGCCTGTGCATGGCGTTCGGGCGCTTCCTGCCGATCATCTTCGTGCTCGGCCTGGCCGGGTCGCTGGCCCGGCAGGCGCCCGTGCCCGCCTCGGCCGGCACGCTGCCCACCCACCGGCCGCAGTTCGTCGGGATGGTCGTCGGGGTGACGGTCATCCTGGTCGCGCTGACCTTCCTCCCCGCGCTGGCGCTCGGACCTCTCGCCGAAGGAATCCTCTGATGGCCACCCCAGTGCGCGCGCCCGGCCGTACCGCAGGGCCCGGCAAGAACGGCAAGGTGGGCGGGGGCCTGCTCGACCCCATGCAGCTCCTCACGTCCCTGCCGGACGCCGTGCGCAAGCTCAACCCCGTCACACTGTGGCGCAACCCCGTCATGTTCATCGTCGAGATCGGCGCGGTGTTCACCACCGTCCTCGCGGTCACCGGCCCGTCGGTGTTCGCCTGGGCGATCGTCGTCTGGCTCTGGCTGACCGTCGTGTTCGCCAACCTCGCCGAGGCCGTCGCCGAGGGCCGGGGCAAGGCCCAGGCGGCCACCCTCCGCGCCGCCAAGCGGGACACCATGGCCCGCAGGCTCACCGGCTGGCGCCCCGGCCAGGACCCCGGCTCCTTCGAGACCGTCGGCGCCCCCGAACTGCGGCAGGGCGACTACGTGGTCGTCGAGGCCGGCGAGACCATCCCGGGCGACGGCGACGTCGCCGAGGGGATCGCCAGCGTGGACGAGTCGGCCATCACCGGCGAGTCGGCCCCGGTCATCCGGGAGTCCGGCGGCGACCGGTCGGCCGTCACCGGCGGCACCAAGGTGCTGTCGGACCGGATCGTCGTCCAGATCACCCAGAAGCCCGGCGAGAGCTTCATCGACCGCATGATCGCCCTGGTCGAGGGCGCCGACCGGCAGAAGACCCCCAACGAGATCGCCCTCAACATCCTGCTCGCCGCGCTGACGGTCATCTTCCTGATCGCCACCGCGACCATGCAGCCCCTGGCCATCTACTCCAAGGCCGGCAACCCCGGCATTCCCGACTCGCTCGCCCTGACCGGTGACGGTGTCACCGGGATCGTGCTGGTCTCGCTGCTGGTCTGCCTCATCCCGACGACGATCGGCGCGCTGCTGTCGGCCATCGGCATCGCCGGCATGGACCGGCTCGTGCAGCGCAACGTCCTCGCCATGAGCGGGCGCGCCGTCGAGGCGGCCGGTGACGTCAGCACGCTGCTGCTGGACAAGACCGGCACCATCACGCTCGGCAACCGGCAGGCGTCGGAGTTCGCGCCCGCGCCCGGTGTCGCCGTGGAGGACCTGGCCGCCGCCGCCCAGCTCGCGAGCCTGGCCGACGAGACCCCCGAGGGCCGTTCCATCGTGGTGTACGCCAAGCAGGCGTACGGCCTGCGAGAGCGGCGCCCGGGGGAGCTGGACCACGCCGAGTGGATCCCCTTCACCGCCCAGACCCGCATGTCGGGGGTGAACGTGTCCGGCCGCGAGGTGCGCAAGGGCGCGGCCACCGCGGTCATGAAGTGGGTGCGCGACCACGGCGGCCACCCGACGAGCGAGGTCGGCGACCTGGTCGACGGCATCTCCTCCTCCGGCGGGACACCGCTGGTGGTCGGCGAGGTCCTCGACGGCAAGGCGCGGGTGCTCGGCGTCGTCCACCTCAAGGACGTCGTCAAGCAGGGCATGCGCGAGCGGTTCGCCGAGATGCGCAAGATGGGCATCCGCACGGTGATGATCACCGGTGACAACCCGCTGACGGCCAAGGCCATCGCCGACGAGGCCGGGGTGGACGACTTCCTGGCGGAGGCGACGCCCGAGGACAAGCTGGCGCTGATCCGCGAGGAGCAGCGCGGCGGGCGGCTGGTCGCCATGACCGGCGACGGCACCAACGACGCCCCCGCGCTGGCCCAGGCCGACGTCGGCGTGGCGATGAACACCGGCACCTCGGCCGCCAAGGAGGCCGGGAACATGGTCGACCTCGACTCCAACCCCACCAAGCTCATCGAGATCGTGGAGATCGGCAAGCAACTCCTGATCACCCGGGGCGCGCTGACGACCTTCTCGATCGCCAACGACATCGCCAAGTACTTCGCCATCATCCCGGCGATGTTCGCCGCCGTGTACCCGGGCCTCGACGCGCTCAACGTCATGCGCCTGGCCAGCCCGCAGTCGGCGATCCTGTCGGCGGTCGTCTTCAACGCCCTCGTCATCGTCGCGCTGATCCCGCTCGCGCTGCGCGGCGTCCGCTACCGGCCTTCCAGCGCCGCCAAACTGCTCAGCCGCAACCTCTACATGTACGGGCTCGGCGGCATCGTCGTGCCGTTCATCGGCATCAAGATCATCGACCTGGTCGTCCAGTTCCTCCCGGGGATGGCATAAATGGAACGTCTGCCAAGTTGGATGCGCCGGCACCTCGCCGCGCTCCGCGTACTGCTGATCCTCACCGTGGTGACCGGGGCGGTCTACCCGCTGGTGATCACCGGCATCGCCCAGGGCCTGTTCTCCGGCAAGGCCGGCGGGTCGCTCCTGCAGAAGGACGGCAAGGACGTGGGGAGCTCCCTGGTCGGCCAGAGCTTCGCCGGCGCGGACGGCGCGCCGGTCAGGAAGTACTTCCAGAGCCGCCCGTCCGCCGCCGGATACGACATGTCCGCCACCGCCGCGAGCAACCTCGGGCCCGAGGACGTCGTCGACACCCTCCCCGTGCCCGGGGCCAAGGACGCCGAGGGCGGCCCCGACACCGGCAAGCAGAGCCTGCTCACCCAGGTCTGCGCCCGCAGCAGGGACATCGGCGCGCTGGAAGGGGTCAGCGGCGCGCGGCCGTACTGCACGGCCGACGGGGTGGGCGCCGTGCTCAAGGTGTTCCCCGCCGTCGGGGCGCCGGTGCGCGCGGTCAGCGTCAACCAGGCCTGCCCCGCCGCCCCCTTCGTCGCCGGATACCAGGGCGTGAAGGTGGAGTGCGGCAAGCCCGGCGAGGACTACGCCAAGGGCAGGACGGTCACGGTACGCGGCACCGCGACCGCCGCGGTGCCCGCCGACGCGGTCACCGCGAGCGGCTCAGGCCTCGACCCCGACATCTCGATCGCCTACGCCGACCTGCAGGCCGCCCGGGTCGCCAGGGAACGCGGGATCACACCCGCCCAGGTGAGGACGCTGATCCGGGACAACACCACCGGCCGGGCCCTCGGCTTCATGGGCGAGCCCGCCGTGAACGTCCTGCGGCTCAACCTGGCCCTGGATCGGCTCAGGGGCTAGGCCGTGGCCAGGAAGCGCGGGCGGCTGCGCATCTATCTCGGGGCGGCCCCCGGCGTCGGCAAGACCTTCGCGATGCTCTGCGAGGGGCACCGGCGCCTGGCCAGGGGCACCGACGTGGTCGTCGGGTTCGTCGAGACCCACGGCCGGCCGCGCACCGCCGCGCAGGTGGACGACCTGGAGCTCGTCCCCCGGATGACCATGGTCTACCGGGGGGCGGCCTTCACCGAGCTGGACACCGAAGCCGTCATCGCGCGCGCCCCGAGCCTGGCGCTGGTCGACGAGCTCGCGCACACCAACGTGCCGGGCTCGAAGAACGCCAAGCGCTGGCAGGACGTCGAGGAACTCCTCGACGCTGGGATCGACGTCCTCTCCACCGTCAACATCCAGCACCTGGAGTCGCTGAACGACGTCGTCCAGCAGATCACCGGGGTCCCGCAGCGAGAGACCGTCCCCGACGAGGTCGTGCGGCGGGCCGACCAGGTGGAGCTGGTCGACATGGCCCCCGAGGCGCTGCGCCGCCGCATGGCCCACGGCAACGTGTACCCGCCCGAGCGGGTCGACGCCGCCCTGTCGAACTACTTCCGGGTCGGCAACCTCACCGCGCTGCGCGAGCTGGCACTGCTGTGGGTGGCGGGAAAGGTCGACGAGCAGCTCGACCGCTACCGCGCCGACCACGGGATCGCCGGCACCTGGGAGGCGCGCGAGCGCGTCGTGGTCGCGCTCACCGGCGGCCCGGAGGGCGACACGCTCGTACGCCGGGCGGCCAGGATCGCCGCGCGCACCAAGGGCGCCGACCTGCTCGCCGTCCACGTGACCAGCTCCGACGGGCTGAGCGGCGCCGACCCGGCGAACCTGGCGCGGCACCGGGCCCTGGTGGAGAGCCTCGGCGGCACCTACCACCAGGTCGTCGGCGGCGACGTGCCGCAGGCGCTGATCGACTTCGCGCGGGGGGTGAACGCCACCCAGCTCGTCCTCGGCGCCTCACGCCGGGGACGGTTCGCCCAGCTGCTGTCCCGGGGCGTCGGCGTCACCACCACCGTGCTCTCCGGGTCCATCGACGTGCACATGATCACGCACGCCGAGGTCAGCAGGGGGGCCAGGCGGGTGCGCTCGCGCGCCGCGCTGACGCGCAGGCGCCGGTTCGCCGGCTGGGCGATGGCCGTGTTGCTGCTGCCCGCGCTCACGGCCGCGCTGGTCCCGCTCAGGGAGGACCTCACCCTGCCGAGCGAGATCCTGCTGTTCCTGCTGACGGTGGTCATGGTCGCGCTGGCGGGCGGGATGTGGCCCGCCGTCACCTCGGCCGTGGCCGGCTCCCTGCTGCTCAACTACTACTTCACCCCGCCGGTCGACCGGTTCACCATCGCCGACCCCGAGAACCTGCTCGCGCTGTGCGTCTACGTCCTGGTGGCCGTCATGGTCAGCGCGGTCGTGGACCTCGCCGCGCGCCGCACCCGGGAGGCGGCCAGGGCCGGCGCCGACGCCGAGGTGCTGTCCACGCTGGCCGGGCACGTCCTGCGCGGGGACTCGGCGCTGCACTCGCTGCTCGCGCGGCTGCGCGAGACCTTCGGGCTGACCTCGGTCACCCTGCTGGAGCGGACGGGCGAGCCCGGCCCCGACGACCACTCCGAACCCGGCGCCTGGCGGATCGCCGCCACCTCAGGCGGCGCGCCCTGCACCGTGCCGGGCTCGGCGGACTCCGACGTGACCATCGACGAGGACCTGGTGCTGGCCGTACGCGGACGGCTGCTGGACGCCGCCGACCGCCGGGTGCTGGAGGCCTTCGCCGCCGAGGCCGCCGTCGCCCTGCGCCAGGAGCGGTTGCGCGAGCAGGCCGAGCGGGCCAGGCCGCTGGCCGAGGCCGACCGGATGAGAACGGCGCTGCTCGCGGCGGTCAGCCACGACCTGCGCAGCCCGCTGGCCTCGGCCAAGGCCGCCGTGGAGAGCCTGCGGAGCACCGAGGTGCGGTGGAGTGAGCAGGACCGGTCGGAACTGCTGGCCACTGCGGGTGAGTCGCTGACCAAGCTGGACCGGCTGGTCGCCAACCTCCTCGACATGAGCAGGCTCCAGGCGGGCGTGCTGGGCCTGACCCCCCGGCCGGTCGCGGTCGAGGAGATCGTCCCCCGGTCGATCGACGACCTCGGCCCGCTCGGGGACCGCGTCGACGGAGAGGTCTCCGCCGAACTTCCCGAGGTCGTCGCCGACCCCGCGCTGCTGGAGCGGATCCTGGTCAACGTGATGGCCAACGCCGTCCGCTACAGCCCGGCCGGCGCCAGGGTGCTCGTCACCGCCAGCGGGCACGGGGACCGTGTCGAGATCCGCGTCGCCGACCGGGGTCCCGGCATACCGGCCGAGGCGCACGACCGGGTCTTCCTGCCGTTCCAGCGGCTGGGCGACCGGGACAACCACACCGGTGTCGGACTCGGCCTCGCGCTCTCCCGGGGGCTGGCCGAGGCGATGGGCGGCACCCTGGTCCCCGAGGAGACCCCCGGCGGCGGCCTCACCATGGTCATCACCCTCCCCGCCGCCCCCCGCACGCGCCCGCTCTGACCGGCGCCCCTCGTGCGGTTGGCACCACTCGCGCGGGAGGCCTGCGGCTCTCCGCGAAGGGGTCCGGCCCCTCTTGTCGATGCAGGTCGTGGAAGTTCGAGGGGATTTCGAGGGCTTTGTGAGACGATGCAAGGCGTCATGCAGGCCAATCTCCCCTTGAGGCTCGCGCGCTCGGCGGTGTTCACCGTCGTGTGCCTGACGCTTGCCTCGGTGGCCCACTGGTTCGCGGGCGGGGCGGCCCCGTCCGCGGCGGTCATGACGGCCGGCGGACTGGTCGTCATGACGGGCACGGCGCTCCTGGCCGGGCGGGAACGCTCGCCGGTGACCGTGACCGGGCTCCTCCTCGCCGCCCAGGCGGTCCTGCACCTGCTGCTCGGCCCGGCCGACCTCCCCGGCGGCCCCCCGCACGGGCCCGTCCCCGGCGGGCCGCCGCAGGAGCACGCCCTCAGCGTGAGCGCCGGCATGCTGGTCGCCCACCTCACCGCCGCCCTGCTCACCGCCTGGTGGCTGTCGCGCGGCGAGTCCGCGCTCTGGTCGGTCCTGCGCGCGGCCGGCGCGTACGCCCTGCGTCGCGTGCGGTGGCTGCTCGCCCTCCTGTGGCGGGACGAGCCCCCGGCCCCCGCCGTGCCGTTCCGGCGGGCGGCGCCCGCGTTCTCCCCCGCCCGTGACCAGGTCCTGCGGCATGCCGTCGTCCGGCGCGGCCCTCCGGTGCCCGCCGTCTCCTGAGTCCCTCGTCGCGGATGGCCGCCGG
This sequence comes from Sphaerisporangium corydalis, assembly GCF_025506355.1. Classification (GTDB taxonomy): domain Bacteria; phylum Actinomycetota; class Actinomycetes; order Streptosporangiales; family Streptosporangiaceae; genus Sphaerisporangium; species Sphaerisporangium corydalis. Next base: position 43,952 of record NZ_JANZYP010000037.1, read on the forward strand.
GCAGGTCCCGCCGAGCCCCGCGTCCGAAGGGACTCATTCCCGCGCGCGTTCGTTCCGCGCGCCTCCCCGCGTACCGCCACGACGTCACCGGCCCGCGCCGCCCTGCCGCGCGCGTCCGCGTCGTACGGCTCGCGCGCCCTTTCGGCATTCACGCAGACCATCGGAGAATCCTCATGGCACTGACCGCCATCTGCCGCCGGGCCGTCACCGTCTCGGCCGGCGCCCTCGCCCTCACGCTCGGCCTTGCCCTGCCCGCGCTCGCCCACGTCACGATCAACCCCGGGACCGCCGAAAAGGGCGGCTGGACCAAGATCGGTTTCCGGGTGCCCAACGAGCGGGACAAGGGCGCGAGCGACAAGCTCGAAGTCCAGTTCCCCACCGACCACCCGCTGCCCTTCGTGTCGGTACGGCCGATCCCGGGGTGGACGGTCAAGATGACCAAGGGCAAGCTGCCCAAGCCGGTCGTCTCCGACGACGGGGACAAGGTCACCGAGTCCGTCCTGAAGATCACCTGGTCCGGCGGGAAGATCCAGCCGGGCGAGTTCCAGGAGTTCGAGGTCTCGGTCGGCCCGCTGCCCAAGGACGTCGACGAGCTGGTGTTCCCGGCGATCCAGAGCTACGCCGGCGGCGAGGTCGTCAAGTGGACCGACGCCCCCAAGGCCGACGGGTCCGAGCCCGAGCACCCCGCGCCCGTGCTCAAACTGGTCGACCCGGCCCAGGTCGGCGAGGGCGTCCCCACCGCCACGCCGCCCGTCGCCGCGCCCCCCTCCGGCGCCCCCTCGGTCGCCCCTGTGGTGGTCACCCGGGCCGCCGGTGACGGCGGATCCGACGGTACGGCCAGGTTGCTGGGCGTACTGGGCATCGTCGTCGGCCTCCTCGGGGCCGGTGTCGGCGTGCTCGGCCTCCGCCGCGCCCGTAGCTGACGCGTTCCGGTGGGTGCGGGGTCACGCGCCCGTGTGACCCCGCATCCTCGTCACCTTGGAGTTCCTGTGAGATTTCCCGCCGTCCGAGCACTGCTGGTGCTCTGCCTGTCGAGCGTGTTCCTCGGCCTGGCCGCCCCGGCCGCCCTGGCGCACGACAGCCTCAAGAGCAGTTCCCCGGCCAAGAACGCGACCGTCTCCGGCTTGGACCGCATCGAGCTGGAGTTCAGCGCGCACGTCAGCTTCCCCGTGGTGATCCTGCACGACGCGGCCGGTCGCCGGTACGAGTCCGGGAGCCCGCGCACGGACGGCCCGAAGGTCGTCCAGGACGTGGCCGCCACGCTTCCGCCCGGCGGGTACGTCATCGCCTGGCGGATCGTCTCCTCCGACGGGCACCCCGTGGAGGGCGAGATCCCGTTCACCGTCGCGGGAACGGGCGGTGCCCAGCCGGCCGCGTCCGCGAGCGGGACGGGCGCCGCCCCGGCACCGGCGGAGTCGGCCGCCCCGGCCGCACCCGCCGCCGCCACGCAGGCGGGGGGCATCCCCGGATGGGTGTGGGCGGGCCTCGGCCTGCTCGTGGTCATCGCGGCGGTGACTTTACTGGGCGGGCGCAAGAAGCCCGAGGAGGCCGCCGGACGCGAGGCCGACGCCTGACCGGAGGGGATTTCCCGCATTCCCGGGACGCGACCGGAAGGCGATAATGATTGAACGTTAACTAACTGAATCGCCAAGCATTTCCATGTCTTGTCGCTCTTTGTGGTCCGTGCCGGACGTCACCGCTCTGAGCTGCGAAGACGGGTTTTCGAGAAGGCGCACAATGGTGGTCGCATTCTGGTGAGATCCGGGCCGGTTATGGTTGTGCGCAATTTATCTTGTGCGTTCGTGCCCCGAGGCCCTAACGTGTCGTCGATTCCATTCTCGGATATATCGAAAGACGCGCGAGAGGCATATCAGATGGCCTTGCGAAGGAAATGGGCGGCGGGGGTGGTTCCGGCCGTGACCGCCGGGCTGCTCATCGGGTCCCCGGCCCAGACGGCGTCCGCCGTGAGCGACACGTGCACGATCCCGCTGTTCTGGACCACGTGCACGACCGGGCCGGTGCCCAGCTCGGAGCATTCCATCTGGGTCCAGGTCGAGAACTGCGACACGAGCTGGTTGCGCGCCTCGACCACGTGGAACGTGCAGGACACGCGGTCCGGCGCCCGCCCGGCGCGGGGCGCGGTCACGCCCGGCCACTGGACGCGCACCCATGTCGGCGGCCTGTACTCGGGCTACCAGGTCCGCATCGTCGGCGACCCGTACTCGCGCACGAAGATCGTCAACGGTGACCCCCACTGGGCCGAAGGCGTCTACTCCTGCTGACCCTCCCACGACCACTCCTGCTGACCCTCCCACGACCACGACGGGAAACCGGCCCCGTGCCGATCAGGGTCAGCGGGTGTCGTGGAGGGCGTCGGCCACGGAGGGGAACAGGTCGAAAAGGGATGACAGGCCCGTGATGGCCAGCCGCCGCCGCACGTTGTCCTGCGGGGCGGCGAGCAGGAGGCGGATACCCGACGCGTCACACTCCTTACGGGCATGCACCAGCTCGCCGAGCCCGGAGGAGTCGAACAGCTCCACCTCGGACAGGTCGATGATCACGACCGTGGCCTGCGGGGTACGCCGGGCGGTGTCGATCTGGTCGCGGAAGGTAGGCGCGGAGCCGAAGTCCAGGTCCCCGGTGGCGCGGATGACCACCGCGCCACTGGCGGGCAGGGCGAAAACAGGCTCATTCTCGGCGTCCATGGCAGTGATCAGCTCTTCCTTAGGGATGGCATCCCGGCTTGGATCCCGGTCCACGTGGAATGTTCTCTCCCCCTTACCTCACCCGGCGGCTTGTAACCCTGGCGGCCCTCTTTGATGGGCCGCACCCCCGGCACCGCACCTCGGCGAGGTGCCACCGCCTGTGCCCGCGCCCCCGTGAGGACCGTGTTCCTCCGCTATTACCCCCTGTGCCGTCGCCGGCCTCGCCGGACCGGGCTTTGCCCGATCATCCGCGCGCCTTAAGGTGGCAGGAGAAGCGAGCCCGGCGCGGCCGGGCCGGACCTGGTCCTTCAGCGCCACCTCCCTGGTTGCTGTCACCGCCACGACAGGAACATCGGTGAGCAAACCTCAACGGTTCAAGAACCTGGGCGATCTGCCGCCCGAGGTCTTCGATCCGGCGCGGTTGGCGGCGGTGGCGGCCAGCGGGCTGATGGACAGCGCCCCGGAGGAGGTCTTCGACGACCTCGCGGGCCTGGCCGCCTCGATGACCGGCGCGCCGTTCGCGTTCGTCACCGTGCTGGACGCCCGGAGCTCGTTCTGGAAGAGCGCCGTCGGGATGGGGAAGCCGCCCGACGAGAAGCGGTACACCCCGGCCGAGGAGAGCCCCTGCCACCTGATCGTGGCCGGCGACGCGCCCCTGATCGTGGACGACGCGGCGAACGACCCGCGTCTCGACGGCCTCGCGGCCATCGGCGAACTCGGCGTCAGGGCGTGGGCGGGGCATCCCGTCCACGGCCCCGGGGGCGAGGTGCTGGGCGCCCTGTGCGTGGCCGACACCGTCCCGCGGGCCTGGAGCGCCGGGCAGGTGCGGGCGCTGGGCGTACTGGCCAGGGCGGTCAGCTCCGAGATCGCCCTGCGTGACGCGGTGGGACGCATGCGGCGGCAGATGGCCGACCTGCGGGCGTTCACCGAAATGTCCACCGCGCTGGCGCGCACCCTGCAGGAGAGCCTGCTGCCGCCGGTGCTGACCAGCCCCCCGGGCGTGGACGCCGCCGCGCGGTACGTGCCCGCAGGCGACGGCACCACCGTGCTCGGCGACTTCTACGACCTGTTCCCGGCCAGCGCCTCCCGATGGTGCGCGATCCTGGGGGACGTCTCCGGTCACGGGGTCGAGGCGGCCAAGGTGACGGCCCTGGCCCGCTACACCGTGCGCGCCGACGCCCCCCGCCACATATCGGCGACCAAGGTGCTGGACCAGCTCAACACCGCGCTGCTGGCCCAGCACGTGTCGGCCCACCAGTTCCTGACCGCCATCTGCGCCATCTTCAGGATCGACGGCGCGGGCGTCACCGGAGTGCTGTGCACCGCCGGCCACCCGTCCGCCCTGCTCCGGCGCACCGACGGCAGCGTGGAGGAGGTCCGTTCCGCCGGGGCGATCCTGGGCGTCTTCCCGGACGCCGGCCTGAAGAACGTGCGGTTCACCCTGGAGCCGGGGGAGGTGCTGCTGCTCTACACCGACGGCGTCACCGAGGCGCGCCCGCCCGCGAGCCCCGGGCTGTTCGGCGACCAGCGGCTGCACGACCTGCTCGCCTCCTGCGCGGACCTGGACGCACAGGCCGTCGTCGACCGGGTCACCCGGACGGTCCTGGACTTCTGCCGAGAGGCCCCCGGCGACGACATCGCCATCCTGGCCCTCCGCATCCCCCCGGCCCCCTGACCGCCGCCCGCCGGATCAGCCGGTTCGGCCTGCTCGGCCCGCCGGTTCAGCCCGCCCGCTCGGCGGCGCTGCGCTCGACGCAGAACTCGTTGCCCTCGATGTCGGCGAGCGTCACCCAGCCGGTGCCGTCGCCGCGCCGGTGATCCTCCACGAGGGTGGCGCCCAGGGCCAGCAGCCGCCCGACCTCCTCGTCCCGCGTACGGTCCTGGGGTTGCAGGTCGAGGTGCACCCGGTTCTTGCCCGACTTGGGTTCCGGGACGACGACGAACAGCAGCTTCGCGCCCGCGGACTCGACCAGGACCTCCGGGTCGCCGGGATGGTCGTCCTCCGCGAGCGAGCCTTCGACCACGGTCGCCCAGAAGGCGCCGAGTTTGTAGGCGTCCGCACAGTCGAATGTCACATGTCTCACCAAAGAAGCCATGGCCCCATCTTGGGCGGTCACCGGCATCGGGGGCGACGGGTTTTCACCGGTCGGGGTCCCGGCGGGAGCCGAGGTCGATCGAGCCGAAGATGTCGCCGGCCTGGATCACCGTGCCGTGGATCCGCGCGTCGCCGCTGATGGTGTTGGACACGTCGTGGCTCCGCTGGATGATCTTTCCTGTCTCGGCGGTCCAGGAGGCCAGCGACTCCCTGAACTCCGGGTCGGCCTCGGCCCGGTCCACCAGGATCCCGGCGATCTCCCGCGTGTCGCCTGCGGGGGCCGCCTCCAGCGCGGCCGCCTCCGGGGAGTCGCGTCCGAAGCGGTCGCGCGCGAGCGCGGTCAGCGAGGCCCAGGCGCTCTTCCCCGCCTCCCCGGCCACGCCGCCGACCAGTGCGGAAATGATCGCGGCCAGCACGGTCGGATCCATGGCATCTCTCCTGAGCGTCGGTGGCATTTCGGGCGACCGGCCCGCCGTCGGGGACCCCGGGCCGGCCGGGCCGGTCGGGACACGCTCGTCCGCGCGGGTCAGCGCTTGCGGACCAGGGTCAGGCCGTCGCGGATGGACAGCATCACGGACTCGACGCGGGTGTCGTGGACCAGCTTGTCGTTGAGGGCGCGCATGGTGAGGTGGTGCTCCTCCTGGAAGGCGGGATCGAGGACGCGGGCGCCCAGGAACACGTTGTCCAGGGCGATGAGGCCGCCGGGGCGCAGACGGGCGAGCACCTCCTCGTAGTACACGGGGTAGCCGGCCTTGTCCGCGTCGATGAAGGCGAAGTCGTAGTCCTCGCCGGCCGGGAGCGCGCGCAGCGTCTCGGCGGCCGGCGCGATCCGGAGGTCGATCCGCCCGGCGACACCGGCCCGTTCCCAGTAGCGCTCCGCGATGGAGGTCCACTCGGTGCTGACGTCGCACGCGAGCAGGTACCCGTCCTCGGGCAGGCCCCGGGCGATGCAGATGGAGGAGTAGCCGGTGAAGACCCCCACCTCGATCGCCCGGCGCGCGCCGGTCAGCCGGACCAGCATGGTCAGGAGGGCGCCCTCGTCGTGGGAGACCTGCATTCTGGCCGTGTCGCCGAGGGCGGCGCGGGTCTCGGCGGCGAGTTCTATGAGGAGATCGTCGGCCGGCGTGCAGTGGGCGAGAACGTACTCGCTGATCGCCGGGTGAACGATGTCGATGGACTCCGCTGAGATCGAGGGAGGCATGGAGGTCCTTTCGAGGGGGACGTCATCCAGAGGGCACTGATCAAGCAGAGGGCGCTGATCAAGCGTTCATCAATCTCGATGCTTTGTACAGGACGCCGGCTTCCTCCGAGCGGCCGTCACCCGCCGGGTGCGCGGCGGCACCGAGCGGTACTACTCGCTGGTCGCCCGGACCTTCAGGAACGATCCCGGCGCCGAGACCGCCCCGGAGTTCCTCGCCCTGGCCGAGATGTCTCACTCCCCCGGCATGATCAAGTGATTGTTAGCGCTATCAGGCACGGGCGTCAAGCTCGGAGCGATCACAAAAATGGCCGTCTGCCCAGGGCCGACGCCTGCCGGTGCGGGACCGGATCTCCTTTTGAGACAGTGACGAAACGGTATTGACACGTTTGGTGTTATCGCAAACACTCTGAGAGCCCCCTGATACAACGAGCCAGTCTCGGTGCGCTGCCAAAAATGTTAGCGCAAACAATCGCAGTCGCCAGGCACAGAGGAGGAGATCATGGCCGTCCCGAGGATCCGTGAGGAGCCGGTGGCACAGCACCGGCGACTCGCCGGCCCTGATCCGGCCCTCCGCGTGCCCGCCCGCCACCGGAGCGACCGTAACCCCCCGGCCCCGGCCGCACCCCCCGTGTGCCCACCCGTCACCCGCACGCCCGAAGGCGGTACGACCGCATGAAACCGCCCACCACGCACGAGGTCTGGTTCCTCACCGGAAGCCAGGACCTCTACGGCGAGGAGACCCTGCGCCAGGTCGCCGAGCAGTCCTCGGCGATCGCCGGGGAACTGGGGGACCAGCTCCCGATCAAGGTGGTCTGGCGGCCGGTGCTGACCGACGCCGAGTCGATCCACCGCGTCTGCCTGGAGGCCAACTCCGCGGACGACTGCGTCGGGGTCATCGCCTGGATGCACACCTTCTCGCCCGCCAAGATGTGGATCGCGGGCCTGGACGCGCTGCGCAAGCCGCTCCTGCACCTGCACACGCAGGCCAACGTGGCCCTGCCGTGGCACTCGATCGACATGGACTTCATGAACCTGAACCAGGCCGCCCACGGCGACCGCGAGTTCGGGTACGTCCAGTCGCGGCTCGGGGTGGCGCGCAAGACGGTCGCCGGGCACGTGAGCGACCCGTACGTGGCCGGGCGCGTCGGCGCGTGGGCCAGGGCGGCGACCGGGTACGCGGAGATGCGGTCGCTGCGGCTGGTCAGGTTCGGCGACAACATGCGCGGCGTGGCCGTCACCGAGGGCGACAAGGTCGAGGCGCAGCGCCGGTTCGGCGTCTCGGTCAACACCTACGGGGTCAACGACCTGGTGGAGGAGGTCGGCGCGGTCGCGGAGGACGAGGTGGGCGCGCTGGTCAAGGAGTACGAGGACACCTACCAGGTGGCCGGCGAGCTGTGCGCGGCCGGCGAGCGGCACGCGTCGCTCCGGTACGCCGCGAGCGTCGAGCTCGGGCTGCGGCGCTTCCTTGAGGCGGGCAGGTACTCCGCCTTCACCACGAACTTCGAGGACCTCGGCGGGCTCAGGCAGCTTCCCGGCCTCGCGGTGCAGCGGCTGATGGCCGACGGGTACGGTTTCGGCGGCGAGGGCGACTGGAAGACCTCGATGCTGCTGCGCGCCGTGAAGGCGATGTCCGCGGGGCTGCCGGGCGGCACCTCGTTCATGGAGGACTACACCTACAACATGGAGCCCGGCAGGGAGCGCGTCCTCGGCGCGCACATGCTGGAGGTCTGCCCGTCCATCGCCGCCGGCGTGCCGTCCTGCGAGATCCACCCGCTGAGCATCGGCGGCAGGGAGGACCCGGTCCGGCTGGTCTTCGACGCCGAGCCCGGCCCCGCGGTCGTCGTGGGCCTGGCCGACATGGGCGACCGCTTCCGGCTGGTCGCCAACGAGATCGAGGTCGTGCCGCCGGACGAGCCGCTGCCCCGGCTCCCGGTGGCCCGCGCGGTCTGGAAGCCGCATCCCGACCTGCGGACCTCGACCGAGGCGTGGCTGACCGCGGGAGCGCCGCACCACACCGTGCTGTCGGCCGCCGTCGGCGTCGAGGAACTGGCCGACCTCGCCGAGATGGCCGGGGTCGAGCTGCTGGTCATCGGCGCGGGCACCACCATCGGGCAGTTCGCCAAGGAGATCCGCTGGAACCAGGCGTACTACCGCCTGGCGCAGGGGCTCTGAGGCCGCGGCACAAAGCTCGTCCAGGCTCGCCTGGGCCATTCGGGGGACCCCACTCCTAACCCTTGAGACAAAGGAGAGGTCCATGTTGAGAAGACTTTCGGCGGCGGTCGTCCTGATCGCCGGCCTTGCCGCCTGCGGCGGTGCCGGTGGTGGCGCCGCGGGCGGTGGTGGCGGAGGCGGCGGAGGCGGCGACACGATCACGCTGGGCTTCGCGCAGGTCGGTGCGGAGAGCGGCTGGCGTACGGCCAACACCAAGTCCATCCAGGACTCGGCCAAGGCGGCCGGCATCGACCTGAAGTTCTCCGACGCGCAGCAGAAGCAGGAGAACCAGATCAAGGCCATCCGCTCCTACATCCAGCAGAAGGTCGACGCGATCGCGTTCTCGCCGGTGGTCGAGTCCGGCTGGGACACCGTACTGAAGGAGGCCAAGGACGCGAAGATCCCGGTCCTGCTGACCGACCGGGCCGTCGACTCGCCGGACACCTCGCTGTACCGGACGTTCATCGGCTCGGACTTCGTCGTGGAGGGCACCAAGGCCGGCGAGTGGCTGGTCAAGGAGTACGAGGGCAAGTCCGACCCGGTCAACATCGTCGAGCTCCAGGGGACGACCGGCTCCGCGCCCGCCAACGACCGTAAGAAGGGCTTCGGGGACGTCATCGCGGCCGACCCCAAGTTCAAGATCATCGCCTCGCAGACCGGGGACTTCACCCGGGCCAAGGGCAAGGAGGTCATGGAGGCCTTCCTCAAGGCCCACAAGGACATCGACGTCCTGTTCGCCCACAATGACGACATGGGACTCGGCGCGATCGAGGCCATCGAGGGCGCCGGCCTCAAGCCGGGCGTCGACATCAAGATCATCACGATCGACGCGGTCAAGGACGGCATGCAGGCCCTGGCCGACGGCAAGATCAACTTCATCGCCGAATGCAGTCCCCTCCTCGGCCCGCAACTCATGGACCTGGTCAAGAAGGTCGTGAAGGGTGAGCAGGTCCCGCAGCGGGTGCTCACCGAGGAGACCACCTTCACCCCGGAGCAGGCCAAGGCGGCCCTGCCGGAGCGCAAGTACTGACGCGCGCGGGCGCCCCGGCACGCCCGGGGCGCCCGCCCGAGGCAAGGAGTCACAGGGATGGCGGATCCTCGGCCGATCCTGACGATGACCGGGATCAGCAAGGACTTCCCGGGTGTGCGCGCGCTGGCCGACGTCGGCTTCCGGCTGTTCCCCGGCGAGGTGCACGCGCTGATGGGCGAGAACGGCGCGGGGAAGTCGACCCTGATCAAGGTCCTGACCGGCGTGTACGACGTGGACCAGGGCGAGATCGCCCTCGACGGCGAGCCCGTGCGGTTCAGCGGGCCCCTGCAGGCGCGGCAGGCCGGCGTCAGCACCGTCTACCAGGAGGTCAACCTCTGCGCGAACCTGTCGGTGGCGGAGAACATCCTCATCGGCAGGGAGCCGCGCCGCTTCGGCGCGATCCGGTGGGCCGCCCTGCGGCGCCGGGCCGCCGAGCTGCTGCGCCGGCTCCAGCTCGACATCGACGTCACCGCCCCGCTCGGCACCTGCTCCATCGCCGTGCAGCAGATGGTCGCCATCGCGCGGGCCATCGACGTCTCGGCCAAGGTCCTCATCCTGGACGAGCCGACCTCCAGCCTGGACGCCGGAGAGGTCGGCCAGCTCTTCCAGGTGATCAAGCGGCTCAAGGACGAGGGCATCGCGATCCTGTTCGTCACCCACTTCCTTGACCAGGTGTACGAGGTGTCCGACCGCGTCACCGTGCTGCGCAACGGCCGCCTGGTCGGGGAGTACCTCACCAGGGACCTCAGCCAGATCGACCTGGTCGGCAAGATGATCGGCAAGGAGCTCCAGGTCCTGGAGCATCTCGACGAGGAACGTGCGCCCGCCGCACCGGAGCCGGTCGTGGAGGCGCGCGCGCTCGGCCGGCGCGGCGCGGTGGCGCCGTTCGACCTGACCGTGCGCCGGGGCGAGGTGGTCGGGCTGGCCGGGCTGCTCGGGTCGGGACGCACCGAGGTGGCACGCCTGCTGTTCGGCGCCGACCGCGCCGACCACGGCCGGATCCTGCTCGACGGCGTGCCCGTGTCGCTGCGCACGCCCCGCGCCGCGATGGGCCGTGGCCTCGCCTTCTGCTCGGAGAACCGGCGCACCGAAGGGCTGGTCGAGGAGCTCACGGTGCGCGAGAACATCATCCTGGCCCTCCAGGCCGTACGCGGGTGGGCGCGGCCGATCCCGCGCCGAAGACAGGAAGAGCTGGTCGGCAGGTACATCCAGGCGCTGCGCATCACCCCGGCCGACCCCGGGCTGCCGGTGCGCGCCCTCAGCGGGGGCAACCAGCAGAAGGTCCTGCTGGCCAGGTGGCTCATCACCGAGCCCCGGCTGCTGATCCTCGACGAGCCGACCCGGGGCATCGACGTCGGCGCCAAGGCCGAGATCCAGCGGCTGGTCGTCTCCCTGTCCAAGGACGGGATGGGGGTGCTGTTCATCTCCGCCGAACTGGAGGAGGTGCTGCGCCTCAGCCACCGGATCGCCGTGCTGCGCGACCGCCGCATGGTGGCCCAGATGGTGAACGAGGGCGTGGACGCCGACCGCGTCATGCGCGTCATCGCGAGCGGGGAGTCCTCATGAGCCGGGAAACGGACGCCGGCCGTGTCACGGCGGTCATCGCGAGGAGGCGGTCCCTGTGAGCCGGGAAACGGACGCGGTCCGCGACGAGCGGGTCGTCGCGGACGGGGAGAGCGACCTCGTGGCGCCGCGCGGCGCCGGGAGGATGCGCGGGCTGGCCCGGCACCGCCTGCTGTGGCCGGTGCTCGTGCTGGTCCTGCTCCTGCTGAGCAACCTGATCTTCACCCCCGGCTTCTTCGAGATCGAGGTGCGCCAGGGCCACCTGTACGGCAGCGTCGTCGACATCGTCCGCTTCGGCGCGCCGCTGATCCTGGTCGCCCTCGGCATGACGCTGGTCATCGCGACCGGCGGCATCGACCTGTCCGTCGGGTCGATCGTCGCCATCTGCGGCGCCATGGCCTGCCTGCGGATCAGCGATCTCGGCGACCAGAACGAGGTCACCGGCGTCCTCGCGGCGATCGGCCTGGCGCTGGCGCTGTCGCTCGTGCTCGGCCTGTGGAACGGCGCCCTGATCGCCGGCGTCGGCGTCCAGCCGATCATCGCCACGCTCATCCTGATGGTCGCCGGCCGAGGCCTCGCGCAACTGATCACCGGCGGGCAGATCATCACGATCAACAGCTCGCCGTACAAGCTCATCGGCGCCGGCTACTGGCTCACGCTGCCGTTCTCCATCCTGGTGGCGCTGGCCGTGACCGCGCTCGCCGTGCTGCTCACCCGGCGCACCGCGCTCGGCCTGCTCATCGAGGCCGTGGGCGGCAACGCCGAGGCCAGCAGGCTCGCGGGCATCAGGTCGCGCCGGATCATGCTGATGGCGTACGTCTTCTGCGGGTTCTGCGCGGGCGTCGCCGGCCTGATGATCAGCTCGAACGTGTCCAGCGCCGACGGCAACAACGCCGGGCTGTGGATCGAGCTGGACGCGATCCTCGCCGTCGTGATCGGCGGCACGCCGCTGGCCGGCGGCCGGTTCTCCATCGGCGGCACCGTCATCGGCGCCCTGATCATCCAGGCGCTCTCGACCACCATCTACACCATCGGGGTGCCGCCGGAGACGACCCTGCTGTTCAAGGCGGTGGTGGTCACCGTGGTCTGCCTGGTCCAGTCGCCCGCCTTCCGCGCCCGGGTGTTCCGCCGCCGCGCGCCGCGTCCCCTCCCGGTCGCCGAGAAGCCGAAAGCCGAGGTCGCGCGATGAGCGCCCGCAGCTCCTACCTGCCCTCGGGACGGTACGTGCCCGTGCTGGCCACGCTGGCCCTGCTCGCGGTCATGTACGGCGCGGGCGCCCTGCGGTACGAGGCGTTCGGCGACGGTCAGGTGATCCTCAACGTCTTCGTGGACAACGCGTTCCTGCTGGTCGTCGCGGTCGGCATGACGTTCGTGATCCTCACCGGCGGCATCGACCTGTCGGTGGGGTCGGTGGTGGCGCTGACGACCATGCTGTCCGCGTCCCTGCTCAAGGACCAGGCGTGGCCGCCGTACGCGGTGCTGCCACTGGTGCTGCTGCTCGGCGCGCTGCTCGGCCTCGGCATGGGGTGCGTCATCCACTACTTCGAGATCCAGCCGTTCATCGTGACGCTGGCCGGCATGTTCCTGGCCCGCGGGCTCTGTTACACGATCAGCACCGCGTCCATCCCGATCGACGACCCGTTCTGGCGGTCCATGGCGGACTCCAAGGTGCGCCTCGCGGGGTACTTCGTCTCGCCGAGCGTGCTCGTCGCGCTGGTCGTGGTGCTGGTCGCGGCGTACGTGCTGGGCTACACGCGGCTGGGCCGCAACGTGTACGCGATCGGCGGCAGCCCGGGGTCGGCGCTGCTGATGGGGCTGCCGGTGGCCCGCACCAGGATCGCGGTCTACACGATCAGCGGCTTCTGCTCGGCCCTCGGCGGGGTGCTGCTCAGCTTCTACATGCTGTCCGGCTACGGCCTGCACGCCGTGGGCATGGAGCTGGACGCGATCGCGGCGGTCGTCATCGGCGGGACGCTGCTCACCGGGGGCTCCGGCTACCTGGTCGGCACGGTGCTCGGGGTGATGGTGCTCGGCGTCATCCAGACGATCATCACGTTCGACGGCACCCTGAGCTCCTGGTGGACCAAGATCGTCATTGGGGTCCTGCTGTTCGTCTTCATCGTCCTGCAGCGCCTGATCGCGGCCCGGGGGACCAGGTCCGCGCCCGCCGCGCCGGAGAGCGCCCCCCTCACCCTGACGGCGCCGCCCGCGCGGTGACGGCCCCGGCCCGATGGCGCGCCGTCACCGCCTCCGCCCCGGTCAGGTGGCGGATCGGCGCGCCAGGGACCCCGGGTCACTTGGAGAGGTAGAGGACCTTCCAGGTGCCCGCGTACAGGCAGTTGAGCGACGGCTTGGCGGCCTTGGCCTCGGAGCAGACCTTCAGCTCGACCTCGTAGACGTCGTGGTAGGAGAAGGAGTAGGGCTTCGCCGTGCCGTAGGAGCAGTCGGTGATGGTGCGGTGCTTGAAGGGCAGCTTGCCCGCGTGGTCGCGGTAGGTGATGCGGAAGACCGCGAGGCCGCAGCTCGACGACCTGCGGGTGAGGTCGTAGACCTTGCCGGAGATCCGCACGGTGTCGGCGGTGGGGATGACGTCGTGGTCCTCACCCCTGGCCGACAGGGAGCCGAACGTCTTGGCGCGGTGGCCGGGCGCGTAGTAGGTGCCCCAGTGGGAGGCGGACGCGGAGCTCGTGGCGGCGGCCGTGTCCGACGGGCCGGCGGCGGCCTGGGCGGCGGCGGGGACGAGCGCGACAAGGGCGGCGGTGACGGCCAGACCGGTGAGGGTGCGGGTGAGGGTCATCGGAGCGGTCCTTTCTGGTGGTGATGACCGCAGTATGTGACGGGCCGCTTTCAACCTTCTTGAGCGTTCACTGCAAGCGGGTGTCAACGCTCCGTAGGCGGCGGCGCCGGGTCCGCCTGGGCCGGGCCGGCCATGGAGGTGAGGCGTGCGGTGATCGTCGCCTCGATGCTGCCGGTGAGGAAGTGATCGATCACCAGCCGGTCCTCGTGGCTGAAGTGGGCGAACGACGCCGAAAGGTGCTGGGCGAGCGGGGTGAAGAAGCGGCTCGCCAGGATGACGGCCTTCTCGTGCAGGGTGAGCTCGACCTTGCGGCGGTCGGTCGCGCTGCGGGTCCGCTCGACGTGGCCCGCCTGTTCGAGCCGGTTGAGCAGGGCCGTGGTGGCGGGGGCGCTGAGGTTGAGCGCGGCTCCGAGGGAGCCCGGGCTGAGCGGCACGCCGGCGCGGGCCGCGTCCATGATCACGACCACGGCGTTCAGGTCGGTGCGGTGCAGCCCGTTGTCGGTGGCGAACTGCTCGACGAACCGGTCCAGCTCCACGTTGAGGCGCCGCATCAAGGTCATCAGCTCGAAGGAGCTACCGGCTTCCCTGTCTGGCGGTTCTGCCGGCACCCGTCGTCCTCCTTCGCCCGGCCGAGGCCGATCGTCGTGTTTGCCCCGGGCGCGGACGCACCCTACTCTTTCCGCCATAAAACTATTCCATGGCAGAAAGAGTCGCTATGACACGACCAGAGCATATTGGGTGGGCGCCGTGGGGCGCGTACGCCAAGTGGGTCACGATCACGGTCGCCGTGATCCTCTCCGGCCTCGCGCTCGGGTTCGGCGGCGCTTCTGAGGTCAGCGCCGATCCGGCCGCCGCGCTCCCGAAGGGCGCCGAGTCGGCCACCGCCATCCGGCTGCAGCAGCGCCTCCCGAGCGGGCAGCTCCTGCCCGCCCTGGTCGTCTACAGCCGGGCCGGCGGGCTCACCGGTCAGGACCGGGCCGCGATCACCGGCGACGCCGGCCGGCTCGCCGCCCTGGCCGAAGGCCGCCGACTGCCCCCGCCCAGGTTCGGGCCGGACGGGGACGTGGCGCTGGTGACCGTGCCGCTCGACGGCTCGCTCTCCAACGCGGAGCTGACCGAGGTGGTCGGCCGGATCAGGGCCGAGGGCCGCCAGGGCCTGCCCGCCGGCGCCCGGGTCGAGGTGACCGGCGGCGCCGGCTTCAAGGTCGACCTCGCCGCGGTCTTCAAGGGCGCCGACATCACCCTGCTCGCCGTCACGGCCGGGGTGGTCGCCCTGCTCCTGCTCCTGACCTACCGCAGCCCCTGGCTGTGGCTGGTTCCCCTGACCGTCATCGGGGTCGCCGACCGGGTCGCCGGCGAGATCGTCGCCGTGCTCACCCGCACCACCGGCCTGACCGTGGACGACTCCACCTTGGGCATCACCTCGGTGCTGGTCTTCGGCGCGGGCACGAACTACGCCCTGCTGCTCATCGCCCGCTACCGCGAGCAGCTCCGCCTGCACGGCGACCGCCACGTGGCGATGACCGGGGCGGTCCGCTCGGCGGCGCCCGCGATCCTGGCGAGCTCCGCCACGGTGACCCTCGCGCTGGGGACGCTGGCCTTCGCGGCCTCGCCGTTCAACCGCGCCATCGGCATGGCCGGCGCCATCGGCATCGTCACCGCCGTGGCGTTCGCGCTGCTCGTCCTCCCGGCCGCGATGGTGCTCTTCGGCCGGGGCCTTTTCTGGCCCTTCGCCCCGAAGGTCGGCCAGGCCGACCCCACCCGCACCGGGCCGTGGTCCCGGATCGGCGCCGCCGTGTCGCGGCGCCCCGCCGTCATGACCGCCGTCAGCCTCGCCGTGCTCGCCGTCCTGGCCCTCGGGATCGGCGGGGTGCGGAGCGGGCTGTCGCAGACCGAGCGGTTCCGCGACCGGGTGGAGGCCATCACCGGCCAGGAGACGCTGAGCCGCGCCTTCCCGCCCGGGAGCGCGCAGCCCCTGGTGGTGATCGCGCGCACCTCCGCCGCCGAGGCCGTGCGCGCCGCCGCGTCCGCGATCCCGGGGAACCCGCGCGTCACCGTCACCGAGCGGACGCCCGAGTACACCCGGGCCGACGTGGTGCTGAAGGCGGAGCCGGGAAGCGACGCCGAGTTCGCCGCCATCAGGGACCTGCGCGCGGCCGTGCACGCCGTGCCGGGCGCCTCGGCGGTCGTGGGCGGTCCCGCCGCCGCCGACCTGGACGAACGGGACGCCGCCGTCCGCGACCAGAAGCTGATCATCCCGCTCGTGCTGGCCGTGGTGCTCCTGGTCCTGCTCCTGCTGCTCCGGTCGGTCGTCGCGGCCGTCACGCTGGTGCTCACCGTCGTGGCCAGCTTCGCGGCGAGCTTCGGCGCGGGGTGGTTCGCGTTCACCCACTTCTTCGGCTTCCCGGCCCTGGACCTCAGCGTCCCGCTGCTGAGCTTCCTGTTCCTGGTGGCGCTCGGGGTGGACTACAACATCTTCCTGATCACGCGGGCGAGGGAGGAGACGCCGCGCGCCGGCACCCGGCAGGGCGTGGTCGCGGCGCTGGCGGTCACCGGGGGAGTGATCACCAGCGCCGGGATCCTGCTGGCGGCGGTGTTCGCCGTGCTCGGGGTGCTGCCGCTCATCACGCTCACCCAGATCGGCGTCATCGTCGGCTTCGGGGTGCTGCTCGACACCCTTCTGGTGCGCAGCGTCCTGGTCCCCGCTCTGGTCACGCTGCTCGGCGATCGCTTCTGGTGGCCGGGCGCCCCCCACCGCGCGGGATCGCCCGGGTCACGGGAGGCCGGCCTGGTGCCTGAGGGCTCCAGGTGAGCGGGATGTCAGGCGGGTCCTCCCCGGTCGTGGGGGGCGTCCCAGTCGGTCGACGGCCCGGCGGGCACGATCCGGTTCGGGTCGATCTGCGGGTGGGTGCCGTAGTAGTGCCGCTTGATGTGGTCGAAGTTCGTCGTCCCCCCGAACGCGGGGCGCTGGTACAGGTCCCGGGCGTATCCCCACAGGTGGGGATAGTCGACCAGGCGCCGCACATTCGCCTTGAAATGGGTGACGTAGACCGCGTCGAACCGGGCCAGCGTCACCCACAGCCGTACGTCGGCCTCGGTGAGCCGGTCGCCCAGGAGGTACCGTCGCGTGGCCAGGCGCGCCTCCAGGTCGTCCAGCGTCGCGAAGAGCTCGGTGACGGCCTCGTCGTAGGCCTCCTGGCCGGTGGCGAACCCGCACCGGTAGACCCCGTTGTTGACCGAGGTGTAGATCCGCTCGTTGAGCGCGTCGATCTCCGTCCTCAGGTCCTCGGGGTACAGGTCGACGCCGGTGTCGGCCCACTTCTCGAACTGGGTGCTCAGGTCGATCGTGATGTCGGGGAAGTTGTTGCTGACGATGTGCCCGTTCTCCCGGTCCCAGAGCACCGGCACCGAGACGTGGCCCTCGTAGCCGGGGTCACTGGCCTCGTAGGCCTCCCGGAGCAGCGTGAACCCGTTGACGGGATCGGCGGTGTGCCCGGGGCCCTCGCGGAACGCCCAGCCCCGGCCGTCGCGTATCGGGTCAACGAAGGACAGCGAGACGACGTCCTCCAGCTTCTTCAGCGCCCTGACGATGATGGACCGGTGCGCCCAGGGGCAGGCCGCCGACACGTACAGGTGGTACCGGCCCGGCTCGGCGCCGTGGCCGCTGGAGCCGTCGGCGGTGATCCGCCCCCTGAAGCTGTACGGCGGCCGGACGAAGGCGCCTTCCGCCGCCGGGGCGGACTTCAGCCCGTAGTCGCCGTACTTCTCGAAGTCGACCGGGCTCGCCACCGCGGATGTGTCGGTCACCGATTCGTTCCTTTCCCCGGGGAGGTGGTCCGGCACCCCGGCACGGCCGGGCCACCGCACTCCCTCCATACCATTTACCTATTTGTGCGACTTTCTGGGCATAAAAGACCCAGAACGGGCAAAAGGCTTGCCGCTCATAAATGCCGCTAATGAAGCAAATCATCACGCAGGGATGGGCCGGCGCATGGGGTGGTCCGATGGACCGATCCCGCCGATCGCGGAGGCGTGGGACGGCCTGGTTCGGCGTATGGGGCGCTGGGCCGTAGACTGGGCACGTCACACGTTCATCGAACGTATGATCTAATCATGTCGGCGGAGCCGCACCCCAGCGGGACCGCAGGCATCAAACTGCATCATGTAGTCGCGGAGCGAACCTGATCGCCCGCCCAGGGCCCTGTGCCCCCCGCGCCACACCGCGCGGGCGGGACCGCGGCGGCCCTGGCGGACGGGCCGGGGCCGTCCGACACGCTGATTCTAACGACCGGGTGTGCCAACCACTTGGCCAGAGTCATCGTGCCGCACTACGCTTTGTCGCAGATCATTCCGCCCTGTGTCCGCGGAGCTTCCTCAAATGGAGGTGGCACCGCCATTGGCACGGGCGTTGACCATGTCAAGCGCGCTGTGGCTTCGCACATCGGCCGCGCTCGTCGAACCCTTCCGTCCCCACGACGGCGTGTTCGGCGTCCCTGATTTCGCTTCCCTGATCGGCCACCGGTCCGGGTCGTTCAGGTTGTCGCTCCCCGGCGTCCGTGAACAGCGGACTGTTGTGCCCGATTTCGGGCAGATGTCAGGCGAAAGCGCATGCCTCTCCATGACCGTTCCGGCGCAGGGGTGAGGTTTTCAAGAGGATGGAAATGACACGTATAGATCCGGAGGCCTTGGTCGCGAGCCTGAGGGGCCTGCAGAAGGCCTCTGAGGCGACCGGAGTCGTCCACCACCTGGAACGCATCGTCCGGGTCGTGGACCGGCTGTTCGGCTACGCCGGAGCCGGCCTGATGTTCGCCGACGAGGGCAAGGCCCTGCGGTACCTCGTGACGACCGACGAGGCCGGGCGCAGCCTCGAGCACGCCCAGGCGGCCGTGGGACGCGGGCCGTGCGTGTCGGCGTTCTTCAACAACGACGCGGTGACCACCCGCGACGTCCAGACCGACGAGCGGTGGCCCGACCTCGCCGAGTTGCTGCACCCGAGCGTGCGGGCGGTGGCCGGGGTCCCCGTGCGGCTGGGCGGCGGGCCGGTCGGCACGCTGAACGTCTACCAGGCCGAGCCGCACGACTGGGAGGAGTCCGACACCCAGGCGCTCCTCGCCTACGCGCACGTCATCGAGGAAGTGCTCGCCGCGGCGGTGAAGGCCGAGGAGAAGAGCGCGCTGGCCGACCAGCTCCAGTACGCGCTCGACTACCGCATCGTCATCGAGCGGGCCATCGGCTACCTCATGGGCAAGCACGACCTGACCGCGGCCCAGGCGTTCACCGGCCTGCGCAAACGGGCCAGGGACAGCCGCCGCCGCGTCGCCGACCTGGCCGCGGAGATCCTGGGCGAACAGGCGCCCCCCGCCTGAGCGGCATCATGATGACGTCACGCGACCCCCGGCCGGGCGCGGCGCTCAGGGTGACCCTGCACGGCGATCTCGACCTCGGCGGCGCCGCCGAGGTGCGCCGCCGCCTCCCGGTGCTCCTGGCCACGCCCCGGCCGATTCACGTGAAACTCGACCTGGCCGGTGTCACGTTCCTCGACTGCTCGGGCGCCCGCACGCTGAGGTGGCTGGACGGGCGCGTGAGCGGGCGCGGCGGCACGCTCACGCTCGTCCGGCCCTCCGAGCGGGTCGTGCGCCTCCTCCGGCTGCTGGACCTCGACCGGGAACTCCGGATCAGCCACGAGGAGGGGGACGGGGTCCCGCCGCAGGACTGGCGGCTCGTCCGTCTCGGGCCGCCCCGCCCGGACCCCGAAACGAACCCCGGCCGGCGCGGGCTACTCTGAGCGGTGATGTATCGACTGCTCTTCGCGCAGGTGCTCCGGCGGTACGACGCCGAGACGGTGCACCACCTGACCCTCCGCGCGCTCCGGGTCCTCTCCGTCGTCCCCGTCGTCAAGCGCGGCCTCTACCGGAGCCTCGCGCCCCGCGACGAGGCGCTCCGCGTCCACGCCTTCGGCGTCCACTTCCCGAGCCCCTTCGGGCTCGCGGCGGGCTTCGACAAGGACGCCGCCTGCGTGGAGGCCCTCGCGGCGTTCGGCTTCGGCCACGTCGAGGTCGGCACGGTCACCGCCCACGCCCAGCCGGGCAATCCCAAGCCGAGGCTGTTCCGGCTGGTCACCGACCGGGCGATCGTCAACCGCATGGGCTTCAACAACCTCGGCGCCCAGCGGATGGTCCGGCGCCTGGCCCGGCCGAGGAGCCTGCCCGTCGTCGTCGGCGTCAACATCGGCAAGACCAAGGTCATCCCCGAGGAGCTGGCGGCGCGCGACTACGCGTCGGCCGCGGCGCGGCTCGCCCCGTTCGCGGACTACCTCGTGGTGAACGTCAGCTCCCCGAACACCCCCGGCCTGCGTGACCTCCAGGCGGCCGAGCTGCTCAGGCCGCTGCTGACCGAGGTGCGGCGGGCGGCGGGACGCACGCCGCTGCTCGTCAAGATCGCGCCCGACCTGGCGGACCCGGCCATCGACGCCGTGGCGGACCTCGCGGTCGAGCTCGGCCTCGCGGGCGTCATCGCCACCAACACCACCATCGGCAGGGAAGGCCTGTCGAAGGCCGAGTCCGCCGGTGCCGCGGAGGCGGGCGGGCTGTCCGGCCGGCCGCTGAAGTCCCGCTCGCTGGAGGTGCTGCGGAGGCTGCGCGCCCGGGTGGGCGATCGGCTGGCCCTGGTCTCGGTCGGCGGCGTCGAGGACCTCGACGACGTGTGGGAACGGCTGCTGGCGGGCGCGACGCTCGTCCAGGGCTACACCGGGATGATCTACGAGGGCCCGCTGTGGGCGTGGCGGATCAACCGGGGGCTGTCACGCAGGCTGCGCCGCCACGGCTACTCGTCGGTCGCCGAAATGGTGGGTCGCGTCACCTGACAGATGGCGAAGTACCATACCCTGGCTAGGTACATCGGCCAGGAGGGGACCAATGACCATCAGCACCTACACCGTCACCGGAATGACCTGCGGCCACTGCGTCAGCTCCGTCAAGGAGGAGGTGGGCGAGGTGCCGGGCGTCAGCGGCGTCCAGGTCGACCTGGGCAGCGGCCGGGTCGAGGTCACCGGCACCGCCCCCCTGGACGACGCGGCCATCCGCGCCGCGATCGAGGAGGCCGGCTACCAGGTCGCCTAGCCGCCCGCCATCGGTGTGACGGCTTTTCGTGCCCTCGGCATCCGGCTCGTCCCCGGTGTGACGGCTCAGCCCAGGCTGGGCCGGGTGGAGTCGGCCTCGTGGGTCATCTCCTCCAGGCGGCGCATCACCCTGCTCACCGGGACCGCTCCCGGGCGGTGGCCGCGGGCGCCCGTGCCCCCGCGCTGCCACGGCAGCGGGCCCGCGGGCGGCCGGTACTCCACCCCGAAGGCGTCCAGCCGGGCGAGGTGCGCCGGCAGTGCCGCGTGGAACCCGCCGGCGCCGCCCGACCACGCGACCTGCGCCGCGGCGCACCCGCGCGGCCAGGCCCGGTAGTCGAGGGCGCGGCCGTCGGGGATGCGCTCGGTCCAGAGCTGGAACTGGGCGCCCAGCACCCGCCCCGCCTCTTCGGGCGACCAGGACGCAGGCGCGGGCTCGAACGCCGCCACGTCCTCGATGGTGACCGCGTCGCCGATGGCCAGCGGCTCCTCGGCCGACGCGGCCTCGGCGTAGTCGAAGTACAGCGGGAACACCGGGGTCGCCACGATGTCGTGACCGGCCGCCGCCGCCCGCCGCCCGACCTCCACGCCCCGCCAGGGCATGACGATCGTGTCCTCGCGGAGCATCCCGCTCACGAAGGCCTCGTCCCAGACCACCGCGCGCGAGCCCTGGGCGGCCAGCGTGTCGGCGAGCCGGCGCAGGAACCAGGCGTGCAGGTCACCGGGGGTGGCCAGCCCGAGCGCACGCCGGTGCCCGTCGATCACGGGCGAGGCGGCCCAGGCGTCGAGCACGCACTCGTCGCCGCCGATGTGGAAGTACGGCGTGGCGCCGAGCGCCTCGGTGACCTCGGCGAACACGGTCTCCAGGAACGCGATCGTGGCGGGGAGCGGGGCCAGGATCGCCGGTGAGATGCCCCAGCGGTCCAGCACCTCGTGCCGCTCGGCCGGGTCGGCGCCGAACCGCGGGTACGCCGCGAGGATCGCGGACGCGTGCCCGGGGACGTCGATCTCCGGCACGACGGTCACGGCCCTCGCGCGAGCGTAGGCGGCGATCTCCGTCAGGTCGTCCAGCGAGTAGTGGCCGCCGTGCGGGCTGTCGTCGAAGGAGGTCTCCCCCCGCGAGCGCGCGGTGGTGGTGCGCGCCCGGTGGGAGCCCACCTCGTGCAGCAGCGGGTACGCCCGGCTCTCCACGCGCCAGCCCTGGTCGTCGGCGAGGTGCAGGTGGAGGCGGTTCAGCTTGTGCGCGGCCAGCAGGTCGACCAGGCGCAGCACTTCGCGCTTGGGCATGAAGTGCCGGGAGACGTCGAGGTGGGCGCCGCGCCAGGCGTACCTCGGCGCGTCCTCGACGCGCCCGCACGGGATCGACCACCGGACACCGGGCAGGGCCGAGGCGCGGAAGGCGGCGGCCGGCAGGAGCTGGCGGAGCGTCTGGCCGGCGTACAACGCGCCCGCCGGGCCCCCGGCCGCGATCCGCACGGCCTCAGGGGTCACCGACACCGCGTAGGCCTCGGGTCCGAGGTTCCTGTCCCGTTCCACGCTGACAGGCGCTTCTGGTGCCGTCTCAGCCCCCGCACGGGCCATACCGTCCCGATCCAGGTCGAGTACGGCCAGTGCCACGCGTACCGGGTCCACCAGATCGGCGGGGCCGGACACCGTGCCGCGGGGCGTGAACTCGAACGAGCCCGGCGTGACGTCGAGGGTCCTGGGGCTCGGGATCAGATCGGTCATGGCACCAGATCATGCCAAACGGCCGCTCCCGAACCGGGCCGGGCGGTCCCGCCCGGCATCAGGCCCGGCCGGTCAGGTCAGGTACTTCTGCAGGCCCTCGGTCAGGGACACCGCGACGCGCTGCCGGAACCGGGGGTCCTTGAGCTTGGCCGCGTCGGTGGCGTTGCGCATGTTGCCGGTCTCGATGAAGACCTTCGGCACCGTCGACAGGTTGAGCCCGCCGAGGTCGCTGCGGTAGTCGAGGGCGTCCTTGCCGATGTAGGTGGAGTACGGGATGCCGGTGCCGGACCTGTACGCCTCGCGCAGCGCGAGGCCGAGCTTCTTGGAGGCGCCCACCACGGGGTCGACCGGTCCGTTGATCTTCTTCGGCATGATCACGTGGAAGCCCCGTGCCGAGGCGGCGGCCCCGTCGGCGTGGATCGAGAGGGCGGCGTTCGCGTGGGCCTTGTTGCCGATGGCCGCCCGCTGGGTGATGCACGGGCCGACGCCGGTGTTGCTGGTGCGGGTGAGCTTGACCGTGGCGCCCTTGGCCCTCAGCAGTTTGACCATGCGGTTGGCGACGTCCCAGGTGAACGCGGCCTCGGAGTAGCCGTCGTTGGTGGCGGTGCCCGTCGTGTCGCAGGGCTTCCACTCGGTGAGGACGTTCACCTTCTTGTTGACCACCTCGGGGTGGCGGTAGTTGCCGCCGTTGTGCCCGGGGTCGATCACGATGACCTTCCCGGCCAGGGGCTTGGCGGGCGTCGCGCCGGCCGTCGCGGCCCGGGCGGGGGAGGACGAGGCCCGCGCCGAGGCGGTCCTCAGCTCCGAGGCGGGGGCGGTGCCGGCGGCCTGCGTGCCGGCGGCGGCGCCGCACGCCGAGACGCCCAGCCCGCACAGGGCCAGGAAGGTTACGGTCAGAGCCCGACCGGTCACGATGTTCCCTTCGCAGACGACCTCTCTGGTTCCAACCTACGCGTAACCGCGCGATGGACCGGCCGCTATGCGAAATCCGGGCGAGGGCGGGTAATTCCGCCTAAAGAGGCTGCTACCAGGCCGGCTCCCCGAGGTCCTGCCGCTGGAGGAGGGCGGCCAGCTCCCTCGCGTCCTCGGCGTCCAGGCCGAGGACGACGCGCGGGCGCCCCCACGGATGGTCGATGGAGTGGGCGACGTAGCTGGCGACCGACTCGGTCGACCCCTCGTCGTCCTTGCCCCGGGCGGCCCGCCAGTGCGCCCACGCACGCTCGAGCTCGGCCGCCGCGCGCTGGGCGCAGGAGACCAGTTCCGGATCACGCATGTATACCCCCGGTCGGGCACCGGCCGCCTGGCCCGGCGGGCACTGCCTGCCCACCCGCTGCCCCCATGACAAGCGAGCGTTCCAGCCCTGCGCGGGCCGGTCCGGCACGCCGGGGGGCCGGCGCCTGTTCCGAGTCAACACGGGGACGGTGCCGATCCCGTGGATGTTGACCTAGCCTTGGGGATCACTTGGAGCCGGGCCGGTGCTGTGCCGCACCACCAGGCGGGGCGTGACCTGACGAAGCCTGGCGATCTTGCCGGGGTCGGTGATGCGGTCGCTCAGCAGCGCGGCCGCCGACCTGCCCATCGCCCGCCTCGGCTGGTCGAGCGTGGTCAGCGAGATGTGGTGTACCGCCGCCAGGTGGGTGTTGTCGTACCCCACGACCGACAGGTCCTCCGGCACGCGCAGCCCCAGCTCGCTCGCCGCGACCAGCACGCCGAGGGCGACGACGTCGTTGGCCGCGAAGATCGCGGTCGGGCGGGGGTCACGTTCCAACAGCGCGCGGGCCGCCCGCCGGCCGCCCTCCTCGGTGAAGTCGCCGTGCTCGACCATGATGTGCGGGGCCAGCGAGTGCCTGCGCATCGCGACGAGGTAGCCCTCACAGCGGAAGCGGGCCGACGACGAGGGGGTGCCCTCGATGTGGGCGATGCGCCGGTGGCCGAGCTCGACCAGGTGGTCGACCGCGAGGCGGGCGCCGAGCTGGTCGTCGTCCACGACGATGTCCACGCTGTCGAGCTCCACGTCCCGCTCGCCCACGACCACGGTCGGGGTGTACGCGGCGGCCTCCGCCAGCGTCTCGCTGGAGGGCGCGACCCCGAGCAGGACCAGGCCGTCGACCCGGAGCTCCAGGAACGCCTCGACCGCCTCCTCCTCGAAGGCCGGGTCCCAGCGCCCGCTGCCGATCAGCAGCCGCAGCCCGTCACCGTGCAGGCTCTCCTGCAACCCGTCGAGGAACTCGGCGTAGAAGGGGTTGTGGAGATCGGCCACGAGCGCGCCCACCAGGTGGGTGCGGCCTTCGACGAGGCTGCGCGCGACTGCGTTCGGCCGGTAGCCGAGCTCCCTGGCCGCCTGTAACACCGCCTCGCGCCGGTGTTCGCTGACGTGCGGAGACCCCCTCAGCACCAGGGAGACCAGCGATTTGGAGACGCCCGCGCGTTCTGCAACGTTCCGGATCGTGGGCCGGGGACGGGGCCCGTGGGCGTCGCCGAGCCCGGACTCGGCGGCACCGAGATCGGAATGGTACCGAGGGGTCGTCTGCATGGACGGTCCTGACATGGTTCTCCCCACGCTGAGTGGATGTGCACCTGTCAGACCAAACGATCGAGTCGCGTCGAGGGTACGGGTGTCTTGACTAGCGCGCCTCGGCAGATGGTCATCGGGGCAGTCTTATTGGGCACCGCCTCCGATAGTGTGCGCATTGTGGGTGCGACATCAAGGGCCCCAGGTGAGCGGGAAAACGCTGACTCGGGCGAAGGGCGTCCGGCAAGACGGCGGCTGAGCGTGGACCGCCGGCGCGAGGAACTGATGGCGGCGGCCCTGGAGCTGTTCAGCAGGCACGACGCCGAGGATGTCTCGATAGACGACGTCGCCACGGCGGCCGGCGCGTCGCGGGCGCTGGTGTATCACTACTTCGGTGGAAAACAGGAACTTTACGTCGCCGCGTTGCGCAGCGCCGCCAAGGAGCTGGAGGACCGGCTGCGGCCGGTGAGCGGCGGCACCGCCATCGAGGAGATGGCCGCCGGCCTCACGCGCTACTTCGACTTCGTCGAGGACCACGCGGCCGGGTTCGCCGCGTTGCTGCGCGGGGGTCCCGCGAACCGCGCGGGCGAGGTGGGGGAGATCGTCGAGGGCGTCCGCCGGCGCCTGTTCAAGATGATGACGAACCAGATGCGCGTGACCGAGCCGAGTCCGGTGCTGCGCACCACGCTCCGGTCCTGGATCGCGACCGTGGAGACGGCGGGACTGGACTGGCTGGAGAAGCGCGACATCGAGCGCCCGGCCCTGGAACGCCTGCTGGTCGACCAGATGGTGGCCCTGCTGGGCGTCGCCGCGAGCCATGACGGCCCGCTCGGCTGGGCGCTCTCCGATCTCGGCAGGGCGCCCGCGGCACACGAGGCCGGCGGACCGGCTCCGTCCTGAACGGTCTTCGCGCCTGTGGGTGCGACGTCCGGTGGATAAGGGCTTCCGTGCGGCGGAGGCCCTAGATCCATTCCCCCCGGACGCACCCACGTGCGGCCTGGTGAGGTGGCGCCGGGCGGGCGGCGCCTTCTCACCGGGCCATGGCCTCGGTCACGGTCGCTCGGGCGCGCGGTGGGGGCGATGACCCCCGGGTGGCCCGGTTCCGTGCCATTCGGTCATGGGTGTGTGGTGGACGCGCTCACATACGTGACGCGAGCGCGCCGGTTCTCCCCCCTAGGTCCGTGACGGCCCCCGCCTCACTCCGACCGCTGCTGCGGAATCCCCGCGAGCAGCGCACGGACCTCGGTCTCCCGGTAACGCCGGTGACCGCCAAGGGTGCGGATGGACGTCAACTTGCCCGCCTTCGCCCACCGAGTAACGGTCTTGGGGTCGACGCGGAACATGGTGGCGACCTCCGCCGGGGTGAGCAGTGGCTCGGCCTCGGGTGTACGAGCTGACATTTGTGCGGCCTCTCCTCCGTGGACCGGCGACAGCGATCCTGCGACTTGTGTTGGCGCTTGTCACGGATGTCCCTCAATGATCCGGTTCATACGGATTTTTCTGGACCATATGCGGTATCACCCGATGTGACCATACAGCCACGTAGAGCGATTGGCGAGCCCTCTAAGTTCAACGCCTTGTCCACGGGTTGATGTCACGCTCGGTGATTCTAGCGACACGTTTCGTGGTATCGCAGTGAAAACGGCAAACTACTCAGTTCGCAGAAGCGAGCTGGTGACTCCCGTTACCTACTTTTGCAGGTCACGTGCATGATTTGCGGTTCAGTTCGCCGATTCGAGAGCTTGTATTGACTTCCAGCGCACGATCACACGCTGATACATGGCGAAGGCCAGTTCTTCTTGACCCGTGTCCAGACCCGTGAGGGCCGCCGCGAGCTCCGCGGCGGACTGATCCGCCTGGAGTGTCGCGTCGTCCATGAGGTGGACCAGGCCCCCGTAGTCGAGCTCGACGAGCGAGTGCGGGTGGAACTCCTCCAGCCAGCGGCCCACCTCCTCCACGTCGGAGAGGGTCGTCACCTCGCCCACGTGCCGGCGGATCACCACCAGCGCCCGCGCGACCCTGCGCCTGGCCTGTGCCATGGAGGTGACGTACAGCAGGTTCCGCGCCGGCGCGGTCGTCGTGGAGGCCGAGGGCTCGGCCGCGGACTCCTCCTGGCGGCCGAGCACCAGCCAGCGCTCGGCGGAGTCGAACGGCACGAACCACGGGGTGGGGATGTGCCACGTGCTCGTGCGGATGTGCGTGCGCAGTGCCGACGAGCTGCCCTTCTGCTTGAAACGGTCGAAGTCGTCGGCGGTCTGCTCGGCGATGGCCCTGGGGACGAACCGGTCGGCCAGCTTCAGGGGCGTGGCCCCCCGGAAGCGCGAGAAGGCGAGCCAGGACCGGAGCCTGCTCTGCCACGGGCAGACGTACAGGGTGTCCTCGATGCGGCGGAGGTAGGCGTTGGCGCTCTCCCCGCCCGGCGCCGGCATCGCGGAGACGCCCAGCAGCCGCCGGACGGCCTCGGAGTGCTCGGCTTCGAGAGCGAACGCCCGGCGGGGGCGGTCCTTGGAATCGGCGTACGTCGCCCAGAAGGCACGCTCGCGCTCGGTGAACGCGGACAACGGCTCGTAGACGCGAAGATAGGCGGCGTAGGGCAGCACATCTCGAATGGTGCCACGGAGCGGCGAGCGGGCGCGAGCGAGCGAGCGGGCCGAGACGGGCGGCAAAGCCCGGTATCCGCCCGGAGTGTCGCGATCCTCACGATCATGATCCGGGCGCGGGCGGCTGGATAGGGTGGTTCGTGGATCCGCCGCGACGAGGCGGCGGGCGAGAACGACCGGGAGTCACCATCGTGACCGACGTCTTCGGGCTGTCCCACAAGGAATCCGGCCCATCGATCGGACAGGCAAGACACGAGCAGGTCGTCTTCTGCTCGGATGACCGCAGTGGCCTCCACGCGATCATCGCGATCTACAACACCGCTCTGGGCCCCGGGCTCGGCGGCACGCGCTTCTACCCCTACGAGAGCGAGCAGGCGGCCCTGGCGGACGTCCTGAACCTCTCACGGGCGATGGCGTACAAGAACGCCCTCGCGGGACTGGACCTCGGCGGCGGCAAGGCGGTGATCATCGGTGATCCGGTCAAGGACAAGAGCGAGGCGCTACTGCGCGCTTACGGCCGCTTCATCCAGTCCCTCAGCGGTCGCTACTTCACCGCCTGCGACGTGGGCACCTACAGCGAGGACATGGACATCGTCGCCCGGGAGTCGAGCTACGTCACCGGCCGCACGGTGGCCAACGGCGGCGCGGGGGACTCCTCGATCCTGACCGCCTACGGCGTCTTCCAGGGGATGCGGGCCGCCGCCGCGTACGCCTACGGCACCTCCTCCCTGCGCGGCAGGCGCGTGGGCGTCGAGGGCGTCGGCAAGGTCGGCCACCGCCTGGTGGGCCACCTTCTGGAGGACGGCGCCGAGGTCGTGGTCTGCGACGTGAGCGAGCAGGCCGTCGAGCGGGTCCGCTCCCTGCACCCCGAGGTCGGGGTGGTGGCGGACGCCGCGGCGATGAAGGCCGCCGACCTCGACGTGTACTCCCCGTGCGCCCTGGGCGGGGCGCTGGACGACGACACGGTCGCCGGGCTGCGCGCGAAGATCGTGTGCGGTGGCGCCAACAACCAACTCGGCCATCCCGGCGTGGAGAAGCAGCTCGCGGAGCGGGGAATCCTTTACGCTCCCGACTACGTAGTGAACTCCGGCGGTGTGATCCAGGTCGCCGACGAGATCCATGGTTTCAACATGGACCGCGCCAGGGTAAAGGCGACGCAGATCTTCGACACGACGTTGAAGATCTTTTCGATCGCTGAGGAGGAAGGGGTCCCGCCGGCTGCGGCTGCCGATAGGCTGGCGGAGCGCAGAATGTCGGAAGTCGGGCGGCTTAGGGGTATTTGGCTGGGCCGTTGACTGCGGACGCCCATACGGCGTACCGAGCGGCGCGCAAAACAGGTACGGTTGTAGTCGAACGAGAGCTGACGCCGGAAGTCAGGCGGCGTCAGCGCGTGGTGCGTTAGCGACGAGGGGTCGGGCACGACCCCGCATGAGGGGGTCGAGCCGATGGGGCGCGGCCGAGCCAAGGCCAAGCAGGTGAAGGTTGCACGCCAGCTCAAGTACAACAGCGGCGGCACCGATCTTGACCGTCTTCGCGAGGAGCTCGGAGTCAATCACGACTCCAATCAGAACGATGACGATGTCGTCGATGATGAACTGGCCGATCGGTACGCCGATTACGCCGGCGACTCCGACGACGATGACGAGGACGACGGGTCCCGTCGCCGATAGGCGATTTTCGGGTTGACGCAGGCAGGGCACCCGGTGAGCGAAAGCTCGCCGAGTGCCTCCTTCGCGCACCTGGAAGGGCTCCTTGCCACTTGGCAAGGAGCTCTTCGTCGTGTTTCCCCGGCCTTGACCTTGCCGGGGCGATCCGTAAAAGTGACGCAAATCACCGTGGCTCCCGCTGACCCCTGCCGCCTCGCCCGTGGGCCGGGCGAGGCGGCAGGGGATCAGGCGGTGAAGCGGGCCTGACCGCTGCCCGGGACGATCTCGCCGAGGACCCAGGCGTGCTGGCCGTGCGCACGCAGCGTGTCCATGGCGGTGCCGGCGGTGTCCGGCGCCACGATCGCGCACATGCCGACACCGAGGTTGAACGTGCGGTCCATCTCCTCCCGGGGCACCTCGCCGTACCCGGCGATGACCTCGAAGATCGGCTGGGGCGTCCACGACGAGCGGTCGAGGACGGCGTCGGCCGTGCCGGGCAGCGAGCGGGCCAGGTTGGCCGCCAGCCCCCCGCCGGTGATGTGCGCGAACGCGTGGACCTCGGCGGAGCGGGTGAGCTCCAGGCAGGGCAGCGAGTAGATCCGCGTCGGCTCCAGCAGCTCCTCGCCCAGCGTGCGGTCCAGCTCGGGCAGGGACGCCTCCAGCGCCAGGCCCGCCGTCCGCAGGACGTGCCTGACCAGGGAGAACCCGTTGGAGTGCACCCCGGAGGAGGCGAGCCCGAGCACGACGTCGCCCGGACGCACCCGCTCGGGCCCCAGCAGCTCCGACGCCTCGACCACGCCGGTGCCCGCGCCCGCCAGGTCGTACTCGTCCGGCCCCATGGCCCCGGGATGCTCGGCCGTCTCGCCGCCCACCAGGGCGCAGCCGGCCAGGCGGCAGCCCTCCGCCACCCCGCCCACGATGTCGGCGATCCGCTCGGGGACCACCTTGCCGCAGGCGATGTAGTCGGTCATGAACAACGGCTCGGCCCCGCACACCACCAGGTCGTCGACGACCATGCCGACCAGGTCGATGCCGATGGTGTCGTGCTTGCCCAGCGCCTGGGCCAGCATGACCTTGGTGCCCACCCCGTCGGTCGAGGTGGCCAGCAGCGGACGCCGGAAACGCAGCAGCGCCGAGGCGTCGAACAGCCCGGCGAAGCCGCTGGCGTCGTCCACCACCTCGGGGCGCCGCGACCGCGCCACCCGGGACTTCATCAGCTCGACCGCACGGTCCCCGGCCTCGATGTCGACGCCGGCGGCGGCGTAGCTGGTCATGGAGCCCCCTTCACTGGATCGCCGGCCCCGCTCACGCCTTGGCCTCGAGGACGAACTTGCCGACGTTGTCGCGGTCGATGGGAATCGGGTAGGCGCCGTCGAAGCAGGCACGGCAGAGCCGGTCGGCCGGGATCGTGGTCGCCTCGGTCAGGCCCTCCAGAGAGATGTACCCGAGCGAGTCGGCGCCGATGGCCTCGCAGATCTCCTCCACCGTCCTCGACCCCGCGACCAGCTCGGCCTTGGTGGCGAAGTCGATGCCGTAGAAGCACGGCCACGCCACCGGCGGCGAGGAGATACGGACGTGCACCTCGACGGCCCCGGCCTCGCGGAGCATCTTGACGATCGCCCGCTGGGTGTTGCCGCGCACGATCGAGTCGTCCACCACCACCAGGCGCTTGCCCGCGATGACCTCCCGCAGGGGGTTCAGCTTGAGCCGGATGCCGAGCTGGCGGATCGTCTGGGACGGCTGGATGAAGGTGCGGCCGACGTAGGAGTTCTTCACCAGGCCCTGGCCGTACGGGATGCCGCTCGCCTCGGCGTACCCGATGGCGGCCGGGGTCCCGGACTCCGGGGTCGGGATGACCAGGTCGGCCTCCACGGGGTGCTCGCGGGCCAGCATGCGGCCCACCTCGACCCGCGTGGCCTGGACGCCGCGCCCCGCGATCGTGGTGTCGGGACGGGCGAGGTAGACGTACTCGAACAGGCAGCCCTTCGGCTCGGCCAGGGCGAACCTGCGCGAGCGCACGCCGCGCTCGTCGATCGTGAGCAGCTCGCCGGGCTCGATCTCCCGGACGAACACCGCGCCCACGATGTCGAGGGCCGCCGTCTCGGAGGCCACCACCCACCCGCGTTCCAGGCGGCCGAGGACCATCGGGCGGATGCCCTGCGGGTCGCGGGCGGCGTACAAGGTCTTCTCGTCCATGAACACCAGCGAGTAGGCCCCCTTGACCTGCGGAAGCAGGTCGGCGGCGGCCTC
Organism: Sphaerisporangium corydalis; assembly: GCF_025506355.1. GTDB lineage: Bacteria > Actinomycetota > Actinomycetes > Streptosporangiales > Streptosporangiaceae > Sphaerisporangium > Sphaerisporangium corydalis. The sequence continues at coordinate 75,404 of NZ_JANZYP010000037.1, forward strand.
GTCGATGGACCGGGTGCGGTCCTGCGCGAGCAGGGAGGTGAGCACCTCGGTGTCGGTGGTCGCGCGGATCAGGCCCACCGGCAGCCGCTGGGCGAGTTCGGATGTGTTGATGAGGTTGCCGTTGTGGGCCAGCGCGAGGCCGCCCCCGTCGGTCGAGCTGAGGGTCGGCTGGGCGTTCTCCCACACGCTGGAGCCGGTCGTGGAGTAGCGGCAGTGCCCGATCGCGAGGTGGCCGCGCAGAGTGCCCAGCACCGACTCGTCGAAGACCTGGGCCACCAGGCCCATGTCCTTGTAGACCAGGATCCTGCTGCCTTCGCTCACCGCGATGCCCGCGGACTCCTGCCCGCGATGCTGTAACGCGTACAAACCGTAGTAGGTGAGTTTGGAGACGTCCTCCCCAGGCGCCCACACTCCGAAGACGCCACAGGCGTCCTGCGGAGCGCGGTCACGGGGGTCAAGGTCATGGCCTAGCCGGCCGTCGCCCTTTAGCACGTGCTTCAGTCTAAGTTGGGCGTCTCGCTGCCTGGTAATCCGGGTCCGGCAGGGTTGCACCCGGTGACCCCGGCCAGGCGATCCCCGGCGGTCATGGGGCAAAGATCCCTCGCGTTCGCCGTGTCGGTCCGCCCGCTCCCGGGGCTCCCGGAGGAGAGTGGGTTCCCGCCGATTCCCTTTACCGGCCGAAAGAGCAGAGCGTGACCATACCTGGTGATCCGAACGACCCTTCCCGGGATGACGATCCGCACGGCCGGCACGCGCACGACCCGGCCGGCGACGTCTCCGCGGGAGCGTCCCCGAGCGAGTACCCGCCCGGAGCGCACCCGCCCGCCGCGCAGCCTCCCGCCGGGCAGCCTCCCGCCGCTCAGCCTCCGTACGGTCAGCCCCCGTATGGGCAACCGCCGTACGGGCAGCCGCCCTATGGCGGGGCGCCTCCGTACGGGCAGCCGCCGTACGGGCAGCGGCCTCCCGGCTCCCCACGGCCGTCGGGCGGGCTCGGGACGGCGGCGCTGGTCCTCGGCATCGTCAGCGTGTTCCTGCTGCTCGTCTGCGGTGTCGGGGCGCTGACGGCCGTCGCCGGGATCGTCGTGGGGCTGATGGCGCTGGTCAAGAAGTCCGGAAAGGGCCGCGCGATCACCGGGATCACCCTCAGCGTCCTCACGATCATCCTCGCGATCGTCGGTTTCACCTGGTTCTTCAGCAACTTCCGCGAGTGTTTCACCCTGCCGACGCAGGGCGAGGCGCAGCAGTGCGTGGAGCGGAAACTCGGGGTGAACGTCCAGACCCGGGTCCCATGACGGCCCGGCCGCGCGCCGGTGCCCTCGCGGGTCTCGCGCCCGCGGCGTCAGTCCGTCAGGGGCAGGTACTCGGAGAGGTCGGCACGGCCGCCGCTGGCGCTGATCTTTCCGGCGTCCATGGCGTCGTCCCAGGTCACAAGGCCGGTGGCCAGCTCCAGCCAGGTGCGGGGATCGGTCTCGACCACGTTGGGCGGGGTGCCGCGCGTGTGCCGGGGGCCCGCCACGCACTGCACGGCGGCGTACGGCGGGACCCGGACCTCCACCGTCCGCCCGGGCGCGTCCTCGGCGAGCCGGTCGAGGAGGTGCCGCACCGCGAACCGCGCGATGTCCCGCTCGGGACGGAGCCCTTCGCCGTAGATTCGGAGCACGACCGCCACCGCGGCGCCGGGGATGCCGGCCGCCGGGCCGTCATAGGGGTGCTCTCCCAGGTCAGCGAGCTGGGTGTCCAGCGCGGCGCGGATTCTCTCCACATCGATCTTGCGAACGGGCACGTCCCTATCTTGCCGTCATCGCCGCGAAAAGGTCGATCTGGTGGTCAGGCACGCGCGCATCGTGCTGTGATTGCGGCCGTACGGTCCCACCGAGGACATCACCGTACGATCTTGGAGGAACTGTGACGAAGCCGTCGCCGCGCAGGATGCTGCCGCTGCTCTCCGCACCCCGTGGAGGTGGCCGGGATCCGATGACATGCCGGTTCCGGTGTGGCGACGCCTGCTCGCACGAGATCCCCAACACCAGCGGCAACACCTACTTCAACGACATCGCCGCGAGCACTGTGTCGCGGCGCGGCGCGCTCAGGGCGGGTGCCCTGGGCACGCTCGTGGCGACCGTCGGCGTGGGAGGGGCCGTGGCCGCCGTGCCGGCCACCGCCTCCGCGACCGGCCAGGAGGCGGGAAGCGTCAGGGAACTGCGCAAGGCGCCGAAGTTCACCCCCGTGGCGCCGAACACGCAGGACGCCCTGGTCGTGGCCGACGGCTACGCCACGGCGGTCGTGGCCCGCTGGGGCGATCCGGTGGTGCCCGGTGCGCCCGCCTTCGACTTCGACCACCAGACGGGCGAGGCGCAGGCCGGGCAGTTCGGCTACAACTGCGACTTCGTCACCTTCTTCCCCACGGGCTCCGCGCGCGGGCTGCTGTGGGTGAATCACGAGTACACCAATGAAGACCTGATGTTCCGGGGCTGGACCGGCGGCGACAACGCCCCCCTGGAGCAGATCAAGGTCGGTCTCGCCGCGCACGGCGGGTCGATCGTCGAGATCGAGCGCGTGGGCCGCACCGGCCAGTGGAAACTCGTCACGAGCGGCCGGCGCCGCTACAACCGGCGGATCACCGCGCACACGCGCATGCGGATCTCCGGGCCCGCCGCCGGATCGGCGCTGCTCAAGACCTCGGCCGACCCGCGCGGCACCACCGTCCTCGGCATGCTCAACAACTGCGCCGGCGGCACGACGCCGTGGAAGACCGTCCTGACCGGCGAGGAGAACTGGAACCAGTACTTCGTCGGCGGCACCGGCGTCCCCGAGGCGCAGAAGCCGTACCTCGTGCGATACGGGGTCAGCACCACCGTCGCGATCCCCGCGGGCAACCGGCGCTTCGACCGGGTCGAGGAGCGGTTCGACCTCGCCAAGCACCCCCAGGAGCTCAACCGGTTCGGCTGGATCGTCGAGATCGACCCGTTCGACCCCGACTCCACCCCCGTCAAACGCACCGCCCTCGGCCGGTTCGCCCACGAGGGCGCGACCACCTCGCTCACCAAGGACGGCCGCGTCGCCGTCTACATGGGGGACGACACCCGGTTCGAGTACATCTACAAGTTCGTCTCCAAAGATCGGTACATCCCCGGCTTCGACCGGCACAACCGGAACCTGCTGGACGAGGGCACGCTGTACGTGGCCAAGTTCACCGGCGACAGCCCGGCGGCCGAGATCGACGGCACCGGCAGGCTGCCGTCCGACGGCGCCTTCGACGGCACCGGCACCTGGCTCCCCCTGGTGAGCGGCGACAAGTCCCACGTCGCCGGCATGACCGCCGACGAGGTCCTCGTGTACACCCGCTTCGCCGCCGACAAGGCCGGCGCGACCAAGATGGACCGCCCGGAGGACATCGAGCGCAACCCGGTCACCGGGGCCGTGTACGCCGCGCTCACCAACAACTCCAACAGGACCGCCGCGAACATCGACGAGGCCAACCCCCGGCCCGCCAACAAGCACGGTCAGATCCTGGAGATCGTCGAACGCAGGGACGACTCCGGAGCGACGTCGTTCACCTGGGCGCTCCCGCTCGTCTGCGGCGACCCGGCGGACCCCTCGACGTACTACGGGGGGTACGACAAGACCAAGGTGTCCCCGATCTCCTGCCCCGACAACGTCACCTTCGACGCCGACGGCAACCTGTGGATCGCCACCGACGGGAACGCCCTGGGCTCCAACGACGGCCTGTTCGCCATGCCGGTCGGCGGGCCCGAACGTGGACACGTCCGGCAGTTCCTTACGGTGCCCCGGGGGGCCGAGACCTGCGGCCCGCTGGTCGTCAAGGACCAGCTCAGCGTCTTCGTCGCCGTCCAGCACCCGGGCGAGATCACCGGCGCCACCCCCGACAACCCCGTCAGCCACTGGCCCGACGGCGGCACCAGCCAGCCCCGCCCCTCAGTAGCCGTAGCCTGGCACAAACAAGGCAAAAAAATAGGCTCCTGACCCATCGGCCCTCGCCTTCGGCTCGGGCAGTGTCACCAGCGGGGCTCCTGTCAGGGCGTCGGGCCTCGCCTTCGGCTCGGGCAGTATCTCTAGCGGGGCTCCGCCCCTGATCGAAGGGCTCCGCCCCTCGAGCTCCCCGACTGTCGCGTGCCGATCAAGCCAGGCGCGTTGTCGGGAAGCGCGAGGTGACGTCTACGCCGGCCGGGGCTGTGGTGGTCGGGGTCAGCGGACTTCGTTGATGCGGATCAGGTTGCCGGAGGGGTCGCGGACGGCGCAGTCGCGGACGCCGTAGGGCTGGTCGGTGGGTTCCTGGACGATCTCGGCGCCGCCTGCCTCCAGGCGGGCGAAGGTGGCGTCGAGGTCGGTGGTGGCCAGGGCGACGCGGGCGTAGCTGCCCTTGGCCATCATCTCGGTGATGACGCGGCGCTCTTCGTCGGTGACACCGGTGTCGGCGGCAGGGGGCTCCAGGACGATGGACGTGCCTGGCTGGTCGGGAGGGCCGACCGTGATCCAGCGCATCCCGCCGTATCCGACGTCGTTGCGGACCTCGAAGCCGAGAATGTCGCGATAGAAGCCCAGCGCCGCGTCCGGGTCGTCGTGCGGGAGGAAGGCGTAATGAATGGTGATGTTCATGGCGTTCACGCTAGTTCCGGCTCAGTGAGCGGCGCTTCTCGATTCCTGATGGGTTTGGTCACCTGTCGGGGAAGCACGGAACACCCCTCGCCGCGGTCGGCTCGGGGTGTCCGTGAGGGGGTCGGTCAGGCGCCGACGTAGGTGGCGAGGTGCTCGCCGGTGAGGGTGGGGCGGGTGGCGACGATGTCGGCGGGGGTGCCTTCGAAGACGATGCGGCCGCCGTCGTGGCCGGCGCCGGGGCCGAGGTCGATGATCCAGTCGGCGTGCGCCATCACGGCCTGGTGGTGCTCGACGACGATGACCGACTTGCCGGAGTCCACGAGCCGGTCGAGCAGGCCGAGCAGCTGTTCGACGTCGGCGAGGTGCAGGCCGCTGGTCGGCTCGTCGAGGACGTAGACGCCGCCCTTGTCGCCCAGGTGGGTGGCCAGCTTGAGCCGCTGCCGCTCGCCGCCGGACAGCGTGGGGAGCGGCTGGCCGAGGCTGAGGTACCCGAGCCCGACGTCCACGAGCCGGTTGAGGATGGCGTGCGCGGCCGGTGTGCGCCCCTCGCCGTCGCCGAAGAACCCCTGGGCCTCGGTCACCGACATCGCGAGCACCTCGCTGATGTCGCGGCCGCCGAGGTGGTGGTCCAGCACCGACGCCTGGAACCGCTTCCCCTCGCACTCCTCGCAGGTCGTGGCGACGCCGGCCATCATCGCCAGGTCGGTGTAGATGACCCCGGCGCCGTTGCAGTTGGGGCAGGCGCCCTCGGAGTTGGCGCTGAACAGCGCCGGCTTCACGCCGTTGGCCTTCGCGAACGCCTTGCGGATCGGGTCGAGCAGTCCGGTGTACGTCGCCGGGTTGCTGCGTCGCGAGCCGCGGATCGCGCCCTGGTCGATCGACACCACACCCGCGCCGCCGGGAATCGACCCGTGCACGAGCGAGCTCTTGCCGGAACCGGCGACGCCGGTGACGACGACGAGCACCCCGAGCGGGATGTCCACATCGACGTCGGCCAGGTTGTGCGCGGTCGCGCCGCGGATCTCCAGCGTGCCGGTGGGCTTGCGCACCTCCTCCTTGAGCCTGGCCCGGTCGTCGAAGTGGCGGCCCGTGACGGTGCCGCTGGTCCTTAGCCCCTCGACGGAGCCCTCGAAGCAGACGGTGCCGCCCGCCTTGCCCGCGCCGGGGCCGAGGTCGACGATGTGGTCGGCGATCGCGATCGTCATCGGCTTGTGCTCCACGACGATCACCGTGTTGCCCTTGTCCCGCAGCCGCAGCAGCAGGTCGTTCATCCGCTGGATGTCATGCGGGTGCAGGCCGATGGTGGGCTCGTCGAAGACGTAGGTGACGTCGGTCAGCGAGGAGCCGAGGTGGCGGATCATCTTGACGCGCTGCGCCTCGCCGCCCGACAGCGTGCCCGCGGGCCGGTCGAGCGAGAGGTAGCCGAGCCCGATCTCCACGAACGAGTCGAGGGCGTGCGCCAGCTTGGCGAGCAGCGGTGCCACCGACGGCTCGTCGAGGTCGCGGACCCAGAGGGCCAGGTCGCTGATCTGCATCGAGCACGCGTCGGCGATGCTGATGCCCTTGATCTTGGAGGATCTGGCCGCCTCGCTGAGCCGGGTGCCGTCGCACTCGGGACAGACGCTGAACGTCACCGCCCGCTCCACGAACGCGCGGATGTGCGGCTGCATCGCCTCGACGTCCTTGGCGAGGAAGGACTTCTGGACCCGCGGGATCAGCCCTTCGTAGGTGAGGTTGATGCCGTCGACCTTGATCTTGGTCGGCTCCTTGTGGAGCAGGTCGTCGAGCTCCCTTTTGGTGTACTTGCTGAGCGGCTTGTCCGGGTCGAAGAAGCCGCAGCCGCTGAAGATGCGGCCGTACCAGCCGTCCATGCTGTAACCGGGGATCGTGAGCGCGCCCTCGTTGAGCGACTTGCTGTCGTCGTAGAACGCGGTCAGGTCGAAGTCGGTGACCGAGCCCCGGCCCTCGCAGCGCGGGCACATGCCGCCGATACGGCTGAAACTCACCCGGTCGGTCTTGCGGTTACCGCGGTCCACCGTGATCGCACCGGTCGCCCGGACCGAGGCGATGTTGAAGGAGTACGCCTGCGCGGAGCCGATGTGCGGCTTCCCGAGCCGGCTGAAGACGATCCGCAGCATCGCGTTGGCGTCGGTGGCGGTGCCGACCGTGGAACGGGGGTCGGACCCCATCCGCTCCTGGTCGACGATGATCGCGGTCGTCAGCCCTTCGAGGACGTCGACGTCGGGCCGCGCCAGCGTCGGCATGAAGCCCTGGACGAAGGTGCTGTAAGTCTCGTTGATCATCCGCTGGGACTCCGCGGCGATCGTGCCGAACACCAGCGAGCTCTTGCCGGAGCCGGAGACGCCGGTGAACACCGTCAGCCGGCGCTTCGGGATCTCGACGCTCACGTCCTTGAGGTTGTTCACACGCGCGCCCTGCACGCGGATCAGATCATGGCTGTCGGCACCGTGGGGCGCGGGTGACGGCGTGTCCGTCCTCGTGGCCTTGCTCATCGTGTCTCCATCCGTTAGTCGCGCGCTCGGCGCCGGAACCAAGGTATCCGCGCCGCTCCGGCCCGTGGAGCCTGCTGCTGTGGAGCCGCTCCGGCCCGTGGAGCCCGCCGGCCCGCCGAGCCGGCCCGGCCCCCGGCCGAACGTGTCGGCCGGCGGCCAGGTTCCCGGCCGGTCGGGTCAGCTGTCCTGGAGCAGGCCGAGGACGTTGCCGTCGGGGTCGGTGAAGGTCGCCACCAGGCGGCCACCGCCCACGTCGTGCGCGGCCTCCTTGACGACGGCACCCGCTGCGGTCACCTCGGCCAGCTTCGCCTCGATGTCCGGTACGTGCCAGTAGGCCACCGGCGAGGTCGCGCCCTGCGGTCCACCGCCCGGTACCAGCCCGATGTGCTGGCCGGCGGCATCGAAGCCGACGTAGTAGGACGAGTCGGCCTGCGGCGCCACGCCGAGCAGGGCGGCGTACACCGCCTTGGCCTTCGCCAGATCGGACACGGGGTGCAGCACGGTCTTGATCCCCTGGGTGGAAGAGTCGGTCATGATCGCTCCTGAGGTCGTCGGGTCGCGGGGACCCGGTGATTGTCGGGTGTGAATCGGGGGTGAATGGGCGGAAAGCCCGGAAATATCGGTGGCCGTCAGCTTGGTGACGGTGGGGGGCGCGTTGTCGGTGATGTCGAGTCTGGGAGACGTCGAGTCTGGGGGGACGTCGGTCATGTCCCGTCACGTCGGGTCGGCGGCCGGTGGCTCCAGGACGATGGTCGTGCCGGGGCGGTCGGGGGGCGGCCGTGATGTGCCGGGCTGATCGGCGGGGACGGCCGTGATCCGGCGCGTCCCGCCGTGGCCGGCGTCGTCGGCGACCTCGAAGCCGAGGTGTCGCGGGCCTCGAAGCCGGAGAAGATCGAAGAAGGTCAGGGACGCGTCACGGGTCGTCGTGCGGGTGGAAGCCTGGGTGAATCGCGGTGTTCATAATGGTCAGGCTAGTTGTGGCCCGGCGGGCAGCGCTTCTCGATTCCTGATGGGTTTGGTCACCTGCTTGGCCACACAGGACGGGATCCCGGCCGTCGCGCGCGCCTCGTGCAGCCGGTAGGCGCTGGGCGGCATGCCGACCAGCTCGGTGAAACGCGTGCTGAAGGTGCCGAGCGACGAGCAGCCGACCGTGAAACAGACCTCGGTGACGCTGAGGTCGCCACGGCGCAGCAACGCCATCGCGCGCTCGATGCGCCGCGTCATCAGGTAACTGTACGGTGACTCGCCGTAGGCCAGCCGGAACTCCCGGCTGAGGTGCCCTGCCGACATGTGCACGCCCCGGGCGAGCGCCTCGACGTCCAGGGGCTGCGCGTACTCCCGGTCGATCCGGTCGCGGACGCGGCGCATCCGCGCGAGGTCGCGCAGGCGTTGCGCTCCGGCGGAACTGCTGGTCACCTGCGCGATTGTGCCACACGAACCGCTCACCCCGCCCCCGGGCCGTACGACGCCGTCGCCCTGCCGTCCCACCGGGAAGAGATGAGCGCTCGGGGGCTGGACCAGGGCACCCGCGGTCGTCACGCCACGAAGCCCCCCGCGCCCTCACGCGTCGGGGGCGCCCGTTTCGAGCAGGCGGCCCTCGGCCAGCCGTAGCCGGCGGTCCACCCCGATCTCGGCGAGGAACCGCTCGTCGTGGCTGACCACCACGAAGGCGCCCTCGTACGACCGCAGGGCCCCTTCCAGCTGGGAGACGCTGACCAGGTCGAGGTTGTTGGTCGGCTCGTCGAGCAGGAGCAGCCGCGGCGCCGGCTCGGCGAACAGGACGCAGGCCAGGGTGGCGCGCAGCCGCTCGCCGCCGGACAGGGCACCGACCGGCAGGTGGATGCGGGAGCCACGGAACAGGAAACGGGCGAGCAGGTGCATGCGCTTCGTCTCCGGCATCCCGGGCGCGAACGCGACCAGGTTCTCGGCGACCGTACGGCCGAGGTCCAGCAGGTCCAGTCGCTGGGACAGGTACGCGATCCGGCCGTTGGCCCGCTTGATCGTGCCGCCCTCCGGCGCCAGCTCGCCGTTGATCACGCGCAGCAGGGTGGACTTGCCGGCGCCGTTGGGACCGGTGAGGGCGATCCGCTCGGGCCCCCGGATCGCCAGGTCGGCGCCCTCGCCGGCGAACAGCGCCCGCTGACCGTAGCGCACCCGGATCCCCTCGCCGAGGAAGACCGTGCGCCCTGCGGGGACGTTGGTCGCGGGCAGCTCCAGGACGATCTTCTGCTCGTCACGCAGGGCACGGCTCGCGTCGTCGAGCCGGGCCTTGGCCTCGCCGACCCGCGCGGTGCGCGTCTCGTCGGACTTCCCCGCCGACTCCTGGGCGCGCCGCTTCATCGTCCCGGCGAAGATCTTCGGTAGCCCGGCGTCACCGAGGTTCCTGGCGGCGTTGCTCGCCCGGCGCGCGGCGCGCTCGCGGGCCTGCTGCAGCTCCCGCTTCTCCCGCTTCACCTCCTGCTCGGCGTTGCGGACGTTCTTCTCGGCGACCTCCCGCGCGGCGCGCACGGCCTCCTCGTACGCGGTGAAGTTCCCGCCGTACGACCGGACCTCACCCCGGTCCTGCTCGGCGACGCGGTCCATGCGGTCGAGCAGCGCCCGGTCGTGGCTGACCAGCAGCAGGCAGCCGTTCCAGTCGTCGAGCACGCCGTACAGCTTGCGGCGCGCGTCCAGGTCGAGGTTGTTGGTCGGCTCGTCCAGCAGCAGGACGTCGGGGCGCCTCAGTAGCTGGGCCGCCAGGCCGAGGGAGACGACCTCGCCGCCGCTGAGGGCGTGCAGGCGCCGGCTGAGCGGGATGTCGCCGAGGCCGAGCCGGTCGAGCTGGGCACGGGTGCGCTCCTCGATGTCCCAGTCGTTGCCGATCGTGGTGAAGTGTTCCTCGCTCGCGTCGCCCGACTCGATGGCGTCCAGCGCCCTGATCACCGGGGCGATGCCCAGGACCTCGGCCACGGTCAGGTCGCCGGCGAGGGGCAGCGTCTGGGGCAGGTAGCCCAGCACCCCCTGCGTCACCACCGAACCGCTGGCCGGGCGGAGTTCACCGGCGATCAGCCGGAGCAGCGTGCTCTTCCCCGCGCCGTTGGGCGCCACCAGGCCGGTGTGCCCCGCGGGGACGGTGAAGGAGAGGTCCTCGAACACCGGGGTGTCGTCGGGCCAGGAAAAGGACAGGTCGGAGACCACGATGAGGGCGTCGGACATCGAATCGCTTCCGCGTTCGGCCGGCACGGCGAAGCCGCCCGGTAATTGGCCAGGACACGAAGACATCGCCGACCGGCGACCACGCTGGGCGCGCGTCACCGATGGCCATGCGATCCGGGATCACCCGGAGATGTCGTCGTCGCCTGCCATCTCATGCTCCGTTCCACCACTACTTGCCCGAACACGCTACCAGCCGCCCTCACCGCCGCGCCGCTGATATATCACCCACCAAGAGCCGGGCCAGTGCCTTTGACTCTGTCGATGAACATGACCCACGCGGAGAATGTAAAGATCAGTTTCGGCCCGTCGGGATTCTTGGAGTCGCGTACGGCGACACCACCAGGAAGGTTGCTTGCGACTTCGACACATTCATCGCCATTGCCTTGGCTGTGGGAGCTTTTCCGCCACTTGGCGAGGGACAGTTCCATCGTCGCCTTCCAGCTCATCGAGCATGGTGGACAGGTGGGCGATCGACGCGTCGATACTCAGCGCGGATGCGCACACATGCTGGAATAGCAGCGTATATCGACCTACTTGCGCGCTCTCCTCTAGATACAGATCATCAGTGGCCGTCTCCAGATAAACAATGCTTCGATCGGTCGGGTCCGGGAATTCCAGGATCACGAACGGGCCGGCCAACCCCGCGTGCAGTCCGGCCGACATCGGCAACACCTGAACCTTGACGTGCTCCAATGGGCTGGTATCGAGCAGTTTACGAAGTTGCCCTTCGCGTACCTCTGGACCGAGCCGCAGCAGTGCCGCCTCGTCGATGACGGCCCAGAGATGTGGCGGATCGTCGCGGACGAGGATCTGCTGACGTGCCAGCCGTGCCTCCACCCGCCGCTCGACCTCGGCGTCATCCCTGACCATGGCCGCCCGGCAGATGGCGGCGGTGTATTCGGCCGTCTGCAAGAGTCCGGGAATGACGAGCGGCTGGAACGTGCGAATGGACGATGCCTCGGCTTCGAGCCCTACGTAGGAGCCCGCCAGAACGTCCTTGTAGGCGCTCCACCAGCCGCGTTTTCGGGCTTCTCGGGCCAATGTGACCATGGCTTCGACTACGGCCGTTTCCGTTATGTCGTACAGCGCGCACAAGGCTCGGACATGGTGGACGTCCGGCCGCTTCGTGAGGCCGTTCTCGAGGCGGGAGATCTTCGCGCTCGACCATTCGAGATCGGCGGCGGCCTCATAGATGGTCTTGCCGGTGGCTTCTCGCATTCTTCGCAATTCATGCCCTAAACGGCGCAATCGCACTGTCGGACTGCGGTGACCGTCAGCCATCTCCCGATCTCCTTCCGTTTATCCGTGCTGATCGTAGACCTGTTTCCGCAAGTACGGACAAAAAGCGCGTGTTTCGAGATGTACGTTGCACATTCTTAAATGCGTGGTGCATGATGCCGACTGTATCGGTCCCCTCACTTTCTGTAAGCGGAGTCCTTATGACCGTCCGCACCACCCAGCCCTTCGATCGGACCCGCGAAGCCTGCTGGGAACTGTCTGGAGGCCCGGAGAGCATCGGCGATCTCCGCGGGATCCTCCAGGAGACCCTCGGCCAATGGGAGGTGGGCGACCTCGTCGATGACGTCGTCCTGGTCGCGACCGAACTTCTCACCAACGCCGTCCTGCACGCACGGCCGCCGATCACGCTGACGCTCCGCCTGGTCGGAGAGGTCCTCGCCGGCGCGGTCGGCGACCACGGTGGCATCTGGGCGCCTGGAGAGGCGTGGGCGGCACTGGAGGACGACGAACACGGCCGGGGACTCCAGATCGTCTCAGCGATCACCGACCGTTGGGAAGTCGATCCCGGCCCCGGCCTCGGTAAGACGGTCTGGTTCGCCTGTCAGATCCGAAAGCCGCTGTGAGTTCCAGGGCAAGCGAAGGCATCGGTATTCCGGCCGGGCATGGTGGCCGTGACCTGGGCGGGAGTGATACGGGTGCCATGGCGATGAAGGGGGGCGGAAGAACAAGACTGCTTCTTCGCGAAAAATCCTTCTAGATTCCGCAGCACGGTTACTCCGAGGAGGACATGGTGCGGCGGTTGTGGGAGATGGGTGCCGGGGAGCTGGCGCGGCTCGTGCGCGAGCGGGAGGTGTCGAGCCGGGAGGTGGTACAGGCGCATCTTGAGCGCATCGGCGAGGTGAACGCGAGCGTCAACGCGGTCACGGTCGTGCTCGCGGAGGAGGCGCTCGCGGCGGCGGACGCCGCCGACCGGGCCCTGCGGAGCGGAGCGACGGCCGGGCCGTTGTGCGGGGTACCGATGACGATCAAGGAGAACATCGACGTCGCGGGGTCCGCGACGACGCTGGGGATCGCCGCGCTGCGGGACGCCGCCGCGCCGGCCGACGCCCCGCACATCGCCGAGCTACGCGCGGCCGGGGCGATCCCGATCGCCCGGACGAACATGCCGGAGTTCGGCATGCGGTGGCACACCGACAACGCGCTGCGCGGTGCGACGCTCAACCCCTGGTCGGCCGACCACACGCCCGGCGGGTCCAGCGGAGGCGACGCGGCGGCGGTGGCGACCGGCATGGCCCCGCTGGGGATGGGCAACGACGGGGCCGGTTCGCTTCGCTGGCCGGCCCAGTGCTGCGGGGTCGCCGCGTTGAAGCCGTCCCTGGGACGCGTCGCCCAGGGTGGCGCCCCCGGGCAGCCGGCCCCCTTCGCCTTCCAGTTGCTTGGCGTGCACGGGCCGATCGCCCGGCGCGTCGGTGACCTCCGGCTGGCCTTCGAGAACATGTGCGGGCGTTCGGGCGGCGACCCCTGGTACGCGCCGGTATCGGTCGAACAGCCGCCGGTGGCGATGCCGATACGCGTGGCCGTGGTGCTCGATCCGGACGGGTCAGGGGTCGATCCGCATGTCGCGGACGCCGTGCGCCGGGCCGCCGGGCTGCTGGCCGACGCCGGTTACCTGGTCGAGGAACACCAGCCTCCCGACCTGGTCAGAGGCGGTGAGATCTTCACCCAGATCATGTCGAACCACGGCCGCGTACACGAGGTGCAGCCGCCGGTCGAGGGGATCGCGTCCGAGGGGTTCGTCCGCTTCTGGGCGGCCTACCACCCGAGCTGGACGGAGGCGGCGGGGAAGCCCGCCTTCGACCCGATGATGGAACGTGCCATGATCGCGCGGGCCTGGAGCGCCTGGATGGACCGCACGCCACTGATCCTCGCCCCGATCTGCGCCCGTCCCGCCTTCCAGGTCGGCGCCGACCTCGACCCCGACTGGCTCTCCGGCTGGCCGGCGGCGCTTCGCATGAGCGTGGTGGTGAACCTCCTGGGCCTGCCCTCGGTCGCCGTGCCGACCGGCCACGCGGGCGGCCTCCCGCAGGCCGTTCAGATCATCGGCCCGCGCTTCCGCGAAGACCTCTGCCTGACCGCCGCCACCACCATCGAACGACACACCCCACCCACGACCCCCACCGACCCGGCCCGCCTGACCACCTAGCCCCGGCGCACACCCGCGACGACTACGGGAAGGCGATGACGGCGTACCGCTCGTCGTGGATCGGACGGCCCCACAGGCCGGGGTCGGTGAGCGGGTCGACCCGTACGTCCGTGAGGAAGGCACCCAAGGCCCGCACGAGTTCGGTGGCGGTCACCCCGCCCATCCACGGCAGCGATCCGGGCGCGACGGCGTAGGCCGTGCCGTCACCCGCCCTGTCAGAGCTCGCCCAGCGCCCTTCGACGAGCATCAGCCGGCCGCCCGGACGCAGTAGCCGGGTCCAGCGGCGCAGGGCGCCCTCGGGATCGGGCAGGGTCCACAGCAGGTGCCGCGAGAGGACGACGTCGAAGGACGAGCCCGCCTCCGCCGGAGGGTCGCTCGCGTCGCCGACCAGCGTCTGGACGTCGAAGCCTGCGGTGGCGAGCTTGTGCCGGGCCCGCTGAACCATGAGCGGCGACAGATCCACCCCGACCGGCCGGTGTCCCCGCTCGGCGAGCAACAGCGACAGTGACCCCGTGCCGCACCCCAGGTCCAGGACGTCGGCCGGCGGTGCGGGCGTCCACGAACGGATCCGGGCCGCCCACGCCGCCCTGACCCGGGGGTCGCGGAGCCCGTGGTCGGCCTCCTCGTCGAAGGCGGAGGCGGCGGCGTCCCAGTAGGAGGAGATCGACGTGGAGTCCGGGTCCGGCATGGACGCATCATGCCAGCGCGCCCGGGCGGGTTTCTTTGGTGGTGGGGGTTGGTGAACGGGGGTGTCCTGGGTGGGTGGTTCCGTTAACGTCAGTTCATGGTGGACACACAGGGTGCGGGGGCGGTTCAGGGGCGGCCCGCCGTGCTGGACGGGCCGGGGGTGCGGGTCTCCGATCCGCGTGAACTGGTCGTCGGATATCTGGACTGGTATCGCGAGACCCTCCTCCGCAAGATCGACGGCCTGTCCGACGCGCAGCTCCGTACGCCCGTCGAGCCGCTGGGCTGGTCGCCGCTCGGGATGGTGAAGCACCTCGGCTGGGTCGAGCGGCGGTGGATGCGGTGGGGGTTCGCCGCCGAGGACCTCGTCGCCTGCCTGCCGGGCGGCGACAAGGTCGAGTGGGGCATCCCCGCCGAGGAGCCCGCGGACCGGGTGATCGCCGCCTACCTGGACGAGGTCGGCAGGTCGCGGTCGCTGGCGGCGCGGGCCGACCTCGCCGAGCGGGCGCGGATCGGCGGCCGGTTCAGGACGCCCGACCAGACGCCCTCGCTCGGCAGGATCCTGTTCCATCTGCTCCAGGAGTACGCCCGCCACGTCGGCCAGCTCGACGTCGCTCGCGAGCTCATCGACGGCACCACCGGGGAGTAGCCCACGGCCGGATGCCGGGAGATCGACCTCGGCCGCTCTCCCGGCGACACCCCCGAATCCAGCCGCCGGCTGGAACGCGCCGGTTCCGGCGGGGTCAGGCGACGGGTTCGGGGATCTTGGGGGTGGGGAGGG